>NZ_BMFV01000041.1 GCF_014639255.1 Pullulanibacillus pueri
CTTGGCGTCATTTAAAAGATTTCTCTTTTTGCGCTTGGCTTTTGTTCAGTTTTAAAGGAACAATTCATCTCATTCATCCCAAAGAATTATATTATATGAATATCTCATCACACTTACAAATAAATAATTAATAGTATAAGAGTATTAATATATAAAACAAACACCTTTAGGATTAATGGTGGGCCTGAGTGGACTCGAACCACCGACCTCACGCTTATCAGGCGTGCGCTCTAACCGGCTGAGCTACAGGCCCATAAAACAAAATTATGGAGCGGGTGAAGGGAATCGAACCCTCGACCAGAGCTTGGAAGGCTCTTGTTTTACCACTAAACTACACCCGCATGGATTATATTTAATATGATAATTAATATTTGCTATGGCGCGCCCTGAAGGATTCGAACCCTCAACCTTCTGATCCGTAGTCAGACACTCTATCCAGTTGAGCTAAGGGCGCTTATATGTTAAAGACTTGGTGCGGTCGAGAGGACTCGAACCTCCACGGGGTCTCCCCCACTAGCCCCTCAAGCTAGCGCGTCTGCCATTCCGCCACGACCGCATAGCTATATATTTTCATATATGCTGCTTTTATTATAATGGTGAGCCATGAAGGATTCGAACCTTCGACCCTCTGATTAAAAGTCAGATGCTCTACCGACTGAGCTAATGGCTCATCCGTTTTTAAAAATGGCTGGCCCACCAGGATTCGAACCTGGGCATCTCGGGACCAAAACCCGATGCCTTACCGCTTGGCTATGGGCCATTAATGGCGGACCCGACCGGAATCGAACCGGCGATCTCCTGCGTGACAGGCAGGCATGTTAACCGCTACACCACGGGTCCACTAATTAACTAACCACACTTTTAAAAAGATGATGGTGACCCCTACGGGATTCGAACCCGTGTTACCGCCGTGAAAGGGCGATGTCTTAACCGCTTGACCAAGGGGCCATATTCTATGATAGCAAAACCATATATTGGTCATGCAGATTATTAAAGTTTTCGTGGCGGAGAAGGAGGGATTCGAACCCTCGCACGAGTCACCCCGTCTACTCCCTTAGCAGGGGAGCCCCTTCAGCCAACTTGGGTACTTCTCCAGAATGGCTCCGCAGGTAGGACTCGAACCTACGACCGATCGGTTAACAGCCGATTGCTCTACCACTGAGCTACTGCGGAATATTTATAATAAAATATTCATAAACACATTCAATCGCGAAGTTTTAAATTCCAATTCCTCAACAGCGACATTTAATATCTTAACATATCGTTTAGAGGATGTCAACACTTTTTTTAAATGTTATTTTGAATGACTCTTTTAAAGGCATGTCCCTATCGCAGCGGACTTAATATAATTTAACACAACTTAATCTTATCGTCAATACTTTTTTAAAACATTCTCTTCAATGTTATTAGCTTTTAATTTTCCTCAGAATAAAGGAGCTTGATTTTCCCCTTACACACGCCACACACGTATCGCCTTGTATCCATCTTTCTCCTTCTAATAAAGTGCTGTCCACACTCTCTGCACACATAATAGTGCTTAACGTGTGTTTGGTTTCTGGCGTGAGGTATCATGCCACAGAATCTCGATCCTCCAACCTTTTGAAGCAACACTTTAAACTCCTGGTCACGGTGCCGATATCCTCTGCCTTCAAGATGTAAGTGATAATGGACTAATTCATGCTTAATGATCTTTATAAAAGCTTCCATCCCAAAAACCTCTAACTGTTTGGGGTTGAATTCAAGATGATGCGACTTTAATAAGTACCGACCACCTGTCGTTCTTAACCGGTTATTAAATCTCGCTTCGTGTTTAAACGCCTTAGAGAAGTATTCTAAAGAGATCCGTTCCACTAATGCCTGTAATTCATGTTGCTCCAAGATTATAATTCCTTTCAATGTTTTTATCACGCAACAAGCTATTCTTACATACATTATAATAGCTTTAAATGTGATGACCAATAAAATGCTTTATCATATTTTATTTTTTCTCCATTCACAAGCGCGCTTGTCAAAACAATAACGTTTCTCATCCTTTTAATTCGATTTAATGATGAAGAGACTAAAATTCACAAACAACTTAGTGATTAGCAAGGTTAGTGGTAATAATGAAAAGGAGGTTACCACCTTATGCCTACATGGTTCAAAAATCAATTGCAAAACGCCTACTATAAGAGGGACAGGTATCAGATTAAGCTCTTAAATCAATGCTGGTTTTTTTATAATGACCATTGCTGTTAGTTCCTTAAGAGGCTTAACTTGACTTTTTCGTTTACTTATCACGCCTAGTGTTCTAGTATTGGTCGTCCACGTCTTAGGTGTAGTGTCGATCTATCCTAACACATTTCAATGTATATCTCTTTAAACCTTTAACATCACATTAATAATACTTTTCTTTCAAGAGTATAAAAGGGCAGGAAAGCCTACACATATTACATATAGGAATCACTGCCCTTTTCTCATTTTTTATGATGCATTAACCATACTAAGAGCAATTCGCCCCTTTTCAACATCTACATCTTCTACCCAAACTTTCACAATTTGCCCAACATGGACTACATCCATCGGATGCTTTACAAATTGATTGGAAAGCTTAGAGATGTGGACGAGCCCATCTTGTTTAACACCAATATCCACAAACGCACCAAAGTCAACCACATTGCGTACGGTTCCTTCTAATTCCATACCTTTTTTCAAATCTTTTATTTCTAATACATCGGTCCTCAATAACGGTTTTTCAGCTTCTTCGCGTGGATCGCGTCCAGGTCTAACTAAGGCTGATACAATATCTCGCAAAGTCGGTTCACCAATGTTAAGCTCTTGTGCCGTTTGGGCCAAATCTAGCCCTTTTAACCTTTCATTAATAGCCTCTGTCCCGATATCTTCTGGTGAAAAGCCAAGGCTAGATAATAAGGCCTGTGTCTCCTTGTAGCTCTCTGGGTGAATCGGCGTACGATCCAAGGGCATGTCACCATCAGGAATCACTAAAAACCCTGCGCATTGTTGATAGGTCTTCCCTCCCAATCGAGGAACACTTTGGAGTTCCTTGCGATTTCGGTATCGTCCTTCTTGGTCTCTTTTTTTCACAATGTTATTTGCGACTGTTTTAGAAAGCCCCGCCACATACTGGAGTAAGGAAGAAGAAGCCGTGTTGACATTAACCCCTACCCTATTCACTACAGTTTCCACAACAAAACGAAGGGACTCCGTTAAATCCTTTTGCGAGACATCATGCTGATACTGCCCCACTCCTACTGACTTCGGATCTATCTTTACAAGCTCAGCCAAAGGGTCCTGTAAACGACGTGCGATTGAAACAGCACTGCGCTCTTCAACCTTTAAATCAGGGAATTCCTCTCGAGCCAGTTCCGAAGCTGAATACACACTGGCTCCAGCCTCATTGACAATCATGTAATAGATTTTTCTTTCCTTAAAATCCTTGATGACATCGGCAATAAACTGTTCCGTTTCCCGAGAGGCCGTTCCGTTACCAATAGCAATCATATTGATCTCATATTTTTTTAGAAGAGCGATGACCGCTGCTTTCGACTTTTCCACTTCTGATTTTGGAGGGGTAGGATAAATAACGGCAATTTCAAGCATCTTTCCTGTTTCGTCCACAACCGCTAGTTTACACCCCGTTCGGTAAGCAGGATCCACCCCAAGAACCATTTTATCTTTCATCGGAGGTTGCATAAGAAGATGCTGTAGGTTCTCTGAAAAAATGGTAATAGCCTGGGCGTCAGCCTTTTCTGTCAACTCTTGTCGGATGTCCCTCTCAACCGCTGGCGATAGCAATCTCTTATAACCATCTTTTATCGCATGATCTAGGTATTCTCTGGCTGTTGTTTTCTCCGATGTGATGACACGATAAGTTAACCATCGAAGAATGTCTTCTTCTGGAGGACGAATACTTACCTTAAGCACATCATCTTTTTCCCCACGATTGAGAGCCAAAATCCGGTGAGGGACGATCTTATCCACTTTTTCTTCGTATTGGTAATACATTTCATAAGTTGCTTTTTCGTCTTCAGCTTTATTTTTTCGTTCGGTCACAATAAATCCTTTTGTAAAGGTGACACGACGAACATGCTTTCGAATGTCCGCATCATCTGATAAACGTTCTGCAATAATATCACAGGCACCGCCTAATGCCTCTTCTATCGTGTGGACCTCTTTTTCTTCTGAAAGATATCCCGCTGCTACTGGATCTACAGGTTCCATAGGTAATGTCATTAACCAATCCGCCAGCGGTTCTAAGCCTTTTTCCTTTGCAACCGTCGCTCTGGTTCTTCTTTTTTGCTTATAAGGACGATAAAGATCCTCTACCTCTTGGAGCTTGTTTGCTTTATCAATAGCTTCTGTAAGTTCTTTCGTTAATTTCCCTTGTTCTTCAATGAGACGTTTCACTTCGTCTTTGCGTTTATGTAATGTTTGTGCATATTGCCATTGCTCAGCAATCGCATTAATTTCCACTTCATCTAATCCGCCGGTTCTTTCTTTCCTGTAACGGGCAATGAATGGAATCGTATTATCTTCCTCAAGAAGATCGATGACATTTTCAACTTGACGACTCTTCAGTTTTAATGCTTTTGTGATCGACTGAACAATCGTTGGTTTAATTTCAACATCGTTCATATTCAAACCTCCCAACCTCTCTCTTTAATCATAGCTTAAAGAAGTGCCATCTTCCAGTAACAGTAGAGAACCATTAGAATGGATTGGATTATACTTCAACGTGTCGCTAAATAAAGCCTGATGTTCAGACATACGCCTTCACACATTAAAGTTATCACCAAGTCGCAATGGCGAGTTCCCCTTATAAGGTTCTCCGCAAAGTTATAAGAAAAATCGGGCGAAAGCATGCCCAGTCCTCATTCAGTTGGCATCAAAATGTTTTTCACTAAAATGCCGTCAGCCATAAATGGATTAAAGCGAAGACGTGAGATTCGGAGCACTTATATAGAGTGTGTTCCTCAGCGCCGCTAACTCGCGGATGCCTAAACTAGGACCCTTCAGAAACGGGGCCAGCGTGACTTCACGAAATCTAACGTTATAAAAAAACAGCCGCTCGGTCTACTCACCGAAAGACTGTTCAAGAAGGCTTACCTATAACGACCGTCATATCATCAACAAAACGTGTTGATATAGACTCCATAATCATCTCTGCTTCTTTCTCATTAGAAGAATAAAATAATCTTTTTATGGTAGGGGCGTGCTTTGAATTGAGATAAATCCCATCAGAGTAAATAGCAAACCAAGCATCATCAGGATACAAAAAACTTTGTATTCGAAAATCCATTACCCGCCCAGAAAGATACCCTTGTTTAGGCAAAGGGTGTACAATCTCTCCATTCGGCTTATAAATATTAAAAGAGATATTGCCAACACCACAAAACTCCATCATTCTCGTCTTGGTATCCAATCTAAAAATCGATAAAACCACGCCACGTAACCCTTGCTGGGAATCATTTACTCTCCGCATTATTTCGTCAAGAGGTTGATCTAAAGATCTTTCAATAACTTCCACAGCCATTTGTGAGGCCTTGCGGGCATATCCACCGCTTCCAAGGCCATCGGCCACGGCACAAAAGAAGGCATCATCCGTTTCATCGATTAAAAAACTATCCCCATTACATTCTTTACCCTTCTTACTTTTTTGAAAGGCATTGATTATGAAATTGGCAAAAGGATACGCTTCGATCATTTTATCACTTCAGTTTCATCAGCCTTTAAGGCTTCTCTTAATTTTTTCAAGGCTCGCCTTTGCAACCTCGAAACATGCATTTGTGAAATGTCTAATCGCTCACCAGTCTCTTTTTGACTGAGGTTCTCAAAGTAAGTATAGATGAGAATTTTCTTTTCTCGTTCAGTAAGGACGCCAAAGATCTTTTCCATCAATAATTTTTCATTGATTTGTTCATAACCGGCCTCAGGGGTTCCAATAAGATCTAAAAGAGTGACAGTCCCACCTTCAGCATCAGCCTCGATGCGACTATCCACTGAAGCTGCTTTATAACTCCTACCAAGTTCCATCGTTTCTAAAACATCTTCTTCATCGGCGTGAATGTGGCGGGCGATTTCCTCAACCGTTGGAGAGTGGCCTAATCGGTTTGTCAATTCATCAACAGCTCTTTTAATCTTCGGTCCTAGTTCTTTTATACGTCTTGGAACATGAACACTCCACGTTTTATCGCGGATATAGCGCTTGATCTCACCCACTATCGTCGGGATAGCAAAAGACTCAAAACTATTGCCTTGATCCGGATCAAATCGTCTAAGTGCCGCGAGCAATCCAATCATTCCAACCTGAATTAAATCCTCTTGCAGCCCTCTATCTCTTGAAAACTTCCGTGCCAACGAATGGACCAAAGGTGTGTAATTGATCACTAGTTCAGACTTTAGTGCTTCATTTTCAGGATCATCCTGGAGTTCACGAATAAGCTGTATCGCGTCATCCCCCGACCGGTCTGTCGAATGATTCGTAGAGCCTGTCATCATGAAGTTCCACCTCATCTCTTTGAAGAAACTTGGTCATATAAACTGCAACACCCGAATCATTGTTTATGCTCACTCGATCCATGAGGGTGTCAATCAAATATAAACCTAGCCCCCCCTCAGATAGGTCTTCAAACGCAGCAGACGGATCTAAAGGCTTCATATTTTTGGCCATGTGTTCAAAATCAAAGCTCCGCCCGGTATCCATTACCATTATTTCCATTCGATCAGCAAAAGTGGTCATCCTAATTGAAATAACACCACCTTGCTCGCCCTTATAGGCATGGTTAACCGCATTCGTCGCCGCCTCTGACACAGCCACCTTTATATCTTCTATGTCATCGTAAGAAAACCCCATGCGATTGGCAATTCCAGAAGTCGTCAAACGAATAACACCTATATAATCTGCTTTTGCAGGAACCGTTAGCTCAATAGTGTCGGAAGTCTCAATCATGTCGTCTCCTCCTTTTTGATATCGTCTATCGTAATAATCTCTGATAGACCCGTGATATCAAACAATCTGCTGACACGCGGAGTTAAATTCTGCACCACGAGCGTTCCATTCCGTTTACAACTTTGCTTATAGGCTGCGATGATGACTCCAATACCTGTACTATCCATATAATCCGTATCCTTAAGATCTAATGTCACTGATGCCCTCTCAACATCCACTAATGGTAGAATGGTTTCTTTTAATTTCGGTGCTGTATAAGCATCCAGTTCTCCGCTAATGGTTAAAAGCTCTCCACCATCCACTTTTTTTTCATGAAGAATATTTAAATTCATAAAAATACCTCCAAGCCTTTTTATTGTGAAGGCTATTTAATCTTTTCCCCACGCTACACTTTATTAAACCTCTCGTTTTAAAATGATCAGTGTGAAATCATCCCTTAATTGAAAATCCTGTAATCTCTCAAGTTCTTTATATACGCCATCAACAATTTCTTGAGAGGAAAGATGCATGCGCTGACGGATTAATCTCACAATCTCATCTCGTTCAATAAAACCTTTTTCCGTGCGACATTCTGTGACTCCATCTGAAAACAAAATCACCATGTCCCCAACATCTATATTTTTTTCATATTCCCGATATTTTGTAGAACGATCGAGCCCGAGTACACGACCTTTAGCAATCAGTTCTTGAAACTCATCCTTATTAGAAGAATAATAAAAACCCGGTTCATGCCCAGCTGAAGCAAAATAAAGTCGATGTTGACTTTCGTTATAAAGACCATAAAACATAGTAATAAACATACTAGGATCCACGTTTTGCTCAACCACACGATTCAAATTTTCTAAAACTGCGCCAGGCTTTGTTCTTTGTTCTGGCTCGCTATCCATGGCGTATTTAATCATTGACATACATAAAGCTGCCGGTATTCCTTTACCAATCACATCAGCGATCGCCACACTCAGACAATTTTGCTCATCTTTGACAAAGTGATAATAATCACCACTCATACGTTTGGCCGGTCGGCTAATCACACCAATATCTAGAAAATCATAATGGGGCACTTCACCAACAAGCAAGGATTGCTGGACATCCGCCGCAATGTCAATTTCTGATTCTAATTGCCTTTGTTTATATCTTAAATTTTGGTGTTCTCTATAGGCTAAGCCATAGCCAATCATGGCTTCTAATAAGAAGTCAAAAGCAGATTGAAATTTTTCGTCCATATGAGGATAAAATTCCTTTATCACATCAATGTGGAGACTCAAAACATCCTCTGGAGAAACCCCATTCTCCATCATTTGCCGGCTGAATAATTGTCCATTATATAAGGTTTTTTCACTTTTTCTCTCCATATGCTCAATCAACAGTTTTCTATAATGCTGATAAAGCTCCTTATGATCAATCATATAACCAACCTCTCTCAGTGGTTAGCGAAGATATTTCTTTGCTGTTATCTTGGTCCCTTGACCTTCTTCGGAAACAATATCAAAATCATCCATTAAGCGTTTAACACCCGGTAATCCCGCTCCAAGTCCTCCTGAAGTCGTGTAACCATCTTCCATAGCTTTTCGAAGATCCCTGATCCCTGGTCCATTATCTTCAGCAATGATTGAGATGCCTCTTTTTTCTCCATCAATGACACTAATGATAATTTCGCCATGTTTAGCGTAGAGGTAAATATTCCTAGCCAATTCAGATATAGCTGTTGCAATTCTCGCTTGGTCTACATGACCAAATCCAAGCTCTTTTGCCCTTTCTCGACCAGACTGCCGTGCTCGGACGATATCCCATTCATTATGTATTTCTACACGGTTTGGGGCTATATTCATGTTCATTCCCCCAATTCCTGGCGCAGTTTCTCAATCCCCTGCTCCAGGTCAAGCGCAGTCGGTACTCCTTTTAGTCTTATCCCTAAGTCTATAAGTGTTAAAGCAACTGCTGGTCGTATACCTGTGAGAACCACCTTCGCTCCAAGAAGCTCTGACATATTCACAACATCTCCAAGGATCTTCGCAATATAGGAATCTATAATTTCAACCGACGTTAAATCGATGACTACGCCAATAGCGCCCGTTTCATGAATTTTATTTAACAAATCATCTTGGAACTGTATGGCGGTTTGATCATCTAATTCCACTTGTATAGTTGTTAATAAGTAATTATAAAGTTTAAGAATCGGAATTCTCACGCAACACCCTCCTCTTTTTTATGTTCAAAAGTAAGAAAAAAACGCTATCAAGACACCTTTATCTCCAACATTCAAAGTCTTAATCCAGACGGCTTGTCTTTGTAAACAATGGCTCTATTCGTGAGTTCAAGCGCGTATTCAATCCCCTTTTTCAATGTGCTTTTGGTAGGAAATTCTCCAAGTTCAATCCCTAGGTTCACGATCGTCTGGGCAATTTCCGGACGAATACCTACTAACACACACTCAGATCCTACGAGTCTCACAGCCTCTGCCGCCTGAATAATATGGTGGGCAACCATCGTGTCGACAACAGGGACCCCGGTAATATCAATCAACACCACTTCCGTACGGTAAGCAATAACGCCTTCAAGGAGATTTTCCATGATTAATTTTGCGCGTTCGGTATCTATGGTTCCGATTAAAGGCATGACTGCCAAATACTCCATAACAGGAATTAAAGGGGCTGAAAGCTCCATAAGAGCTCGTTTTTGAATAGAGACCGTATTCTCCCATGTCGACGTTGCATCCTCTATTAAGTTATTAAAAATAGGATCCAATAAATCTTCCATCGCTTTAAAATAGTCTAAGATAACAGCCTTTTCCATTTCTGATTCAATAATAAGCGTGCTGACCACACGTCTAAAAATATGAACCCCATTGGTTAAATAACTTAGTGGCCACCCAAGGGCAAGGATTCGTCCCATAAGATTATTCAACCGGTCCTGACTTTGATTATCTGCTAAATAGTCGAAGATTAAATCTACGAAATTATCATTTGTTGTTTCTATTGTACGACCATCAATAATACTTGAGGAATCTTTTCGTTCTTCCATATATTCTTTCCAGCGAACAACAATTTCTGACCGACGCTTATTAATTAATGTAACAACCGGAGCTGCTTCCATTCCTTCTCCTCCTAAGAGTATTAAGATTCTAAATAACGGGCGGTAAAGGCTTTTCTTTTATTATTCCATTCCTAACCCTTTTCTGCAATCAGATAAATCTCTTGATCAATAAGACTTAAGGTTTCCCGCCACTATTTTAAGACATCGCCATAATAGCTATCAGCTATCCTCTATCTATAGCTCTTGCTTTATAAGTTCTAATTTTTACGCTTACATATTATAAAGCCTGAAAAAATAAAAAGTTGCTCTGTTATGGAGCAACTTCGAAAGTTAAAAATCGATGAGACTTAGACTAATCTGTATGGCCTCATTCACATTAGCCATCATATCCTCATCTAAATGTGTAATTTTATCTGTTAACCGCTGCTTGTCAATCGTTCGAATTTGCTCTAATAATATGACAGAATCACGATCAAATCCGTATTTTTTTGCATCAATTTCTACATGGGTCGGAAGCTTTGCTTTTTGGATTTGCGCAGTGATTGCAGCCACTACGACCGTTGGACTAAAACGATTTCCAATATCATTTTGGATGATAAGAACCGGCCGTACACCACCTTGCTCTGAACCTACGACCGGAGACAGATCGGCAAAGTAAACATCACCGCGTTTAACAATCACCCGATTTACACCCCACTAACCAAGCGCTCCAGGGTGTTTTCTGCCTCCTCTTCGGCTAAGAACGCTTCAGATGCAATGTTAAGATTAATCTTTGCCATCTCCATATAACCTTGTCGCATAGATTCACGGATATGCCGTTTGCTTCGCTCACGAAGGTACATTCTTACCGCACGATGTAGAAACTCACTTCGATTCATATTATCTTGTCTGGCAACGCCGTCTAATTCTTGAAGTAAATATTGTGGTAATTCTATAACGATTTCCTTTGAATTTGACTCAGGCAAAGGGAGCACCTCCACACATCTCTCGTTCATAATGATTCCAAGAACAATATTACCATTACATTCATGGGTTTTCAATCGCTCTTTAGCCTCATTAAGATTATTTTTATCAGAAAAACTTGAGCTTATCGCCAAATTCTAATGACGAACGACCTCGTTTTTCATATACCTCTATTACAAAAGTTGGATCCCTACGTCAGCTTACATTGGTTCTATAGTGTAAAAACAGCTTAGCATCAAGTTCAAACACTTAAAAGACACGTTTTGTTTTACCTTTTCAACTTAATGCACTTGCTTGTTTTTTATAACGCTACTCATAAACATCCTTTAGAAGTGAATTCTTTACTAAAAACTTTTCACCGTTTTTAACATATATTCTTGGCACTCGACGATTAATCATACATGTTATTTCATAATTTATGGTATCCAAACACCCTGCGATGTCATCCACACTCACACATTCACCACCAGAAGTCCCTATAAGAGTCACTTCTTGCCCTATTGGGTAGGCTTTATCTAATTGACACATCAGCTGATCCATGCAAATTCTGCCTACAACCGGGAGCCGCTTACCCTCGATCAAGAGGGGGACTTTTGCTAATTTACGCAACCATCCATCAGCATATCCTACTGGAAGCGTTCCTATCCAAGTCGGCTTAGCCGCTGTATAGGTCGCTCCATAACTCACGGATTCTCCTGCTTCTAAGGCTTTAACATGAACAAGCCGTGTTTTCAATGAAAAGGCTTCTTTTAAAGCAAAGGGAAGCTTCTCTTTCATCTCAACGGAAGGTGAAAGCCCATATAAGGAAATACCGTATCTCACCATATTAAACAATTTTTCAGGATGCTTCAATCCCGTCGCACTATTTCCACAGTGAACAATATTAGGATTGACCCCAAATTTTTTCAAACTTTGAAGCATTTCCTGAAAACGACCATACTGTTGATTAAAATAGGTTTCATCCGGTTCGTCAGCTGTTGCAAAATGAGTAAAGACCCCTTCAATAACAAACCGATTATCCTTCTCTACTGCCTTTACAACGCTCTCTAATTCCTGATCTGTGCGGACGCCAATCCTCCCCATACCCGTATCACATTTAAGATGAATAAAGGCTGGAAGCTTTGACTGATAGGACTTCAATGCCGTCTCGATCCACTCTTTTTGAAAAACAGTTAGCGAAATATTAAATCGCACGGCCAAATCAATATCACTGGGTCGCGTCCACCCCAAGACTAAAATCGGCGCTTTAATCCCATCCTCCCGTAAGGCAATCGCTTCATCTAGAAAAGCAACCCCTAACCATGTCGCACCGGATTCAAGGGCTTCACGTGCAACCGCTGTCGCTCCATGCCCGTAACCATCTGCTTTGACCACTGCCATAATATGCGTCTCATTAGGGATATATTGTTTTAAATTTACTATATTAGAATGAATAGCATCAAGATTCACTTCTACCCACGTATCTCTATAATAGTCCACGGTGTTCGACAGCTCCTATATCTTAGTTCATCGATATATCCCATTATTGAGCGGTAAAACATAGATGTCAACAACCACACTTGCTGCAAAAAGGAAAGAGGGTGGTCCAAAACTGGTTATGACACCGTATCCATTTATGAACACCTTCTCACCTCTCCTTCATTTTTTCCTGCATGAATAGGCAGGTAAAACCCCCACTTCAAGACATACTAAGTGGGGGATTAACTGCCCGTAAAAGTCACGCTTGCTTCGGAACACAGGATGCATGCTCATATGGCCCATCACAAGGTGTACCGACATCAACCTAACTTCCTTATATTATTCATCAGGGAGATGAAGAAGGCCTCTAATAAAGAAGTCTCATTATTTTGTCACTTGGCCAACCACTGACTGTGCAACCTTAACCATTTCATCACTGGTGAGATCATCAGAAACAAGGTAATAATCCATGCCATCGTGTGACCATGTCAAGGAATGATCTGTCATTGCTCCTACAGTAAAACCAAGGTTAACAGGATCGGCCTCAAGGTCGACAGTTGCACTTGCTTCTGCCACTTCACTTTTTGTTTCAACTAGTGTATAGCCTTTTTTACCGGTATATTTGATGATAAACTTTTTATTCCCATCACTTGAAACGTCTTTAGAATAAGCAAGGGATGCTCCATCAATATCAACCGTCGGCTGATAGAGTTTAAACTTCTCATCCGGCACCGCCATCGCTGGAACTTCAAGCGCCATACTGGTCATATTTTTATCAACATCAAAGTCACTTTTATTAAACTTCGGACCAAACTTAAAGTCCTTAAATTGAATGTCGATGACCACGTTCATATCTTGATCCATCACTTTAACGCCTTTTGGTGCTAAATCTTTCTTGTTTAAAGTGATTTTTTGATTGGTGAGAAGTTTCGTTTGATAATTTGTTTTGGTTGTAAAAACATAATTATTTTCCTTATTCTCGAATTTCGCATTAGCGTCGTTTACAATGTCCTTCGCAAGTGATTGAAAGAGATACGTTTGACTCCGGTTGTTGGGCCAATCGCTCTCAAAGTGGTATTTCTTATTGAGTGCTGGCGTAAGAACAAAAACATCACCATTATTCTTAATGATCATTTGTTTATTTTCTTTGTTGTCATCTTGTATAACAACCTTATATTGATCAGGTTTTTGATACCAAATTTCCGCGTTATACTTTTGTTGTTTTTCGCCATTATTAAAGGTCATGACCGCATTGGCCTTATAGCCTTCCAATTGTTCCAATTTTTTAGATAAATCCCCTACTACATCTTCCTTCGATTGGCTCCCACAGCCTGCTAATACAAAAAGGAACATGACTCCTAATAACATGAGTGAAAAAATTTTCTTCACATTCATCCAGCCCCTTTGTCTCATATCAGTGACAAAGGAGGGATTCTATTCTAGCAAATCGCACCTTTTTAAGAAGGGTTTCTCCATCGTAAGAGAGGGTTAACCTTTTATTTATCGACCGGCACCAGTTCTCCCAATGCTTGTGGCAACATGTGTATGACATCTGAGGCTAGAATGCCTGTCATCCCCTTTAAAGAACGTACCAGGACATCCGCTGCATAACCATGTAAATAAACGGCATTACATAAAGCCGAAATCAATGTCTCATGTTGCATGATAAAGGAAAGAACAATGCCCGTAAGCACATCTCCGGTGCCACCAGTGGCCAAGGCAGGGTTACCCGTTGTATTGACCCACTGCGTCCCATCTGGTGCCGTGATAATCGTAAAAGGTCCCTTTAGAATCAAATAAACACCATAATCTTTGGCAAACCGACGCGAGAGACCAAAACGGTCATTCTCTACTTCACGTACACTTTTGCCAACGAGTCGCGCCATTTCACCGGGATGGGGGGTTAATAAGGTGGGCTCTGACCGTTTGCGCAGCCTCTCTAAATGGTTCTTAAGGTAAAAGAGTCCATCAGCATCAAGGAGTAAAGGACCTTTTGTATGCTCTAATAAGCGAATGAGAGTGAGCTCTACTTGTTGAGAGCGCCCAACTCCTGGTCCAAAAGCAACAGCATCATATTTCGATAAAGCCTCGCCAACCGTAGCATCCTCTGTACAGTCAAAAGGGTCAAACATGGCTTCAATGGCTTGTGTCGCCAAAATGGCCTTGACACTCTCTGTCGTATTCACTGAGAGTAGCCCCGTACCTGAGCGTAAAGCGGCTCGAGTGGCTAAAACGGCTGCTCCTGGCATGCGGTCTGAACCTGCGATCATCAAACCTCGCCCATGATCACCTTTATGCGCGGAGCGTTTCCTTTTTGGAAAGGACCGAATAAAGTCCGCTTGGGTATACTGACTCACACCTTCTGCTCCCACTGTAATAGAACACTTAGGTATGCCAATGTCCACAACGGTGACTTTACCAAAATAATTTGCTGCCGGATACGTAAATTGCGCTCTCTTCGGACATTGTAAGGTCAATGTCTTCTCAGCCTTCACCCCTTCATGTGTGAAATGCCCACCGTTAGCTGGAATTCCACTCGGAAGGTCGACAGAGATGATCGCTGTCTGACTCAGGTTCATCGCCTGAATGACCTCACGATAGGGTGGTTTTGGCGCCCCTTTAGCTCCGGTACCTAGCAGTGCATCGATAATATAATCCCATGACGCCCATGCCGCCTTTAAAGCATCAAGTCCTTCATCACTGAGATAATGACATACCCCTCCGCACCTTTCAAACACTTTTTGATGATAGGCACAATCCCCTACAAGGGCTGCTGCTTCTGCCACTACCCAGACTTCCACCGAATACTGTTGATTCATAAGATGTCGGGCAATAACAAAACCGTCTCCACCATTATTCCCTTTCCCAATAATCACCCCAATTTTTTCTTCTTTGCCTAGGATAGATTGCAAATGATAGAATATACTTCTTCCGGCATTCTCCATCAACAAGGTCCCACTTAATCCAATCTGTTCAATGGCATGACGGTCAATCGCTTGCATACCTTCTCTTGATACGATTTGCACAATAGTCCCTCCCAGCGCATTACAAATATATGAGACAACTCTTAAATATATGCGAACTAGCCTGACAAGCTTTCAATAGTTACCGTCGCTGCGGCATATTTTTTTGTATGAGTTATCGATAGATGGATACGATGATCAGCCTTGACATTTATAATGGGTTTGCCCGTCCCATCGTTAAGAATCTCTATATCTTGCCACGATAAATACTGGCCAATGCCTAATCCAGTCGCTTTCGCGTAAGCCTCTTTAGCTGCAAAACGCCCTGCTAAAAATTCTTTCTTACGTTGCTCAGACCCCTTATTGTAAAAAGCTTCTTGTTCCATTTTCGTTAGAATTCTTTCAATAAATTTCTTTTTGTATAGTAATTTTTCGATACGATCCAGTTCGATAAGATCAATCCCAGTCCCAATGATCACAAACCTTCCCACCTTTCTTCCAATTTTATTCGTACAATCCTTTTGTTTATAATATAATATAGCAAGAGCAAAGGAGGACGTCACGTGTTTATACGAACCGAAAGCTTTAAAGAATTTCTTAGGTTTTATCCGATTGTTTCGATCATCATCGCCATCAACTTACTGGTGTGGATGATCTATAAGCTAGCCCTTTGGTTCCATATTCCTCATATAGCGGAATATATTGTCTTTTGGGGGTTCGGCTCTAACTTCCGGGTTCAAGCCTACCATGAATGGTATAGGGTGATTACGCCCATTTTCACACATTTTGACTTTTCCCATGTTTTCTTTAATTCCTTTTCTATCTTTCTGTTTGCTCCAGCATTAGAAAGTTTACTTGGAAAGTGGAAGTTCATTGTCGCTTATTTGGGGTCTGGAATTATTTCGAATGTCCTTCAATACTTCTTTGCCGATATCTCTTTACAATACATTGGGGCTTCCGGCGCGATTTTCGGGTTATTTGGGATCTTCCTTTTCATTATTACATTAAGAAAGCATTTGCTCGATAAAGGCAGCAGACAAATGATTCTTGTCATCTTAATTCTCAATGTGGCATGGACGCTCTTTTTCCCTTCTAACATTGACATCCTCGGGCATCTCTTTGGATTACTTGCGGGATTCGTATTAGGTCCGATATTATTGTTCAGAAATCGTGGCTCTTATTATTACAGACCAAGATAGGAAAAACTTGACCCCAAGTCTTTATCCATGAAGCCAAGTTTTTCTACTGATCTCTTTATTGCTTCGAAGCATCAGCACCAAGTGGCTTGGAGCGGAAGACGCGAGGTTCGGAATACTTATACTCAGTGCGTTCCTCAGCGGCGCTGATGCACCGATGCCTAAATTATTTTATACTTTCATATTTTTAAAACGAGGGAAATCCCCTCGTTTTCATTCGTATTTTGGACCAATATAACGTGACATTGGTCGAATAATGCGATTATTTTCTGCCTGTTCGAGTGCATGTGCACACCATCCCGCGAGTCTACTCGTCGCAAAGGTTGCCGTGTATAGATCCTGAGGAAGTCCAATCGTTTTAAATAACGCTGCTGCATAAAATTCGACATTCGTTTTAAGCGAATGATTAGGTTTATACGCTTTTAGAGCTCTTTCCGCTTTTTCCTCCAATGCGAGGGCCAGCTGCAGCCAGCCCTCCTCTCTATTGAACGATTTTACTACTTTTTTGAGCATAAGGGCTCGTGGGTCTTTTGTCCGATACACCCGATGCCCAAACCCCATCACCTTTTCTTTATTCTCTAAACGTTCTTTTAGCCATGTATCGATGTTCTCCTTTCTCCCGATCTCCTCTAGCATCTTAATGACTTCTGAAGGCGCTCCACCATGAAGAGGCCCTTTCAAAGCGCCCATAGCCCCCACTATCGCCGAAATCAGATCAGACTCTGTTGAGGTAATCACACGAGAAGTGAAACTCGAAGCATTAAGACCGTGTTCCATTGTGAGTGTAAAATAACAATCTAATGCCTTTGTCTCATCCTCAGTAGGCCGTTGCCCAAAAATCATGTATAAAAAGTTTCCTGCAAAGTTCAGTTGAGCATCTGGAGCTGTTAACGGTCTTGCTTCTAGTCTGCTTTGCCGTTGCCCAAGGATGGCTAGAACTGTTCCTTGAAGATGTAAAGCCTGGTCTCGGGTCGGCGGCCAGGTGAATTTTTGACGGTTAATGGCGGATAGGGCCACCATTAAATAAGAAATAGCGTCAAGGTGTAAAGGAACAGTCTCCAAAAAGGTCAAATACTCCTCATCCAATTGCATCGCTGCTATTAACTGCTGTGAAACATTTCCTATTTCTTCTATCGTAGGATATCTCCCCGTCAGAAGAAAATAAAGATTTTCCTCAAAGATGTGCTCTTCTGCTAACCGACCTATGGGATACCCTCTTAGGCTTAACTGACCCTTTTCACCCTCTATTTCTGACAAACAAGTATCCGCGACAACGACTTGATCAAGTCCTGACATTGACATTTCCCCCTCAAAGTAACTGGATATCCTTATCATAAAAGGATCCATTGATAAATAAAATTAAATATTTTATATTAAATCAATAGAATTTTTTAATTAGAAGGTGCTGAATATGAATATCAAATGGCTTAAAACCTTTATACTCGCTGCTCAACATGAAAACTTTAGAATCACGGCCGAAAAATTATTTTTAACGCAACCGACGGTTACTTTTCAAATCAAACAATTGGAAAACGAGGTGGGGGCGCAATTATTTCGTCGTGAGGGTAGGAATGTCTTCCTTACTCTTGAAGGAGAACACTTTCTAAAGCACGCATTGGCGCTTACAGAACAATATGAGACCGCTGTGCAAGCTATGCACACACTCCAAAAAGGGTACCATTCCACCTTGACACTCGCGACTTCACCACTCGTCGCAACCACTCATCTTACTTTCATCCTACGCCGTTTTATGCATGACTACCCCCATATTGAAGTGATTGTAAAAGTCATGGAGTCCTCTCAAATTGAGGAAGCCCTTCTTCAAAACACCATTGACATCGGCTTCTCAAGACAGGGTGCTTTTCACCGGTTTACAGAACAATACATTCTTTCAGAGGACCCTGTTGTTATGATCGTGCCTCATGATGGGTATGACTGGGAAAGTGGTCCACTCATAAACTATGAAGCGATTTTCGAGTCACTCCCACTGATCACCCATAATCACCCAGAGTATTGGGATGCATTGCTTTCTGATATTTATGCTCGCTATTCACTGAAAACTATGGTTGTCAGCCAAGTGAGTACTACCAAGCACTTTATTGAAGAAGGCCTTGGCTTCTCCTTTCTTCCTCACATTGCCGTGCGCCGAGAACTGGCAGAAGGTCGGCTCCTTCTTGTCGATCATCATCCTTTCAAACTACCAAAAACGCGAACCTATCTCCTCACCCATCACCCCACTGCATCTGCTCGTCTTTTTGCAGACTTTACAACCGCCCTTATGACCTGATAAGAACTTGGCTTCCGCCAAGTCCTTATCCTTATCAGAAAAGACAAATTTTTCTACCGCTCTCTTTATTGCTTCGACGGCTTAAAAAACAGCTCCTCATTTCCGAGGAGCTGTGGGAATAAATCGTTTGCGCTTATGCATTTTCTTCTTATAGTTTGTCATTTCCATGAGAGCCTTTTCTTCATCTGGAATCCTTACTTTTAGTATAATAAGCCCGTTTAATAGGCTAAATAAAATCATGGTGATGTAAGCCTCAAAAATGAGAGGAAGAGTTAACATTTCTAGCCCAACGACAATATAATTAGGATGACGCAAATATTTATAAGGTCCCTTTGAAATCACATCCGCACCCGGTAAAACAATAATCTTCGTGTTCCAAAAATGACCGAGGGATAACAAAGCCCACGCGCGTAATCCTTGTGCTATAACAAAAAAGGTGAAGGGAAGAATGCTCCAAGGGGTCAGTTGAGGCTGGCGAATAAAGACCTCTAGAATAAGGGACGCAAAAAATAAGACATGAAGCAAAATAATCCATTTATAATGCTCTTCCCCTACTTCATAAGCCCCTTTTCTTTTTAATATCTTCTCATTTCTTTTAGCGATCCCTAATTCAACAATCCTTTGTGCAATGACAAAGGCCAACAAAATGACAAATAATGTCATGAACAGACCTCCCACTCCATCATCAGTAATTCCGCACTAAATCCCGGTCCCAATGAAGCGGCAAGCCCTTTCTCTCCCGCTCGATTATCCTTACGCATCACGCGATCTAAAACAAATAAAACCGTCGGTGAGGACATATTCCCATAATGCTTGAGGATATCCCAAGCGTCTTCAAGAAGAGCCCTGTTAAGAGAGAGCGTTTCTTCATAGGCCTCTAGGACCTTACGCCCACCAGGATGCGCAATAAAATGGGTCAACTGGCTTGCCTTAATACCGAATTTTTTGAGAAAATTTTCAGTCACCGGCTTGAACCACCGCTCCACAAGCGCCGGAATGCTTTTCGAAAACACGACATAAAGCCCCTCATCCCGAATATTCCAACCCATGACCTCTTCGGAGTCCTTTAGAAGGGTGGATTCAGACCCCTTCATTTTCGGCAACGCTTG
This sequence comes from Pullulanibacillus pueri, assembly GCF_014639255.1. Classification (GTDB taxonomy): domain Bacteria; phylum Bacillota; class Bacilli; order Bacillales; family Sporolactobacillaceae; genus Pullulanibacillus; species Pullulanibacillus pueri. Next base: position 19,959 of record NZ_BMFV01000041.1, read on the forward strand.
CTTTTTTGAAGCTTTTAATAAAGGAGAGGCCTCTCCAACCACTAAAGCACAAGCGGCCCCATCTGCGAATAAGGACACCCCTATCAGATTACTTTTAGACCTATCATTATATTGGAATGTTAAACTACAGAGCTCGACTGAAACGACCAGTACTGCCGCTTCAGGATGGGCAGTACAGAAGTCATCTGCCCGGGCAAGCCCGGCAGTCCCGCCCGCACATCCTAGTCCCCAAATTGGGAGTCTTTTGGTATGGCTATCAAAATCTAATTGATTGATCAGGCTGACCTCAAGACTTGGTGTTGCCAGCCCAGTAGTAGAGACAAAAATAATTGCATCTATTTCTTTTGTCTGTATGTCACGTTTTAAAAAGCCTTCATTAGCGAGACATTTTTTTATAGTGCGCATAGATAAGTCGCGGGCAACGTTACAATAGACATCATTTTTCTCTGTAAATGTACGTTTTTCCTTGAACCAACTGATCGGCTTTGAAAAATAGCGCTGTTCAATCGAGCCATTAAGGAAAACTTGAAGCAATCGGTCAATATCCTGAAAATCCTTTTTAAAGAAGTCTCTCGCGAACACCATTGTTTCATTCTGGTCCATCACGTATGGAGGATTAGCAGTTGAAGTGGATAATATGAAGGACATTCTCAGGGCCACCTTTACATCATTTTCCTTAGGCTATACATGATTTAGAAAAAATATACAGATAGGATAAACTGAGCAAGGGAGACCCGAATAAGATTGCTCGGCTTCCGCCAAGCCTAATCAGAGAAGACAACTTTTTCTACCGATCTCTTTATTGCTTCGATGGCTTATACTTTCTTATTCCTTTAAGAAAAACCGGGCGTAAATGCATGCCCGGTCCTCATTCAGTTGGGCATTAATATGTATTTTGCCAAAGGGCATCGTTAGTACCAAGTGGATTGAAGTGGAAGACGCGAGATTCGGAACACTTATACAGAGTGTGTTCCTCAGCGCCGCTGACGCACAGATGCCTAACTAGAGTCCTTCGGGAACGGGGCCAGCGTTACTTCACGAATAAACGTCGAGTTGTTCCGTTACATCCGTGTGACAACGCCGAAGCTAGCACATCAATACCACCCCAAAAAGTAAAGAACACTTTTCGGGGACCCCGATTACCACCCCAAAAAGTAAAGAACACTTTTCGGGGACCCCGATGGTGCGTCGAACGCCAACCCTACCCACATCAGAAAATCGTTTAAAACACGATTTTTCTGCGAGAATTATTCTCTTAGGAGCTTCCCTTAGTCCTGTGGGCATGAGGAAAGCGAGCGACCTGGAGTCCGATCAACACTATAAGCGTTAAACCTTTTCACTTCTTACGATCATAAGGATGCAATTCCCCTTGTACACGTCTTCTCACTCTGTCTAGGGCCCAATAAATATAACGACAAAAGTGAAAACGGTCTGCGACAATAATAGGACTACTTAATGCTTTTCTAACTGCTGATTTAAAGCTATGGCTCATGTCCATGACAACAATTTTGACCTTTGAACTCTTTTCTCTTAGATAATTCTTAACTGTTTCTACCGAACGGTTGGGTAAAATATCAAGAGGTTTACCGGTGTTTCCATCGGCAATTATAACCTGGTACTTCCCCTCATTAGTGTCACCTTTATACTCATCAATCGCGATGACAGAAGGTAATTCATTTACTTCTTTTAAGGTTCCTGCTGAAATTTGATCGAAACGGCGAATAGCTGTGGTTTGTGACGTTCGAAACTGTACTGCTGTGTCTTTAAAGTTTTTCCCTTTGATTACACGTAAAACAAGTGCTTGATTCCATTCTATTGAATGTCTCTGATAGCGTTCTACAACACTATTTTTTTCTAAAAAACGCTTCCCACACGAACATACATATCTTCGCTTTCTATAAAACAAATAGGAGGTTCGTTCAAACACCTTAAGGTGTTTCACCTTTTGAGTGCGGTAGTCATGGACCTTGTTGGTTCGCTCCCCACATGCTGGACATTTGTGCTTTTTTCTTGGAATTTCAATATAAAGATAAAAACTACCATTCATCTCTTCTGTTTTTGTAATCTTAACCTCTTCTAATCCAGGTAAATTCATGTTAAACTGCATAGACACGTAATTCCAATCCTTGTTCTTGTTTCTCGTCAATTCAAGTGTAAAGGATATAGGAGCTTACGTGTATTTTTTTGCCGTTTTTTAAAAGGGACAAGAATACAAAGTGAAAAATGGCGAGACTCCTGCGGGAATAGCAAGCCAGGCGAGACCCGCAGGACACAAAAGGATAAGTCCGAGGAGGCTCGCGGATTGCCCGCGGAAAGCGAGTCATTTTTCACTTAACCAAAACAGCATTGTAAATTGTCTACAAACCCCAACATATATAATAGAGCCAAAAATTCTAATCATATATATAAAAAAACCACTTCCCCGAAGGTTAGTGGTTTAATCCCAATGCCTCTAATTTATTTTCGCTACTTTGTCGCCCTGGCCAACGAACGACCCGCATAATTTTTCGCTTCTCATGGCTCCAATAAATAATCGATTCTGTTTGCCCATTATAGAACAATAAGTGTTTATCTTGTGCTCGCACATCCATTGCTTGTGGGAGCTGAAAAGTCGTTTGTTTGCCTGTCTCCAGATTAATGTAGACAAGTCGGTCAGAATAGCCTTTGGCCATATCTAAACCACAGATGACCAATTCATTCTTATAACCAAACAATTTCCGTGGGGCAATCTCAACGGCTATTTCTTTAACCACTTGACCATCAAGACCGCATTGAATGACTTTGCCCTTATTTCCGTCTCTTAGGTAAGAGAGTGCAATAAACAATTTATTTTTATGACATAGGATTCCCGTCGGAAACATGTCATGACCTAGACTGACAACCGTTTTCTTATCATTATTTAATATATAAAGGACAGCTTCATTACTTTCTACAAAATAACTCGTGACATAAAAGGTTTCTCCTATGCACTCCATATCCCAAAGAAATCCATCAATGGTCCATTCTTCAATAAAATTCAAATGATGCTTGCAAAATGAATATATGTGACCCTTGTCATCGGTTCCTTCACAGGCAGCAATCATCAAGTATTCCTTTTCATATAAAGTAGGCTTCCCTTTTACGGCAAAGTTTTTCAGCAGATCACCTTTATGATTAAATATGTAAATCTGAGTGGTCTGTTTATACATATTGTTCTTTTCGATAAACCAATAATTACCATCACGATCTATTAAAAACTGTTCAAAGTCAAACTGGCTGTACATCGATCGAAAGAACGGATGAAGCAACTCATTTAAGACTACCGATTGTGACTGAAAGGAACTTTTGATGTCATCAATGGCTTGACCCTGATCGTTTGCAAAATTCAACTTCAAGGAATGTCCCGATTGATTCTCCATTTTACATAAAGTCTCCTTTTTCCTAAGAGTTTTTTCAAAAATCTCGGCATATTTTTTAATTGGAATATTAACATCCGCTTCTTTATGATTTAATATATAAGAAAATAGTTTTTTAGATTAATCCTTAATCCTTATAATTATAATATCAGAAAAAGCAGGCCTTTTTATTGGGAAAATCAAACCTATCCCCCCTGTTTATTTTGGGGTTATCAAAGCTTTTTTCCCCATTTAGGAAGAAGGGAATTTATGATCGGAAAAAGAATTAGATACTATAGAAAGCTGAGTGGCCATACACTTGAATCCCTTTCAGAAGGGATTTGTTCAGTCTCTTATCTAAGTAAGATCGAACATGGGGATAAGTCCAGCGAAGAAATTATTTCCTTTTTATGTGAGCGCCTTGGGATTAACTATAGTGATGTCGACAATTCTGAAGAGACAGAGAGAATTAACATCCTTCTAAACCAATGGTACAAAGCGATTTTAGACTATGAAGACAAAAGTAGTTTAATAAAAAAACGCGATACCATAAAAAAAGCATTAGAGACTTCACAAATCGAGGAACCCCTTATTTATTTAAAATTTGATCTCTTCAACCTGAGGTTTCAATTTTTCTTAAACAGTATGGAGGATGCCGAAAACACACTAAAATATATTAGTAAGTTTAAAGATATTTTCAATAGTGAACTTCAATACTATTACCTGCAATTTTCTGGTATCTATTACAACTTTATTAACGACTTTACAAAAGCAAATGATTGCTTTAAAGAAGCTGAAGATATTTTAACCCGACTCTCATACAGCGAAGCAGAAGAAGCCCAGCTTTACTATCAAATGGCAAATCTCTATGTCAGATTTTCACAAGTGAGAGAGTCGATAAAATATGCAGAGATGGCCTTGGAAAAATTTAATAAGGATTATAACTTAACAAGAATCGCAGATTGCCAGGTCCTCCTCGGTATCGGCAATCGCTTGTCCAAAAACTTAAACAAAGCAGAACATCATTATGAACAAGCTTTAAAGTTTGTTAAAATACTTGACGACCCACAAAGGCTTGGCATTATTCATCATAATCTTGGTCATGTTAAATCACAGCGCGGTTCTTCAAAAGAAGCCATTGAGCATTACCGTCAAGGGTTAACCTTTGCGAAAGGCGATTCAAAGGCCATGACCCATTACTTGCTCGCATTAGAATATTATAAGCTAAATCAAATAAGGGATTGCCTCAAGCAAATAGAAGAAGGGCTCCCCCTTTCACAAAAAAGTATCGATAAAGAATATTATTATTCTCTTCTTGTCCTCAAGCACAAAGCATTAGGCCAAAAAGACCGTAGTTATGAACTTTTAATTAAGAACGAGGTCATTCCCTATTTTAGTAAAATTCAAAAATGGGATCAGTTAACCGCCTTTGCCGAAGAACTGGCAGAACATTTTTATGAAACCAAAGCCTATAAAAGATCAAGTGAAATGTACAAAATCGCAAATGAGGCTATAAAAAAACTCAGATAAGTTAAGTCATACAAAAAGGAGGATTAAAATGAAAACCCGCTTCCTTGTTGTATTATCTATAGTTTTTGTGCTCTTACTCATCTTAGATTTTGAACTAAACTCTGGCAAACAAGCAAACAAAGACAGAACACCTCCTGTTGGAAGTCCACAAGAGGTCCAATTCATCAGCACTCTTCCATGATGAAGCATGTCTTAGTGAGCCTGGGACAGAAGTCTTTCACTCAAAGAAAAATCCGTTCATTCAAAATGTTGATGGACGGATTTTTCTTTATACTTAGCATGGGCGAATCGCTCCGTCAAAACACGTCGCTTTCCATGGGCGCGGCCTCAGCTCACTTTGGAGTGGGGCATATAGGCCCCAAAGTATTTATGATTAAAACCCCCCTGTTCCTGCGTCTACGAATATTGCGCTGCGAAGGAAGCTTTCTCGGAAAAACTCGACGTTGACTCGTGAAGTCACGCTGGTTCCCACCCCCATAAGACCAAGGAAAGCAACGAGGAGGATCATCTTCGCAGAAAAAACCGTCCGTTCTCACGATTTTTTTGAGACTCCGTATTTTGACTACACTCTCCTTTCCCACTCAATCTTTAACTTGCATGGTTCAGTATTTGTATTCATTATCTTGTTTTGTCTCAACCTCTTTATTTTTTATAAGGGATCGAAAACAGTCCACAAGCTTGCCTTTCATCCCCTGTTGTGATATATATTTTATAGTATGCATTTTAATTTTGGTGTATAGATGCTGGAAACCTTCCTTATGAACCTATCGTGTTTCCAAAAGCTTTACATATAAATGTATATATTATACTTCCATTAATTTTGACGACTATTTGCTGGCCATGTTCACCAGACAATTTTTATCATCACTAAATTGCGGTTTGGCGTGCAGTAGCAGTCATGAATAAAGCTAAGATACACTCATTTTTCGTATAGAATAGAAAGGAGATATCTAATTATGGCATTTGTCATCACGTCACCATGTAAGGATGAAAAAGCTGCAGAATGCGTAGAAACATGTCCTGTTGATTGTATAATTGAGGGAGATGATATGTTTTATATCGATCCTGATATTTGTATAGACTGTGGTGCTTGCGAAGCGGTCTGTCCTGTAGAGGCGATCTATCCTGAGGAGGAAGTGCCTGAGGAAGAGCATAAATACATCCAATTGAATCGTGACTTTTTTAAATAAACTCAAACCAATGAATTAGAGCTCTTATTTACGCCATAAAACCCCAACACTCCCCATAACGGTGAGTGTTTTTTATTTCCACAAATAAAATCCGGCATCCTCTTAACCAGATACCGGATTCTTTTCATTTATCACCCTGAGGACTATGTGAAGTATTTAAATTAAATCGCTTGATCCCTATGCTCTTTTTTCGATGACTGCTCTTGATAGAGGCTTAGTAAACCTAAACCCATCCCAATTAAAAAGGTAAACACAGAACCTAGAATTAAGCCGCCACCAAATATATAAGCGCTTACATGAGGAAGAACAAACGCCAAGATAACGCCTACAACAAACTCCGTTACGCAAACAATATTTAAGATTTTAACCATTTTCATCACCTCAAATTGGTTTGTCAAATCTTTATCACTATATCGTCATTATTTATTCATATTTTATTCATCCTTTGTTCACATTTTACTCTTTACTTGTAAAAAAATCAAGTGTATACGGCATTTTATTTTATATTCTCGATATTAAGTGCGAAAAAAATCGGTAGAGCACCCGTTCCTCTTGAGATCATTGAAAGACTTTTTTCTAAAAGCCAGTATAGTGCCCTCTTTGATCAGAACATAAGGCGCAAGATTCCGAACACTTATAATACCACCGGAGTTCTTCAGTGCCGCTGACTCATGGCTGTCTAAACTAGGGTCCTGTTGGAGCAGCACGAGTCCGAAGATCCGCTTGGGAAACAAATCGTCAATTCCCCAGTGAGTTGAGACTACTAAGGACGATCGGTTAATGGATGATCTTCAATAAAAAATGACATCTGTCAAGCATTTAACTTATAAAATCTAATCATACAAAAAAGTCACCTCTACTGAAGTGACGTAACGATATATTGACTTTCTAAAATTCCTTGTCCATATATAAATAAAAGGCCTAACACAGCTGCTAAAAGAATATAGGCAATAAACACGGTGACCTTCGTCCGAACGGTAGCATTATAATATTTATTGATGGCTTCACTTTGCCCCTTTAATTTTCTGATGATCCGTTGTTGTTCATTGACAACCTGTGAAATATCGTGCTGATCTTCAATCCGTGTAATAATGGTCATTAACTCTTTATTTATTTGTCCCTGTAAGATCAGACTCATTTTCCTTAATTTTTTCCGGTCTTGTAAAATAGGGATCAACCATTTCGACATACTGGAGATTTCCCCTTGTAAGGTTCCCTGCTCCTGGCGTACGTCGCGGATTAAATACTCCTTCATCACTTGGTTGACCATCGGACCGTCTTCTTCTCTATAATATTGATAAAAAAGATCTTCCCTTAGCTTTAAAACCTTTTCAATGAGCCTTTCTCTTGCCACTATTTGAAGTTGGATAACTTTGATATTATAATCCTCACGGAATCTTCGCCACCAAGAAAAGAAACCAATAATAATAATAATGACAAAAAGAACTGACGGATAGAAGTAGGTAAACACAATCATTCCGAGTAGGCCTAGGAACCATAGGTTTGGAGACAAAACCCCAACAATTCTACCACCATCCAATGGTGATACTGGAAATAAATTAATAAGATTAATAAAGGATCCGAGCATGATGACTAATGCCCAGACAGATTGACCTGTAAGTGTATATAAAATCAATGCCGGAATAACTGAAACAAGTCCAGCTAACGGCCCCCCATAAGCTAAATAAGCCTCTGTCGCCGCGTCCTTTGGTTGCTCCTTCATGCCAATCACCGCTCCCATAAAGGGAATAAAGACCGCCGGGCTTGTCTTAATGCCCTTTTGTTTGGCAGCCACCAAATGCCCCATTTCGTGAACAAATAGTAAATAGATAAGGGCCACTCCAAATTGCCAGCCAAAAATCAGCGCGTAGGCGCCTAAAGAGACCATTAAACTAATCAACATGCCCCCAAATTTTGAAAACTTTAGGAGCGCAAAGACCCATTTCAATTTAGACAGTATAAGTAAACCGGTTGCAGCAAGTATTCCTTTTCCTGTGTTATTCCTTTTTTGCTTCGCCATATAAAAACTCCTATACCAAGATACCTATAGTCTACCAAAAGTTAATCCATTTAACATCTCAAGACCTACGAGAGTTAATAAAAATTTAAATAAGCACTCTCCTTCCTTTCTTGAACTTCTTCCATAAGCCCCTTATACTTTTCTTAATGGTTATTAAGGAGGGACAAGCATGAAGATCACCAAAAGAGCCGACCTTATTATCGATCAATATGGTAATTACTATTACGCTATTGACCAAAAAGAGGAGACACTTCGCATCGTCAATGCTTTTATGGATTTGAGCTATCGGCGTATTCTTGATGAGACTTATATGGAAATGCATGCAGGTGAACGGATCGGTCAACATCCGTATAACCTTCTCAAGGATCATATTCATATGGTTGCCAACAAGCGCAGTCGTTTTAAACTCTATACTTTGGAAGAAATAGAACAGCATTACGACGTGATATTAGAACCCTTGTACATTCCGAATACATAATAACACATCGTCATAAGTTTAGAGCCCAAAGGAAGGGGCAGTTTTTCCGCAGAAAAGCTGACTACGCACCCTTCAAGGAGCTCAGGAATTTCTTCCCCCTTCAAAAAATCCCTGTGATGGTTCAACTAGATGGAATATTCGACAGATATCCTCCAGCCTTCATCAAGGGATTTGTTTTTTCTTTAGTTTAATATTTTCACCTTTACGGTTTTACGTCCCCAATCAAGAGCATCTGATTGATTGGACATAAATAAATCAATGCGTTTGCCATTGATGGCTCCGCCAGTATCTCCAGCAACAGCGTAACCATAGCCGTCAACATACAGCTTTGTTCCGAGTGGGATAACATCTGGATCGACAGCTACAACCTTTACATCAGGATTGGCACGTAAGTTAATTCCTGTAGCTGTTACTCCAGAGCATCCCGAGCAATATGCGGTATAAGCTGTTGAATTCATATAGATCACTTTGGAAGAACTAGCAGGTTGTGATCGGCTTGATGTGTTCGTTTTCTTTTGCGTATAATTGACTGTTTCAACCCGCGCGCTCCCAGCTGTGGACTGAGAGGCACGCTCGGCGGAACTATGTAATGCTTTAAAGGTTTGTTGTCCCACAAGGCCATCCACCTTTAAGTCATTACCTTTTTGAAAGTCTTCTACTGCTGTACGCGTTTCCTGTCCATAGATCCCATCAAGATGACCATTATAGAAACCCAGACTTTTAAGATGATCCTGGACGTCTTCAACCTCTTCCCCCTTGTCACCCAACCTCAAAATTTTTCCATCAAATTTCACATAATGATTCAACGCACTCTTTGTTTCAGGACCCACCAGTCCATCAACCTTCAGTTGGTGGTCTCTTTGAAAGGCTTTGACAGCTTTTTCTGTTGATGATCCAAAATAACCTGTAGGCTTAGATAATTTATAATAGCCTTCTCTCTTTAGCACCAACTGTAAATTTTTAACGTGTTGATCATGGCTCCCTTTGTATAGAAGATCATCTCCAAAGTGAGCACTCGCAAATGCCGGTAGCGCTAAAATTGATCCTGTTACTGTCGTTGCCACTGTAAGCTTTTTTGCAACCCCTCGATTAATTTTCATCAAGGTCCCTCCCCTTGAACATTATCCGTATACTTTTATGTCCTCTTAGCCCATTGCATGACTTACAGTTATATTACAAGGCTAGACTCCATCTCTATAAAAGTCGCTTTTCACAAGCAATAATAGCCTTTTCACTGTAACACTATTGAAATATTCATGATCAAGTTAGACCGCATACAAAGACGACCTTAGCCATTTGAAGAGTAAATCTATTGATTCAATTCTGCCTTTAAACAAAAGGTTGAATTCCACTGTTAATAAGCTTAATATTTTACTATATGTTTTTTTAGTCATGCACATTGATTTATTTACTATATATTGGGGATTATTAAAGTTATGAAAAATAAAAATTGGCTATCACGCCGTGTGATTCATTTAAACCCTGCTCAAATTTTAATGCTTGGCTTTATGATATTAATTATCATCGGGGGATTTCTTTTTAAACTCCCTATTGCCACCCACGGAGGTATTTCCTGGATTAATGCCTTTTTCACTTCTACATCAGCCACTACTGTAACCGGGCTATCAGTAATCAGCACAGGGACAAACTTTACCCTTTTTGGCCAAATCATCATTCTTTTTTTAATGCAAATTGGTGGTGTCGGCTTTATGTCCGTCGGTGTTCTCATCATTTTAACGCTCGGGAAACGGATTGGTTTAAAACAAAGGCTTGTCATCAAGGAAGCCCTGAATCAGACTTCTGTAGGGGGAGTCATCCGTCTCGTCAAGAAAATCCTTCTTCTGTCTGCCGTTATCGAGACTATTGGTGTGATCTTTCTCATGCTGCGCTGGGTACCTGACATGGGATTTTGGAAAGGCATTTATTACAGCATTTTTTATGTCGTTGCCGCTTATAATAATGCTGGTTTTTCTCTTTGGCCAAACAGCCTCTCAAGATATGCGAGTGATCCAGTTGTCAATATTGTCATTCCTCTTCTCTTTATTATTGGTGGAATCGGCTTTACTGTTTTAACAGATATATGGAATAGCAAGGATTTTAAATCACTCACTTTACATTCAAAATTAACGATTGTGGGTACGATTGGTCTTACGATTTTCGGTATGTTAATGGTCCTTATTTTAGAATTTAATAACACTAAAACCCTTGGCCATCTGAACTTTACGGAAAAACTTTGGGCCTCTTTCTTTCAAGGAGCAACTCCAAGATCTGCTGGTTTCAATACATTAAATTATAACGATATGAATGAAACCACCCTGCTCTTAACCATTTTTCTTATGTTTATTGGTGCAGGGAGTGCTTCGGCTGGCGGGGGAATAAAGGTCACGACTTTTTTCATCATTTTAATATCAGTGGTTGGCTTTATTACAGGAAGAGAAAATCCAGTGGTGTTTGGAAGATGGATAAAGAAAGAGAGTCTGTCTAAAGCGATGGCCATTTTCGTTCTTAGTCAAACGTTCATCTTTATTGGAGTTTGCGCCTTAATGCTCACTGAACAGGCGAAATTCTTACCCACATTGTTTGAAGTGGTATCTGCCTTCAGTACGTCAGGTCTTTCCATGGGACTGACACCTCATCTCTCAGCCATTGGAAAGGTGATCTTGATTTTCATCATGTATACAGGGCTTGTCGGTCCACTTACCCTTTTCTTCTCACTGTCACAACCAAAGAAATCGAAAATAAGGTATCCAAGCGAAGATATCATGACCGGATAACCTTTCTAGCATGAAAAAGACGGCTGACGCCTACTGATATGCTCCCTTTTAGGTAGACAGATTAAAAAATAAAAATCTGTTCTATCTAGGGGGAGCTTTT
>NZ_BMFV01000042.1 GCF_014639255.1 Pullulanibacillus pueri
GAAAAAGTTATTTTACTCATGTTGTCCCCTAATCCCGATATTCTGAAATTCAAGTATACAAAAAAACACCTGTAGGTGAAACACTCTTTTTCAAGTGTCCTACCTACAGGTACCATTTTAAACATGGGCGTCTTTTTATTTAACTATTTCAAACGTTACACATTACTTTATTCAACGACAGGTAGCGTTCTTGTTTCTTTTGCCATATCAGATTGGCATAAGGGGCACTTAGGTTCCTTTTCAAAGGAGAAGGCGTCTCTCATCCAACCAGGACAATCTTCACTTGTGCAAGCCCACACAACCGTTTCTTCCTCTGGAATGGGTTCGCGATTATTTTTGTTAAACGCCATACTGATCCCCCCTTAGTATCACTTGCTCCTTTTATTATAACCTAAATGTGGTAAAAAATAAAATGAACTGGGCGTATTTTGAGAAAATTAGTGTTTAAACCTAGAGGGAATTCCGAACTTGGAAAAAAAGTTCTTTAATAACTTGTCCGTCTTATTTTCTTTAGACATCTCTTTAAGTGTTATGCTTAGTTGATTACATAGTAAGCAAAAGGTATCCGTTAATTTGATCATTTTAAAAATCCATCGCTTGTATCTTTATTGGCGACTAATAGCAGATAGACAGTAAAGCCTTGTTCAGTATAAGATAAATAAGGATGTGACTTTGGCCAATACCAAGATAGTTTAGTTGGCTGGGTTTCTATAAAAGCATTGCATTTAGAGAGGAATTTATGATTGATACAACTTGTTTTGGATTGGCTTGGAAACCTCGGTATTATTGGACTGCTTATTACCATGTTGATTGAAGGCTCCTCTGTTCCGTTTCCAGGTATTATCATCGTTTTAGCTTACGGTTATGTTATGGACTTTAATCTATGGGAATCGCTACTTATTGCGGTGACCATGAGTATGGCCTACACACTTGCGAGTCTTATTCCATACTATCTAGGGTATACCCTTGATACATTTTTTAAGAAACGATTGCGCAAGGGCATTGATAAGGCCAAACATTGGTTTAGTAAATATGGACTATGGAGTATTGCGGTCACACGCCCTTTTGGCATTGGCAACTATATTTCTTATGTCGCGGGTATTACTAAAGTCAAATTGGGTCCGTATCTTGCTTTAACATTTATAGGGATATTTCCATGGTGCTTTGTCATGATTTACATTGGAAAAGAAGCCATCTTAGTGATTAAAAACTTATTATAAAAGCCCTCTTAAAGGCCCGTTGAGTTTCTCTCGCTTAAAACGGGCTCCATTTGTCATCTTATCGTTTTTCCTCGTCTCATCGAAAAGCAGCATTTAATCTCATTAACCATATGTGTAGTTTTAAATTTTTCCAGAAAATCCATCCCGATCCAAAGAAAAGTTCTGTGTAAAAAGTCCTAACAAAGACGTTTACCGTTGAATCATAAGGGGTAAAGGTTATTATCCAAAAGCCGATGAAATTGTGGGAAAGGGGGCTAATGCTGAGGAATGAAAGGCTTTCGGCAATGGAAGTCCCAAAAATAATACAGAATACATGTTATTTGCTGAATATCGTAAAGAATCGTATTTGTGAGCTTTTATGGATTCATGGATAATTATAGTATCAAAACGAAAGGAGCGAAAAATGAAATATAAATGGTCTTTTATATGGATAGGGATGTTATGTCTTCTTATTGGTCTTGGCATTTATAGTGGGACACAAAAATCAAGTGCCGACCAAAGTAAAGGCACCATTGTTTTTGGAGATGCCAACTGGGATAGTATCCGTCTTCATAATTTCATTGCAGGATTTATTGTCGAACATGGTTATGGATATAAGATGGAGGTCACCAGTGGATCAACAGCGGCTACCTTTACAGGACTAAGGCAAGGCGATATTGATGTTCTGACAGAGGTATGGCCTAATAACATGTTAGATGCCTATAACGACGCCTTAAAGAAAGGGGATATAAAAACAGTTTCAAAGAACTACGAAGGTAGGCAAGGTTTTTATGTTCCAACTTATATGATTAAAGGCGATCCTGATAAAGGGATTAAACCGATGGCACCCGATCTAAAAACAGTGGATGACTTAAAGAAATACGCAAATTTATTTAAGGATCCAGAAGATCCGAGTAAAGGAAGAATTATTGGAGGGTATAGTGGTTCAGAAGCACAAAAAATAACGCAAAAACAAGTGAGTGTTTTTGGATTAGATGACAAGTTTAACTTTTTTACCCCAGGCTCTGAAGGCGCCCTCAACGCGTCAATCGTCAAAGCCTTTAAAAACCACGATGCATGGGTTGGCTATTATTGGACCCCAACATGGATCACCGCAAAATATGATCTAACGCTTCTTAAAGCACCCGCCTATAATAAAAAAATCTGGGAAAAAAATTATGGTACTGAGTTTCCTCCTGACGAAGTGTATATCTCAGTGAATAAAGATCTTGAGAAGAAAGCACCAGAAGTTGTAAAGTTTCTGAGCCAATACAAGACCTCTGCTGACTTAACCGGTGAAGCCCTTGTCTATATGCAAGATAATGATGCCTCTCCTGAAGAAGCAGCGCAATGGTGGTTGAAAAAACATCAAGATTTATGGTCAAAGTGGGTTCCAGAAGATGTTGCGGAAAAAGTGAAGTCTGCCTTGAAGTAAAAAAGAAAGAACGATAATAAAAGTAAATAATAACCGGAAGCGAGGTGGTGGTTGCAAATGGGCAACCTTTGTCATGTTTGATTTTCCAACAGGTTTGACATTCCACGTCGGGAACTACGTCAGTGATTTAGTCGATTGGTTGACGGTTCACTGGAAGACGTTTTTCGACGGAATTAGTAATGGCTTATTATGGGTATTTAGCCACTTTAATGATTTCCTCATTTGGATGCCTTGGTGGTTCTTTGTTCTCGTTATCTTTTTATTAGCTTGCCAGTTTAAATCGGTATCCTCGGGCATTCTGTTCGCGATCTTTTTAATTCTTATTGGGATTTTTGGCTACTGGGATGAAATGATGTACACCTTATGTTTAGTCATTTCAAGTGTGGTCATCTCACTGATTATAGGCATTCCACTGGGCATTTTTATGGCCTATAGTAAGCGATTTGAAATGATTGCTAAGCCTATTTTAGATGGTATGCAGACGATGCCAACCTTTGTTTATCTTATTCCAGCCCTCTTTTTCTTTGGCTTGGGATTGATACCTGGTGTACTTTCAACGATTATTTATGCCTTGCCACCAGTGATGAGATTGACCAATTTGGCTATACGTGGCGTGCCAGAAGAAGTGGTCGAAGCGAGTCTGTCTTTCGGTTCCTCGCGATGGCAATTACTGACCAAGGTACAAATCCCTCAGGCGATGCCGACTATTATGGCGGGGATTAACCAAACAACGATGATGGCACTCGCGATGGTCGTTGTTGCTTCTATGGTCGGTGTAAAAGGCCTCGGACTTGAAGTGTTAACTGCACTAGGGCAGATTGATGTGGCCAAAGGCTTTGAAGCCGGTATAAGTATTGTTTTCTTAGCCATTATTATTGATCGAATTACGCTCGCGATTTCGAATACATTCCAGAAAAAGTAGAGCATTAAAAGGAGAAAAAATTAAGGAGTCTAAACTTATGACACTTAAAATGGAGATTAAAGAAGTCTCAAAAATATTTGGGCCCCATCCTAAGAAAACGTTAAGACTTGTAAAGGAAGGGAAATCTAAAGAAGAAATTTTGAAAAAGACGGGGCACACGGTTGGTGTCGAGCGCGTTTCATTGGATATTCAAGAGGGTGAGATGTTTGTGATTATGGGATTGTCAGGGAGTGGAAAATCGACACTCATTCGCTGTCTTAATCTTCTTAATCGCCCGACATCTGGGAGTATTTTAGTGGACGGTGAGGACATTACAACCTATGATCGTCATAAATTAAAAAAATACCGTCAGAAAAAAATTGCGATGGTCTTTCAACATTTTGGTTTATTTGACCATAGGACGATTATCGAAAATGTCTCTTATGGGTTAGAAGTTCGTAAAGTCCCCTTAAAGAAGCGAATGGAAATTGCGCAATCGAGTCTGGAAACAGTCGGTTTAAAGGGCTGGGAAGACAAATATCCGAATGAATTGAGCGGAGGTATGCAGCAACGTGTTGGATTAGCTCGGGCGCTTGCCAATGATCCTGATATCTTATTGATGGATGAACCTTTTAGTGCTTTAGATCCGTTAATTCGCCGTGAGATGCAGTTGGAGCTCATCGATCTACAAAACAAACTCCAAAAAACTGTCATTTTTATCACTCATGATGTCAACGAAGCTTTTAAAATTGGGGACCGCGTTGCTGTCATGAAGGATGGAAAGGTTGAACAGGTCGGAACACCTGAGGCTATTTTAGAAAATCCGGCAAACGACTATATAGAAGCATTCGTAAAAGACATTGATCGTTCTAAAATTATTCAGGCAGAAGGTGTCATGATTAAGCCCAATGCTCTTGTCCGCCTAAAGGATGGACTGAACGTTGCGATTAAAGAAATGAAATCTAATGGACTTTCCAGTGTGTATGTCGTTGATAAAGAAATGCGTCTTAAGGGCCTTGTTACTATTGACGATGCCTTAGAGGCCAAGACGGCTGGGCGTTCACTTGAAAGTATTATGACTGACAATTTTGAGATCGCTGCCCCAGACGACTATATGCAAGATTTAATTGATAAAGCCATCCAAACAAAATATCCTATTGCTATTGTGAGAGAAGAAAAATTAGTGGGTCTTGTCCCGAGAGCCATTGTACTCTCAAGCCTCGCCTCACAGTAATGAAAAAGAGGCTGGAATAGAAGTATATAAGACAAAGGAAAAACCGAACGATTTTGAACTGCACCCCAATTGTTAGACACCATCTAACAATTGGAGGTGCAGTTTTCTTATGGCTAAATTTACATTGGAACAAAAATTAAGTGCTGTTAACGACTATCTTCAAGGGAAAAGTTTCTTGTATAAGTATTGGGGAAGCTTTAGGAACAGATGACAAAGCAATACTAAAATGGGTATCCTTTTATGAGGCTTATTTCGTTATGTCCCAGTCTCTTTTTTGCCTCCGAAAGAGACAAAAAGAGAGATGACCATACTTTAAACTTAAAAAATAAGAGGGGAAAAGTAATCGGTTGTTCATCATGTATGAAAAAGGAAGAAGGATGTCTTAGACTTATTTGACCATGTCGCGAAAGATGAATCGGGGTTAAACCACATGTTTTGAAGAGAAAAGTAAACAATAAAAAGGTCCACCCGAGCTTATGCGGGTAGACCTCTGACGGCGCCGATGTCTTCATTTAAGTTGTGCTCTCACTTATTGTTTCTTTTCGTTCATGATGACAATCAGAGCAGCGTAAGGTATGGTCCTCTAAGATCACCCCTCCAAGAAAGCCACCGTCACAGTACACCGTTTTTCCACAATCTACACATACTCCAACAGGTTCAAGCATGCTATCTCCCCCGATTAACTGTGGTTAATTTATTTTATGTTGAAGTGTGTTAAAATACAATTAATCTTTTGAATAGGAGAGAACTTTTTATGAAATATTGTCGCTTTCTTCATGAAGGACAAATAAAATACGGCATGATTGATGTCGATCGCGTCATTGAGCTTAAAGGCTCTTACCTTAAGAAAACCTCAGCACCGACAGATCGAGTTCATTATATTGATGATGTCACATTACTTTGTCCTGTTGAGCCTTATCAAATGGTCGCCATTGGTCTTAATTATGTTGATCATGCTAAGGAACTCAGTCTCCCTTTACCTGAAGAACCTATGATGTTTATGGTGTCGCCAACGGCTCTAACTGGGCCTGACGAAACCATTTTACTGGCTAAACCTGATCATCGCATTGATTTTGAGGCTGAACTTGTGATTGTTATCGGTAAAAAAGCACATAAAGTGTCCAAAGAGAAGGCGCTTGACTCTATTTTTGGTTATACCATAGGGTTAGATATTTCCGATCGTGATTTGCAGATGAAGGACGGGCAATTCACCCGCTCAAAATCTTATCCTACATATAAACCGATGGGACCTGTTGTTGAAACTGATCTTCAGGCCAATAAGGTGCCCGTTCAATTAAGACAAAATGGCGAGATCAAGCAAGATGGAAACACTAATAATTTTGTCCATTCCATTGAAAAAATCATTGAAACAGTCACAGATGTCATGACGTTATACCCAGGGGATATTATCCTGACTGGATCGCCAGCTGGGGTCGGTCCTCTCCAAGAAGGGGACAAGCTTGAAGCTACTATTCCTGGAATCGGAATCTTGAAAAATACCGTCGCTTTAGCGAATCGTTAAATAGCTCTTCTAAGTGTTAAGCTTTTGAAGCGGGACAAGAAACTAAATGTTCATTCTATAATATCTGTATACGAAAAAGGGTGCCGAATGTCTCGGCACCCTTTAAACGTTTTATTTCAACTGTTTTATTTCCTGATTTACGGCCCCTGCTAATGCAGGTAAATGTGTCTCGAAATAGCGGGCAAACTGTAACAACTGTTCATCCTCAAGTCGTTGTGTGGCGGCTTGTACACCTACAGGAAGACCATGAGGGGTTAAACCCGCTGGAAGTGAAATGGCCGGGAAACCGGTAATATTATAGATCTGCGTCATAACCCAATCGGAATCAGCCTTTATTTTCTTTCCATTAATCGTGGGTGGACCATCCCAATCGTATTGGAAAGCAGGCGTCGCAAGAGTGGGAGATAACAATATATCGTATTTTTCCCAAAGGGATTGATAGAGATGCCAATAATAAGCTCTATCCTTCTCAAGGGCTTTAAATTGAATAGCTGAAAGTTGCTTGCCACGTTCAATCATTTTCAGCAATCCTTCAGAAAAAGCCTCTGGATGTTCTTCGGCCATCTTTTGACAACTTGCGGCCAAACCGACGGTCCAAAGTTGCTCAAAGTATTCAATGTATTCCCGAATGTCCTTTTTCATATCAAACTCCGCCGCTTGGACTTCAAACCCTGCTTCTGAAAGGCGATCAATTGTTTCCATAAATATAGCGGCAACGTCTTCATCAACTTCATACATCCCAAAGTCTAAGGTCCAACCGATTTTCGGTTTAGTCTCCATTTGATTAAGCCTTTCAAAGGCGGAGAGACCATTATCAGGGATGACAAAAGGATCAGTGGTAGTAAAGCCTTTCATAATATCATACATAAGGGCCGCATCTTCTACGCTTCGCGTTAAGGTGCCTGAATGAAGAAAAGGTTCATGGGATCCGAAAATACCGCCTAAATGGTTATCATGGGGCATACGCCCATAGGAAGGCTTAAATCCATAAATACCACAAAGTGCTGCCGGAATTCGGATGGACCCGCCACCGTCACTTCCTTCCGCGATAGGGACCAATCCAGCAGATACCGCAGCGGCCGAACCTCCACTTGAACCACCGGCATTGGTTTCTAAATCCCAAGGATTCCGGGTAGGACCAAAGAGTGGATTATCTGTTGTGCCTTTGTAGCCAAACTCTGGTGTATTGGTTTTACCCATAATGATGGCACCGGCATCTTTTAAGCGTTTGACCACTGTGGCATCACGGTCTGGAATATAATCCTTAAATAAAGGGGAGCCGTAGGTTGTTCGGATTCCTTTCGTATGGGTGAGGTCTTTTATAGCAATAGGAATGCCTTCAAGAGGTCTAACGGCTTCATCGTTTTTATACTTTTCTTCGGCCTCTTGAGCTAAAGATCTCGCCTCATCTTCATTTAATGTCACAAATGCATTCAGAGAAGGGTTGACCTCGTGAATTTTCTCGAACAGTTGGTCAACAACATCAACGGGGGAAAGTGACTTTTTCTTATAGTGCGACAATAATTCCACTGCGGTTAACTGTGTCATCGTCATGATCAAGAACCTACCTTATTAAAAAATGATGGATTGATTATACCGCTTGTCCCCATTCCGTTCAAGGGCGAAGCTCGCCCTCTCCCCTTATCACCCTAAGTCACACTAATCTCTGACATCGGTTCTGGGCCCCGTTTTTGCATGCGAACTTCGAGGATGCCATTTTTTAACTCGGCTTTAGCATTTTTGGGGCGAATGGGGGCTGGAAGTTTAATTGTGAGTTCTTTATCGTTGTTAGGTAAGCCCTGAATGTAGAGATGATAAGTATCCATCAAGAGTTTAGGGGGATGATGGGCTTCTTGCTTTAAAGGCAGACGGGCAATGACAAAATCATGCGTTTCAAACACTTGATAGTCTTCGTTTGGTTGCTGATTTTGGGCACTTGTCTTTCCACGTAAAAATTCGGGAAGAAATTGATCGACGGAATCCATGACTAGGCGCTGGATCTCCTCATTATTAGGCATTTGCCCATTCATAAAAGGTTTTTTAAAGCTTTCAATATAAGACTTAATGTCATCTGGATTAATAAAAGGTCCCATAAGTTCACTCCTTTCTTAAGGATGAGTGAAATATCTTGAATGCATTCGTAATAGACATAAGATATAGGTCATAAAAATGGAGGGGTGTGTCATGGTTAACATCCGTTTTAGCCATTTGCATGTTGATGAAGTGAGACAGTCTTCAGGTATTTTCTCAGGGAGAAATGTCCAAATCGGTTGGCGAGCAAACGGGCAACAAAATCAAGGCTTTGGCCAAGTCACGGGGCAAAACAATAAAATGCATGACCACATCCATACCGTCGTTAAGCCCGACCCTATGAAAGCACCAGATTAAGGCTATATTAGTGTATTCGTATAGGTCAAAAGCGTGAGGATAGAAGGGATACTATGCTTTTTAATCGAAAACAAGGAAAAAAAAGACAACAAAAACAGATGGATGAACTCACTAAGAAAATGGAGCAGCTTGAGGTTTCTCTTCAAAAATTGGTGGATCAAGGGATCACATATGATGTTCATATCGATCACTTGAATGTTCACGACCCTGTCCTCAAAAGCTTAACATTCCGTTTCGATAAGTTGGATGTCAAAGAGGTAAGTGGTGCATTAAATCTTGGGAATAACTTTGGAGTAAAAGTGGATGCAAAACCGAAATCCCAACAGTCAAAAACTCCTTCTAAGGAAAAAACTGTTCCTAAGGCTACACTGAAAAAACAACACAGGCAAGCGGAAACGACAGAAGAAGTCCACCATCATGAGAAAGGTATGACTTTTCGATTTGATGAGTAATGGGGGTGAGCGTGTGACGGCTTCCTTTTCACCCATCTTTTTGATTGGGGACATTCGTATTGGAACAATAAGCGATGCGTCTGTGATGAATCTTGGAAATAACCAAATGTCTCATTTTGAAAGTCATAAAAAACAAAACCAAGGCTTTGGATCAATTACAGGTGACCACAATACTATAGAAAACATTCGCAGTTTACTTCATGATCCTGATTTTATAGATTTGTTTACAGACGGGAAAGATACTGAACTTCCTGAGTGGTTGAAGGGCGTGTTGGAAGCGCACATAGAAGAAAAAATGGATGCACAAGACTCTGAATCACCATCTTCTGATAAAGACTAACTTATATATGTGTATATTGCTTCCAAGAGTATTGATCCAAAGCATCGCCTTCAATCATTTTTATGTAATGATCATCCCCTTGAAAGTGAATTTTCCCTTCAATGAGGCTGATTAAAATAATCGGCACTTGCGAAAACTTCCGACGCAGCTGAGCACGATAGTTTATTGCTTCATATGGCTGCGCTATGATGTGGGGCTTGACTTGAAAGAGGGCGATAAGTTGGCCTTCTTTTTTTATAATGGTTCCGATAGCGTTCATCAACAGCATCCTCTCCGTTAAAGACTTCTTATATTATAACGCGGGTGGGAATATAGGTATACTCCAGCTTGTTAAATTAAATGATCGGGTCTATGTTCAATTTTGATAGCCACATCATAGGTATGATTTATGTTCACTAACGGCTGGGGGGCATATCCGCTCTTCTTCATGAAAATAAAAAAATACCCCGCCACAATGGGCAGGGCATAGGATGAAAGTGTGTTGGGGTTAGGGTTGTTTATATATTTCCCACATCCACTCATTTTTAAACCTGTTTTTTTATTTTTTATTTATTCATCTAATATTCCCATGGATTCGATATGTTCTTTAGTTTCTTTAGTTCCTAAAGCATGAATAGCTTCATAGGCATGTTTTAGGTTGTGATCATAGTCATCAATTTGGTGAAAGCTACTGTATTCTTTGATAGGGATATGGGCTTGGAAAAAATTTTCCCATGATTCTTTATCCGCATCTCTTAATGCTTCTTCTAGCATAGATGCTTGTTCAGGAGTCGCTTGAATTTCAAATTCCCACTCCGACATCGTTTTATCTGGAAGGACTTCTCCAGTGCCAACTTTAACGTAGTAATTGCTCTTTTCCATCGTTACCCTCCTTAGCTCTAGACAATCCGTTTCCATTATTCTTTCCAGAAGCGAAAGACGTTATGATCATGAGGACACAATCTATTTTTTTGAGTCATTATTTAGACACAAAAGGATGGTCTTTAATCCAAAATCTCCAGGGATAATCGCGAGCGTCTTCTGCGTATTGGATGTTAATACGAGGACCACAAGCGATATCACGTGTCAGTAGATTCAGATCGTCTTCAAGCATTAAAGGGGATTGGCTCAAATCATGACCATAATAGCGATGATCGATGTCAAAAGCCCGACAAAGCTTTCCAGGTCCGTTGGTTAATTGCCGCTTAAGGCGATGGGGCAAAGTCCTTGAAGTTAGTCCTTGAACAGCCTTTTGAGGAAACCGGTGCTGAATCATAAGATCTAATCCCTCAATGGGCTCTACAGCTCTAACTAGAATGGCTTCAGGTTTATCGATTGGACCGCTGACGACATTGAAACAATGATACATGCCGTAGATAAGGTAAATATAGGCATATCCTGGAGGACCGTACATCACTTCAGTTCGCGTTGTTCTTCTTCCTCCATATGAATGGGCAGCCCGATCCTCTGGGCCCATATAAGCTTCTACCTCAACAATTCTTCCAGATAGTAACCCATTAGCATGTTCATGGACAATGCGCTTACCTAACAAGGCACGAGCCAGCTGGAGAGTTGGTTGCTTGAAAAAAGCTCGATTCATTGTTCAGCCTTTCACGCGTGCCATGGCCAACCCGTCACCTATTGGGAGGATGATCGCATCTAGTTGTGCATGATCACTCAAATATTCATTAAACTCACGAATGAATTTCGTTGTTTTTTCTTGATTTTCGGGATCATAAACACGACCGCCCCGGAGAGTATTGTCTACTAAAATCAATGCATTAGGGCGAGCTAGGGCAATGGATGCCTCTAAATAATGGATATAGTTTCTCTTATCCGCATCAATAAAGAAGAGATCAAAGGTTTCTTTCTCCTGCTTTAATTGTTCTAGACTGTCCAAAGCTGAACCGAGTCGATAAGAGATGTTTTCGCCATAGCCTGCCTTGGTTAAATTCTCTTTTGCAAGGTCAACATATTCATCGCGAATTTCTAATGATAGAAGTGTGCCGTCCTTTGGGAGGCCGCGCAAAATATGAAGGCCGCTATATCCTCCCAAGGCGCCGATTTCTAGAGCTTTCTTTGCTCCTGACAGTTTAATCAATAATGTCATAAAATGACCGGTTTCGGGAGGGATGGAAATATTGGGAATTTCATTATCTTCTAAAGACTGTAAGATGGCTTCAGCTTCTGGATCTTTTTTTACAAATAGGTTTTGGATATATTGATTGGCGTTCAATAAAGAGCTCCTCCTTATAAGTCTAGTGAAAACTATGTGTTTGAATTAATTTCACTATTTTTAATCACTTTGTTATCTATTATGACATATTAATGTTTATCTCAAAAATTTGAAGCAGAGTGTGATTACCGTTTTAGCACTTAACGAAAAAGGAATAAGCAATGGGATGTAGCTTATTCATCACTGGCTCTGTGTCCATTAGCATTTTGGTCAGCTCCCCGAAAAGTTGTTTTACTTTTTGGGGTGTGATGCGTCAGGGGTTATGTTTCACCTGTTGAATTTTGGAAAAAGGTGAACTTTGGTAGTCATGAAGTTTTACTTTATATGTCTATTCATCATGGAGAAGGGCAAGAATGAAGGTAAAAAGATGTGGAGTTGAAGGGCTTTGGAAAGAAAGAACTTGCTTCGTTTGGCTGTAGAGCAAAGAAAGAAACAGCTTATTCAACGGTTAGAAGCATTAGGTTTTCAAGGTGATCGGGAAGCGCTAATGCGTTTAACCCTTACGGAACTTGAAAATCAGTGGGAAAGTTATCAACACATGATGCAATCTGAAGAAGATGACATAGGTTAAAAAATCATTCGACCTCGCTTGGCGTCTTTATTAGGGGCGCCATTTGTGTTCTCCTTTAATAAAAAGGCTATTTTTATCATAAATGTAGGCAAGCAGGCCATTATTTGTTATATTATGTTACAATTAATAAGGAATTTAGTGTGTGTAGAATATACAGGGAGTTATACTATGAATCGTTCGGTCATATTTGAAGATTACTATCAGAACAAGGTGACATTCTCGTGCGATCTTAATCCGTTTTCGGCACATCCAAAGCATGTTTGGGTGATTTGTCAATTTCACGATCAATGGTTACTGACCCGACATCCACGTCGGGGTTGGGAGTTTCCAGGAGGAAAAGTTGAGAAGGGGGAAACTGCAGAGGAAGCCGCTATTCGTGAAGTTTATGAGGAAACAGGTGCTCATGTTTCGTCTATTCATTATATTGGACAATACAAAGTTGAGGGCAAGAGTGGAACCATTATTAAGAATGTTTATTTTGCCAAAATCGATGAGGTTAAATTAAAGGACGATTATATGGAAACTCAAGGTCCAATCTTTTTAAACGAATTACCAAAAAATATTAAAGATAATCATCGCTTTTCTTTTATGATGAAGGATGAAGTCCTTGAGGAAAGCTTAAAACATATTCGCCATCATTTAGTGAAAAATAGAAAAAGCCAGGCCTGACGCCTGGCTTTTCTATTAAAAGCTGAAGAAGTCAGCGGTGTTTTCCATAAAATTATCCAGGGCAAAGGCTGTACATAACTCATGAATCTTATCGATAAGAGGCCCAACCTCAACGAGAATTTTTTGATTTTACGAGAAAAAAATGGTATATCTTTTATGATAGCTTGGACGGATAGTGTGATTCGCCTTGGAGACGCTACATAACAAGAGCAAAAGAACCGTTACTGGCATATCCGGAATGTAATGCAAGGAGGATTTTTATAGATGAGTATAACCCATTCACGTCGATTGTTTACCTCTGAATCTGTGACAGAGGGACATCCAGATAAAATATGTGATCAAATTTCTGATGCCATTCTTGATGAAATTTTTAAAAGTGATCCCAATGCAAGGGTTGCTTGCGAAACAGCCGTAAACACAGGATTAGTGCTAGTGACAGGAGAAATTACAACCAATACCTATGTTGATATTTCTCGTGTGGTTCGTGATACGGTTAGAACGATTGGTTATGACCGTGCTAAGTATGGGTTTGACGCAGATACTTGCGCTGTTTTGACCTCCATTGATGAGCAATCTGCAGATATTGCTCAAGGTGTAAATCAGGCTTTAGAAGCGCGTGAAGGTACGATGAGTGATGATGAAATTGAAGCGATTGGTGCAGGCGACCAAGGCCTTATGTTTGGATTTGCAGTCAATGAAACACCAGAATTAATGCCTTTGCCAATTTCTTTAGCCCATAAGCTCTCTCGTCGCCTTGCTGAAGTTCGAAAAGATGAAACAATTCCGTATCTCCGTCCCGATGGAAAAACACAAGTGACCGTTGAATATGATGAACACGGGAAGCCTGAAAGAGTAGATACCATTGTCATTTCTACACAACATCATCCTGAAATTGAATTAGAGCAAATTAAGCGGGATATAACAGAACATGTGATTCGTCCGATTGTTCCTGATACACTAATTGATGAAAACACAAAATATTTTATCAACCCAACAGGGCGATTTGTCATTGGGGGTCCTAATGGTGATGCGGGTTTAACAGGACGTAAGATTATTGTGGATACTTATGGAGGTTATGCGCGTCACGGTGGAGGTGCATTTTCGGGTAAGGATCCGACAAAAGTTGATCGTTCAGCCGCCTATGCCGCTCGTTATGTGGCTAAAAATATTGTTGCTGCCGGACTGGCTGATAAATGTGAGGTTCAACTTGCTTATGCCATTGGTGTGGCCCAACCGGTTTCTATTTCTATTGATACCTTTGATACAGGGCGCATTTCAGAAGAACGTTTAGTGGCACTGGTTCGTGAACAATTTGATTTACGCCCAGCAGGTATTATTCGTATGCTAGATCTCAAGCGCCCAATTTATAAACAGACAGCCGCTTATGGTCATTTTGGTCGGACAGATGTTGAGCTTCCTTGGGAACGAACAGACAAGGCCGATTTATTAAAAGAGCGAGCAAAATAAGCGCAATAAGAAAAACGGAAAACTGTGGGAAACCCTTTTGTAGGATTTTCCGCAGTTTTTTTATATCAGTAGGGTCCATGTCAGTGTGGTGCCACTTTTGTTAATCGGCTTCTTCTTTGTACAAGCAGCTTAAAGCTGAATCCACCTCTTCGTTAACATTACGGTCTATATCAAACATGCTTTCTAAGACTTTTTAGTGCTCATCATGTACATTTTGAAATCCTTATTATTGGTTACAATCACCATGCTCAATATTAGACTTAGCATCACAAAAAAGGTTTTTGGGCATACCTGATGTGGCTCTTTTGAGGTAAAGACAAGCACTTCTGTGATTTGTGTAAAGATTTTTATCAAATGGCAGAATGCCTTTTAATATACTATTATGGTGGGGAGTGTTTTTAATTTTGCTTAGATAAGGTGGGAGAGGCATGTGGGTCTGGAAATCAGGGCAAGATAAAATTAAAGGCGTTGTCGTGATTGTGCATGGAGCCGGCGAACATCACGGACGGTATGAATGGTTAAAGAAACAATGGCTAGAAGCAGGCTTCCACGTTGTTTTAGGTGATTTACCCGGCCAAGGGAGAAATCCAAAACACCAAGGCCATGTTGATCATTTTAGTGAATATATAACCACCGTCGGTAAGTGGATAGATACAGCACGTACCTTTAGACTTCCGTATATCTTGTTTGGCCATAGTCTTGGGGGGCTCGTCGTGATACGTACGCTTCAAGAAAAACGTCTCAAGCCCCAAGCGGTCGTATTGTCTTCTCCTTGTCTAGGGTTGAAGGTTCCACCCCCTGAGTGGTTAAAGAAGGCTGTCAGTCCGTTAAACATTCTAGCCCCACGTTTTCGTATCCCGATCAAACGGCAATCGGAAAATATTTTAGCTACTCATAATAAAGAGATCTTAGAAAAAGATGCGACAGATCCATTGATTGTGAAGAAGGTTTCACTACGATGGTATTTTGAATTAGATCAAGCGATGGTCAAGGCTTTTCAGCAAATAGATCGGTTTCCTCATGTCCCTTTGTTTATTTTGCAGGCCGGTAGTGATAAAATCGTCGATAAGCATGTTGTTCACCAATGGTTTAACGAGCTGCCACTTCAATACAAACTCTATAAGGAATGGCCAGGCTTTTATCATGAAATTTTCAATGAACCCGAACGCCAGAAAGTGTTTCAATATACGCTTAGTAAAGTCAATCGTTTTTTCTCATAACGTTAGAAATTATAACTTTGTGAAGAGCTTATAAGTGCAACTTAAGCTTAGCGACAACCATAGTGTGAGTGTGAAAGCACGAACATCAGGCTGTGCTTAGCGAAACGTTCAAGTGTAAGTCAAGTTTTCTAAAAAGAGATCAGTAGGAGAAGGTGGGGACTTATACGTATGAAGGTACCAACGAGAGCATGGGGATTGATGACGAATATTTATCGTAATGTATTACCCGATGTACGTGAAGAATTGAGCACCTGGAAAAAGAGGGCTGAGCACATACCTGATCCAGAACTTAGAAAACAGGCCCTCGCAAGTATTCAGTCGAAGACCTTTCACTGTGAAGGTGGCGGGATTTATAGTTTAATTGCCGGTGACCGAAAGAACGAGGTAATTAAGTTTATCGTCGCATACCAGACCATAAGCGATTATTTAGATAATTTGTGTGATCGCAGTACGTCACTTGATCCGGCTGATTTTGAGGCCTTACATGAGGCGATGAAGCATGCTTTGACACCTGGTGTTCCTCATAATGACTATTATCGTCATCGTGCTGAGAAAGAGGATGCTGGCTATCTCGAACAGTTAGTTGAAACATGTCAATCCTTTTTGGCCACGCTAAACGATTATAATACCATCAAGCCGATGCTACATGAACTAGCAGGCTATTATTGTGACCTTCAAGTACATAAACATGTCAAGCATGATTTACGCGTTCCACGCCTCCAAGAGTGGTTTGGGCAATATAAAGATCAATTACCGCAGATGAGTTGGTATGAGTTCTCGGCAAGTTCAGGATCGACACTTGGCATTTTTTGCCTTGTTTCTTATGCTGCAGCCGATTATCCGATGGAAACATTAGCGAGTAGAATAAAGGAAGGCTATTTTCCTTGGGTTCAAGGCTTGCACATTTTACTTGACTATTTTGTTGACCAAGAAGAGGACAAGCAAGGTGGGGACCTCAATTTTTGTTTTTACTATGAAAATGAGGAGATGCTCATTGAACGATTTAATCATTTTATAAAGCAAGCGGATTTGAGTATCGCTGTCCTTCCCCATGCCAATTTTCATCGTTTGATTAATAAGGGGTTGCTGGCGATCTATTTAGCAGATCAAAAGGTGAATGAGCAAAATAAAGTGAGAAGATTGGCACGTAGAATTATTCGTAAAGCAGGCGGTGCGGGATGGTTCTTTCTGATGAATGGCTGGCTATATAGACGCATTAAGCCAGGCTTATAATAAACATACTAAGAAGTATTTCACTCAAAGAAAAATCCGAACATTCTTTTGAATGAACGGATTTTCTTTTTCTTAAAATATAAGAATGTATAAAATTCTGGTCATTAGGAAGGTGTGGATTTACGCGTTCAGAACGCTCGCTTTCCTCATGCCCACACGACTAAGGAAAGCTGCTAAGAGAATAATCCTCGCAGAAATATCGTGTTTTACGATTTTTTGATGTGGGTAGGGTCGGCGTTGTCACAGGACGTGACGTTTTTAGCCGATCGTCCTTAGTGGCCTCAGCTAACTTGGGATGATAATCGAGTTTCCCAAGTATTTATGACTAAAAACCCCTGTTCCTGCGTCTACTCGTATCGCTTCGTCGTCAGCTTTCTCGGAACAACTCGAAGTTTACTCGTGAAGTAACGCTGGTTGCTGTTCCCGAAGGACTCTAGTTTAGGCATCCGTGAGTCAGCGGCGCTGAGGAACACACTCTGTATAAGTATTCCGAATCTCGCGTCTTCCGCTCTAATCCACTTGATACTGACGAAGCCTTTTGGTAAAAAACTTTTTAATGCCCAACTGAATGAGGACCGGGCATGCTTTTTCGCCCGGTTTTTCTCAAAAGGTAAGAAAGTATAAAATTATTGGCCAGCAGAACGGTGTGGATCTCCACTCCAGAGCGCTCGCTTTCCTCGGGCACGGCCTCAGCTAATTTTGGAATGGATGAATGGTGTTCCAAAATGGATCTTCGGACGCGTGCTGTTCCCGAAGGAGTCTCGCGCCTTCCATTCCGATCAACTGGGTTGCTGACGCTGCCTCTTGGGATTAAAATCTTATTCCGTGTTTTTATAAGGACTGGGCATGCTTTACGCCCGGTTTTTCTTAGCATAAGACGGTTCACGCCATCAAAGAACTTCGCTTTCCACGGGCACGGCCTCAGCTCGCTCTGAAGTCGATCTTTTTGTGCGCCAAAGTGGATCTTCGGACGCGTGTGGGAGTCTCCGCGGTTTGACTACGCTCTCCTTTCTCTTCTATAGGCCTCTAAAGTTTTATTGTTCGGCGTTTGCATTTATTGGTTTGTTTTGTCCCAGCTTTTTCTCAAAGGATAAAAGTTGGATGTTTTCTTTATTGCCAAAAGTGCTGCTACAGAGTAAACTATTCATGGCTTATTTTATAACATCAGAAATTTATAATATAGCGGAAGACCTTATAAGAGCAACTTAGGCTTTCGCCATTAAGGCTTGGCGGCACCCTAAGTGAGAGGGTGCGAGAGTACAACCATCAGGCTGTGTTTAATGAAGTGCTGAGGTATAAGCCAAGTTTTCTAAATGGCATTGACGTACTTAACATCTAGAGGGTCTACATGAGGAAGGAGTTGCTTGATGCCAAAAAAATTGTGGTTTCTTATAATAGGTATGGTCATTAATACGACAGGTTCTTCCTTTCTTTGGCCATTGAATACGATATATATTCATAATATGTTAGGACACTCTCTGTCATTTGCTGGTTTGATACTAATGTTGAATTCAGGAGCAGGGATTGTGGGTAACCTTTTTGGAGGCATTCTTTTCGATAAAGTAGGCGGATATCGCTCGGTACTGATTGGACTGGGGATCACCACCGCCGCCGGCCTCTTATTAACCATTTTTCATTCTACACTCCCTTACGCAATTTTGCTCACTATTGTAGGCTTTGGGTCAGGGATCATTTTTCCCGCCATGTTTGCGATGGCGGGAATGGTTTGGCCAGATGGTGGGAGAAAACCTTTTAATGCTATCTATGTCTCACAAAATGTTGGGGTGGCTATTGGAACATCAATAGGCGGTGTCGTTGCTTCTTTTTCTTTTAATTGGATTTTCTCAGTCAATGCTTTCCTTTTTGTGTGTTTTACGGTTTTTGCCTTTTTGACTTATAAAACCATAGACTCTCGAAACGAAGGAAGGCACTTGCAGACCAATATTCTTGAACAATCAAAACCGATTAAACATAAGGGCCCTTTTATTGCCTTGATAATCCTATGTTCAGGATTGGTATTATGTTGGATTGGCTATGTGCAATGGCAGTCCACGATTGCTTCTTATACGCAGGAGCTCAACATTCCGCTTTCTCTCTATAGTTTACTCTGGACCTTAAATGGTTTGCTCATTGTTCTTGGACAGCCACTGGTCTCCATTGTGACAAAGAAGGTACCGCAAACCAAAATCCAAATGGTATCGGGCATTTGTTTGTTTATTGCTTCCTTTGTGATTCTTTCTTTTGCGACGCGTTTTCCTGTCTTCATGTTGGCGATGGTGATTCTAACTTTAGGTGAAATGCTCGTTTGGCCAGCTGTTCCTACGATAGCTAATCGCTTAGCGCCGAAGGGACGTCAAGGCTTTTATCAAGGGTTTGTCAATAGTGCGGGGACCTGCGGACGGATGATTGGCCCTTTATTTGGCGGATTAATAGTGGATGTGTTTAATATACAGCTTCTGATTATTGTCCTCTGTTTCCTCTTTATTGGAGCCATTATAACCTCAATAATTTACGATAAACCTTTAGAAAATCATGTGTTTCGAAAAGAAACCACTGAGATGTAAGCTGTAAAAAAAGACTTTCGGTCTATTTGCCTATAAAAATTTATGTATGGGCTTGACATTCATCTCAGGATTAAATAGAATACAAACTAACATACCAATTTGGCTGTACCAAGTTGAATAAGCTTCATATGATTGAACAGCGATGATGAGGAATAGTAAAATCGATCGTTTTTATTCTAGAGAGTTGACATACGGTGCAAGTCAACAAAACGATAATTTGAACTCGCCTTTAAGCTGCGATCGTGAACATTTGAGAGTAGCGATCGACGTTAAACCGCGTTAAGGTATCATGAGTGAGTGCGCTCTAAGCACTAATTCAGGGTGGTACCGCGGGAAATCTGACAAACATGTTAACCAACCTCTCGTCCCTAACGCTAACGTTAAGGGCGGGGGGTTTTATTATGGTTTCTCATGAAGGTGTTCAATAAATTTAGGGAGTGGCTACTGAGTCCCATTGGCTCCTATCCCTTCCTTTTTGAACATGATTTTGAAAAATAAATACTATTAAAAATGGACCCTTTCGCCATTCAAGACTTGGATTCTCTAATATTGAACATGGCCTGAAAGACAAGGAGGATTAAGGAATGTCATATGATCATCGCAAAATAGAAAAGAAATGGCAATCGTATTGGGCTGAACACAAGACATTTTCAACAAATACAGATTCTGAAAAAGATAAATATTATGTTCTTGATATGTTCCCTTATCCTTCGGGAGCCGGTTTACATGTCGGTCACCCTGAAGGTTATACAGCGACGGATATTCTGGCTCGCTTTAAGCGTATGCAAGGGTACGAAGTGCTTCATACCATTGGTTGGGATGCCTTTGGACTCCCAGCCGAGCAATATGCATTAGATACGGGGAACAATCCTCGGGAATTTACAAATCATAATATCAATAACTTTCGTCGCCAATTAAAATCTTTGGGGTTCTCTTATGATTGGGAGCGTGAAATTAATACGACCGACCCTGAGTATTATAAGTGGACGCAATGGATCTTTTTAAAACTTTATGAAAAAGGGCTTGCCTATATTGATGAAGTCCCTGTGAACTGGTGTCCAGCACTTGGCACTGTTCTTGCTAATGAAGAAGTTATCGATGGGAAAAGTGAGCGTGGTGGACATCCGGTCGTTCGTAAACCGATGAAACAATGGATGCTTAAGATTACTGAGTATGCGGAACGACTCCTCAATGATCTTGATAAAGTCGATTGGCCAGAGCACATTAAAGAAATGCAACGCAATTGGATTGGCAAATCTGAAGGTGCGGAAATTACCTTTGATGTGGAGGGCTTTGATGAAAAAATTACGGTTTTCTCCACAAGACCTGACACACTCTATGGTGCAACGTATGTTGTTTTAGCGCCTGAACATGCTTTGGTTGATAAAATTACAACGCCTGAACGCGCGGAAACCGTGGATATCTATCGTCGAGAAGTCCAAAGTAAAAGTGACTTAGAGCGCACAGAGCTCTCCAAGGAAAAAACGGGTGTCTTCACAGGAGGCTATGCCATTAATCCTGTCAATGGTGAGAAGCTCCCCATTTGGATTGCGGATTATGTTTTAATCACTTACGGTTCTGGGGCCATTATGGCGGTGCCTGCTCATGATGAACGTGACTGGGAATTTGCGAAAAAGTTTGAACTCCCGATTGTCGAAGTCGTGAGTGGTGGCAATGTTGACCAAGCGGCCTATACCGAAGATGGAATTCATGTGAATTCTGGTTTTCTCGATGGATTAGGGAAAAAAGAAGCAATTGATCAAATGATTGATTGGTTAGAAGCTCATAAGGCTGGAGAAAGAAAGACGACCTATCGTTTACGGGACTGGTTGTTCAGCCGTCAACGCTATTGGGGTGAGCCGATTCCTATTTTACATCTTGAGGATGGGACAATTAAACCCGTTCCTGAAGAGGAGTTGCCCTTGACCCTTCCTGAAATGGAGGAAATTAAACCTTCAGGGACAGGAGAATCTCCTTTGGCACTTGCTGAGGATTGGGTGAATACCATTGATCCTGAAACGGGAATGAAAGCACGCCGTGAAACCAACACTATGCCACAATGGGCCGGTAGCTGTTGGTACTATTTGCGGTTTATTGATCCTAAGAATAAAGAAGTGCTTGCAGATCCAGATAAATTAAAAAAATGGCTTCCAGTGGATGTCTACATCGGTGGAGCGGAACATGCTGTTCTCCATTTACTATATGCGCGTTTCTGGCATAAAGTCCTTTTTGATGTTGGTGTAGTGCCCACAGAAGAGCCTTTCCAAAAGCTCTTTAATCCTGGCATGATTCTCGGTGAAAATAATGAGAAAATGAGTAAGTCTAAGGGCAATGTCGTGAACCCTGATGATATTGTGCATGCCTATGGCGCTGATAGTCTGCGTTTATATGAAATGTTCATGGGCCCCTTAGATGCTTCTATTGCTTGGAGTAATGAAGGATTAGATGGCGCAAGACGCTTCCTTGACCGTGTTTGGCGATTACTTGTCACTGAAGAAGGGACATTGAGTGCGAAGGTAAAGGAAACGGTTGATGTGAGCGAAGAATATGAAAGAGTTTATCATCAAACCGTGAAAAAGGTCACAGAAGATATCAGTCATTTACGCTTTAACACCGCGATTTCTCAAATGATGGTGTTTGTGAATGAATCGAATAAGCAAGACACTATCCCTACAGCGTTTGTTGAAGGCTTTGTGAAATTATTGTCACCGATTGTCCCGCATTTAGCAGAGGAACTTTGGGAAATCCTTGGGCAGAGTTCTTCCATTAGCTTAGAGAATTGGCCCACTTATGATGAATCTAAACTTGTAGAATCCACCGTTGAAGTGGTGTTGCAAATTAATGGTAAGGTACGATCAAAGATTAAGGTAGCAAAGGATACCGCAAAGGCTGCGCTTGAAAAGGCTGCGCTTGACGATGAAATTATAAAAGAAAAAATTTCCGGTCAAACGATTCGTAAAGTGATTGTTGTTCCTGGAAAACTTGTGAATATAGTTGCAAATTAATGCAAAGGAGGCAGCTGCCTCCTTTGTTTTAACGTCATAAGTTTTCTCATGACATCAGGATTTATAGCTTTGTGGAGGACCTTATAAGTGCAACTTTGGATTTCGCCATGAGGATTTGGCGGCAATCCAAGTTTTCTAATGTGGCAAAAATAGAACATTCCTTATTTCATTCAGGAAAGATGCTTGTCGAATCTTGACTTTTGACCTTTAAAAATGCACAATTATTTTGAAAAACCTTTGAGAAAGGTGAGAGAGATGGCTGACCAAATTGAAACAATTTTTCCAGAAGAGGTAGAGGAAAAACTAACAGACTCAAATGCGAACATCGTCTTAGTAGATGTCCGTGAAGATGAAGAGGTGGCAACGGGGAAGATTGCTGAAGCTCTTCATATTCCGCTTGGACAGCTTCCAGAACGATTTGAAGAACTAGATAAAAGCAAAACAGTCATCACGGTATGCCGCTCAGGGCGACGGAGTGAGAAAGCGGCTGAGTTTTTACAAGAGCAAGGCTATAAGGTGATTAACATGACTGGCGGTATGATGAAGTGGACAGGCGATATTAAAGCCTAATTGATGAGTAGGTGAGGGTGATGGACAAAGAACCATTGCCCTTTTTCTTTGTTAAGAAAAAACATAACATCATCGATTGATTTTCTGTTAGTTAATAGATATAGATATAATTGTGGAGATGATTCTCATTTTAATAAGGTGATGAAAAACAGTCACTCAAGTGGAAAAGGGTGCTTAATTCCTGATGGGAAAAGAAAAACAAGACTGGGGGAACTTGCTCGTTTTTTTATTACATAATGACAAAAGAGCGCAGAGGAAGTTTCCGACGTTTTAGGCTTTTCCATGTTGTCATCAAAACCATGCGAGAAGCAAAAGGAATCTGATAAGTGGGCATACGGATAACCGTTCGCTATACCGTTTGTTTCCAATTGTGATACAATACTTTTGACATGTGATGGTGAATGCTGTGTAACGTTGTCATAAATTATACTTGAGATGTGGCCAACTATAGATATAGAAGCCATGTGAATCTTCTAGGAGTTGTTCTCTGGATGTCAGGTTCTACGCTGATGCGAGGGACGTTTATTCTCTCGGTTGCTATTTTTTTCACAAAACTTATAGGTATGCTATTTACGATACCTTTTTACCATATTGTTAAGGAGCATGGGGTTTATCTTTACAGTTTTGCTTATAATCCTTATGCGATCATTTTAAGTATATCAACAGTAGGCGTGCCGCTTGCAGTATCCAAATTTGTCGCGAAGTATAATGCGATAGGGGATTACCAAACCGGTAGAAGGCTATTTCGCTCGGGTCTTTTATTAATGACACTGACCGGCTTCGTAGGGTTTCTAATCATGTTTTTTGGGGCTTCGGCCATTGTTCATTTAAGTGATGTGCATCCGGAAGATGTTGATGAACTTGTGTTTGTTATTAGAGTCCTTAGCTTTGCCTTAATTATTGTTCCTGCCATGAGTCTTATTCGTGGGTATTTTCAAGGGTTCCAGTCGATGGGGCCAACAGCACTATCGCAAACAATTGAACAAGTGGTGAGAATTGGCTTTGGGCTTATTGCTGCTTTTATTGTTGTCGAAGTCTTCCACGGTTCAAAAGTGATGGGTGTTGCCCTTGTGACCTTTGGGGCATTTGTTGGGGCCATTGCCGGGCTTATTGTACTCATCCGTTACTGGATGAAACGCAAACCTCATTTAGACAAGCTAGCGAACAATAGTGTGGTCAAGGATCGCCCGAAATTGGCCTCTATGTATAAGGAATTGATTAGTTATGCGATTCCGTTTGTCTGTGTGGGATTAGCGAATCAAATTTACTTACAGGTCGATCAATTTACGCTGAATCACTTTATGAAGGATTTTCATCAGGCCCTCTCTAATGGTGATTTGGAATTGATTATTGCTTGCTTAATGAACTTAGATCAGAAATTAATCATGATTCCCGTTTCTTTATCAACAGCTTTGGCACTTAGCGTTGTTCCTTCGGTTTCCGCCTCTTATGCACTTGGTGACCGCCGAGAGATGCAAATTAAAATTACGAAGGCTCTCCAATTAACGCTTTTCCTTACGATTCCAGCAGTCGTTGGGCTTTCAGTGCTTAGCCATATGATTTACGGTTTATTTTATGATTTAGAAGGGATGTCCATTGGTGGAGAGATTTTACGTTGGTATGCGCCCTCAGCGATACTCTTTGCTCTCTTCTCTGTATCGGCTGCCATTCTTCAAGGCATCAATCGTCAAAAAGTGACGATTTTGAGCTTAGGGATTGGGATTTTGCTGAAGCTGATCTTAAACCCGCTATTTATAAAATGGTTCGCGTTAACAGGGTCGATATGGGCGACTGATATTGGTTATTTCTTTTCGATTCTTATTAATTTCGTCGCCATACGCTGGGAGACACTTTATAATTACACCTTTATAGCAAAACGGACACTGCTTATTTGTATCTTTACTTTCATCATGGCACTTGGCATTGGTGTCATCTTCTTCTTTCATGGTGGTGCTGTGCCTCATACAAAGACGCAGTCACTCGTTTATACGATCCTTGGTGTAATTGTAGGCGGTGCTATCTTTGCTGTGCTTTCGGTATTCTCTGGCCTTGCTCGGCAAGTTATTGGCGATCGCATCCCTTTTTTGCGGCGGCGCGCGCGATCGTGATAATAGAAAACATAAATCAAACACCCTTATCATGCTCTTCATATGCGATAGGGTGTTTTTATCATTTTACAACTATTTAAAGGAAAGTCATTACATCATTTAAAAAATCATCGTTCATAAACATTTTATTTTACCTTTTTATAGATTGTGCCATCCACATCTCTAATCTCGATATGAGGTTGTAAACGATCTACCCCAACGATAATCGTTGGATTTTTTTCAGTGGATTTATTATAGAAACTCCTAACAGTAAGTGTGGTTTTTTCATATTGCTCCTTAAGGTTAGTCACTTCAAGGCTGTCCCCGGTCCTTTCTTTACCGAGAGATAGAACAATTGCCTTACGACCTTCAGTAATGTTCATGACTTTAAACCCTTTTATATCTGGATTTGTTTGCAGCTCCTTGTAATACGAGTACACATTATCTTGTGTTGTTGTATATGGATTTTCCTTTTTAATAATCCAGTAACCGGGTTTATTGATATAGACAAAACTGGTGATACCCACAATCACTAAAACAATAAAGGTAAAAATGTATTTTCTCCATAAAAAATGTTTCCCTGTCATTATTAATATAACAGCTATTGTTAAAATCCCTATCCCTAGTACGGATATTGGCATTCCTCCAAAGCCGCCTACAACTAAACCTAAAACGACTAATCCTGCACCAAGTAAAAATAAAATGCTTTTATTTTCCTTGATTTCTTTGAATATAAGGTGTGTAAGAACATAATAGCCTATACCTATGAGTAGGCCTAAAAAATACAGTGTTGTAAACACATGCACACGAAACATCCTCCTTAACGCTTTTTTAGATGGAGTTTGAGAAGTAGAAAGTTTTGGTGATATTTAAAAGGTGGGGCCCTGCTTTTCAAACTTTTTACATAGGAATGAGAAGATAATTGCGGTTACTTTCTGAGGTGTCTATGAGAAAAATTTTCAGCCTCTTGTGTTTGTACGATAGATAGAGTGAGGTAGTCGGCGTTGATGAGGATTGAAAACCTGGAGCTTTAAATGGGATTATCCAAGTTTTCTTTAAACCATTTAAGCTGCTTTCCGATGCTATACCCTTGTAGAGGAACTTCATAGTGAAAGCCATTGAGGGTTAATTCAGGTTCAAGAAATTTTCGATAAACCATTCCACCGTGCAGATAGACTTGCACACAGTCCGCTTGTTCATAGTCCATTAAAGTCTCAATGACTTTCTGGGCCCAAAGTCTCTTTTGGGTTGTGCTAAATGTTTTGATGGAGACGTCATAGGGGGACATCCATTGGTCAGGAAATAATAGACCATCTTTAGCATTATAGAAATAGAGGCGGTCATAAGTTTTTAAGCCATATTTTACAGATTGTTTAAATAATGGGCTTTTATAGAAGTCGATCACTTTGGCGGGACGCTCTGCCTTTGTTCTTGCTGTCGCTAATAATCCAATTTTGTCCATATCGATGTGCCTCCTATAGGTCATACTATGTCAGCTATAGCCATTCGTCAATGATTGTCCACTTATGTCGGCTTCTTTTGATTTTGGAATAAAGTGTAAATGAACGTAGAGGATGCAAAAAAACCCTACACATGAATGGTAGGGTCTAAGAGACTTTAACTTTCTTGTCTGTAACTTTCCATTTTCCCCGACTAGGACTCTTAACAAGCTGATTATACATTAAAATATTTAGGTCACGCTGAATCGTTCTTTGGGTCATCTCAAATTCCTCAACTAATTCCTGTGTTGAAACTGTGCCTTTCTCTCTAATGAACAAGTAAACGTCTTTTACTCGATTCATCATCCGATCCGTAGAAGGATTCAAAAAACCACTCCTTAGTCTTTAATCAAGCCACTGACATAATGGCCGTAAGACGGGGATATGGCACGCACAAAAGTATGACAAAGCATCCTTTTCATTTCATTAGCGTTTGGAAACTTGAGTTCGTCTAAGATGTCGTTGGGAGTGTATATAATTATTAAAGAAAAGGAAATGTGCGAATCTTTCCCCTTTATTATCATGTTACAATAGTTTTAAGATTTGTCAAATGAAACGGGGAGGGGACTTCTAGGACAATGAAAGTGCCTAGAAGTTATTCTAAAGGGAAGGAAACGAGGTTGAGACAAAACCAAATAATGAAGACAAATACCGAACCATGCAAGCTCAAGATTGAGTAGGAAAAGGAGAGCGTAATCCCAAGACGGAGACTCAAAAAAATTGTGAGAACGACGATTTTTTTCCTGCGAAGATGGATTCTCCTCGTTGCTTTCCTTAGTCTTACGGGAGTCAACGTCGAGTGGTTCCGAGAAAGCTTACTTCGAAGCAATACTCGTAGACGGAACAGGGGGCTTTTAATCATAAATACTTTGGAGCACGAAAAGACCCACTCCAAAGTGAGCTGAGGCCGTGCCCGTGGAAAGCGAAGTTCTTTGATGGCGCGAACCTTCTTATGCAAAGAAAAAGAAAATCCGTTCATTCAAATAGAATGTTCGGATTTTCCTATGAGTGAAAGACTTCTGTCCCAGCCTCTTAAAAAATATAGCTTTAGTATGAAAAAAGGTCTCCGGATAAATACCGTTCCCCTGTATCGTTTGTCATGCAGACGACAATCTCATCAGGTGAAAGGGTTTTAGCGACTTCTATCGCACAATAGACAGAAGCACCTGAAGACGGACCAACAAGGACACCTTCCTCGCGTGCAAGACGACGCGTCGTCTTATAGGCCGCTTCATCTGTGATAAGGTGGATCTCATCGTATACGCTTTGGTTTAAGACAGGAGGAATGAACCCAGGGCTAGTCCCAACTAATTTATGTTTTCCTGGTTTACCACCTGATAAGACAGGGGAACCCGCTGGCTCAGCAACATGGATTTTTAATTCAGGAAAGTGCTCTTTTAGAACTTCCCCAGTTCCTGTAATGGTTCCACCCGTTCCAGCAGTCGCGACAAAAGCAGATAAAGGTTTACCGATTTCTTTCATTGCTTCAATAATTTCTAAAGCAGTTGATTTTCTATGCGCATCAGGATTGGCTTGGTTTTCGAATTGCATCGGAATAAAGCTATTCGGAATCTCCTTAGCAAGTTCTCTCGCTTTTTCAATGGCTCCAGGCATTTTGGCGTCACCAGGTGTGAGCACAACCTCTGCACCATAGGCTTTAAGTAAATTAATACGTTCTTGCGTCATCGTGTCTGGCATGACAATAATGGCACGATAGCCACGAGCGGTCGCATTCATAGCTAAACCAATGCCTGTATTTCCTGAAGTCGGCTCAATAATCGTTGTTCCTTCTTTTAGATAGCCTTTAGCTTCAGCTTCAATGATCATGTTATAAGCTGCTCGATCTTTTACACTGCTGCTAGGATTGAAGGCCTCAAGTTTCGCGTATACTTGGGCACCGCGCGGATCCACAAGCTTATTTAGTTTTAAAAGTGGCGTGTTTCCGATAAGTTCTGCAATATTATTAAATACTCTTTTCATGAATTGTCATTCCTTCCACGTTTGCCATTTAATCAGATTATATAATAAAAAGGGAGGGCTTGTCCTATATTATATTCGAAAGCCAATGAAAAACCCTCTAATCCCATTGCCTTAGACAGTTATAAACTTACCATAAATTAAGGAGATGTTAAAATGAATCAACCTTCACATTATTTTTTAGCAGTGCCTCTTCCTGAAGAGATCAAGTCGTTTTTGTTTCAGTGTTCCCAACAATTAAAAAAGCAAGCCTCATATAAAGTTTGGATGGGAAAGCACGATTTTCATATCACGCTGGTTTTTCTTGGGGGAGTGGCTAAAGAGAAACTTGTAGCACTCATCGATCGTCTTAATAACATGACCTTTCAGCTAGAGGCGATGAATTTAAAGCTGAAGGGGTTGGGCGGTTTTGGTAAAAAGGATCAACCAAGGGTCCTCTTTGCGGATGTTGAACAAAGTGATGCCTTAGCAATGAATCAGAAACGAGTGGCTCAATGTTGCCGTGAGTGTGGTTTTCAAGTCGAGCGACGACCGTATCGTCCGCATATTACACTCGGTAAAAAGTGGGCAGGAGAAGGGCCGCTTTTTTTAGAAAGGCTAGCTGAGAGGATTCCTCCGCTTGAAAAGTCTTGGTCTGTTAAGCACATTGTCCTCTATGAAATTCATCCTGGAGCTGATCCAAAGTATATGCCCGTTCAAAAATTTTATTGTGAGCCATAAAAAAAGAGGTGCCGAAAAGGGAGCCATGAGATACAATAACACTAGGTTAATGTTGGGAAAGGAGATTGACTTATGGCTCAGCTTATTCAACTTGAGCGCTGTATCTCAAGATATCAAATCGATGTTTACCGTTATGCTGGGCGCTTCATCCATCAAAAGAAACGGCGATTAGAACAGTACAAGGAGAAGCATAAGGGTGAGATTGATCAAAAGGGAATGGCGTCCTTTTATAATAGATTCTTTCAACAACAATTAAACTGGGCCACAACGACAGCGACAGAGGCATCTGGTCTTCCTGAACGCTATCGTATGGATCTTTGGTTAAGAACGCTGTTAAAGAGACTGGATGAGACGGTTTTAATGTTATACGAGCCTGTTTTACTTTATAGAGAGGCTGCTGTTCCAGCGGATATTATTCTAGTCACGCCTTACAAAATATGGACACTAAAAATGATTACAGGGGAATCAGGGAGTGTCTTTCAGCCTTATGATCGTAGACAGTGGAAGGAAATACGAAGTGAAAGTATCCATTACACGGTCAACCCATTAATTTCTTTACAACGAACAACGGAAATGGTAAGAAAGATTTTTAACGAGCATGACATTCAATGGGCCGTTTATCCCTGTCTATTAGTCCCGGAAAGTTATGTGGAATTTTCAAACCCGAATGCGTTGGAAAGGATTATTGATAGAACCCAATTAGATGCTTGGTTTAAGGAGCTTTCTAGCTATAGAGCGACATTGAAACGCGACCAATTACACGCTGCGGAAATTCTTTTAAAACATTCAGAGGTGGTCTCAGAGCCTCGGACATAAGGCTTTTGTCCCTTTTTGAGACTGTATGTTCGTTTGACGGATCCTTAAGGATGTACTATTTTATTTATAGAGGTTTTGAACGTGAGCTGAGAAAATAGCGAGCAAGTTTTGATATGGATAAAGAGTGAGGGTTTTTTTATGTATGGTTTGGATAGCAACCATTGGGTCATTTCTTCTGCAGGCGGCGTGACGGGTGAAGCGTATATTGCACAATCAACGGATAATAAATTGTTTATTAAACGCAATTCGTCTCCGTTTTTAGCTGTGCTGTCAGCTGAAGGGATCGTACCCAAATTATTATGGACCAAGCGCTTAGTCAACGGTGATGTGATTACGGCCCAAAAGTGTCTAGAGGCACGGGAATTAACAGTAGAAGAAATGGGATCTAAACGTGTGGCTCAGCTTCTAAAAAAAATTCATGAATCCGAACCCCTCGTTTTTATGCTTGCTAAGTTAGGGAAAGAGCCATTAACGTCAAAAGCGTTTTTAGCTCATTTACATGAAGAACGGAAACTTCATCCCATTGAGCCTGCTATCCAAGAAGCTTTTGTCTTTTTGAAAGAAAGAGTT
The DNA here is from genome assembly GCF_014639255.1 of Pullulanibacillus pueri. GTDB lineage: Bacteria > Bacillota > Bacilli > Bacillales > Sporolactobacillaceae > Pullulanibacillus > Pullulanibacillus pueri. Next base: position 30,655 of record NZ_BMFV01000042.1, read on the forward strand.
TTAGAAGTGGAGCATCCTGTTAAGCGTGTCTGTCACTCTGATATTAATCATAACAATTGGCTATTGGATGAGGATGATCGGTTATATTTGATTGACTGGGATCAAGCGATTATTGCTGATCCAGCGGTTGATTTAGGAATGACTCTCTATGGCTATGTGAAGAAGGATGCATGGGCCAATTGGTTATCTGATTATGGCTATGAATTGACTGACCATTTGCGCTTACGCATGCATTGGTACATGTTGGCAAACACACTCACCTTTATGTTCTGGCATCAAAAGCGCCATCGATTGAAGGAAGCCCGTCAATATAGACAGCAATTAAATGAATTGAATCGTATGACTCATAAAGATTTTTCGCATTAAAAAGCCGGACAGCCTGTTTTAAAGGCGCCGGCTTTTTGCTTAATTTACGACTTTAGTCAGTTGAGCTCGCGATAGCGTGCGAAACAATAAACCACCTGCTATGCAG
>NZ_BMFV01000043.1 GCF_014639255.1 Pullulanibacillus pueri
GATTTTTAAGTGGGGATAAAGAGTAGGAGCTTTACTCCTACCCCAACATTTGACTTAGAACCAAAATATTTGCATCCAATCAATCCACCTTTTGTCCTTTTAACACTTTAAAGTTCGGATTCTGATAATTTTTCTTTAAGAAATTTCGTTGTTCTTTTTCAAATAACTTATTATTTTCAACGGTATTAAGATAGGAGTCAAAAATTGCAAATCCATAAATAGAAGGAAAAAATAAAAACCATTCTGGATCTAAAAGCTTTGTTCCTTGCTCGATTTCACCTAAAAATAAAAGTGAAATTGCTTGGAGGGCATGGGAAAAATAAAAAAAGACCACAACCCAAAGAATAACGAAAAAGGCGGTCACCACCCTATGGATATACAGTTGACCAAGTCCTGGAATAAAAAGGGACCAAATGAAGGATAAGACCGGTTCACGTTTATCAAGATAATTGATCTCAAAAGCACCGATACTAAACGTATTGAATCGATGATCTTCTCTATCCGCTAACACATAGATGTTATTCATATCGACTGTTGTTCGATAACTATCCCATATCCCAAAAAGATAAACCGGAATATAAATCAACAGCCACCTTGTATCTAATACCGCTTTCGCTCGGTCTATTTCTCCTTGAAAGGAATAAATCATTGCTAAATTTAAATGGGAATTTAAATTAATAATCACTTCCCAAATAAACAGTGTGAATCCCCGAAGATACTTTGATAAAATCATATGACCAAATCCTGGGAACGCAGCCGACCACCAGGCTATAATATAAGGATTTCTTAAATGAATTTGCGTCGTACCGAAAATACTCACATGAGCCTTATATCTTCTAGCAGTATTATCATTTGTATAATTGTTCATGAAAGATAACGTCCTTAAAATAATTTATCTCTATCTCAGTTAGATTTATTCTCTCCAACATATTACACTTACATTCATGACGCGTCGAAATGATCACAAATCACCTTTATTACCCTACCTCTGTGAATTTCCACCCAATATAAATCTACTTTTCTGCCTAAAATGATCCTGTTTGGCTATCATAATGGTGACAACCCTTTTTAGAGAGGAGAAAGCATTATGGTATCCTTTCGGGGAGATGCCCATAAATTTTATTTAAAAGTTAAAAAGACTGTTCAACAGGATCAATCCCTCTACAAACTACCTGAAATCCAAGAGATTCAAACCATTGATCACTTTTATGGACAACTGAGTATGAATGAATTAAACATGATGCGTTATTGGATGCTTAAAGAGAAAGGGGGAAATGGAGTGATCCCCATCCTGATTACCGCTTTGCCATGGTTAGGATTCTTGCTTTCCAAACAACTCCAAACCCTTCTCATGAAAAGCAATCTCTATGTCTTAGGCTTTTTGATCTTATATATTGTCATAACGGCCATAAGTATTGTTATTCATTACCGAGAAAAGGCGTGGGCAACAATGCACATTGAAATCATCGATCAGCATTTACAAAGATTAAAAAATTAAGGCCACTTTTATACTCTTCTATAATCGCTGAACCGCTCTTTCATGCTCCAGAAGCCATTCCTTTCGCCATAACCCTCCGGCGTAGCCAGTTAGCGTCCCGTCGGCTCCAATGATGCGGTGACAAGGAATCACGATGCTTAATTTATTTTTCCCATTGGCACTTCCAACGGCTCTCACAGCTTTTTCATTTCCAATGGAAACAGCAATATCCTTGTAAGACACTGTTTGAGCATAAGGAATGTGCGTCAAAGCCTGCCATACCTTTTTTTGAAAATGAGTGCCCTCAAAAGTGTAGGGAAAGGTAAATTGTCTGCGTTGGCCATTAAAATAGCCATGGAGTTGATGGACACAGTCAACTAAAACCCCAGGTGTTCCCTCCGTCAATGGATGAAGCACCTGCTCTCTGTCAGAAAACAGTATAGAATGGACAGCTTTTTCAGATCCTACGATTTCAATGATGCCTAACTGTGAGGGGTAATCTGTTTTATATAAAGTATTCAAAGCAATGACCTCCATAAGTAAAAGGTTGCATAAGCTTGCCAGCCTTGCCAATGGGACTGGATCGTATGAATTTCTCCCAGAGTTGGTTTGCGCTCAAGACCTAATTGAAATTTTATAGCATTATGAAGACCGACATCTGCAATTGGGAAGGCTGACGGATGACGCAAACATCTCATCAGCACATAATCCGCAGTCCAGGCTCCCACTCCTCTAATAGTCATTAAAGCTTTTTGTTGCGCCTCATATGCTTTTCTCCGCATAAGGCCAGCTTTTGAGAGCTGTCCCGTTGCCATCATTTTAGCTACTCCAATCACATACTCTGCCTTTCTTTGAGTAAACTGAAGTTTCCTTAATTCCTCTACTTCTAAATGAGCCACTTTTTCATAAGTGGGATGAAGCCAGTAGACTTCACCTGCAAAAGAAACAGATTCGCCAAACTGTTTAACAAAGCGCGCCTTTAAAGTATAAGCAAAGGAAAGATTAATTTGTTGACCTATAATGGCCCATACCAGCGCTTCAAACAAATCAGGGATGCCTATGAGTTTTAATCCCTTATACTTTTTGATGAGAGGTTGTAAGAGGGGATCATCTTCAACCTCTTTATAAAAGAGGGCTAAGTCCTGCTCTAAATCAAACCATTCCCAAACATATAGGGCAACCTTCTCTCGCAAGCTTTTAGATGGCATTCCTGATAAGAAATCGACCTGAAGATGCTGATTCTTGCTTCTCATTTTACAAAGAATAGGTTTATTATCCACCTGTATCACTTTATAAAGCGCCTTTTCTTTATAATCATGCAGAATTTCACGATTGGACCTTCGTAAAAAGACTAAACACTCTTCAAAGTTAAAAGGTGGTGAGGGATAAAGTTCAATAGATGTCTTAAAGTCCTTCCAGTTCATTCATTTAACTCCCTTTAGAGCTCGATATTCACTGGGGGAGCACTGCTTGCGGCGTCTAAAAGCTTTATAAAAATTAGATGGACTTTGAAACCCCACTTCATAACAAATATCAAGGTTTGTCCGTTTAGTGCTTTGCAAGAGGTGGGCCGCTTTGTCCACCCTGATTTTTTCAAGATAAGTCCTTGGGGTCTCTGCTGTCTCGTGCTTAAATAAACGTTCAAGATAATACGGACTCACTCCCACATGGTCAGCAATGTCTTGTAAGATGATTTTATGCTTGTAATGGCTGACAAGAAAAGCCATTACCTTTTGAGCAACCTCCCGTTGTGGATGGCCGACTTCAGGTTGGCATCTCTTACACGCCCGATACCCCGCCTTCTCCACGTCATCAATCGTATAGTAGAATTCAACATTAGTCTTTTTCGGCTTTCTTGATCGACAAGAGGGACGACAGTAAATTTTAGTGGTCTTTACCGCCGTAAAAAATAACCCGTCATAAGAACGATCACAGGCTATAATTTTCTCCCACATTTCCTCAAAAGAAAGTTTAAGGTCTTCCACAATGCCTTCCCGCCTTCCATGACGTCCTACCTTCAGTATTCTTTAATTTTACCCTATTTTAACAAGGAGAAGACCGCTTATTCGTCCTCAATCTTGCCTTTATGGTCTGAAAAGGCTTCAACATTCACATTGACGTTAACGTTATAAAGCGGTATAATCGCAATTATTTAGAAAAGGGGGAATCAAAAAATTCAATACAAAATTGATGAAATTTCCAAGAAGTGTGGCCTGACTAAAAGAACTATACGTTACTACGAGGAAATTGGGTTACTCTCCCCACCTGAGCGATCGGAAGGCGGTTATCGTCTGTATTCAGAAAAACACCTTCGCCGTCTGCAACAAATCATGGATACTCGGGAAGTACTGGGCACTTCTCTTCAAGACATCCAAGAATTTATGGACATCCGGGAAAAAGTAGAAACTAATATTTTCGATTTAAGACAAACGGAGGATGGTGAAGAAAGGTATCAAAAACTTCTAAATTTCAAGGAAGTTTTGGAGAAGCAATGTGACATGATTGAACAAAGAATCAAAAAAATAATAGCGATACGCGAAGATACCCATTATTACTATGAACGCGTCAATCAAGCCATAAAAAAATATGAAGAGGAGAAAGCTAACTAATGACGTCACAATCTAACCATCAAACCGCTCATATTCCTAAGAAGGAAGGACAATCTAAAGCGGTTTGGGCCGTGTTTTTTGCCTGTATTATTGCCTTTATGGGTCTAGGTCTTGTGGACCCGATTTTACCGGCTATTGCTGGACAATTACATGCTACCCCAAGTGAAGTCACCTTGCTTTTTACAAGTTATAACGCAGTGATGGCCATCGCGATGCTGATTACAGGTGTCATCTCTACCAAGTTAGGGACCAAGGTCACCTTACTCGTCGGTGTGGTCATCATCGCCTTATTTTCTACTCTCGGTGGACTCTCTAATAATGTCTGGGCCATTGTTGGGCTCCGCGGAGGCTGGGGCCTTGGTAATGCGCTCTTTGTTGCGACCGCACTTACAGCTATTGTCACGCTTTCAAAAAGCGGCACTGCCAAAGCGATTATTTTATATGAAGCGGCCATCGGACTGGGCATCTCTGTAGGCCCGTTACTTGGAGGTGAATTAGGGAGCATTAGTTGGAGAGGCCCCTTCATCGGTGTTGGTGTTCTAATGGTTATCGCCTTTATTTTTCTGATTACTTTAATGCCCAACACTAAGAAGCAGGAAGCAGCCCAGCGGCCGGCTACATCGTCTTCCTCAATTCTCGATCCCTTCCGCGCGATGAAGCACCGCTCGATCGTTGTCTTTGGATTAACAGCTTGCTTTTATAACTTTGGCTTTTTCACCTTATTAGCCTACGCGCCCTTTGTCATGGGATTAGATGCTCATGGAATAGGGTATGTATTTATTGGGTGGGGTGTTTTACTCGCGATTACATCCGTCTTTATGGCCCCTAAGCTTCAAAAACGTTTCGGAACTGTGAATTCCATGTGTGTCATGTTGACCACCTTTGCAGTCGTTCTCTTAGTTATGGGGATTTGGTCACATACACAATGGGTCATTATTGCTGCTGTTATTTTTGCCGGCGCTTTATTGGGGAATAATAACACATTAATTACAACGGCTGTCATGAATGCTGCTCCAATTGAACGTTCGACCGCTTCGGCTGCATACAGTTTTTTACGTTTCCTAGGTGGTGCCATAGCCCCTTATTTAGCAGGGAAGCTTGCTGAGTGGTTTTCCCCTCATGTCCCTTTTATTGTTGGCGGTTGTTTTGTCCTCATTTCTGTCATCTTTGTTTTAATGAACCGTCATCATGTCAACCATGTTGATAGTGTTGAAGCCGGCCATTAAAACCATGAATAAGCTATCTTACTAAGGAGTGATAATAATGAAAGTAGCAGATTTTATGATTCACGATGTTATTACTGTACATTCTGAAACCCCAATTAAAGAGTTATTGAAACTGTTAATTGAACACAATATCGGCGGTGTCCCTGTCGTTGACAAAGAAAACAAACTGATAGGCATGGTCAGCGATGGCGATATTATTCGTTACCTTTCCCCACGAGAGGAAGCTGTTCACGATCTTTTCTTCACAGTTTATGTTGAAAAGGGAGAAACGGCCCAAGAGGTATTGGATCGGAAAATGGATGAACCAGTGACCGAGATGATGAAGAAGAAACATCTCTATACAGTAAATAAGGATGATGATTTTGAAGTCGCCTTGCGACTATTATCGCAACATCACTTCAAAAAATTGCCTGTTGTTGATGCTGATGAAAAAGTCATTGGGGTGGTCAGCAGAGGAGATATCGTACATAACCTCTCAAAGATGATTATTTCCAGGCAAAAAGATTAATACTTTGAATTATGAAAAACCGGGCGTAAAGCATGCCCGGTCCTCAATACCACCCCAAAAAAAGTAAAGGTCACTTTTCGGGGACCTCGATAATGCGTCAAACGCCGACCCTACCCACTTCAAAAAATCGTAAAAACACGATTTTTCTGCGAGGTTATTCTCTTAGTCACTTTCCTTAGTCCTGTGACATGAAGAAAGCGAGCGTTCGGGAGCGGAAATCCACACCGCCCTGTTGAACAGAAATTTTTATACTTTCATTTCTTTTGATGAAAACTTAGCTTCCACTAAGCTTTAATATCGGAAAGCTAACGTTGCACTAATCGTCTTGGTGTGACTTAAAAACAGCGAATCACTCATCAAAGTGACTCGCTGTTTTTCATTTTTCTCTATTTCCCCCACCAGCTTATTGCTTTTCAAACACTTTACCTTTTGATTGATCTAGGCTTATAGGCGACACAGTTATTGTCCCGCCTTTCTTGACAATGGCATTTTTATCGAGTTCACTATCCGCATTTAAGACTACTGTAAAGGAAGGTCTATGCTGATCTCCCGTCACAATAATAGAAAAGACACCCTGTTGTTCTATGTCATCCTGTGAATAGTAGTAGAGATGACCCTCTTTTGCATAGATCAATTCCCCATTGTTAGACATAAGGTAATTTTGGGAATGGTCCTTCTCAACCCATTTTCCCGTAAGACTGACGATTACATAATAATAACTCGAATAATCTGAGGCTCGGAAACTAAAGATACTTTGCTTTAATGCCCCTTGAACATTGGTCTGATAGGTGAGAATGGCAATGTCACCACTCACCCACTCGATTTGATAACGGTCTTTCTCAATCGCTTTATAGCGAGAACTTCCCGTTAATGTTGTGACCTTTTTTCCAAAGATCACGCCTCGGCGTTTTAAGCTCACGGTTTCATCCTTCATTTTCTTACTTTCCTTTAGAATCACTTCATGCTGCTGATGCTGTGAGTGCGAAACCACAATGTTCTCATCACCTTTATAATATAAATAGGTTGTATTCATTACGAGAAAGACAATGACAATAAGGATTTGAATCGCGACGAGATAGCGCCGTTTACTAGCAAAAAGAAAGAATAAGGCAATAATGATCAAGTAATTCACGGCATAAAAGATCCAATCGTAGATAAGGTAATAATCTTTGGGCTCAGCGACAAACAAGATCAATGCTTGAAAAACAATGAGAAGTGCCGCTATACACCCCAAACCTACTTTAATACCAATATGTTTAATCAAAGAGACACCTCTCCTATAACCCAAAATGTTTCATGATCTCATTGTAAAGAGGATCATTTGTATGAACGGCATCCCAAGTAATCCCTGAATTTACACTTCGATAGGCCGTGACTACCTGCTGTTCTCCCTCTTTACGAATCGCTACGATATACCCTGTCTTATCACTATTTAGAAAATCAATATATAGCTTCTCATAGCCTTTTTGTAAATTTTGTGTGGCTGACTTAGAAAGGCTCCAAACACGCCAAATTTCCCCGAGGTATTGGCCATCCGTAAAAAGAACACTTATATTCTCCGGCCCTTGCCCACCATAAACGATGGCTACTCTCTCACTAGAGACGTAGATATTGCTTTCAGATAGTGATTTTTGGTCATCACTGATTCGGGGATAGCCAAGCGTATCATCATCGGGCACCGCTAACCATGTCTTTCCTTTATTGTTTGTAATATAGAGCTGACCTTTATATATGATGTGATTGTTCTGTTTACCGTCTATAGGAAGCTCAACCGCTCTCGATCCATTCACATTATGGCCTTGCATAGGCTGACTCTCGCTAGAAGAATAATCCTGCGTCGTATGATGATCTTTTTCCTTCTCTATGTACGGATTTTCCGGGAGATAGTTCGCATTCTGCTTTTCTATCACGCCCTGCGTCCATTTAAAAGTGTAATAAGCAATGAAAAGGGCTATCAAGCAAAACACGCTTATTTTTAAAATTTTCATAAAATCCCCCTTTCTTCTTGCGCTTTATAACTCGTTTGCAAAAATAATGTTCAGACCATCATTAAAAAGGTCATCCACCGTGCGTCCTGTTGAGAAGTACTCCTTTATCCCTTGGATTAAATAGGGATGTTCTTTTTCAAATGATTCCATATGAAAACCTTGCATGTCCTCTTGAGTTAAATGCGCTTGTTCCTCAATCACGCGACCAAAAGTGTAGTGAGTAGCAGTCAGAACCTGTAACCGAGCGGTGTAAAGGGTTCTCTTTGTATTTAAGAGAGACTTAATCGCTTCCTCAGTCACATCCGCCATCGTTAATGATAAATGAGCACCGGCAACCACTCTCCCACCATCGGTATAGGCAAGCAAGGCCTTTCTCAATCGCACGAAAAGGGAGATGACATACGCCTGCCAAGATTCCTCTTGCTTTTTCGGCTGCCATTCTGCAAATTCTTTTTTAAGAATCGCCTCGGCCATTTCATGGATAAGGACTTCTTTATTTTTAAAATGCCAATATAAGGCCGGGGCCTGCACATCTAATCGCTTAGCCAGTTTTCGTAAGGTGACACCTTCAATACCGCTTTGATTCAATAGCACCAAGGCTTCTTCTATAATTAGTTCCTTCTTTAAGGCCATGTCTGTCTCTCCTGATCACCATTTTTTCTGAGATTCTTCTTGACATTATACCACATGCCAATTTATACTTAACACTGTTAAATTTAACGGTGTTAAATTAAAATCAGAAAGGGGTTTGACTAAAAATGAAAGCAGCCGTCTTGCATAAACTCGGAGAAAATCCTCGATTTGAGGACTTCATTGACCCAGTACCTAATCAAGATGAAGTCCTTATACAAGTGAAAGCTGTTGCATTAGAAAACGTCGATAAAATGATGGCAGAAGGGAAGCATTTTGCAACTCAACAATTTTTCCCTCAGCTTCCTTCTATTGTTGGCTTCGATGGCATTGGAGAACTTCCTGATGGGACCTTAGTGGGTTTTGGGGGCACACAGTCCCCTTATGGCGCCATGGCAGAAAAAACAGTCGTGCCAAAAACAAATATAGTGCGTGTGCCTGAAGGTATAGATGCTATCACAGCTGCTGCACTTCCATCTTCAGCACTCACCTCCCTTTTCCCTCTTAAATGGGGAGCCAAGCTTCAGCAAGGGGAAACTGTTTTAATCAACGGTGCAACAGGGGTATCAGGAAAACTCGCCGTACAAATCGCCAAACGCCTAGGAGCAGGTCGAGTCATTGGAACAGGACGTCATCCAGAAAGCTTAAAACAAATCTTAGCACTCGGAGCAGACGCCGTTATTGACTTAAAGCGAGCGGATGAACACGTGGTGGACGCATTTAAAGAGGAAGCAGAAAACGGTATTGATATTATCCTTGATTTTCTTTGGGGACATCCTTCAGAATTACTTATTCAGGCATTAACCCCTCAGAAGCTTGGATTTGCGGGTCGGCGTATACGCTTTGTTCAAATCGGAGAAAAAGCGGGTTCTCACTTATCTCTTGGGGCTGATGCCTTACGTACCTCCGGCCTTGAAATTTTCGGTGCTGCCGCCGGAATGACAATGGAAGCTGTTAACGAAGGCACTGCTTTAGTTTGGGAATGGGTAAAAGAAGGGAAACTTACCATGGACATTGAAGAAATCGCACTTAGAAATATTGAAGACGCTTGGAAGCGTCCAGACTTTCAGGGAAAAAGAATTGTCATTATTCCATAAGTGTTCGCCTCTTAGAATAGAAGTCCTTTAACAAGGGTCTAAGTGTCCTCCCTCTCTTCATAATAAGGCGCTAGATATTGTGAAACTCCTTTTAATAGAGTAAAATATTCTTAATTATTTTTCATCGCTATTGATTATAGGAGGAGGAACGTCCAAATGCTCACTCGACCCACTGTAAATGAATACCCGCCATTTTATAAACGCTACATTGATCTCGTCCCTGAACAAGACTTGTTTTCTTTCCTTGAACAACAATCTAAAGAGGTGGATGAAAGACTCAGAGACCTCCCTGAGGATAAGTGGGGATACAGATATGCTCCCAATAAGTGGCGTCTAAAAGAGGTTGTTGGGCACATCATAGATACTGAGCTGATTATGCATTTCCGGTTATTTCATATCTCTCGAGGCGATCATGCCCCACTCAGCGGATTCGATCAAGAGGACTATATACAAGCCTCTCCATATGGGGCCTATGATCCTAACAGCCTGCTTGACTATCATAAAAATGTGAGGCAAACAACGCTCTCGACTTTAAAAGGCCTCACAGATGATGATTGGTTAAAACAAGGATGTATTGATGACCAACCCATCTCCACACGCTCGTTAGCCTTCATCATCGCTGGACACACATTACATCATCTGAACATGATTAAAGAAAAATATCTATAATTTTTTCATTAGAAAATTTGGCTTGTCTCCAAGCCTAAGTTGCACTTATAAGGACTTCCACAAATTTATATTTTCTGGTGTTATAAAAAAAGCAAGTGACTCAGGCACTTGCTTTTTTCTTTTAGTAGAAGGTTTTTCACCCCATGTTACTCACACATCATTAAGGTATGACTAGCAGCAATGCGTTGCGTCCGCACATAAGAAGGTGCTGACTAACAAAAGCGCTGACCCTACCGACACCAAAAAATTGTAAAAAACACGATTTTTCTACGAGGATTATTCTCTTAGTGGCTTTCCTTATTCCTGTGGGCATGAGGAAAGTGACGTTCTGAAGCGGCAATCCACACCGTGCTGATAACCAGAATTTTATACATTCTTATACTTTAAGAAAAGCAACCGTCTTCTAGAAAAAAGTTATTTAAAACAACAAAACTTAAATGATACTTTTCTCCTCTTTTCACAATGATCATTCTAATAGACTTCCGGTAGGAGTATAATATGGGATGGAAAAAATGCAGGCATCAGGAGACGGTTTTTATATGGAGAAACAAACAAGTAATTATCGATGGATAGTCTTTGCATCCGTTCTATTTACCTATTGTGTCATTGTTAGTCAAAGAACGGCACCAGGGTTAATCACTGATCAATTAATGAAAGAATTTAGTGTTTCAGCATCGACCATCGGTTTATTGGCAAGTATTCAATTCTTGGCCTATGCAGGTTTACAAGTGCCTATTGGAGTGCTTTCTGATCGCTTTGGCCCTAATTTTTTTCTTGTGTTTGGAACCTTACTCAACGGTATAGGGACGGTCATTTATAGTCTCTCACCCAATGAAGCCATTATGATGATGGCGCGTTTGCTTGTGGGTATAGGGGATGCCACGATTTGGGTCAACCTCGTTCTTATTTTGAGTCAATGGTTTAAAGCACAAGAGTTTGTTAGTTTACTAGGCTTCGCTGGAATGAGCGGAAGTGGCGGTTTCTTATTAGCCACTGTGCCCTTCTCCGCTTGGATTGCTTTATCTGGTTGGCGTATGCCCTTTTTTATCGTAGGCATTATCCTGTGCCTTTGCGGTATTTTACTTTATTTCATTCTTATAAGACTCCCTAAAAACATCATCAAAGAGCCGCCACAGCCTGTTAAAGTGTCATCTAGCAAGACTGAATACAAACGGGAAAAAACGCTCAAACTCCTCCTTCGTATTTTTTCAGAACGGCAAGCTTGGGCCACCTTTTTGTGTCACTTTGGTCTTGTCGGAACCTACGTTGGATTTATTGGTTCTTGGGCCATTCCCTATGGTATGCATATGTACCACATGACGCGATCAAGCGCCAGTCAATTGGTTATGATTGGGCTTATTGGCGCAATCATAGGAGCGCCTCTCATGAGTTGGTGTTCTAGTCGATTAGGTATGATCAAACGGCCTTATATGATCATTCACCTTCTTGCGTTTTTAAGCTGGCTTGCCTTCTTTATCTTAAACGGTAAGCCACCGATGGCCTTTCTTATTGTGTTATTCTTACTGATTGGCTTTGGAAATGGTGGAAGTGCCCTAACCTTTGCCGCCGTGAGAAAATCTTTTGATTTAAAAGAGGTTGGCGTGGTTTCGGGTTTCGCCAATATGGGAGGGTTTCTTAGTGCTGTGCTTTTACCCAGTTTTTTTGGAAAAATCCTTGATATTTTCCCAGAGGCGAGTCATGCAGGCTATCACTACGGCTTTATTATTCCTATCGTTTTCTCATGCCTCGGATTGTTGGGGAGCTTGCTCTTAAAAGAGCCACAACAGGAGAGAAAGAAACACGCGATACAAGGTTAACCAAGGTTAACCCTCCGGCTAATAAGGCTTGTGGGATCACCCCTTATTTTCCAAACGTTTTTTGTATTTTGCTTTCCCAAGTCCTAATCAGAGAAGACAAATTTTCCTACCGATCTCTTTATTGCTTCGATGGCTTATACTTTCTTATTCTTTGAAAATGGCACCCCAGTGTTCAGGGTGCCTTTTTCAAATATATGTTAATCTTCCTTTAAAGTTGTGGGCTGCTCCAGGTCCTTCTCTTTACGCATAAGATGAATATAATAAAAGATGTAGTAAGCAAACATGATTAATATAAGTCCTGTGCTCCATGGAGAACTTCCACTCAGATTGAATGCATCCATATTGCCAGAGGATAGAGAGGTTGATTGTGTGTTATTAAATGCACCGATCTCATACATCGTATAAAAGCGATATAAAAACCGACCTAAAAAGAGCAGCGTAACTACGCCTCCAATCCACGTGTTAGGCTGATAGAACCACTGACCTCCACGTGTCTCAAACCGTGTATGTTTGATGCCATAATAAGCCAGTCCTATGCCAATGGCAATCCCGATAACATCTGAAATCAAACTTAATGGATGCATTATACTGCCAGCAAAAAAGATCAGACCAATGACCACAAATAGGACCATTCTTATTTTGAGCCTTGTCAGACTTAACGGCTGCCAGCCAATATTCCGCCTGATTCTGCGATAAATCGCAAAGGCAATTAAGATGATAATTAAAACTGTAGAGTACTGATGCATCATGCACCTCCTTTTATGCTAAAGTGGGAGGAATTTTCGTTGTCTATTTTTAAAAATAGCCCACTCCTTAAACCCTAAATGTTTGAGCTCTGTACGGACTTGTTCCCACTCATCGCCTACTCGATTGGGAACATGTGCATCCGAGCCAAAAGTTATCTTCACATTATAGAAACAAGCGCGCTCCAGAATGTCATGTGAAGGGTACCAACCGCCACAGTCCTTATTCTTTCCAGAGGTATTCACTTCAATCGCCACATCACTGTCAGCAATAATTTTCAGTGTTTGCTCCACCGCTTCAGTCTCAATATCAGAGAATTGTGGATAGTAACCTTTCATCGCATCAATATGCCCTAAGATGTCAAACAAACCACTTCGCGCTGAGCGCTGAATACTGGCATAATAGAGCTCCTTTTCACGTAAACAATCTGCTTTTGAGAGCCCCTCCCAGCGCTGTTTATCGAAAATACTTTTCCCATTGGCATAGTGAACAGAACCGATGATGTAATCAAAAGGATACTGACTATAGATATCACGATATAAGGCTTCATGCTCCTCAAAATAATCAGATTCCACACCAAGAAGCACCTCAATTTTCGACTGATACTCTTTCTTTAGTTGTAAAACTTCGGCGATATAATGGGGAAACTCACTTTTGGCCATGGCAATCCCCGGCTTTGCCTGATCCTCTTTCGCTGCAAAATAAGGGGAATGATCAGAGATACCAATATATTGTAAACCCTTAGCAATGGCCTGCTCAATATAATCGCGAATCGAACCGGTCGCATGACCGCACCGATCGTGATGTGTATGGAAATCAAAAGCCACTTATCTTACCTCCTAATCGTCTTTTACTTTACTTATTATGATACACCTCCCTAGGACAAAGAAAAAGCTAAAATGGGAAGTGTTTTCATTTCCAATCTTTTCTTTTCCCCCTTAGAGACTTTTCTCCCGTTACTTTGGTGTTTTATGGAAAGTGCAACATAAACACACACATAGGCACCAATTGAATACTCTATTTTATACATACCTTTTCCACTAAAGGAGGTATTAGATGGCACTTAATATTGCTTTCAATGCGGTGAATGTTAACTCAATGCAAAGTAATGCGGGAGTATTTACAGGCGAGAATGCCCAAACAGGCTGGTTCTCCCCAACAAAACAAAATAACGCCATTTTCGGTACTGGGCAATTTAATCTTTACTTAGGAAACTTAAATGCCATAAGTGATAACGATGGCTATGATCAACCTAATACTGATCCAGATTTCCAGCCTACCAATCAAAACCAATCCCTATAATATTCCTGTTTAGATTTAGGAGGATCTAAGTGGAGGAGACCAAAGTACGCTTTCAAAATATTAATGTCAATTCTATTTCTAGTTCTTCCGGCATATTTGTAGGAAATAATACCCAGGGGAAATTTTGCTCAGTAACTAAGGAAAATAGTGGTCTAGTTGTCACAGGTGATCGTAATACTTTGATAAAAAATGTAACGATCATCAAAAGCTAAGGCATTGTCTCCTATTTAGTTTTCCCTTTTAATTCAAGCCTTTTTCTAAAAGCTTGTTGCTTTACTTAGGGTCACGAATGTTAGGAATTGAAGTAAGTTCCAACGTAAAAGCTAGTAATGAAAGTTAAGCTGATCGTGTGGATTTCCGCTCCAGGTCGCTCTTTTTCCTCATGCCTAAATGACTAAGGAAAGCTTCTCAGAGTATAATCCTCGCGGAAACAATTGTGGAATTTATCATTTTTTTAAGCCGCGTGCCGATTAGTTAGTTGAAGATGACTCTTGCTAGTAGTGGCTGTCATTTTTGAGTCTACCCCTCTTAAGTGAAGGCGGAGCGCTCTTTTAATAGTTTCCCCCTTGATATGTGCGCCTTTTGTGAGTTTAGGCTGTCATTAGTGGGTGCGACAGCTACTTTTGTTAGTTTCCCTTGGAAATGTGTACCACCGTTTTACGTCGTAATCTATATCAGTACCATCAAGCACGTGATGGCCTTAAGTCATTACTTTGGATTGTCTAAAATACAATGTTAAGGGTGCCACCAAATGTTGGGGCACCCTTGTCTCTTGATAACCGATAAAATGGATCGCTCATCTAACACATTGCTCTAAAAGCAATCGCTACCTGGGGGAAGTCTGTCATGATTGTCTCAACATGAGCCATGTTTAGTAATTGAGCAATCTCTTGCTCCTGATTGACCGTCCACACCCGGATCGAATAACCAAGATGTTCCACAGGGGGATCATAGTGTCCTCGTAATAATAGATCCTTATGAAGGTGTAAGCCTTCTAATTGCAAACTGCTGACATACTCCATTGGACGACTCAATCTATACATCAATAACCAAGCGATTTTGGCCTCTGGGTCTAATCTCTTTAACCTTAATAGTGAAGGTAAATGGAAAGAAGAATAAATCACTTTGTCGCTATAATTAAACTGTTTGACTGTCCCTAAAACCTTTTCCTCTATGCCCTCATAAGGAAAAAGCGTTGTTTTTAATTCTATATTTAATTCAATATTATAGGGCGCAATCAATTGTAAAACTTCCTCTAATGTCGGGATTTTCTCCTTAGACCATCGGTTCTCATCAAACTGCTCAAAGCTTGAGAACTTGCTCCCTGCACTAAAGGCCTTCAATTCTTTTAAAGTTAAATCCTTAATAAAACCTGTTCCATCTGTCGTACGGTCAATGGTCTCATCATGAACCACAATGAGCTCACCATCTTTCGTCAATTGGACATCACACTCGATGCCCTCAACGCCCATCTCTATGGCATGTGTAAATCCCAACAGTGTATTTTCGGGGCTAGTCCCCATACTTCCGCGGTGCCCGAATATTTTAGTCTGTGTCATTTGTTCACAGGGTCCCTTCTTCTGAAAAGTAGAATTGAACATTCGATCCTTTAAAACTGACAATTACTTCCCTCTTGAAGCATTTGACTTTTCAATGGCTGCATTCACTTGTTTTACTGCATTATTAAAGGTTTTATCAACATCTGCGCCGTTGTAGACATCCTCAAGCGCCGTTTCCATAATCTTTCGCTCCTCAGGAATCATATCCATCAATGCCCCCTGGGTCGCATAAGAGGATTTAGTGGCTTGAAGCTGCTGGACAGACACTTGAAGTTGGGGCATCTTTTTATAAGCATCTTGAACCGTTTGCTCCTTATAAGCAGCTGGATTAATCGCAAAATACCCTGTCCCGACATGCCATTTCGCTTGTACCTCTGGCGTTTGTAAATATTTCATAAAATCCCAGGCTGCTTTTTGTTCGGCATCAGATTTTCCTTTGGCCATCCACAGGCTCGCACCGCCAATCGCAACCCCTTGACGTTCCTCAGCTTTTGGATGGGGTAGGAAAGCCACACCTACATCGAAAGGGGCATTATCAATAACATCTCTAGAAGAGGCGGAGGATTGTAGGAACATGGCAACATCGCCTGCTAAGAAACCTGAAACCATATTGTCGCCATTTGTACCATAGTTGGCGAAGGTGCCCTCATCACTCATTTTCTTCACCCATTCAAAGATCGATTTTCCCTTTTCATTATCAAAATCTACTGCTGTAGGGGTATCTGTCCGTCCATTATTATTGTTCATTAACAAGCCGCCTTGGTTGGCTAACAATTCTTCATATAACCACCCGTAAGCTTGTAACGCGAAGCCCTTCATCTTTTTATCACTAGCCACAATCTTCTTCGCATCGGCTTCTACATCCTCAAAGGTTTCTGGTGGCTTATTGGGATCCAATCCCGCTTTTTTAAAAGCATCCTTGTTGTAGTACATCACAGGCGTTGAGGAGTTAAAAGGCATTGAGTAAAATTTATGATCAACTTTATAGTAATTGATGATGTTTTTTTCAAGTCCACTCATATCATACTGATCTTCATCAATAAACTTTTGAATCGGCTCAATAAAACCACTATTGATCATTGCCTTCGTCCCGATTTCTTGGACTTGAATAATGGTGGGGGCATCTTTTGTCCCGCCAACGGTAAAGAATTTGGGTAAAGACTCTTCATAGGTGCCTTGAAACTCGGCATTGACCTGGACTTTACCTTGAGAATTATTATAGTCCTTGACGATACTATCTAAAGTCTTTTGAGCTTCCCCACTCATCGAATGCCAGAAGGTGACGACAACCTTGCCACCACTTTTCGCTGTTGAGGCCTTGCCTGAACTGGTTTCATCCTTTGAAGCACATCCTGTTACTAAAAACAATAAACCAATAATACTCACAATAAATAGCTTCTTTATCATCAAAACAATCTCCTTTTAGGCTTTTGATTTTCTAAGCCTCTCTGATTATTTTAAGGCCCCTTCTGCTAAACCTTTTTGTAGTTTCTTTTGGCCGATGAAGAGTAGAATCAGCGTCGGAATCGCTACAACCATCGCTCCCGCCATCACTACACCCCATTGATTGACCTGCTCCTGAGACTGTAACTCTTTGAGTCCGATTTGCACGGTACGAACCTGATCGTTGGTCGTCGATAGCAACGGCCACAGATACATATTCCAAGCACTTAAAAAGCTATAAATGCCTAAAGTGACTAGACTTGATTTGGCAATAGGTAAAACAACCGTTAAGTAAAACTTGAAATGCCCTTTTCCCGCAATTTCACTGGCTTCTCTCAATTCAATCGGGATCTGTTTAAAGGTTTGTCTCAATAAAAAGGTACCAAATGCTGTTGCTAAAAAAGGTAAAGCAAGCCCCGGATATGTATCGATCAAATTCAGTGCTTTTATGGTTTGAAAGTTAGGAATGATAGAGGCTTCAAATGGAATCATCATCGTTGCAACAAATAAGAAAAAGAGCGTCTCTCTTCCCTTGAATTTCAAAAATACAAACGCATAAGCCGCTAAGCTAGAAAAGATGAGTTGACCGATCATAATCATCAATGAGATCAACACACTATTGAATAAAAAGCGAAGTAACGGGAGTCTTCTAAAAGCTTCTTCATAATTTTCTAAAGTCCAATGCGAGGGCAATATTTTCCCAAGCAAAGCATCTTGACTACCCATAAAGCTCATAAAAAAGGCAAAAAGGATAGGTAGAAATAGAATGACCGCTGATAAGGTTAACAAGAGATAGAGAATGATTTTATTAGAAAGCGCAAGCCTCATTGATAATGAACCTTCCTTTCCCCGACTTTAAATTGGACAAGTGTCATGATTAAAATAATGATGAATAGGATGATCGCTTCGGCGCTGGCTGATCCATATTGATAATTGACGAAGGCCTCCCGATAAATGCCGTATACAATGAGATTGGTTTCATTACTCGGTCCCCCCTTTGTCAGCATATCGATTTGCCCAAAGGTTTGAAACGCATTAATAACAGAGACCGTCATCACAAAGAACAACGTGGGAGAAAGCATCGGCAAGGTAATGCGACGCAATTTATAAAAATAACCTGCGCCATCAATAGCTGCACTTTCATAGAGATGAGAATCAATCGACTGCAAGCCCCCAAGGAGGATCAAAAAAGTAAAGCCTATATTCATCCAAATTGTCGAGATAGAAACAGAGAGAAGCGCCCAATGCGGATCCGTTAACCACCCAATCTTAGCTATTCCTAATGCGGCTAAGCCTCTATTAATGAACCCTATACTGGGGTGAAATAAGAACATCCAAAAGACTGAAGCGGCTGCTACTGACACCCCCATGGATGATGAGAAAATCATTCGAAAAAAATCGATCCCTTTTAATTTTTCATTGGCGATAACAGCCAAGAACAGACTAAGAATGATCGTTCCTGGCAAGGTGTAAAGGACAAAGAGAAAGGTTGATTTTAAGCTTTTCAAAAAAATGGGGGAGGTAAAGATATCCATATAATTTTGTAAGCCAACATAAACGGTCGTCGCCCCTGCTTGGTTGGTTAAAAAAAAGCTCAAATAGATAGTACGAATCATAGGGTAAAAGACAAAAATACTGAATAAGATAATCGACGGTGCTAAAAACAAAAGCCCCTTTAAAAGGATTTTCCTCCTTTGTTTCCTTTTCGCCTTTCCAAATTCAATGGGCTCAGTATAATTGAGAGGCATGACTTCTTCGGTTATCATTGCGCCACAACCTCTTGACTCTGACCTTTATAAGCCGGCTTAATCAAACGGCCATTTTCAGCATCGAAAAAACAGAAATTCTCCACGGAAATAGAAACAGGGACAACATCTCCTGGTGAAACCATCCATTGTCCTGACCATTTTGCACTCCATAACTGATCACCGATGCCCTCAAAGACAATTAAAGTCTCATTCCCTAAATGTTCAACACCGGCCACCTCCAAATGATGTGTGGCCTCATGATTAGCCGCTGGGTAAAGATGCTCCGCCCGAATCCCTATTGTTGTTTTTTGATGAGGTGGAAGATGGATTCTATCTTGTGCACTTAATTGAAATTGAAGTTTGTCCTCAACGATTAATTGTTTGCCTTCAGCTAATAGTTCCGCTTGACCGAGATTCATTTTAGGCGAGCCAATAAATGAAGCCACAAAGGTGTTGGCGGGTTCATTATACAGAGTGATGGGTTTGCCCACTTGTTGCACCTTACCCTCATTTAATACCATGATTCTGTCACCCATCGTCATCGCTTCTACTTGGTCATGCGTAACATAAATCATGGTCAGCCCGAGTTGCCTTTGTAATCTACGAATCTCAATACGCATCTGGGCGCGTAACTTCGCATCAAGATTGGACAAGGGCTCATCCATTAGGCAAAGGGGGGCTCTACTCACCACCGATCGTGCAAGGGCGACTCGTTGCCTTTGCCCACCAGAGAGTTCCTTCGGCTTCCTTTTTAACAAATCAGTTAAACCGATCATTTCAGCTGTCTCTTTGAGTCTTCTCTTCCGTTCCTCTTTATTGACTTTCTTAACATCAAGGCCAAATAAAATATTTTGTTCTACAGTTAAATGCGGATAAAGCGCATAGTTTTGAAAGACCATCGAAAGCTTTCTCTCTTTGGGAGGCAAATGATTGGCCGGCTCTCCATTAATTGTCAATAAACCACTCGTAATTTCCTCGAGTCCTGCAACCATCCGTAGCAATGTACTCTTTCCACATCCAGAAGGACCGACCAAAACAAAGAACTCACCCTTATTAATTGAAAGATTAATGTCATTCAACACATTTGTCTGCTTGTCATATGACTTTGAAATATCAATCATTTCAACTTGCTTCACGATTTAACCTCCTTTGCTTGTTCACTCTCAGTTAATCACGAAAGCAAACAAAAAAGTCAGTTTTAATCAAGGCTTTACAGAAGCATTAACCACTCTAAACAAACAAAACTTTCAATTCATAAAATTTACAATTCCACTAAAGGAAGTGGAAGCATGTTCATGTGTATTTAAGATGGAGAGAATAGGAGGAAAGTGACATTCGGGTAGGCTTTCCTATCGCGGAAAGGCGTTTAAAGTTTTATACTAAAGGGAAGCAGCAACTTTACACTTCAAGTGATTTTTATGAGTTGAAGGAAATGGCGACGTAACGGGTAGGGGGCGGCGCTGAGGAACACACAATGTTTAAGTGTTCCGAACCTCGCGCCTTACGCTCCAATCCACATGATTGCTACGAAGCTTTTTGTTAGTCAATTTCCTCTTTTATAAGATATGGCGAGCTTTCGTTAGCCGGCAACTTCTTTAGTGCGAAGGCAGCGCCCTTTTGTGAGTCAGGACCCCTCTTATGTGAGGGCAAAGCACGCTTTTGTGAGTTTCAGCCTTGATTCGTGCGTCATTTGTGAGTAGTGGTTGGCTTTTGTGAGTGTGGCATTTCTTTTGTTAGTACAGCACCTCTTCTGCGCGTGCCTAGCGATCTTTTGTTAATTTTTAATAAACAAATGATAAGCGGTTGGTTTATTGTTATGCACCAAACTAGCGGAGGAAATCCACGGAGACTCCTGCGGGAGCAAAGGCAGCGGTGAGACCCCGGAGCACGGAGCGTGAGGAGGCTCACCAGCCGCCCGCGGAAAGCGTAGTGAATTTCCGTAGCGGCAGCTACGTCGCCATCTATATCAATAGCAACAAACACTCTGAATTGAACCTATTAAAAGGCGAGGTGGTTGAATGAACCCCATTGTTTTAAAAAGAATTTATGAACCTTACGATGAGTCAGATGGCTATCGAATCTTAATTGACCGACTTTGGCCTCGGGGCCATTCAAAGACAGATGCACGATTAAGCGCTTGGCTAAAAGAGATCGCTCCTAGCCCCGAGTTGAGAAAATGGTTTAACCATCAACCTGAACGATTTGAAGTCTTCCGTGAACGTTACCTCCATGAGCTCCGAACCCATGACGCACAGCTTCAAGCCATCGATAAAATCATTGACTGGGTGGAGAAGG
This sequence comes from Pullulanibacillus pueri, assembly GCF_014639255.1. Taxonomy (GTDB): domain Bacteria; phylum Bacillota; class Bacilli; order Bacillales; family Sporolactobacillaceae; genus Pullulanibacillus; species Pullulanibacillus pueri. The sequence continues at coordinate 21,113 of NZ_BMFV01000043.1, forward strand.
GACCGGTGACACTCTTATATGGAGCAAAAGATCCTACCTTTAACCATGCAAATGTCCTTATGGAAGAAATAAAATTACGCTTAAACCACTCAGACTGTACACATTAAGAAGGACAAGAGCTCTAGGAAGAGAGACATTTCCTCATCAGGTGGGCTCAACCAGCTTCAGACTCTCATGCACTCCTCCCACTTCCTTCTTTCAAAACTTGCTTCGTTTCCGCTCTGATACCACATGCCCTCTCACCTTTGACTTTCCAATGTCTTTGAAAATTTACATTCGTGTCATTTCAGTCATAAAAGTATTGAAACAGGAAAAGGCTAAAGGTATCTGACCCACGGGAGGTGTCGTGATGGAACTTCAATGGATATGGAAGGCAGTGCTTATTATTTTAGTAGGGACGCTCCTATTACGCATTGGGGGCAGGAGATCCATATCACAAATGACGATTTCTACAACCGTTATCATGATCTCAATCGGAACCTTATTGATCCAACCTATTAGTGGAAAAAACATTTGGATGACGTTTGCCCTTGCCGGTTTGATCATCTTAACCTTAATTGCATTAGAGTATCTTCAATTTAAGTCTGACAAAATAGAAACATTATTAACTGGAAAATCCGTTTTAGTTATAGAAAACGGGACAGTCAATGAACGAAACCTCAAAAAACTTCGCCTTACCATTGACAAGCTTGAGATGCGATTAAGACAAGCAAGCATCGAGAAAATAAGTGATGTAAAATGGGCCACAATTGAGCCAAGTGGAAAGTTAGGCTACCTTTTAAGTGACCAAAAACAATTTGCTACTAAGCAAGATATCAATCAACTAAAAGCCATGATTCAAAGCCTTGCGGTTCATCCTAATGTTGCTCCAATCATTCAACAAGACCAACCTTCTCTATCCACTATTTTTACAGAAGTAAAAGATAAGGAGCATCAAGCCCCACCACCTGATCACTTAAATTGAAGAGACTATATAGAGTGTACGTTTCTCGACCGTGAGAATCAGCTTTTACTCAGGTATTAGCAGTCAAACTTATAACAAAAGGTTTCCGGTCTTGCTTCCTCTTCATCCGCTGCAAGGACCATCACCCTATAAAAGAGAAAGCAGGTGCCTATTGATAAAAATCATAAGGAACCTGCTATCACTCTACGTCTACTTTTTTGATATCCAGTTATTGAGCAGTATAGCCTCCATCAAGGATCACCGCTTGCCCTGTTACGCCTTTGCCTTTATCACTGGCCAAAAAAGCAGCGTAGTCCGCTATCTCGGATACTTCCAAAAGCCTTTTTTGCGGAACAAGCGGGAAGAGCACTTCCTCAACGACTTTCTCTAAGCTTACATTTCTTGTTTTTGCTAAATCTTTGAGCTGATTTTGTACAAGCGGGGTATTCACGTAGCCTGGGCATAAGGCATTGACGGTAATGCCACTGGTAGCCCCTTCCAAAGCCGCTACCTTTGTTAGGCCAATAACACCGTGCTTAGCACTATTATAAGCGGCCTTTCCCGCAAATCCGATAACACCGTTGATCGAAGCCATATTAATGATTCTGCCAAACCCTTGTTGTTTCATGATCGGAAAGACATGTTTTGTGCCAATAAACGGAGCGACTAACATAATCCGAATTAATTGCTCAAACTTTTCAGTCGGAAAGGCCTCAATTGGAGAAACATATTGTAATCCTGCATTATTGACAAGAATATCAAGACTCCCAAAGGTTTCCTTTGCCTCTTTAATACCGCTTTTAAAAGCCTCTTCATCCGTAACATCAAAGGGTATAGAGAGGGCTTTCACCCCTTCTGCCTTTAAATCTTCTGCAACTTGATTGCTTTTTTCTTTATTTACATCAGAGATAACCACACTTGCCCCTTCTGCTGCGAATGTTTTAGCTATTTCCAAACCAATGCCACTTGCAGAGCCTGTTATAAATGCTGTTTTTCCTTCTAAAATGTTCATAACCATGCCTCCCCAAAATCATGTGTCTCAATTTGAAAGTTGATCCACGCTATCTTTATATCAAGGGATATCGAAAATCCCTTCTATATAATCGCTTACCCTTTCCATTGTTTACAGTTGCACTTGTTCTATCCCCCTCTCCTAACTTTTTCCGCGATCACTTGCATGCTATTATGTTAACAAAAATTTCGTCATGAAACAGAATAAGTGATCTGAACCTCTTAGGGAGGATAATCTTTAGTCTATATCGAAAGTCTATTTCAAGCTATAAACGGTGCCCCATAACTCATACTGTCCGAAGTGAGCACAACATGACAGGATTTACAGCCTCCCAGCAATTAGTATATGACCTAAGGAGTGAACGATATGGCATGGATTGAATCCCTGCAGAAGGCGATTGATTACATGGAAGAACACTTAATCGATGATTTATCTATAGAAAACATTGCCAAACAAGCGAACGTTTCCGCCTTCCACTTTCAACGTACCTTTACAATCTTAACCGACATAACGGTTGGAGAATATATAAGACGACGACGTTTAACATTGGCGGCCCAAGAGTTATCCAGTAAAAATGAAAAAATTATTAACCTCGCCTTCAAATATGGTTATGACACTCCCGAAGCTTTCACCAAAGCCTTTCGAAGGCAACATGGCGTATCCCCTAGTCATGTCCGAAAAGGTTTGGGCGAGCTAAAGTCTTACAATCGTATGATTATTCAGGTTAATCTGAAAGGAGTAGATCCTATGAACTATCGAGTGGTAGAAAAAAAAGCTTTTAAAGTGGTTGGTGTGAAGAGAGCCTACTCATTTGAAAACGGTGAAAACCTCACGGGCATCCCCAAGTTCTGGGATGACGTTAACACCGATGGGACGTGTGATCAGTTATTTGAATTGAACACAGGGCAAATTAAGGGCGTTCTTGGTGTCTGCGTCGATCAAAGTGCATTGAAGCCAAAGACTATGGATTATTGGGTAGCAACAGAAGTGGACGGAAAAGAGGAAACGCCCTTTGATAGCCTTGACATCCCAGCTGCTAAATGGGCCGTATTTGAGGTTCACGGTCCCATGCCTGGGGCCATTCAAAAGGTATGGCAACAAGTCTTTTCAGAGTGGTTTCCTTCAAGTGGCTATGAACACGCTGAGGGACCCGAATTAGAAGTTTATTCCCCGGGCAATCCTTCCGATGCCAACTACTACTCTGAAGTATGGATTCCCGTGAAGTAGAAGAAAATTGAGGCGGAGAAATATCTCTGACAGCCGTGTAATGATTTTATATTTAAAATTATAAATATTTTAACAATAATAAAACAAGTATTCTAATAAAGGAATAGAGAAACTCGCGTGACTTTTAAGCTCACGCGGGTTTTCTTACATTACCATTCTCTACTTTGCAAAGGCTGCTGTATAAAGGCGCTTTGTTTCTGAAAACCGTGTTGTGCTTGAGGTTGCCCCCATGACGACAGAAATCAGTCGAACATCGTTTCTTTTTACTGTCCCGACAAAACAGTAACCTGCCTCATCGGTAAAGCCTGTCTTTAATCCATCAACACCATCAAAAGCAAGATTCGCTTGATGCCTAGCCGGCAGCATCAAATTAGTATTCATAAAACTTTGTTGTTCAAACTGTAGTTTTGGCTGATCCGTAATGTTAAGAATTTCAGGATAATGGACTATCAATTGCCTTGCCAGTTGCGCGAGATCCTTCGCCGACATTCTGTTCGTATCGCTAAGAGTCCCTGTTGAAAAGAATTTTCCAAGATCTCGATTGTCTAAACCTGTGCTATCCACAAAATGTGTCTCCTTAAGCCCGAATGCTTCCGCCTTTTTATTCATCTTAACGACAAAGGCTTTTTCACTTCCGGCAACGGCCTCTGCTAGCGCAATGGCTGCCCCATTCGCGGAATGAATAGCAGTAGCTTCAAAAAGTTCTCGGATGGTGTAAGGACGTCCTTTCTGTAAATGAACAGAAGCAAATCCTGGATGGTTAGAAATTGTGTCTACATAATCGCTTATTTTCACAGTCTGATTCCATGTTAATTGTTGATTATGAATAGCTTCCAAGACCAAAAACTCGGTCATCATTTTAGACATGCTGGCAGTGGGTAACGCTTGATCACTGTTTTTCTCGTATAAAACCTCCCCACTCTTAGCATCGATTAAAATTACGGACTTCGCTTGAAGACCTAAATTAGCTATTGTCTTCAAAGCGGGTTTTTCTGGCTGTTTGTACTTCGTAGTTCCTAAATCCTTCGCCATTGCTGATAATTTTTCAATGGGCTTTTGAGTGTCTGAGTGATTAAAAAACGGCATATAAGACACGCCACTTACAACAATGACAAATAATATAATGACGAGTGTTCCCCATTTTATAAATTTCATATTAGCCTCCAAAAATTGTTCTCTAAGAAGATAACGAATCCTCTCTAATAAAGGTTTTCCTCTCTGAAGGTTTTGGGAGATTTGAGAACACCATTATCATAACTTTTAGAAAAACATTAAGCAAAAAAAGAGGATATCCTTTAAAGCCATGCTTTAAAGAATACCCTCTTGTTGTCATTTGTGATTTATTCAGGAATATAAGGAAGGTCCCCATTTTTAGGAACATTAATAACATGTGTATCAGTATAAGTGAGGAGGCCCTCTGCACCGTATTCACGCCCGACACCTGATTGTTTCACCCCACCGAATGGGAATTGGACGTCAAGACCTTGAACGGCTGCGGTATTAATCATCGTTGTCCCCGCTTGAATCCGGTTTGCGACTTTGATGGCATGATCTTCCACACCCCAAACAGAGCTTGTCAAACCGTATATGCTATCGTTCGCCAGTTCAATCGCGTGCTCATCATTATCGAAAGGTAAAATTGGCACAGTTGGTCCAAATTGCTCTTCAACAACAATTCGATCTTTGTAATCAGCGCCAAGGACAACCGTAGGCTGCAAGAAATATCCTTTTTCAAAAACATCAGGATCAAGAATTCGTCCTAATTTAATGACTTCCGCACCTTTTCCTTTAGCGTCATCAACAAGACTTTGGACAAAGGCCACTTGCCGTTGATTATTCACTGGACCTACAGTGACCTCAGGATTGAAAGGATCTCCCACGCGAATCCATTTATTTGCAGCTTCAATATATTTTTGAACAAACTGATCATAAATTGACTTATCGACATAGATCCGCTTGGCAATCATGCAAATCTGACCTGCTGTCAGGAAGTTAGAAATCACAAGACGACGCATCGCACGTTCATCATTGAGATCAAAGTCAGAAAGAACAATAGCTGCATCATTTCCACCTAATTCAAGGGTCATATGTTTAATGGTATCTGCAGCAGCCTTCATAATATGCTTAGCGGTGTTTGTTCCCCCTGTAAAAGCAATCTTTGCCACTTTAGGGTTGGAGGTCAATTCTTCACCGACACCGGCTTCACCATGTACCAAATTTAGTACCCCTGGAGGAAATTCAGAAGCGATAATATCAATCACTTTGCTCACAGCAAGTGGTGCAAAGGGACTTGGTTTAACGACCATTGTATTCCCAGCAATCAGCGCAGGAGCTATTTTAATGGTTGAAAGAGAGATAGGATAATTCCAAGGCGTAATCGCAGAGACAACACCAATGGGTTCATGGCGAATGTAGGTTTTACCTGCTTCATGCTCTTTGACTTCTTCCTTCAAGACATCTTTCGCTTTCTGACAAGCAAATTCCATCCAAGAGAGGGATACCCACATTTCTCCGTTGGCATCATAGAGAGGTTTACCATGCTCCCGAGACAATAATTCAGTAATTTCATCATTAGCCTCACGAAGTTTTGCAATCGCACGTTCCATACGATTGATCCGTTCTTCAAGTGGTGTATTAGACCATGTTTTAAAAGCTTGATCAGCAGCATCAATAGCTTTTATCGTATCTTCTCTAGTATTAAGTGGCGCATAGCCAACAATTTCATCTGGATGCGTTGGATTTTCCCGAGGGGACATGTTCTCTGTTTTAATCCGATCACCGTTAATGAGTGCATAGACGTTAATTGGTTCTGTTTTAGCTACCATGAAAAGGCCCTCTTTCACATAAATTGTTTTCTTATATTTAAATTATAAAACCTGCGATTTATCTTTTCACGAAAGACGTCTTAAAATACACATACCCTTTTGAGTACGATAGCATACGAAAAAAGTATGGAATTTATATCTCCTCATTCCTATTGCCTTGAATAATGTCTGAGGCTTTCAAAGAATTATTAAAATAATTTGACCTATTTGCCACAAACCTATAAAATCATTGACATATTGTCTTTAAGAATGGGTGTTAAGTTTGAAAAGTGTCTTATTTAGAAAAAAACCAATTGAACATTTACTCAATGACCATACTGAAACACAGTTTAAAAAAACATTAGGTGCCTTTGATCTCGTCCTGCTTGGTGTCGGGGCTATTGTCGGCACAGGAATATTTATTCTTCCAGGCACTGTCGCAGCGAATCATTCAGGCCCTGCCATTATTTTCTCCTTCATTATCGCCGCTATTGTTTGTTCTTTAGCAGGGATGTGTTTTTCAGAATTTTCTTCCTCCGTCCCTGTGACCGGAAGTGCCTATACGTATGGATACATTGTCTTTGGAGAGTTAATCGCTTGGTTCGTCGGGTGGGCTTTACTATTAGAATATGGGTTAGCTGTTGCTTCCGTCGCTACAGGTTGGTCTTCCTATTTAAATTCTTTATTAGCCGGATTCCATATGGCTATTCCTGAGGCGATTTCTGGCCCGTTTAATCCAGCAGCGGGGACCTATATAAACCTTCCTGCTATGGTGATTATCTTTATCCTTGCTTTCTTATTAACCCTTGGGATAAGAGAGTCTACAAATTTTAATACCTTGATGGTCTTCATCAAAATCGGGGTCATCCTTTTATTTATTGGCGTTGGCATTTTTTATGTTAAACCTGAGCATTGGCATCCTTTCATGCCTTTCGGTATTGATGGTGTGATGAATGGGGCAGCCCTTGTATTCTTTGCTTATCTTGGGTTTGATGCCGTATCATCGGCGGCCGAGGAGGTTAAAAATCCCCAACGCAACATGCCCATCGGCATTATTGGTTCCTTACTGATTTGTACGCTCCTGTATGTCGTTGTCTCTCTTGTTCTAACGGGGATTGCTCCTTATACGGGGCTTAATGTTGATAATCCTGTGACTGTGGCAATGCAGATGGTTCACCAAGATTGGATCGCCGGAGTAATTTCACTTGGGGCAATTATTGGCATGATCACGGTGATCCTTGTAATGCTCTACGGGGGGACGCGGCTGCTTTATGCTATTGGACGTGACGGCTTGTTACCAAAAAGTATGAGTGAGCTGAGTAAAAAGCACCAAACCCCTGTTAAGAATACTTGGGTATTTGCCTCAGCAGCCGCTCTTTGTGCTGGTGTTGTTCCCTTATCTAAGTTAGCAGAACTCGTAAACATGGGGACGTTATTAGCCTTTACCATTGTCTCTGTTGGTACGATTTACTTAAGAAAAAATAAAAACATACCTGCCGGGGGCTTTAAAGTGCCATTTTTCCCTATTTTACCGATTTGTTCATTTTTATTATGTCTCTTTTTAATCACACAGCTTTCTGTACAAACATGGATTGCTTGTGGTATTTGGTTTATCTTCGGCTTGATTATTTATTTTATTTATGGAAGAAAGCACAGCTTAATGAATAAAATATAATAAAACTCGACTCATATTCATTCTAAAAGAAGCTTACATTGTTTGAAGGCAATGTAAGCTTCTTTTCTATTATTCATTGGCCTTTTTCCGAGTGAGTAAATAGGCGACAATCAAAATAAGAAACCAAATCGGAGTAACAAATAGCGCCATTCTCGTATCCGCTGAAAAGGCCAACACAACAAGGACGAAGACAAAGAAGGCCAATACTAGCCAATTCATAATCGGTGAGAGCGGCATTTTAAATCGATTTTCACTCGCCTCTTTAGGTTTCATCTTACGAAACCTCAGATGAGAAATTAAAATCATGGCCCACACCCAAATAAAACAAATGGTTGAAATACTTGTGACTAAAGTGAAAACTTGATCAGGTAAAAGATAATTTAACACCACTCCGACCAATAGCACGAGCGTTGAAAAGATCAGTGCCGGAGCCGGGACATTTCTTTTATTTAATGTTTTCATCTGCCGCGGAGCCCTGCCATGCTCGGCTAATGTATAGGTCATTCGACTCGTACTAAAGATACCACTGTTACAAGAGGAGGCTGCTGATGTGATCACCACAAAATTTATGACACCTGCCGCCACCGGAATCCCAATGAGTGAAAAGACTCTGACGAACGGACTTTGGCTAGGATCCAAGCCACTCCAAGGGTAAATAGACATAATAACAAGCAGCGCCCCAATATAAAAGATCAAGATACGGATCGGTATGTTATTAATGGCCTTTGGAATGGTTTTCTCTGGATTGACGGTCTCCCCTGCAGTCACACCCACTAATTCAATGCCGACAAAAGAAAACACGACCATTTGAAAGGACAGAACAAAGCCTGTCATGCCGTTGGGAAAAAAACCGCCGTCACGCCAAAGATTCGAAAAGGAGGCTTCAGCACCGTTTCCCGTGAAGCCTATACACACTAGAATAATGCCAATGATAATTAATGCGACTATTGTAATGATCTTAATTAAAGCAAACCAAAATTCAATTTCGCCAAAGGCTTTTACTGTTGCCATATTAATAACTCAAACTTCGCAGAGTGAAATCGACAAATAAGCCTTGATATAATTGGGAAGGCCAGCGATCCAT
>NZ_BMFV01000044.1 GCF_014639255.1 Pullulanibacillus pueri
CGCCGGCCGGTAGTTTAGGCTTATAGCCTTTGTGCAAACCACCCTTTGGAAGGGTGGTTATGATTTGTTGGTTTGTTCGTCTTTGCGTTGCTTACTATTGGGAAAAAGCAAGGTCTGTATTCGATCGTTAGTCTGTTGATCAATATTGTCCTATTATTGCTCGCCTTAACACTCTATTTGACGCTGCAACAGTCTAGCTTGTTAGTGATCTGTATAGTGGCTACTGTTCTTTTTACTATTTTTTCTTTAGTACTAGTCAGTGGGCGGAAAGAAAAGACATATGTCGCCATCATCGCGACTTTGATCAGTACCTTTATTGCATTGTTAATTGCTTTTGCGACTTTAAAGCTCACGGCTTCTAATGGCCTTCACTTTGAGTCGATGCAATTTGTCCTTGTTCCGCCACAAGAAGTTTTTATGGCGCAAATCTTAATTGGCTCATTAGGGGCGGTTATGGATATCGCCATTACGCTCACTTCTTCTGTCTATGAATTATATGAAAAAAATACAGAGATTTCCCGTAAAGCCTTGATGCGATCGGGAAGGGAGATCGGTGGAGATGTGATGGGCGCGATGACGAATATTTTGCTTTTTGCTTACATCAGTGGGACGATCCCGATCATTCTCCTTTATTTAAAAAACGGCTATCCGCTTATGGATACCTTTTCTCTCAATCTATCATTGGAATTAGTGCGAGCTCTCACGGGAAGTATTGGCATCGTCTTGGCCATTCCGATCACCCTCTATCTTTCCATGATGTTTATTTTTAGAAAGGGGAGTCGGAAATGAACGTAATCAAGCTATTAGCGGTCATCCTCTTTATCCTGATGAGTAGTATTGGTGGTAAAAAAGGTGTCACCTCGTTTTTGGCGTTATTCTTAAATTTTGGTGTAATTTTTGTCGCTATTTTGTTTATGCAAAATGTCAAAAGTCTCATCACTCTGACATTGGTCGCGTGTACGTTGATCAGCTGTATTAATCTCTTTTATATCAATAAATTTAATCACAAGACGCTGGCCACATTTATATCACTTATCATTACCCTAGCCATTTTGCTTTCCTTCATCTTTATTATCGAACACCATGCGATGATTCAAGGGTTTGGTGAAGAAGAGGAAGAAGAAATCAGTGGATTTTCACTTTATATTGGCATTGCTTTTGCGAAAGTGACGATCTGTACGATCATTATGGGGACGATTGGAGCCATTATTGATATTTCATTATCCATTGCTTCTTCAATGAATGAGTTAGTTGTGCATACACCGTTAATCAGTAAAAAAAATCTCTTCCGTTCGGGAATGAAAATTGGAACAGATATTTTAGGAACGACGACAAATACCTTATATTTTGCTTTTATTGGTGGTTATCTGACGTTGATCTTATGGTTTAAAAAATTATCGTATTCCTTTGGTGACATCATCAATTCAAAAATCTTTAGTTCTGAAGTGATTTCGATTTTAAGTGGCGGAATAGGTGTCGCGATTATCATTCCAATTACGGCATGGATGAGTGCTACTATCCTTTTTAAAGGTAGAGAGAGATAGCCCGTCTTAAAATCGGGCTAGTCCTAAATGAAATAGAGATCGAGGGAATGAGCCGAAGGGTACTAAAAAATATTTATAAAAGATTTTAAGAAAAGAGGTTGACTTTTAAAATCGTAATGGTTACTATTTATATTGTTCTAGGTAAATAGTAATTGTTACGATTTACACATTAGAGGATTATAGGAGGATTCATATGAAGAAGTTAAGCTTTTTATTTGTAGCACTTATTCTTGTTTTAAGTATAGGGGTGTTATCAGCCTGCAGTTCGTCGTCAAATGGCGAAAAGGATGACACAAGCAAAAGTAATACCAGTCAAGAGGACACATCATCTACGAAGAGCGATACTTCTAAACAACCTATTAATATTGTGGCAGCAGAAGATTTTTATGGTGAAGTTGCCGAAGCTGTCGGTGGGGATTACGTGAAGGTTACCTCTATTATTGATAAGCCAAGTGTTGATCCACATGACTTTGAACCAACGGCAAATACGAGCAAGACCGTTAATGATGCCCAGCTCTTAATCTACAATGGCATTGGTTATGATAACTGGATGGATAAATTAATTTCCTCTTCATCTGAAGCTAGTGATAAAACGGTTATTCGTGTTGGCGATGATTTGTTAAATAAAAAAGAAGGGGATAACGAGCACCTTTGGTACATGCCAGATACCATGCCAACATTAGCAAGCGCCCTTGCTGATAAACTATCAGAGCTAGATCCGGATCATGCAGATTACTATAAACAGCAAGTCGAAAAGTATAAAGAAACGATTCAGCCATTAGAAGACTTAGTCAGCAAGTTAAAACAAAAGACACCTAAGAAAGTAGAAACAACAGAGCCTGTTTTTGATTACATGATACAAGCGTTGAACTATGAAGTAGATAATGAAAAATTCTCTATGGCCATTGAAGAAGAGACAGATCCAGCACCAGCAGATCTTGCACAAATGAAAAATGACCTCAAAAACAAAAAGGTTGCGTTTTTTGTTCAAAATACACAGGTAGAAAGTCCAGTAGTCAAACAGTTTTCTAGTCTTGCAAAAGATAACAATATTCCTATTGTCGAAGTAACTGAAACACTTCCAGAAGGTAAGGATTATGTGCAATGGATGACAGATGAACTTAAACAAGTTGAGAAGGCTCAAGCCAAGTAAGGAGTCTTCTGAGAGGGAGACAGGACAATCATGATTGAAAATTTTAGTGTCGATCATATTGATGTCTATATTAATGGGGAGAAAATCCTGGATAATCTTTCTTTTTCAGTACAGCCAGGAGAGATGCTCGGTATTATTGGACCTAATGGGGCAGGGAAATCCACCTTGCTTAAAGTGATTTTAGGTGTGATTAAGCCGCAAAACGGAACAGTAGAAATGACACATAGCGATACCCGTCCAATCGTTGGCTATGTTCCCCAATCGAGAGCCATAGATGAAGAAATGCCGATTCAAACTTGGGATTTTATTTCGCTCGGTTTACCGCATCGCATCAGGCCATGGTTGACCAAAAAGGATCGGATTTTGATTAAAGAAACAATGGAGCTCACAGATACGAGCCGCTTAGCCAAAAAATCTATAGGTAAGCTTTCTGGTGGTGAAAAGCAAAGAGTATTTTTAGCTCAGGCCTTGGTGAGAAATCCAGATGTTCTTTTGCTCGATGAATCGACGGCCAATTTAGATCCAAAGGCACAAGAAGAGATAACGTCACTTGTCCAAGAGCTTTGCACGGAACAACATATCAGCACATTATTTATTAGTCATGATATCCATCTGGTGGCTAAATACGCTCATCGGGTATTGTACTTAACTCGGGGACACTATTCTGTTGGGCGAGCGCAGGATATTATAGAGAATGCCAATATGGATGTCCTTTATCAACCTCAGCATGTTCATGACGCCTTACAGACAAGTGTAGAAAACAGGAGATACGGAGGGTAAAGGATGCTTCATTATGATTTCATGCAACACGCTTTTATTGCCGGAACGATTGTGGCCATTATGTGCGGGGCTATTGGTGTCTTCGTCATGGCGAGAGGCTTGTCTTTCATTACCCATTCCTTTTCTCATATTGGCTTTTCTGGAGCTTCTTTTGCGACGTATGTGGGCTGGGACCCGTTAGAGGGCTTATTGTTATTCACGACTGTCGGGGCATTAGCCATTGGACGGATGGGTGTCAAGTTTTTTCGAAGAGAAGCCTCTATCAGCGTCATGCTCAGTGTATTTTTAGGATTAGGCATTTTATTCTTATCTTTATCAACACAATCTGGGAGCTTTACCTCAACGATATTATTTGGCAGCGTGGTTGGGATTAGTTCAAGAGATGTGTGGGTGATTGTGGTTCTCACGGTGGTTTTATTATGCCTACTTACACTAGGGTATAAAATGCTAAAGTTTGATTCCTTTGATCCTGTCGGTGCTGAAGCTGCAGGATTACCGATTCGCTTTATCTCTGTCGCTTTTCTCTTATTACTTTCAATCGGTGTCGCTGAAGCTGTGCAAATCGTCGGGGCTTTGTTAGTCTTTGCGCTTATGACTATACCGGCTTCCACAGCACGTCATATTACACAATCGGTTTTTAAAATGATTGTCGTGTCCGCCGTGTTAGCCGTGTTAGGCATCTGGGTGGGGCTCACTTTAAGCTATATGACAAATGCACCTGTGAGCTTTTACATTACAGCATTTGAAGCGCTCTGCTACTTCTTAGCCCTAGGGTGGTCGAGCTTGAAAGCCAAATTTCAGCCGATTGGGACATAGGGTCAGGTTCTTTGTCCCAATTCGAATTATAAGTGACACATCTTGTCCCCCGAATGCGTAGGCATGCTGCCCCCGACTTTGGGGGATTTTTACGGTATAATATTCATTTTGAATTTTCCGAGATATCAACTTGCTAGTATCCGTTTTATTTTCTTTTTGTTCGAAGGATGAGAGCAAAAGCGATGAGATATGGTAAGATATACTTATGTAAGTAAACGCATACATATAGGCTTAATCTTTGAAAAAAAAACCCTTTTGCAGAAATAAAAACAATTTAATAGAGGAGATGATAGAATGCTCGAACAAACAGGAGTGGATCAAGTCAAGAAGCTTTTAAGAAAGAGTATCGCTGAACATCATATTGCGGGTGGGAATCTATTGGTTGTAAAAGAGGGTGAGGAAATCTTCTATCATGAAGACGGTTTTGCTGATAAGGAAGCTGGCCATCCTATCCAAAGGGATTCTATTTTCAGGCTTTACTCCATGAGCAAGCCCGTCACAGCTACGGCAATGATGATTTTATTAGAGCGAGGCGATATTGATTTACTCGAGCCGGTGAGCCAGTTTTTAGATGGTTTTAAACGTCAGGTGGTTAACGAAAACGGGCAATTAGTCCCAGTCCGGCGAGAGATGACAATTAAAGACTTACTCTCTATGACTTCAGGTTTAGTTTATGGCGGGGAGCATCGAACAGGGCAGGACACGATAGCATTGTTCCGGGAGATAGATGATAAATTATTGAGCGATACCCCCATAGGGACAGTGGAGGCGATGAACACATTAGGGGAAATTCCATTGGCCTTTCATCCAGGGACTTCATGGGAATATGGAACTTCCGCGGATGTACTTGGAGCAGTTATTGAAGTCGTTAGTGGAAAAAGCTTTGGAGATTTCTTACAGAAGGAATTATTTGAGCCACTAAATATGAAGGATACTGGTTTTTGGGTCCCAGAGGAAAAAAGACAGCGTCTTGTGAAAGTCTATGAAGACAATGAGCAGGGCGAATTAGTGCCTTATACGGGGAATCATTTAGGAATTAACAATCAAATGGATAGACGGCCTGCTTTTGAATCCGGAGGGGCCGGTCTTGTTTCAACCATAGATGATTATGCAAAATTTACAACGATGCTGATGAATGGAGGCCGGCTCGATGAACATCACATTTTACGTCCCGAGACGGTAAAGTATTTAACGTCGGCTACGCTAAATACAGTCCAACAACAGAGTTTTGATAAAGGCTTTAATTTAAGTGGACATAGTTATGGAAACCTAATGCGCGTCATGACGGATCCGAGTCAAGCGAACATGCTTGGTAGTCTTGGGGAATATGGATGGGACGGTTGGCTCGGTGCCTATTTTTGCAATTGTCCCAACGAGCGTCTGACCTTTCTATTCATGATGCAGAAGACCGATTCAGGTACAACCTCTCTCACTAGAAAACTACGTAATATCATCCTTAGTGCATTTGAATAAAGCCTGCGAGATAAGGAATAGGCAGAAGAAAAACTTAAAGAGAGCCTGCTCTATTAATCGTTAAAGCAGGAAATAGAGGGACAACATTGGATATAAGTTGATGACTCCTCTGTCCCTGAAATATTTGAAGTTCTAGACTATGGCCAAAAACGTATAGCCCACAATTGTGTTTGTGGGCTATTAGCACGTATATGATTCTCATGTTTACAGGGGAAGATTTAGAGCAGAAGCGACTAAGTGATGTGGTTTTTACGGCTCCCAGTTAAATCTCCTTTTTCTATTGTGAAATCTAGAGCGGCTTTCCAAAGGTTCTTCGGAGTATTTTGAGTCTTGGATATCGCTATGGATATCTTCTTTAAAGTCTAAGTCATGTACAGCATCAAATGCTTCTTCCGTGTATGTCTGATGCGTTGGTGTAGATTGCTTTCTTTGATAGGGATGAGATGACTCTTGAGTTTTAGGCTGCTTTGACGTTGATCCGGGTGGTGCTTTTTCAAGATTAAATCCTGTAGCAATGACTGTGATAATCATCTCATCTTTTAACTCTTCATTGATGACCGAACCAAAGATCATATTTAAATCTTCATGTGAAGCATCAGAGACAAAACTAGCGGCTTCTTGCACCTCATAAAGACTTAATTGACTTCCACCGGTTATGTTCATAATCACCCCTTGAGCGCCATTTATGGATGTTTCAAGCAATGGACTATTGATCGCTCTTTTAGCCGCTACCGTTGCGCGGTTTTCACCCGAAGCCATCCCTATTCCCATTAAGGCAGTTCCTTTGTGGGACATGATCGTCTTGATATCTGCAAAATCAAGATTGATTAAACCTGGTGCCGCAATTAAATCCGAGATGCCTTGTACACCTTGGCGCAGCACGCTGTCGGCTTCTCGGAAGGCATCAAGCATAGGTGTTGTTTTATCAATGATATCCAAGAGACGATCGTTTGGAATAATAATAAGGGTATCTACAGATTCCTCCATTTTTTCAATCCCATGTTCAGCATTTTGAGCACGCTTTGGTCCTTCAAATTTAAAGGGCCGTGTGACAACGCCAATGGTAAGCGCGCCGAGTTTACGAGAAATGTCAGCAATAGCGGGAGCTGCCCCTGTCCCTGTACCGCCTCCCATTCCAGCGGTGACAAAGACCATATCTGCCCCTTGGAGAACATCTTGAATCGCTTGTTGGCTTTCTTCTACTGCTTTTCTTCCCACTTTGGGGTTTGCACCTGCGCCCAATCCTCTCGATAACTTTGTCCCAATTTGTATTTTAATCTCTGCTTTTGATTGATTAAGCGCTTGTAAATCTGTATTAACCGCAATAAATTCTACACCTTCAACATGATCTTCAATCATACGGTTGACCGCGTTGTTTCCGCCACCACCGACACCAATCACTTTAATCTTAACGAATGGGTCTGTCGTTGTATCAAAATCCAATAGTAATCCCCCCATTTATCCTAATGATTTTGATTTCAGAGCAAAAAGACTTATTCATAATATTCGACAGCGGTTTAGGCCTTTTGTGGGACACAGGGTCAGGTTCCTTGTCCCAATAAAATGACAAGGAAAAGCTCACCATTTTCCTTTGATTTCGTAGAAGCTGCTCCGATTTTATGTGTCCAAGCTGGGTTGTTTACTCGGAACTTGCTGATGTCTTTGACAAAGACACGGAAGAGCTCTAAAATGTAGTTAGAATTCTAATTAGTTTCAGAAGGGATCATTTATGGAAAAGGGAAACGAGAAGAACGATAGAGAAATGCCGATAAGTCGTCTAATAAAGCTAGCCAACCGAGCGATTCGTAAGGAAGTCCAAGAACAGTTAAAGCCTTTTAACATCACACCTACCCAATGGAGTGCGTTGGGGATTATTTATTTGCGCCCAGGTCTATTGCCCTCGGAATTACAAACCATCTTATTGACGGAACGGTCAAGTGTGACCAGTCTCGTGAATGGTTTAGTCAAAAGAGAGCTTGTTTATAGAGTGGATCATCCTGATGATGGGCGATATAAAAAGCTTTATTTAACAGATAAAGGCAAAGAACTTGCCGTTCAAACACGCGACATTTCAACTGTGCTAGATAAAAAGCTAGGGTCGGCTTATTCGCCTGAAGAGTTTAAGCAGCTAAAGAAAGGGCTGATGAAAATGATAAGGACCTTGGGCAAGTCTTAAAAATTTTTGCTTATATAGTTAGAGTTCTAATTATTATTCGGGTATGGATTTCAGGTGAGGAGGGAGAAAAATAGAGTCCAAACACTTTAATCGCAAAGAAGAACCTCATAAGAGGATGAGTAAGACTTTGCATACACTAGTATCCTTGATCTACCCCGATGTTAAGCCTAAAGCGCCTCTGAGTTTTCGTAGGTTGATCATGGGCTTTATGGGAATGATGGGTCCGATCATATTTGGCATTATTTTCGATCATTTAGAGGCGAGCTTATTAGCGACGCTTGGTGCGATGTTCATTATCGGAGGATCAGCTTCTTCAAAGCTGAGTAAGGGGATCCTAGAGTCTCTTATGACTGTGCTTGTCGGAACGACTTCAGTTTTCTTAGGGAGTTTGGAAGGGGGGCAGAGTTGGCAGACAGCTTTATGGATTGTTGGTCTATCCTTTATCGTAGCCCACATCACTGGGATGGGGCGGCAGCCTGCTCTATTAGGCATTCAATTTTTGGTGTTTTTCATTATTGGTTCAGGTTTCGGCTCGAACGGAGGGAGAGTTGTTTCTCTTCAGTTCGCCTTTGTCTTTGGCCTTGGAGCAGCTTGGGCGACATTCCTCTCGCTCATATTTAGGATTTTTTTCAAACAAAAAGATCGCTCACAATCAGCTTCATCAACAAGGGAGATTCCTTTCAAAATGCTTTTTAAGCATTGGAAGAAAATGCTGAAGCAATTTAAGGGGTGGGAGTTTCCAATCCGAATAGGATTATGCATGGTCACAGCAGAAACAGTGGGGCTATGTCTTGGACAGGATCGCTCCTATTGGATTCCATTGACGGTGATCTTAATTACTCACCGTCGGTTTGCCTCTGCTTTGCAAAGAATCTTTCAAAGAGGATTGGGTACGGTGATGGGGGTTTTGGTCGGAAGTCTTCTGCTTCTATTGCCACTATCGCATGTTACTATTGTGTTCGTTGTAGGAATGTTAACAGCTTTCCGCCCTCTTTTAAAGGAAAGAAGCTATTTCCTCTATTCTATGCTAATGACACCGTTAATGGTTATTATGTATAGTGTGAATAACGGAATGACAGATAAACTATTAGTTGACCGACTATTAGATACATGTATTGGCTGTGCGATTTCGTTCTTTTTAGGGTATCTCATCTGGCAATTCAAACCGAGGGCTAAGACGCATTAAAAAGGTGAATGAAAAATGCGTGAAGATAGGTTAAGTCATGAAGTTTAAGCTTGGAGTAATGGTGATGTAAAAGCTCGCGCGTTCTTACTCCAATTGCTTCTAACAAGCCTTTCGGCATAATCCTCGCTTTCCACATGGGCATTTTTGAGTTGCGGCTCTCTTTTGTGCGTGCACAACGCTTATATGTTAGTTTCACTCTTGTTTCGTTCGTCTTTTCAAAAATAAAATAAATGAGAGAGGAAAAGCGGAGATGAAGTTTTATATTGCCTCAAGTTTTAGAAATCTAGATGCAGTAAGATTTGTTAGCGAGAAATTGCAGGTTTGGGTCATATTCAAACCTATGATTGGACGCGCAATGAGCAAGCCTCGGCTGCTAAATCGTTACGAGAAATAGGCATACAAGAGAAACGAGCTGTTTTGGATGCGGATCATATCATTGTATTATTACCCGCGGGAAAAGGCAGTCATGTTGAATTAGGCCTCGCATTGGGACAAGGTAAAAAAGTCCATCTGTATTCTCCGAATGAGGATGTCCATCATTTAGAAAATACCACGACCTTTTATCATTTGCCCGAAGTAGACTTGTTCATTGGAACCTTGGATGAGCTCATTGAACGGATTTCAATTTTTGCTACTTAACGTGGATCACTGCTATAAGAAACAATGTGAATAGGTTTGGGATAAAAGGGGATACACTTGATAAAGCTGATTTGATATTAACGGTGAGTTGGGATATTGTACCTAATAGTTATAGTAGTGTCAGTGACCGTTTTTAAGGGGAGAAGAGAAACGTATATGGATATGGAAATTAGTCACATCATTTCATTCATAGTCTCGACTGTTTTGATTATTAATATATTGCTCGCAGCTGGTGTGTTATTTTTTGAAAGGAGAGATATTGGGTATACTTGGGCTTGGTTAATGGTCTTATTTTTTATTCCCATTTTAGGCTTTATTGTCTATATCTTCTTTGGCCGCAAATTAACACGAAAAAATTTTTATAGACTTTCAATCGAAGAACGTTCGGTCCTGCAATCGGCTGTGGAACAGCAGCTTGCGGCCTTTGAAAAGGAGCAGCATCCCCCTTTGTTAGAAGCTTATTCTGATGTAGTGCGGATGAATCTTATTTCCTCCCATGCCCTGTTAACTTATCACAATGAGATCGCGATCTTTAACGATGGAGAGCAGAAATTTAAAGCCTTGTTCGATGATATAAGAGCAGCTAAGAAAGAGATTAATATCCAGTACTATATCATTCAACCAGACACATTGGGACAAAAGCTCAGAGATGAGTTAATTAAAAAGGCAAGAGAAGGGGTAAAGGTACGGGTTCTCTATGACGAAATAGGATCAAAAAAGCTCCACCCAAGGTTTTTTAAAGGCTTGCATGATTATGGTGGAGAAGTAGAGGTGTTCTTTCCTTCATTGCTTAGACCAATCAATTTTCGGTTGAATAATAGAAATCATAGAAAGCTGTGCATTATTGATGGTGACATCGCTTATATTGGAGGCTTTAATGTTGGTAATGAATATCTTGGCGCGAACAAGAAGTTCGGTTATTGGCGGGATACCCATTTTAGAATAAAGGGCGCTGCGGTGAACTATATACAAGGCAGATTCATTTTGGATTGGCATCAAGCGGGGAAACACAAAAGAATAAACTATAATGAATTCTGCTTTAATGCCGAGAATCACAAGGGCCATCTCCCCGTGCAAATTGTCGCTAGTGGACCTAACTCAGAAGATGAGCATCTAAAGAATATGTACATTAAACTTATTACCTCTGCAAAACGGAGTGTCTATATCCAAACGCCTTATTTTATTCCAGATACAAGTTTTATGGATGCCTGTAAAATTGCCATCCTCTCGGGTGTCGATGTTCGCATTATGATTCCTAACAAGCCTGATCATCCATTTGTTTACTGGGCAACATGGGTTTATGCTGGTGAGTTGGTGAAATACGGCGCTAAGATCCTGTTGTATGAAAATGGTTTTTTGCATGCTAAGACATTAGTGGTCGATGGGGAAGTCGCTTCAGTAGGAACAATGAATATTGATTCACGGAGCTTTAGACTGAACTTTGAAGTGAATGCCGTGGTTTATGATCAGAAAATAGCGGAGCAACTTCAAGAGATGTTTCACAAAGATAGTGAGGCTTGTCAGGAGCTCACACCTGAACGCTATAAAGCGCGGTCGTTAGTGATTAGAATTAAAGAAGGGATCTCTCGCTTGCTCACCCCGATACTATAGCCACGGAGTTAAAGAAGTCTATCTCAAAATGGAGGTAGGCTTCTTTTTATTGAAATATATCAATGGATACCACAAAGGAATGAGAAGTGAGAGAAAGACTTTGTTTCATGTAAGCCTGTCCTATCATTTGTTTTTTGCCTGGAGTGAAACATAACATTATATCATCCTTCCCATAAATGATATTGATAGCAGGGAAACATACTCTACAGGTTCATAAAAGAACATGGAGTCAACGTTAAATGTAAAGGTTTGTAGAAAGTTGTAGAGTTTTTGTAGAGATCCGATTGATATAATCATACCTGTTTTGAGAATGGATGTAACACAAAAATTTTTGAAAGAGGTGAGATGATTGAGAAGGTTTAAATCTAAAATAGCAATCTTATTAACTGCTATTCTATTGATTGGGACAATCATACCAGGATTAGGATTGGGGCAACAAAGCGTATTTGCTGATGAACTTGACGATATAAATTATGATCCTCTGATGGGTCATCCTGTGCAAGTTGCTCCTGACTTTCAACTCAATGCCCAGTCTGGAGAGACGTTTGCAGAAGGGTATATAAAATTTGATATTCAAGATTCCAATGGCTATGCCGATTCCGAAAGGCTATTTTTGCCTGATGGTGCAAAGGTCACTTTAGATGGAGGTTCGGTCCTAAAAGTTGAAGGTGATCAAATTTTACTAGATGGTGACCCGATTGCTTCGGTGAATAGTGAGGAGAATGGGGAAGGTAAAGCTCTTAAGGTTGATCTTTCTGCTCCATTGCCTAATGGTAACTTTGAAGAGGGATCAGTTGGAGAGGGTGTCACCGTTCCAAGTTGGACGATTAATCATCAAAGTAAAGATGATAAGGGTAATACCGTTAATCAAATTTGGTTAGGGGAGAAATTAGCGACTCATACACAAGGAAGAACTTATGAAAGTGTAGTCTCAAATGGGGATGGTACCTATACCGTAACTGGACCAGGTCATTCGTATTCTTATAAGACTAATGTGGATTATGGCAGTGGAAAAGCAACAACTGATGATCCCCAAAATGTTGAGGGATTTGAAGCCGTTTTTAATGGATGGACCACAAACAATGGAAAATATGGATACGTACAAAATGTGAATAATGATTCTGATCCTAAAAAATCCCATACTCTTGAAATAGGTTTCTTGAATGCTTCTCTTGCCAAAGGAGATTATGCTGAAAAGGATGGCAAAATTGCTTCTTCATTTGGCATCGAAGCGGTTAGCGCTCCCTTTAGTGCGAAACAAGGTGATAAATTATCCTTCGATTGGAAAGCCAATGATGGTGGTGACGATTACGAAGTCTATGGATTTTTAGTAAATGAAGACACTGGGGCATCAACTGAAATTCTTTATGGACGAGGATCAGCACAAAATTGGACAACCAATTCTGGAGAGGTTCCAGCTGATGGAAACTATCGTTTTCGTTTTGTTGCTGGCTCGTTCAATCGTACTGATGGCACAACTCATGGTGCAACTTTAAGTATTGATAATGTACGGGTCGTGAGTTCTAAAGTCGTTAAAGGTGTGGTCGATGCGATTGCTCAACTTGTACAATATGAAAATACTCAGTACAGCGGCGATCGTCCTGTGAAAATCTCTGTTGTAAATAGTGAGGGAAAACAAAGTACACTAGAAGATGATGATGTCAAAATAATGATGAGCACAAAAAGCCAAGCGGCAGATGCGCTGAAATCGTCTTTAAAGATTAGTGTCCCAACAGATAAAGCGTATATTTACGACCCCAATCAAAAAGGCATTACTGGATCAACTGAACCTGGATCCACGGTTAACGTGAGTGTAACTAGTCCGAATGGTAATAAAGTATATAATGGTCCAGCAAGTGTCGATGACAATGGAAAATGGACAATCACTCTTGACGATAGCTTATCTAAAGGCGAGTATACTATTCAGGCCACTTCCTCTAAGGGGGGAGCGACATCGGATCCAAAGCAATCCACGTTCACTTTTGTGGATAAAACAAACTTAGAAAGGTATTACAACGAAGTAAAAAACCTTAAACAAGAAGATTATCAAGATGGTTGGGTGGATGACGATACTGATTCTGATATCGAATTTGCCTCAGCATTACAAGCTGCAAAAGCCTTATTAGATGACATAACAGATTCAAGCAGCACATCCAACCCTGATCAAGTTGATGTTGACAAAGCGTTACAAGATCTTCAAAAGGCTAAAGAAAATCTTGTAAAGTTACCACCAGAGGAGCAATCCGCAACCTTTGAGCATGGCTCCAATCAAATCACTCTTGATTTTGATAAAGCGGTAAAATTTGCTGATCAAAATAATGCTGCTGAAGGTTTTACAGTTACTGTTGATGGTAAAGATTATCCAGTGCTCGATGCTACAGCTAAAGGTGATAAACTCACGCTGACAGTCGATGGTACACTTTCTGCTGAGGCGACTGAAGTAAAAGTGAATTACGATAGAAGTCAAGGGCGTTCAAATGTCTACGGTGACGAGGACAATGGGGCCGCTGTTGAGACATTTGAAAGGGTAGTGACTGATCCTTTTTATAATGCACTACAGATCCAATCTCCAAAAGGTAATACAGACGATCCAAAACCGGCAATTGAAGGTACTGTTGATACAAATGCAGACTCAGTAAAGGTGTCGATAAAAGATATCAACGGAGATAATGTGGTTAATAATGCTGATGCGATACTTGAGAATGGTCACTGGACTTTAGAACTCCCGGATCCTCTTGCACCAGGTGAATACAGCGTTGAGGCAACCGCAACACAACAAACAAATGGTCGGAGTTTGACCAAATCGCAAGCATTTACCATTGTTGATAAAAAGGCTCTTAACAAAGAATATGATGAAGTAAAAGGTTTTGATAAAGACAACTATCGTGCGGGTTGGGTTGATTTTAAACAAGCCCGGGATCATGCAAGTGAAGTTTTAGCTGATCCAACCGCCTCTCAAGATGAGGTCGATCAAGCATTAATCAATTTACACAAAACAAGAGAAGCACTTGAGAAATACCCACCGCAGGAAACTGATCCAGCTACTTATGAACATGGAGCAAAGGCAATTACCATTGATTTTGACAAAAAAGTAGAATTAATAGCAGGAAATCCTTCTCAAGGTTTCACAGTGATAGTGGATGGAGAATCCTATAAAGTAACTGATGCTAATGCCCATGGTGATAAAGTCACGTTAACAGTGGACCAACCGCTAGATAGTGACGCAAAAAAAGTAGTTGTAGAGTATACATCAGATTCAACTCAACCCAACCTATTGGGTGATGAAGAAAATGGGACTTCAGTTCAGCACTTTAGCATCACTGCAACAGACGCATTTGGTGCAGGGTTACAAATTAAATCAACTAAGGGAAATACGGATAATCAAACACCAACCTTTACGGGGGCAGCTCATACAGACGCTGATAGAGTAACCCTTACTTTCTATGATTCCCATGGTAATGTAATAGAAGACCTTCAAAATGTAGAAGCCAAGTTAAATACCGACGATACTTGGTCATATAAAGTTCCTGAAGGAAGTAAACTTAGAAATGGAAAATATACATTTACTGTTACAGCAGTGAATAATGATTCAGGTAGAAGGGTCACCAAATCAGCTTCTTTTACAATTGTAGACAAGACCGCACTAAACAAAGAATATGAAGATGTAAAGGATTTTGATAAAGATGACTACCGTTCGGGTTGGGATGGTTTTAAAGAAGCGCAGAATCATGCAACGGAGGTTTTAGCAGATCCTACGTCTTCTCAAGATGAGGTTGATCAGGCGTTAACGGAACTTAAGGCAAAGAGAGAAGCGCTAGAAAAGTATCCACCAGTAGAGACAAGCCCTGCTACTTATGAACATGGTCAAAACAAAGTTACGATAGACTTTGATAAGAACGTGATATTGACTGCAGAACATCCAACAGAAGGATTTACAGTTAAGGTAGACGGCAAAAAGTATAAGGTAACAGAGGCCATTGCTGATGGGGATAAAGTCAAATTAACGGTTGATCGCCCATTAGATAGTGACGCCAAAAAGGTTGTCATAGAGTATGCACCAGATTCCAATCATCCTAACCTATTTGGTGATGAAGAAAATGGTACCGTTGATGAGCCCTTTAAAATCACAGCAACGGATGAATTTGGTAAAGGGTTGCAAATCAATGGAACTAAAGGGAACACAGATAACCGGACGCCACCGTTTACGGGTAAAGTACACAAAGATGCAGACAGTGTGACGGTCACAATCGTTGATGTTAAGGGTCAGAAATATGTGACCGATGCAGATGCTGTAATAAAAGGAGAAAACTGGTCATTTGAAGATTGGGATGGTTTTGATGCACTTGAACCAGGCCATTACACAGTTCAAGTGACAGCCAAAGATGACAAAACTGGAAGAATGGTCACAAAATCAGTTGAATTTACTGTTGTAGATAAAGCTGCACTTCAAAAGGAAACTGAGGAAGTGAGTGAGTTTAAAAAAGAAGACTATCGCACGGGTTGGGATGATTTTGTCGTAGCACGAGATCATGCTACGGATGTCTTGGCTGATCCTAATGCTTCTCAGGCTGAGGTTAATGAGTCATTAACCGAGCTTAAAGAAAAAAGAGAAGCCCTCGAAAAAGTTGAGCCAAAAGCTATAAAGGCAACCTTTGACCATGGTCATGATGAAATTACGGTTTCCTTTGACAAAGCTGTTAAATTTACCGGTAAGGCACTAGATGCGAAATCTGGTTTCACAGTAACAGTGAATGGTAAAGAAGTAAAAGTTATTAATGCTGAGTTAGTTAATATAAAAAATGAAAAGAAAACTAATAAAATCAAATTGACTTTGGAAAAAGGAACAGAGCTTTCGAGCGACACGGATGTTCAAGTGATCTATGACAAAGAAAAAGGTCAGTCAAATATCGTAGGCGATGAAGAAAATAGCACACCTGTGGAAGATTTCAATCTTCATGCTGGCGATCCATTTGGACATGCACTACAAATTGATCAACCTAATGGTATCACTAATGATATCACTCCTGACATTAAGGGAACAGTAGATAAGGATGCGGAAAGTGCAATAATGACGATCACTGGCCCGAATGGTAAAAAAGTTATTGTCAATAAAGAGGAATTAACCATTAATCCTGATGGAACTTGGACGTACACTATCGAAGACACACTTGTTTCGGGTGAATACCAAGTTGAAGTGACCACGTTCAAATCGGGTCATCAAAGTGTCACAAAATATCACAACTTTATAGTTGTTGATAAAGAGGCTCTTTATAGTTTAAAAGAAGGGATTAAGAGTAAAGCCCTAAATGAAAATGATTACACAAATAATTCCTGGAAAAACTTTGAAGATGCTTATAGTAATGCTAAAGCTGTTTTTGATGATCCAAAAGCGACACAAGCTGAAGTTGATCAAGCTGTTGAGGCTCTTTCCAAAGCTTATGATGCTCTTGTTGATACAAAAGCCTTGGCTGATGAAGTGAAAAAATCTGATAAACTTGTTTCATCCAATTATTCCAAAGCGAGTTGGTATGACTACCAAAAAGCACTTAAGAATGCACAAAAGCTCCTAAATAACCCAGCTGCTACGCAAGAGGCGATTAATAAGGCTAAAGCATTATTAGAAACGGCGAGACAGGCTTTAGCTGTTGATAAAGCACAGCTTAAGGAAGAAGAAATACTCCAAAGTCATTTGTCAGCCAAAGACTATACAAAAGCAAGTTGGAAGGCTTACCAAAAGGCGTTAGAGCATGCAAAAGCCGTCATAGCAGATCCTCAGGCTACACAGATGGAAGTTGATGCTGCTCTTAAATCCTTACAAAAGGCTGAAAGTGCATTAAAAAAGAGCGATCAGAGGAATGATTTACCTGAGACAGCTAGCAATACTTATAATTGGCTGCTACTGAGTGCCGTTTTCCTGATCATCGGTTTTACGCTTATTGTTAGTAGGCGGAAGAGACAGACAAAGAATTAAAGTATAGGAAAGAAAAATTTATAAACTAGGTAAGTCATAACAGCCTGTAGAGAGGCGCGTGCTTCTATTCTACAGGCTGCTTTTTTATGAGAGATTTTCAGCAAAGAAGGAAGAAAAATGTCGAATGTCGAAAGTAAACTATTATGACGATTAAAAAAATGAGTTTCATTATTATACTTTTTCTTATGTTCATCACAGGGCTTCGGCTAACATGGCTCAATGTGCAAAAGCAGGATGCTCTTCCCGAAATTGTTGACGGAACACTCAATTTAAAAGAGTTTCAAGTTTCGGATCACCATACTATTCCTCTAAATGGAGAATGGGCCTTTTTCCCTAACCAATTCATTCATAACGATAAGGAACATACAAATAGCAAAGGGCTAAAAAAAATGTTTTTAAAGGTTCCTGGGGATTGGAATAATGCCTTCAAAAAAAGGAATAGTAATTTTAAATATGGAACTTATAGACTCACAATCTTGTTAGGGAAGAATAAAGATCAAACCTTTAAATTAAGAATAATTAATATCAATCGAGCATCAACACTTTATGTTAATGGAAGACCTATCAAAGGGGCAGGAAATCCCTCTACTCAGTCCAAAACTTATCAAGCACGTAATTTACCCTATACTGTAACAATACCGTCTGGTCACGACAAAATGACCATTGATATTCAAGTCTCAAATCAGACAGGGGAGGGTGGCATTACCGAGCCCATAAGGCTTGGAACTCCAAAAGCAATTAATTATTGGGGTACTCTTTCTACGAGTATGCAGGTGGCGCTGTGTATCATCTTTTTCATCCATGGGTTGTACGCCATTATGCTCTATTGCTTTGGGATAAGAAATAAAGGGCTTATCTACTTTTCTTTATTAATTTTTTCCGCGGTTCTAAGTGTTTTGGTCGAGGATGATAAACTCCTATTTGTATGGTTGCCGATGTCTTATCCGCTTTCCATGAGGATAACTTTTTTATCATATATAAGTGTGGTTGCCTTTATACCGTTAATACTTAAACAATTATATCCTGATTTTAAAGATCAGAAATTGATACACTGGTTTTCGGTCTATTGTTTGGCTGAAGTTTTATTTATTTTATTTGCACCGGTGCAAATGATTCTTTTAATAAAGAAAGAATTACTATTAGTTCTTTGGTTTTCTATCTTTATCTCGGTCTATATTCTGAAAAAGGCATCCATTAAAAGGGATGATAGTATTTTTCTTATTTTGGGTGTCAGCAGTATTGGTGTTAATATTTTTTGGTCAATATGGAAGTTTAATGCCTATTCTTATGAATCCGTCTATTACCCTTTTGATTTAATGATTGCTGTATTTTGTTTTGCGGGGTTCTGGTTTAAACGTTATGTAAGAACTAACAATCAGACGAAACGGATTGCTGAAAGGCTTCAAAAGGTTAATCAACAAAAAGATGACTTCTTGGTAAATACTTCACATGAACTTAGAAATCCTCTGCATGGGATCATGAATATCACTCAAAATGTGTTAGAAAATAAAAACGGTGAACTATCTAAGGAGTATACAGAGAAATTAAAAGTACAACTGACCGTAGCAAAACGCATGGCATTACTATTGGATGATTTAATAGATGTGACCAGGCTTCAGGAAAAGACCATACAATTACACATTAAAAACGTGAAGGTACAGTCTATTGTTGGGAGTATTTTTGAGATGCTTCAGTACATGTTAGAGGGAAAGCCTATTACTCTAAGCATTAATATTCCTGAGGATTTTCCAGCCGTTAAAGCAGATGAAAAAAGGCTCATTCAAATTATGTTTAACTTACTTCACAATGCCGTAAAATTTACCGATGAAGGCGAAATATCCGTCAGTGCTGAAGTAATAAATGAGACGGCACACATTCATATTATGGATACTGGAATAGGTATGGATTCAGAGATGCAAAGTAAAATCTTTTTACCGTATGAACAAGCTGATTCTAATCGAACGAAAGTGGTCGGAGGATTCGGTCTTGGTTTAAGTATTTGTAAACAATACGTTGAGCTTCATGGTGGGACATTAAACGTCAAGTCCACTCCAGGTGAGGGATCTCTTTTCACCTTTACACTTTCCTTATCTGAGGATGCTGAACAGGAAACGGAAAATTATGACCTTAAAAAGTCAGCCAAAAAAAGTGTTGCTGTATCAAAAGAGCTTGAAATGGCTCCAGCGCAGATCACCAGTACATTTGAGAAAAAACCTAGCTTGCTGGTAGTGGATGACGATCCCTTGAATCAGCAAGTGCTAATTAATGTCTTTGACCCAAAATATTATGAGATTTTAGCAGTTTCCAGTGCTAATCAAGCTATAGATAGGATAGATTCTAAACATTTTGATCTTGTGATTTCTGATGTTATGATGCCTAATATTTCAGGATATGAATTAACCCGAAAGATTAGAGAACGTTTTTCCATCTCGGAGTTGCCAATTCTGCTTTTAACGGCCAGAAATCGGTTAGAGGATATTGGTGTTGGCTTTCAGGCAGGTGCCAATGATTATGTTGCTAAACCCGTTGACTCTTGGGAGCTTAAAGCTCGGGTCAATGCCTTGATTCAATTAAAGCAGTCTATTGAGGAGCACCAACGAATTGAGGCTGCGTGGCTTCAAGCCCAGATAAAGCCGCATTTTCTCTACAATACAATGAATTCAATTGCTGCATTGGGAACCATGGATATAGAGAAAATGCAAAGGTTGATTGAAGAATTTAGTCATTATCTTAGGATGAGTTATGACTTTCATAACTCTGATAGAATGGTACCAATAGATCGAGAGCTTGCCCTTGTACGCTCTTATCTTTTTATCGAGAAGGAGCGATTCGGTGAGAGAATTAATGTTGAATGGAATGTAGACCCTAATTTGCATTTCCTTCTCCCACCACTAATTATCCAGCCGCTTGTTGAAAATGCTGTAAAACATGGCGTTTTAAAAACCACTCAGGGTGGAACGATAAACATTTGTATAGAAAATGGTCTAAAGGAAATTAAGATTTCTATTAAGGATAGTGGGGTCGGAATGACTAGAGAGGTCTTACAAAGGATACAAGAAAAATCCTTTAATAAGGATGGTGGAATTGGACTCCAAAACACAAATCGTCGTTTGAAACAATTTTATGGAAAAGGATTGGAAGTTAGAAGTATCCCTAACCAAGGTACAACGGTTTCTTTTTGTATACCAAATAAGGAATGAGATGGATGACTCATTCCTTATTTTTATTTTTCCAAATAGCATACCATTCAGATATATAAGGACTAGGCGTGATGTCCAGTTCCTCAAGTAACGCGTTATTTAGTATGCTATATTGCTGATCGACGGCCGGTGGATAGTTTAATTTTGCGTATAATTTCATAAGTGAGAAATGGGCCTCCTCTGCTTGGGGGTGGCGCTTGGTGATTTGGAGATAGGTTTCAATTGCCTTATTTTCCTGACCTTTTACGGTGTACCATTTGGCAATTTGAAGTGCTTTATTTAACCATAACGTTTTTAAACGGTAGCGCTCGCTTTCTGCCCAAAAGAACTCAAAATCCTGTAAATAATCCCCTGCATACATCCTCACAACTTTTTCATAAAACTCTATTGTTTCTTCTGTTAAAGGAGGCAAGGATTGAAGTTTTTTTTCCCACTTTTCTATATCCAGTTCGACGTTTTGAGTATGAAGTATGTAACCACTAGTCATATTTTTAATTTGGAAGTATTGACTATAGGGTTCTAGAGTTTTTCTAATATGGTAAATCGTTGTATACAGTTGGGAAGTGGCCTTATTAATCTCAAAATCTGGCCAAAGCATATCGATTACTAAATGCTTCTGTACCAATAGCCCTCGATTGTGAAGCAAGTATAGGAATAGTTCTTGGGCCTTCGTCGTCCGCCATCGTGGGGTCAGTTGTCTTTCTTCGCTTTCCATTGAAAAGTGTTTAAACAAATTTAGCCGAAGAATTTTTGGTGCACTTGCAATTGGAGGAATCTCGAGACGATCCTTTATTCGATTTATCGTCTTTAATAACCTCTTCATTTGAACGGGTTTCATAATATAGTCTAAAGCATTCAGTTCAAAGGCCTCTAGGGCATAATCATCAAATGCTGTGATAAAAACAATATTTATTTGGGGCTTAGTTTGCAAAATTTTATCAGCTAACTCAATGCCGTTGATTTCAGGTAAATGAATATCCATGAAGGCTATATCAACGTTTTCGTTAAGGATAAATGTCTCGAAATCATGTGGATTAGTAAACTTAGCTATAATTTCAAGGTTCTCTATTTTATTGAGTTGATGTTCTAAATAACTTAATGCGAGTGGTTCATCATCTAATAGAGTAATTTTCATTTTTTTCCCCTTATACACTAACAATCTAAAGTTAAGTTTAAACCAATAGTCTCTACAGATACTATACAACAAAAGATAGAATAGGAGCACTTTTCTTATTCTTTTATTTTATGAGGGGTCAATAAATGATGGCGTGAAAAATTAAATTCAGGGCTTCCTTGTTACCTTACTACTACTAATGTAAACGTAATTGACATGTAATATTTTAATGAGTAAAAGATAAAACTAAAGTGAATAAATTCGGAGAGTAGATAGGCAGTGAAAAATAGAGAGAGGTGCAACCCATTATGGCATCTAGGCGGCATAAAGTATTCAATCTTTCACTTATCATGATTCCGTGGTTATCATTGTTGTTTATAGGAAAGCGGAGTATTAAACGTTATTCTCTAGCCGGTATTTTTATTGTGATTTTTGAGATCTTAAATCACATGTATGGGCACAAGCGGAAGTGGTGGAAGTTTTACGATAAGCGAAAATCCTTTTTAAAGGATGAGCTTCCTTTCAGTGTTGGCCCCTATATGCCTCTTTCTATGTGGTTACTAAAATTTTCGTACGGAAACTTTAAGAAGTTTATATTCCTCAATGCCATCTCTGATGGCCTCTTTGCTTTTTTGTTCATTGATATTTTTAAAAAGCTTAAGATCGTCGGTTTAAATCGGTTAAATCATCTTCAGTTTTTCATCTATTTACATTATAAAGCCTATTTATTATATGGTGTGCAGTTCTTATTTGAGAAAATAAGAAGGGCAGAGAAAATAAAAAAAGTCAATGAACGTGATGAGCTCGCTTGACTTGACCTGTAGGTTTCAAGGTATTACTTGCGAAATGGGGAGTGAACAAAAGAGCCTCCCCTCCTGCCAAAAGAGTACCCCGACTAACGAAGAATGACGTGACTTCCAGAACGTTCACAAAAGGAACAGCTCCACTCCCGAAGGACTCTAGTCTGGGCATCAGTGAGTCAGCGGCGCTGAGGAACACACCAGTATAAATGTTCCGAATCTCGCGTCTTCCGCTCCAATCCATTTGATGCTGAAGCTACCCTTTGGTAAAAAGCATTTTTATGCTCGACTGGAGAGGAGCAGGTCTCTTTTGCACTTTTTTTCTTATAACGTCAGAATTTATTACTTAACTTAGCGGAAGACCTTATAAGTGCAACTTAGGCTTATCGCATTAAGGCTTGGCGACAAGCCAAGTTTTCTTATATTTGTGACCGGTTTTGAGTATAGGTCTTTGGTGGCTTTTGATCTAAACCGTAATGGGCAAAAGTTGTATCAAGCTTGGGAAAACGTTCCTCTACTAGTGCCAAGGTCTCTGTCAGTACACTATGAAGATGGACGGCTGCATCAATCGGTGGTTCTCGGAACATTTGTTTTAACCTTGCCTCAAGCTGCTCCGGAACAAGCGGCAGATCGGCGAGTCTTTTGTAGAGCCACTTGTAAGTAGGAAAGTAGGATCTATTTAGCGCAAGTAAAATCAAAAATAGACTCGACTGAATAGCGCTGAGCATCGCGTAAATCGCTGTCGAATTCTCACGGCGGACGGCAAAATATAATTGGCGCAGATGGAAATGCGGCAAGTAGTGTTCTAAAAAACTGATGGAGAGTGTCTCGGGATACTGCTCAACACGCGCTTTCCAGGAGTCAATGTTCTCCTTTCCATGCAAAGGAATTCCGAACCGTAGGGTGTCTAATATATTACTCTTATCTAAGTTAATGCTGTATTCGTCCAATACTTCCTTCAGCGTTGCCTCTTCTTGGGAGAGGGTCTTGTGCCACAAGTCCACAGGGAAACCATGAATAAGCAGGGCGCTTTCGTGACCGTGATCGAATGTAGGATAGCGATATTCAGCCTCCAAAGCAGTGATAATAGTACGTTTGATTTCAGGATCTGGGGCATCCTTCCAGTACAAAATAAGTTCGAGATCTGAATAGTCATCAGCATAGCCGCGGGCAACAGAACCGCCAACCAGTACGGCTTGAACGCCAGAAAAGCGACATAATTTAGTGTTAAGGTGTCGAGCAAAATCCAGTCGCCATTGTGATGGGGTAATCATAAAAAATAGGCCTCCTTAGTAAAATGATAACACTATTGAAAATTGCTCTTGGGTTGGGGTTTGCCGTTCTTCTTTCTTTTCCGAAAACCTTATCCCTGCGCCTTCTGTTCATTATGTTATAGTAACTGTAGGAATGAAACCATAGGTGAAAATGCGCTGGGACTATGGATTATTGCTTATGGAGGGGACGGAATGGATGAAGATTTAATCATTAATTACCCGCGTTATGTAGAGGGGAAAAGGCTTCAACTTTCACATGGTCAGACATACAACGAAGAGATAAAGCGGAATGAACATGTCACAGGATTGGTATTGATTACTGAAGGCAGAGGACACTTTATCGTGGAGGAGGAGACACATACGGCAGTGTCCGGTATGCTTTTAGTGTGTCAACAAGGTGTTTCTTATCAAGTCATTAGTGACGGGAAGCAGGCTTTTAAAGCGTTATATATCGGTTTATCTTCCTTGCATTTGAAAGGCTTACCTAAAAATCATCTTATAGAACAAGAGAGGGCGCCTATTTTGCCATTAGGAAAGGTGGAGACGGGTGATTATAGGCAAATCATGGAGAGCATGATCCTTGAATCCCAGAACGGCTTACCTGAATCTGGTGTCATTGTGAATGGGTGGTTGTCTGTGCTCATCGGCCGACTTGTTCAGCGATGGCATCATCGGAAATGGACAACCCCGAAGCATCATTCTTCATCGACAGAGGCCATATTGGCAGTCAAAAGACTTATTGAGGAACGTTATCAGGAAGAATGGACATTGGAGAAGCTTGCTAATGAAGTCCACTTGAGTTCGTATCATTTGTGTCGTCAATTTAAGCGGAAAATCGGGATGCCACCGGGACAATATATTATCCACTGCCGTATAGAAGCGGCAAAGCAGTACCTTACTTTTACGAATGAGACAATGGAACACATTGCAGATAAAATCGGTTATAGAAGTGAGACACATTTTCACCAAGTCTTTAAAAAGAACACCGGCATAACACCGGGACATTATCGAGTCATAAAGAGAGAGAACGATAAATCGAACCACTCGCTGAGAATCGACTAATTGTAACTCTTTCGATAGGAATAAAGGAAAAACACTATTGGTAGAGAATAAATAGTGTGAAGTCAAACGAAGGAGTGGTGAATCGATGAGTTCTCATTTTAGTGAGGTTCTGGATGTCTTAGAGAATTACAAATCGGCTGTTCAAGAGCTAGATGTTAAGACATTTCTCTCTACATATGCTACGGATATCCATATTTATGATTGTTGGGAGAACTGGGAGTGCAGAGGTATTTCTGAATGGGAGGAGGCGGTAACTGAATGGTTTAAAGGGGTAACAGATGAGGGCGTTTTACTCAAAGTGAGTTTTGATGATGTTGTTGTTACAGAAGAGGCCAACCTTGCCTTTGTTCATTGTGATGTGACCTACGCTGCTCATGATCAATCAGGGAAAAAGCTCCGTCAGATCACTAATAGATTTACTTTTGGTTTAAAAAAGGAAAAGGAATCCTGGGCTATTGTTCATGAGCATTCATCGTTACCTATCAGTGCCGAAAACGGGAAAGGTATTTTTAATAAAGAGTAGGAGGAAAGGTTGGAAAAGGAGGCTAAACTTTTTAAATTCAAGCTTCGCTGTTGTTGAACGTTGTTTCTATTTTTGGTAGTTAACTTGATGTATTGACCATTATTTTTCTTTTCGAATGGGGCCATGCCGCATTTTTTTCAATTCTTTAATCAACCGTTCATTGGTTTTCTTTAAAATTTTGGACTGATTAGACAATCCCGTATCGGCCAGTTTAAGGTTTGCTACTCGATAGCGTTTCACACCGTCCACCTCACTGAGAATAGAGTATGTTGTTGCCAATATTATATTCACAAACAAAAAGAAGTGCTCTCAATGAACACTTCTTTACTGCTATTATTTAAAGATGTGGAGTCTTCGTTTTGTCAAAGCAACTAAAGTATTGTTTTGTTCCTTTAATATTCGGTTGCTGTTACTCAAGCCGACTTGGGCAAGCGGGAGACCGGCCTTCCTTCGCGGCTTTTTTGTCATCTGAGTTTTGGCTGACACTATTCTCCACCACCTTCATTATCTTTACTCTTTACGATAAGAGAATAAACGACAAGGAAAATATTGATCACCTGAGCATCTACATCTGTGACTTTAATTTGATCTAATCCTGTTACCCTTGCGACGTACTCTTTCTCATATAATCTTACAGGGTGTAACATGAGCTTGTCTTTAGAATCATAGAAGGTTCTTCTAAGCTGCAATAATCGTTGGACTTTTTTCTCAGGAGTACCTTCTAAAGCTTGGCTTTGTTCTTCATCAGTCGTATAAGGAAGTAAATCAATCACTAATGATTCCTCGGCCGCATATTGATTGAGGAAATCCTCGAAATCCTGAACGTACTCTTCTTCACTCTCATTATACTCTGGGAAGGCAAAAGAGTTCAATACATTCGACATCATTTCCATTTTCCGCTTCGTCTCATCCAAAGATTCCTGAGTAAGACTGACCGCTTGTTCCGTACGATCTAACTGTTGTCCTCCAATTTTACTAAAATAGAGATTTAAAAACACCATGGAATCAACAATAATAAAAGCAATAAAAATAGTGAGGAATTCTTCCCAGTGACTAAATACGCTTTGTGGTTCGGCTGATATGTAGATTAAACATCCCAAAATGAAAAGGAGATACCAAGTCTTTCTGAGGGTTGAATTATGGTTCTTAATCCAGTTTGGCCGTATCCATGAAAAGAGAATATACAGTGCCAGTAAAATAAAAACTAACCACATTGCTATAATGAAAAAAGTCTCCAAATGCTTCTCCTCCTGAATTCCACCTTTATCGTTTTTCCGACAGAAGACTCCCACTTCAAGCCACTCATAAGAGTGCTAAGTGGTGGGTAGTTCAATGGGATAGCGAGAGAACCATCAACGATTAAAACTCATTTATTAGCATCTATTATTTGTATATTCATATTATAATAAATTTTTGTTATAAATAATATGGTAGATTTGTAGGAAAGAAGCATGGCATAAAAAAGAAGGGGACACCTACCAATGAGGGGCGTCTCCTTCTGCTTTTAACCATTTTTCCCAGTTGGGGTCGTCTATTTTGAGGAAGCTAAGGGATATCCCCTTCATATCTAAAGATGTTAATTGGGTGCCGACCTTTACAAAGGTCACGTTGATATTTTCAAGTGCACAAAGGCGCCGGATATCATTAGCAAAAATGTATTGCTCCATAAGGGGAGTGGCCCCTAGCCCGTTAATCATGAGAGCAAAGGCATCGCCTTCTTCCCAACGATAAAGACTCTTAAGCTTATTCACCAATTCAATGGCGAGCTGTTCGGATGAAAAGAAGGCCTCTTTGCGGTAGCCTTTTTCACCATGAATGCCTATGCCATAATAAACTTCGTTGTCTTCTAACGTGAAAGGGACTCCTGATTGCGTCGGATTCATGGCGGGTGTAAGAGCCACTCCTAAAGTATGGAGGTTGCTGACAACAGCTTCTCCGATCGCTTTCAAATTTTGTAAGGAATAACCTTCACGGGCGGCCGCACCTACAATTTTATGGACAAAAACAGTCCCAGCGACGCCTCTTTTTCTTTTATTATAGGAGGCATCATCCTCAATGGAGACGTCATCATTGACGATGACATGATCGACCTGTCTGCCTTCGGTTTTGGCACGGGCTTCTGCAGCTAAGAAATTTTCAACGTCGGCTTGAAAGTTCTTAATGATTAAAAGAATCCCTTTGTCCTTATTGACTAATCGAATGGCGGCTAAGACTTGTTCGGGAGTAGGGGGAACGAAGATTTGACCATTAACAGCGAGGGATAACATACCCTCACCGACGTAACCAAAACTATCAGGTTCATGTCCACTGCCACCACCGCTAATAATGGCGACATCTTGATTAGCGTTTGCAAGATCCTTTTGATAAATGATGTGGTGCTGGGCGTCGTAGGCAACGCGATGCTTATGTTCGAAGTAAAACCCTTGTAACATATCTTGAACAATAGTGTCAACGTCATTGAGTATTTTCTTCATCGTCCTTTTACCCCCTTAGAGATGAACTGTCTGAAGTTTGCTGGAGTAGGAGTACTACTTGGTTATTAATCATGTGTTTCATAAGTAAGGCCATATCTGATGGAGGGACTACACAATAATTTTCGATCCATTCTTTAACGGTGCCAACAAAGCCGTGGCTATAAAACGAGGCTAGGGTTTGTTTGATTACACCCGTCATCACGAGATGAGACTCACTTAATAGTTCATCGATAATCTTAATATATAGGTTTTTAGTATGTTCGAAGAGATAGTCTTGAAAGGAATTCTGTTCTGTCACTTTAAAGGTATTGCGGTAAAAGCGCTGATTTTTATGAAAGTAGTAAAAGAGTGAGTCAAAAATAATCTCCCACTTTTCATAATCAAGAAAGTCAGTAATATTTTCCTTTGTTTCCTCCTTATATATCCAGCTTAATAATTCATATTTGTCTTGGAAATGATAGTAGAAGGTTTGCCTGCGCATCTGACAAGCGGACATGATATCACTGACTGAAATCTTGTGAAACGATTCTTTCTCCATTAATTTTTTTAAAGCATTAGCAATGGTTTTCTTTGTAATCATCGAAGCGGACATCTGAATCATCCCTGTTGCATTAGTCATGTTTAATCATAGCAAAAGCACCTTTGTAAATGAAGCCCTTCCTTTTTGGACAGATAGGACATTTTGTCCGTTTACTCTAAAACGCTTTCATACTAACATTGGAAGTAACATGATGAGGGAGGAAGCATTAATGAAGAAAATTATAAATCATCCTGAAAGCGTTGTTATGGAGATGTGTCATGGCATTGTCTTGGCCCATCCTGAACTTGAACTCTTAGAAAAATATAAAGTGATTAAGAAAAAAGAGATGAATGAAAATAAGGTGACGCTCATTAGTGGGGGTGGAAGCGGCCATGAACCGGCGCATGCAGGATTTATCGGCAAAGGAATGCTTGATGCCGCCGTTTGTGGAGATATGTTTGCTTCACCTTCTCAAATACAGGTCTATCAGGCCATAAAAGAAACCGCTAGCAAGAATGGCACTCTTTTGATTATAAAAAATTACAGCGGCGACATTATGAATTTTAAAAACGGGGCGTATCTCGCTTCAGAAGATGGCATTGAGGTCGATTATGTGAAGGTGGATGACGATATTGCCGTAGAAGATAGTCTGTATACCGTTGGTCGCCGTGGGGTGGCAGGCGTTGTACTTGTCCATAAAATTGCCGGGGCTGCGGCCGAAGAAGGCAGGGATTTAGCAGAAGTTAAAGCGGTTGCCGAAAAGGCTGTGAAAAATGTCCGTAGTATCGGTGCTGCGCTTACCTCTTGTACACTTCCTGCAAGTGGTTCACCGACCTTTGAATTAGGTGAGGATGAGATGGAATACGGTGTTGGTATTCACGGTGAGCCCGGCATTAAGCGTGAAAAAATTGTAAGTGCTGATGAGCTGGCTTTACGGATGGTCAATGACCTTCTGAGGGACTTAGAAAAAGACGGTCAGCCACTTAAAGGGGTTGCTCTCTTAGTCAATGGTTTTGGAGGCACACCTTTACAGGAGCTTTACCTCTTCAATCGTGCCGTCACTCGGGAACTATCTAAAAGAAAGATACAGATCAATCGTGCTTTTGTTGGGAATTACATGACAAGTATTGATATGGCAGGGGTTTCTTTATCCATAATGAGACTAGATGATGAATTAAAAACGCTGCTTTCTAATCCATCAGCTACACCTGCCTTTAAAGTAGAGGGTCCGGTGAAACCCGTAAACTATGTCGAAAGTCAGAAGGATGAGAAAGAAGGTTCTGTCTCCTTTGAAACGGAAACACTAGAAGCGCATGCATTTGTTAAAGATAACGTCATTACAAAAGACAACATGATCTATCTTATCGATAAGATGAGCGAAGTCATTATCAAGAATGAATTGCCTTTTTGTAAGTTACTCAAACTTCGCACCTAAATAAGTTGGGAAAAGTCTAGAGTCTCTTTAATTCAATATTGTTTC
>NZ_BMFV01000045.1 GCF_014639255.1 Pullulanibacillus pueri
CGTCATTTAAAAGATTTCTCTTTTTGCGCTTGGCTTTTGTTCAGTTTTAAAGGAACAATTCTTACTCTTTGTTGTTTTGCAGCAACTTTTATATTGTAACAAACAACAATTATAATGTCAAGAACTTTTTTCTTTATACATCGCAATTCGTTTTTAGCGACTTTAATAATATACCATTTATCAATAATAATGTCAACAGTAATTTTTATTAAATCGAATCACTTGTTATGCGACGCTATTTATAATATCACCATTATTAGATGGTGTCAACTAGATTTTGATATTTTTTCATATTGTTTTTATTAACCTTTAACAATGGGTTCAATCACTAAAAGTAGTTATATTTCTCCCGAACTCCCCAAACGAATTGGGTGCCTTATTAGGAACCTACGATTTAAACAATACATTTGTGTGCCGTACTGAATCTAACACATTAATATCACCACAAAAAGTAAAGAACACTTTTCGGGGGCCGATTATGCGTCGAACGCCGACCCTACTTACATCAAAAAATCGCCTCTTATTCGATTTTTCTGCAAGGATTACTCTCCTAGAAGCTCTTCTTAGTCCTGTGGATATGAGGAAAGCGTGCGCCTTGGAGCTAAAATCCACACTGTCAATTCTATACCAACTCAAAAAAGAGTGATACTCATATTGGCGAGTATCACTCTTTTCAATTACAGGGTTTTGTCCCAGTCTCTTGTCCTGTCTTTAGACACCCTTACTTAATCTCTTTTCTTCATTTGTGGGAAAAGAAGGACATCACGGATCGAAGGAGCATTAGTTAATAACATAACGAGTCGGTCAATCCCTATCCCCAGACCTCCTGTAGGTGGCATTCCGTATTCAAGAGCTTCAAGGAAATCCTCATCCATTAAATGCGCTTCATCGTTCCCCTGAGAGCGTTCTTTGACTTGTGCTTCAAAACGCCCCCTTTGATCAATAGGATCATTAAGCTCACTAAATGCATTCGCATGTTCACGTCCAACAATAAAGAGTTCAAAACGATCAGTGAAACGAGGGTCCTCTTCATTTTTCTTTGCAAGAGGAGAGATTGCAACTGGATGTCCATAAACAAAGGTTGGTTGAATAAGAGTTTCTTCAACCTTTTGTTCAAAGAACTCATTTACAACATGTCCAAAACTCATATGTTCAGTCACACTCACACCGTGTTCACGAGCCAACTCACGTGCTTTTTCATCTGACATCTCTACCCAGAAATCCACACCTGTTGCCTCTTTGACTAAATCAACCATGTGCGCTCTTTTCCACTCTGGTTCTAGATTAACTTCATACTCACCATATGTGATCGTCGTTTTCCCATGGATTTTCTTTGTGATACTAGCAATAAGATTTTCAGTCAATGACATGACATCATGGAAATCAGCATAAGCCTCATATAATTCCAGCATTGTGAATTCAGGGTTATGTCGAGTAGATACGCCTTCATTACGGAATACACGCCCTATTTCATATACCTTTTCTAAACCACCCACAATCAGACGTTTTAAATGAAGCTCAATAGCAATCCTCATATAGAGAGGAATATCTAACGCATTGTGATGGGTCACAAAAGGACGTGCAGCAGCGCCACCTGGAATACTATGCATCATAGGTGTTTCAACCTCTAAGTACCCCTGCTCATCTAAATACTCTCGCATATAACGTAGGATCTTACTTCTTGTCACAAAGGTTTCTTTAGCCTCTTCATTTGTGATTAAATCTAAATATCGCTGGCGATACCGTTGTTCAATATCTTTCAACCCGTGAAATTTGTCTGGTAGTGGTCGAAGTGCCTTGGTTAATAGGGTAAAATTATTCGCCTTAACGGAAAGTTCTCCAACATTTGTTTTAAAAGCGGTACCCTCAACACCAACAATATCCCCTATATCGATGGATTGAAATAAATCATATTGCTCCTCACCCACCGCATCCTTACGAACATAAATCTGAATTCTCCCTGTTAAATCTTGAATATGTGCGAATCCAGCCTTCCCTTTACCTCTTTTGGTCATTAAGCGTCCTGCTAATACGACTGGAACTTTTTTCTCCTCTAATTCTTCCTTCGATATATTTGCAAATTCTTCGTTCATTTTTTGGGCAGTATAAGTGCGCTCAAAACGACCACCAAAAGGGTTTTTGTTGTTTTCAATTAAATTTTTCAGTTTTTCTCGACGGGTTATGAGCTGATCATTCATTTCTATTTCATGGCTCATGAGGTCATCTCCTTAATTTTAAGGTTATTTATGATCAATACATTCAGCCTTATGTAAAATCCAAAAAACAACATGATGAATACTTTATGATGAGAAAAAACTGCCAGCTTTCACCGGCAGTTAAATTCTAGGTCGAATTATAGATAATGCCGAGACATATGTCAAACCATCCATAGCCTTTTATTTTTTTAAAATTTTTGTTTACCTTCAAGCTGATAATAAAATATGTTACCAAATAATTGGAAATCGATAGCAAGCACCCTATATTTGATTGGATTCATAGGCTTCCTATCGATATACTTGCCGTTTCTTTCGGTACATGGCCATTGCAGCACAAGCATACCTAGAACCAAAATCCTGTTTCATTCTTGACATATCATTAGTTATTATTAAATTTAATGAGTTCGTCCACAGATATACCCAATGTTTCTGACACGGATTGAACTATTTTCTCACTAGGGATACGGTTCCCGCGCTCAATTTCCCCTAGGATTGATAATGATACACCTAAAGAATTAGCAAGTTCCGCTTGAGTATATCCCTTTAATTTTCGGAAGGCCCGAATTCTTCTTCCCCATTCTTCTGCTTCCATAAACGCACTCCTTTAATTTCCGTAAAACGATTGATTAACTCACTCACCGTGGTATTTAACCCTGGAATGATTAATTGAGGGTCTATATCAGTTAATGGAATAAGAACAAATAATCTTTTTGCAATTTCAGGGTGTGGTAAAATGAGCTGCTTTGTTCTCATCTCTATATTATCAAAAATTAATATATCTAAGTCAATGGTCCTGGGTCCCCAATGGATATCGCGAACACGTCTAAGTTCACTTTCAATAGACTGAGTAAGCGCTAAAAGCTCTTCTGGTGTTAAACTGGTTTCAATCGCAACAGCCATATTCAAAAAAGGCTCTTGTTCCACTGGTCCATAAGGTGCCGTCTCATATAAGGATGAAACTTTGTCAATGCGTACCCTTGTTGACGCGGCAAGCTTTGCCAACGCCTGAGTTAAATAGTCTTCACGGTCACCTAGGTTGGATCCCATTCCGATAATAACCTTTGCCATTATCGTGTCCTCACAATTTCAACTGCCACAGAGTCATAATGGCCAGGAATAGGTGGGTCTGGCTTGATCACCTTGACCACGCACTCTTTTACTTTTGCAAACTGATTAAGAAGCGCTTTAGCAATGTCTTCCGCAACAGCCTCAACTAATTGTTTTTCGGGCCCTTCAACAATATCTCGTGTCAATTGATACACTTCAGCATAGTTAATGGTTTCCTCAAGATTATCTGCCATGCCTGCGGTCTTTAAATCTACATAGAGTACAACATCAACGATAAACCTTTGACCTAGTGTGTTTTCCTCTGGAAACACACCATGATATCCGTAAAAAGACATCCCATTAAGATAAATCTTATCCATTTCAATAACCTACCTTTTAACCATGGCATCCATCATCTTCACCATTCTCGCAATCGGCTGTACATCATGAACACGAACCATTTGACAGCCTTTGGCCACTCCTAAACACACCGTCGCCCCGGTCCCTTCCATGCGATCATGGACCTCTAAACCTAACGCCTCACCGATAAATCGTTTTCGTGACGTCGCTAATAATATAGGGTAACCTAGACTGTGCAACTCTTCCAAATGATTCATGACTTCAAGATTGTGTAAATAATTTTTTGCAAAACCAATACCAGGATCAAGAATAATCTGATGGTCCTTTACACCTGCAGCTTTGACCAGAGTAATACTCTCTTGGAGATCTTCTTTAATATCGTCCAACAGGTTTCCATAATTCATATTAGAACGATTGTGCATCAAAACAATAGGGACCCCATATTGAGCAGCAACATTGGCCATTTCAGGATCTGCTTTTGCTCCCCAGATATCATTGATAATATCAGCTCCCGCTTCAAGAGCCTGTTTGGCCGTTTCAGCTTTATAGGTGTCAATGGATAGGGCCACAGAACTAACTTCTCTAATAGCCTTTATCACCGGTAACACTCTTTCAACCTCTACATCCATTGGAACAGGCTTGTGCCCTGGGCGGGTAGACTCCCCACCAATGTCGATGATATCCGCTCCCCACGCAACCATATCTAAAGCATGTTGAACAGCTTCTTCAATACGATTATAATTTCCTCCATCTGAGAATGAATCTGGAGTCACGTTAAGAATCCCCATAATTAAAGTTTTATTTTTAAAATCTAACCGACGATCTTTAAGCTGTAAATAATTATTTTGTTGAGTCTCAACCGTTAACGTCATAGATACACCTCCTCAGAGCGGAATTTTTTATAGTCCTATCATATCAAAAAATAACACGTTTTAGTTCAACATATCCGTTCAATTAAGCGATTGGTAAAGATCTCTAAGGTCCTCTTCTGAAAACTTATAAACCTCATTGCAAAAATGACAAGTGGCTTCGGCGCCTTTATCTTCCTCTATCATTTCCTTTATTTCTTCTTTTCCAAGACCAGCAATAGCATTTGAAAGTGCCTCTCTTGAACATTTACATTGAAACTTTACAGGAAGTTTATCAAGGAATTTCACATCGTCTTCTCCAAAGATACGAATCAACATTTCTTCAGGTGATAGTCCTTGGTCCACCATTTGTGAAACCGTCG
Organism: Pullulanibacillus pueri; assembly: GCF_014639255.1. GTDB lineage: Bacteria > Bacillota > Bacilli > Bacillales > Sporolactobacillaceae > Pullulanibacillus > Pullulanibacillus pueri. Next base: position 4,855 of record NZ_BMFV01000045.1, read on the forward strand.
GAATTTCCTTTAACCTATTTTCTACCTTTGTAATAATGTCATCTTCAACACCAGGTAATAGTTGAATAAGAAATCCACCTGCTGCTTTAATTGAATTATCAGGATTGACGAGGACACCTACACCAACTGAAGATGGAATTTGTTCTGACCGTGCTAAATAATAAGTAAAATCATCACCGATTTCCCCCGAAACAAGTGGGACACGACCAGTGAAATCTTCTTTTAAGCCTAAATCTTTAACAATACTAAGATAGCCATTGGTCCCAACAGCTCGAGCGACATCGAGTTTACCCTGCTGATTTAAATCAAAATGAACTTGTGGGTTACTCATGTACCCGCGAGTCTCGCCCTTAGCATTAGCATCCACAATAATGGCTCCGACAGGTCCGCCTCCTTCTATCGTCACCGTCAGCTTATCATCACCTTTTAACTGTACGGCCAGCATAGTTGCCGCTGTCATTGTACGCCCCAAAGCCGCAGACGCAGTGGGCCACACATGATGTCTGCGCTGAGCTTCTCCGACCATTTCAGTGCTTCGAATCGCTTGTACTCTCACATTTCCATCACAGGCTAATGCCTTCACGACATAATCATTCACTTCATCTACCCCCATCTTTGTTTTTTTGATAAATAAGATAAAGTCCTTTTAAAGTCAGAAAGGGATCTAGAAAATCAAACACATCTGTTTCTTTTGCGATAAATGAAGCCAGTCCCCCAGTTGCGATCACCGTTGGAAGAACTGGAGACACTTGTTTCATGCGTCCTACAATCCCTTCAACTAGACCAACGTAACCATATACAACGCCTGACTGGATAGCATCTACAGTGCTTTGTCCAATCACATGCTCTGGTGTTGATAGCTTCACCCGAGGAAGTTTTGACGCATGCCTATACAACGCCTCTGTAGAGATGTTCACTCCAGGAGCAATAGCACCGCCTCGATAATTTTCATTTTCATCTATATAACAAAATGTTGTTGCCGTCCCAAAGTCGACGACAATCGATGGCGTCTTATAATATTCCACAGCGGCAACAGCATTAACAATGCGATCAGCCCCGATTTCGTTAGGGTTGGCATAATCTAATTTTAAACCGACTTCGACATTAGAGCCAACAACAAGGGGGACGGTTCGAAAATATTTCTCACACATCCGTTCTAAAGCAAAGATAAGGGAAGGCACCACTGACGAAATAATCGCACCCTCAATATCTTCAAAAGTAAGCCCCACGTGACTAAGCAAATTTTTAATGATCATCGCATACTCATCTTCTGTTTTATTCGAATGCGTTTCTAAACGCCAATGAAATTCTAACTGATTCTCTTTGTATATCCCTAAAACAATATTAGTATTGCCGACATCACATACAAAAATCATTTTACCACCGACCGTTCTTTAGACTTTCAAACTACATCATGCATAACATTCCACATTATATAGCGCTTTTGGTGATAAAGCAAAGGTTTGACGATAAGACACCCATCTCAATGTCATTTAAATATAGGGACTCTCTCACCAAGTAGAGCAAACATTAAAGGGCTTCCCGACGACGCAGGATAGGTATCATTAAAAAGAAAAATCCATGCGGCATGTTCTTAAAATAGCTTTCCCCCCTTTATAATATAAAAAAACCGGACAAAGGTGCCATGCCCTTATCTTGACTATGGAGATTTCTCTTCATTCTAAGATAGCTTTGATGCGGCATACACCCGTAGTTCAATCTCTTTTGAAACACCGGGCTTGTACTTCACCACTTCATTCTCCACAAACTCTCCAAATTCCTAGGCAAAACCTCCATCTTCACACACTCTGATCGTCGCCACGACCTAACGCGCAAGTATTGTTTTTCTTACAATTCTCTCCCTTAAAATTTAAATTCCTCGATCAATTAGGCTTTCTTACATACAAAAAAGGATGCCCTGTGATGGGCATCCTGATTTTATTAAATGTCTTTATTAGAGGAATCCTCTGAATCGGATGGTTTAACATCGTCATCTGCTTCCTCTTTCTTATTTATGTTTACTGTCATGTCTTGCTCGATTTGGCGACGTTTGGATCTAGGCTCAATAAGTTCACCTGTTTCCATAAGTGCCTGAATCTGATCACCTTCAAGAGTTTCAACCTTAAGTAAGGTTTGCGCTAAAAGTTCTAGCTTATCACGTTTCTCAGTAAGAATCTGTTTACAACGTTCATAAGACTCCTTGATGATTCGCTGAACCTCTGCATCAATCTCATAGGCAATTGCGTCACTATAATTCGGCTCGTTTTGAATATCACGACCAAGAAAGACTTGACTGCTTTGGCTTTGCCCAAATTGCATTGGACCGAGTTTTTTACTCATCCCAAATTCAGTCACCATTCGTCTTGCTAACCCTGTCGCTTTTTGGAAGTCGTTTGAAGCTCCTGTACTTACTTCACCAAAAACAATTTCCTCAGCCACACGACCGCCTAATAGACCCACAATTTTCTCAAGAAGTTCAGGCTCAGTTAAGAAGAACCGATCTTCTTTTGGCAATTGAACCGCATAACCGCCCGCTTGCCCTCTTGGAATAATTGTAACCTTATGAGTAGTTTCAGCACTCGTTAGGGTTACGCCAATGATAGCATGACCGGATTCGTGATAAGCCACGATATCTCTTTCCTTCTTAGAAATGACGCGCCCTTTCTTAGCAGGACCAGCAATAACACGTTCAACAGCTTCATCGATATCTTCCATATCAATAGCCTTTTTATTTTGTCTTGCTGCCACTAACGCTGCTTCATTTAAGAGGTTTTCTAAGTCCGCACCAGAGAACCCTGGTGTTAATCGTGCAACCGTCCCTAAATCAACATGAGGCGAAAGCGGTTTGTTGCGGGCGTGAACTTTAAGAACGTCCTCTCTCCCTTTAACATCAGGACGATTGACAGGAATCTGTCTGTCAAAGCGACCCGGTCTAAGCAACGCAGGGTCTAAAATGTCTGGTCTGTTCGTTGCCGCAATAATAATGATTCCCTCGTTAGCACCAAAGCCGTCCATTTCAACAAGCAATTGGTTTAACGTTTGTTCACGTTCGTCATGACCGCCACCAAGACCAGCGCCACGTTGACGACCAACAGCATCAATTTCATCTATAAAGATAATACATGGTGCATTTTTCTTAGCGTTCTCAAAAAGATCTCTTACCCGAGACGCACCAACACCGACAAACATTTCTACAAAGTCAGAACCACTAATAGAGAAAAATGGAACTCCCGCTTCCCCAGCGACTGCACGCGCAAGTAAGGTTTTACCTGTTCCTGGAGGCCCAACAAGGAGAACCCCTTTAGGAATTCGTGCCCCTAGTGCTGAAAACTTACGTGGATCTTTAAGAAATTCAACAACTTCAACTAATTCTTGCTTTTCTTCATCTGCACCTGCAACATCTCTAAACTTAACCTTCTTCTTCTCTTCGGAGTATAGGCGCGCCTTACTCTTACCAAAGTTCATAACACGACCGCCGCCGCCCTGAGCTTGGTTAATCAAGAAGAACAATAAAGCAAAGATGATAATGAATGGAAGTATGGAAATAATGGTGCCAATCCATCCTCCAGATTGTTCAGGAGCATTCAAATCTAGAGATGTGTTTTTATTAATCAAATCAAGAGCATCATCGGTACCTGGCACAAAGGTTTTGAAAGATGCTTCTTCTTTGCCATTTTTGTATTTTCCTTCAGCCGAAAATACATTGCCACCCTGTGGCTGTAATTTAACATTTTCAATGTCACCTTGCTTTAAATGACTTTGAAATTCACTATAGGTCATTTTTTCGACCTTATTGCTAGAGCCGTTCAAAAATGTAACGATACCTATAATGACTAAAACTATAAGTAACCATACAATGGCATTGCGAAAATATCGACTCATCCCTTACCTCCTCCCACGTTTAAAGGGGAACCATATTTTATAGTAACACAACAAATTTAAGCCTCACAAGTAATTCGCCGTGTCATAAGCGTCTTCAGTCAACCCTCACGCTTTTAATCCTTTTATGTTCAAAATGGAGGACCAATACACCTCAACTACAGAAGTCCGCAGGATATTCGGTATACCTAAATCCTATAACGCCTTACCCTAATTCAATCCCATGACCTCTCACCTTTTGAACAGCCTTTATTGTACTTTTTCCTATATTTCATTATCCATTATAAACCTCTGGTTTTAATATGCCTATTAAAGGAAGGTTTCTATACCTTTCCGCATAGTCCAAACCATAACCTACAAGAAAGGCATCTGGAACAGTAAAACCAGCAAGGTCTGGAACAAGATCTACTTTCCTGCCTGATGGCTTATCTAAGAGCGTGACAATCTTGATACTTTTGGCCTTTCTATATTTAAAAAGGTCAACGAGATAACTCAGAGTGAGCCCGCTGTCGATGATATCCTCAACAATAATGATATCGCGCCCTTCTACTGAAGTATCCAAATCCTTAAGGATTTTAACCTCACCAGATGAAACGGTTGAATTGCCATAGCTCGAAACATCCATAAAATCAATTTCCAAGTGGCAATCGATCCTTTTAATTAAATCAGCCATAAATGGCATTGCACCCTTTAATACACAGATCATCAGTGGAAAACGCTCTTTATATTCTGCAGATAACGTTTCACCTAGCTCTGCGACTTTCTTTTGCAGCTGTTCTTCTGAATAAAGAATTTCTTGTAAATCGTCCTTCATCAAAATGTCCTCCCAAAAGCAGTTGTCTCAATGGTTAGCTTTAAAAATCTCTTTGTCCTCGATGTTACTCTATAGAGCTCTCCCCTGCGTAGAAAGGGAATCCACACAATCTGATCACCTTGGTCCACCAGAAACAACCAGCGGTCTCGATCCTGTCTATCGATTTTTTTATCGATGAACAGATCTTTAACCTTTTTTGTCCCTTTCATTCCCAAAGGACGTAAGCGATCACCAGGCTTTCTATGCCTAAGATAAAGAGGGCCCTCCAGAAGATCGAAGTCACAAATAAATTCATTTGGATTTAAAGAATCCGTTGGATATGTATGAATAACCTCAGCCAGAACCCTTGCCAAAGGCGCTTTCGTTAGCCCAGGTATGGTCAACCTAAGCTTTGAAGATCCAATAGAAAACGTTTGCCTAGCTTCTTCTTTTCCTATGATAAAATGACACAAATCATAGGAACGTTTTACTAAAAGTCCTTTAGGTAGATGCCTTTCACCCGATGACTTTGTAACACTTAACCAATAAAGAACCTCTTCAATATGTATGGATTGATGATAGGCCTCTTTATGATCATGATTATATAGATATTTTAATATTAGATGAATCATCCTTCTTTGTAAAGGAATGGGCGTGTCAATTAAACGACGAATTGAGATAACCATGTGAGTGGTTGATTGTTCAACAACCACAGACTGAAGTTTTTCTTGAGCCAAACTATCCAAATACAGACTATCATCACGAATTCTTTCACTATCCTCTTGAAATCGCAAATGGACAAGTGGATTCTCTTGTTTTAAAAAAGGGAGAACATGCTTTCTAAAGCGATTACGTGTAATGGCTTCAGAAAAATTACTCGGGTCGATACGTGGAACAATCCCAGCGTTATGGCAGTATTGTTCAATTTGTTCTTTTGTTACAGATAAGAAAGGGCGAATAATATATCCGTTAGCAAATGTCCTTTGGACAGGCATACCCGCTCTTGCTGCACCAAAACTCCCTCTCACTTGACGCATGAGCATTGTTTCAATCTGGTCATCGCCATGATGTCCGAGGGCCAGACAATCTGCCTGCTGCTTGACCATCACCTCTTCAAATGCTTGGTAACGCCCTAACCGAGCCGCCGTTTCAACGCTGATCCCCATGTCTTGCATAATCTGTGGGACATCAATCGTCTTCCCTTCAAAAGCAATGCCATATTGCTGACAAAAGGTCTCTACGAATAAAAGGTCCTTTCTTGAATCTTCTCCTCGTAGTTGATGGTCCACACAACAGGCAATAAGTTTAATATTCCAAAATTGCCTTCTTTGATGTAAAAAATATAACAAAGCCATGGAATCAGGACCACCAGAAACACCCACAACTATAGTTGCACCCTTAGGAATAAGACGGTGCTTTTGGATGAAGCGCTCCACCATGTTTTCCACGACAGCCTCCACCTTTTATTAAGGGTGTTCATGCAAACACACCCTCTTAAAAATTCATTGTCACTTAGAAGAATAGAAAAGTAAAAGCGACATGTCAAACTATATTACTTTACGTTTACCTTTCATCATGATTACATAATAAAAAGTGTGACATAAAGCACATATGCGAGGAGAATAACGCTCGCTAATATCATTGGACCTTTCCATTCTTTTTTCTTATTTTTTCTTCGAATCGGTTTAACATTAGTATTACGTCTCTCTTTAGTATGGGTTTCATTTAATTTTGGTAAAAGTGCTTTTCGCATGTCTTCAGCTGTAGCATATTTTCCATAGAGAGCCTTAATCAGAACCTCAGAATAAGGCGCAAGTTTTTTGTGTTGTAGAATGTGCTGTGTCAGTTGTTTCTCCGGATGCTGACCCTTTTTCAATTGGTAACCGTCCGCAGCATTAACAATAATCATCGTCGCTGAAAACAAATCGTATGAAGGCTCTGCTTTTCGGGTTCCAAAGCCCCAATACCCACGATCAAAGAACTCTGTATACTCCTTTATGGATCGCCCAAGCATGGTCGTTCCACCAACATCAAGCCAACGAATCTTAAGAGGTGGACCTGTAACAACGAGGTTGTCTGGTTTCAAATCTCCAAAGACCCAACCAGCCTCATGAAGTCTGCCAAGATCTTTTAAAAGTTGGAGCAAAAAAACGATAGCCCATTCAAAGCCCCTCACTTTAATACAATCCATCAACGGTATTCCATTAATATATTCCATTGCGTAGAAGGAGTATGTCCCTTTTTTGGTTACCCAATCATCCACATCATATAAAGAAGGGCCCAGGGGTTCACCTTGGACCTTAGAAAATTTATTTAAGACATTCACTTCCGATGTTACACCTGAATTATCAAACCCAAATTTTAAAGCAACCCGTCCCTTTTCAGAATTAGCGAGAAAAACAGTGCCACGCGCACCATAGCCTAAAGGTTTAATGATTTGGTATTGCTTTTGATGCCATTTTCCCATAATGATAGAGCCGGGTGAAAAATGAATACTACGATTCTTCGATAAAGGCGTCGTCATCTTCAACGAAATCCCTTCTTGGTCGTTTATCAAAGCTTTTTAAAGCCTCTTTAAGTGCTGGACCCGTGGGTGTTATACCACCAGAAGCAAGCTTTGAGAACACATTGCTGATAGAGTCTATTTTTGGTGTCCATGATAAAAGCTTATCAATAGGTTTACGTTTCCCGGGAAATGTATAAAGACAAAACTGATTGCTTCCCATCCGGGAATTCAAACTGATGGATAAATCCAGTAAGGCTTCATGAACCGTCGGTAATTTCTTTTCCATGCTTGCGCTTGTATCTACAAGAATACAAACTTCTAGATTAACAGTTTCACCGAGTTCATCGACAACTTCCATCACTTGTCCTCTTTTTTCCGGAGGCAAATCATCCATAGAATCTTGATCACCAAGAATCTGTTGGAGCTCTTGATTAATCACACCTTGAATCGTTTGTGTCATCGCTTGCCTTGTTACCATTTGCACAGTTTGTGAGAGTTGCTTAGTCTGAACGATTTGACTAATCCCTCCACCAGCTAAAGCAATATCCTCTACTTCTTGAATCCCACCATCAGCTGTTTGGTCTTCGTTAACCACTCCTATAACATTAACCGCTATTCCTTGTTCCTTCGCGAGAGCCGCTACAGCTGATGGATCTTCACCTTGATTCGAACAACCATCTGTGATTAATAGCACTTGTTTTAATCTACCTTTTTTCATTCCTGCCACCTCTCTCTTGCCAACATCATCGACAGAAATGTGTTATTTTATACTCCCTTTTATTGTGCTTTTGGGATCTTTCCATGATGCTCTGAATACGTCGAAATCGCAGACCATTTGGGGATATGGTGCTGTAATCTTGAGACCACAATGGTCATATCATCCTCAATTCGCCCATCACTGGCCCGAATCACTTCCTCCAGCAATACATCCGCAATTCCTTGGGGGTCTTCCGTTTTCATTTCACTAATCTTCCGCTTGATCCAGATCTCAGTGTTCCCAATATGCATCGGGGCCTCTAGTATTCCATCACTCATCATGACTAAAATATCGCCTGCCTTTAGTTCTTCGTCGACCACATCTACTTCAAAGTCCTGGATAATCCCCATAGGAAGATTTCCTGCCTCAATCATCCTTACTTTATTTCCGCGCTTCAAAAAGCTTGGATTCGATCCTATTTTCAAAAATTTCGCATGAGCATTTTGGAGATCCACCATGACTAAATCAAGGGTCGAAAAAATTTCATCAGTAGACCGGAGCGAGAGAATGGAGTTGATCGATTTGATCGCTACCGTTTCATCAATTCCTGATTTCAGTACCTTAGATAGAAGGTTAAGGGTTTCATAACTCTCCACATGGGCTCGTTCACCATTTCCCATTCCATCACTTATCGCTAAAGCGTACTTCCCGCCCCCAAGTTCAAAGGTCGAATAATTATCACCAGAAATCCAGCCACCGCCCTTGGCGGTATGAGCCACCCCTGTTTCAATGACATAAGCCTTTGCTGATCCAAAAGTTACTTGTCCATAACCATTAGGAATGGTCGCCTCGACCTGTTTTTTCACAACAATAGATTCTCCTAGAATATCTGAAAGAATAGGTGCAATCACCTTCTCCGCTTCACCATGGTAATCCACAGGTATCGTCATATCGATATCTACTGATCCCTCTTCCAAGTTATAAATATCCACATTCTCGACGTCTAAACCAATTTCTTGAAGCTTATATAAAATTTGTTCTTCCTGGTGCTGATGCGTATCCCTTTCTTTTTGCATTTCCTTCGCAAAATCACCCATCACCTGGGAAACACCCATTAATTGATCCGCCACCAACTTACGACTTTCTTGCATCGTCTTTTTAAAACGAATTTTTTCTTGGAAATTTTGCTGTTGTTCATGGATGATGTCGACAACCTTATCGGGTTTAATACAATGATGGTTCCACTCTCTTCTGAGCTTAGCATTTTGAATGGTCGGCTCCTCCTGTGTCTCTTTCATGATTTCATTCATATAGTGATAGGTATGATCAAAGTTTTTGATCCAACAACTTTCCTTCTTAAAGCAATTCTGGCAACTTTTCTCTGTCACTTGACTTAAGAACATATCAACTTGATGCTCTTCTCCATCATTTAATGTTGGTGACTGATGACTGAAGCTTGAGGACAACTCTTTAAATAGACTCGAAAACTGTTCAACGCGATTGGCCGTCACATCTCGAACCTTCCGCAAATATTGTTGCTGTTGCTGCTGATACTCCTTTGTCCCAGGGATAAACGAGGATAATTTCACAAAAACAGCTTTTGGAGTTAGAAGGAATACTACAAAGGCAATGACTGACTCCATCGTCGTCCCAAAGAGTTGTTCATAGCCCTGACCGTATAAACCTATTAATAAAGTGCCGATAATAAGGCCAAGACCTACCCCCCATTTCTTGCCCTCTTTTAGTAACCCTCCTAACAGACCTGAGAAGGCAAGCAGGCTCATCTGATAGAGACCTACCACGTTTGCCAGACTTAGAATTAGCCCGACAACGACGCCAACCGTTGACCCAATGGCCGCGCCACCCACATAAGCAAGGACAAGCACAAGGTACCTTGATAAAATATGGTCCACCGCAAATCCGTGAAAGGTCCATCCAATCGTCCCGCTCAATACCGATGCCATTAATATAATAAAACAGATGATTTCCTCATTTTTTAAAGATCGCTTCCTTACACCGGCCGATAACAAAGGAAGGCTCTGTAAAAAAATAAGACACAGCAAGTAAGAAAGTCCCGCTTCAACTAAGGCTAACAATTCGAGAGAGGGGATGAGCTCGCCATGTCTCAAAACATCAAAGCCTAATCGACTAATCAACCCCGCCGCTAAAACAATATAAGGGAGTAGTTTCGCCTCCTCTTTCTTCGACATGCGAACAACCGCTATTCTTAACACGGAATAAACAAAGATGGCTAATAAAGAAAATAAAGTCTGCCATCCCGAAAAGGTCGCCGCACCTACAAGAAGTGACACAATGGCCAAAAACCGTCGCTGCGGTTTGAGTAGAATGATCGTTGCAAAAAACGGAAGAATAAAAGGGGTTAAATTTGAAAGAATCATAGCTCGTCCAAACAAAATCCCAATGACAAGGCACATCATTTCCCAACTGGTTAACCAACGCGTCAAGTGCTTTGCGAACCGTTTAAAAAAGGCGTTCTTCTGTAAAGAGGTCGCTTGTCTACTCTCTACCATCTTGGCTGAATGAATTGTTCCGTCCCATTGACTCATGTCTCGCACCACCCGTAATGTAATAATGTATGTTTCATTTAACCATATGATGCCTTCGTAATTTGTCAAAAAGACAGACCCCATAAAAAATACTCTTCGACGCCTTTCTATGCCGCTATACAATTTACGCAAAATAACAAGACACTTTTTTAACCGTTTATGTAAACGTTGTCATTTTATCAGAATGTAAGAAAACAAGCGAAAAGCATGCCAGGTCCGTATTAAAGCAATGAAAAAGGTTTTAATACCTAGATGTACTGTCAGCAAGTAGCAAGTGAGAGTGGAGATCAACAGTTATTTGATGACGCCCTTATAAGATCTTCAGCAATGGTATCCATTCTAAAGTTACAAAAAACACCTCATCATCTCTGATCAGGTGTTTTTGGTATTTATGATTATAAAGGCAGGCAGCGTTAGCCTCTTCTAGCTCCGCGTCCACCCCGTTTTGATTCCGTTTGCTTTTTAATAGCGGATAAACGATCTTCGCTATCTTTGAGAAAGCGACTCATTTTGTCTTCAAAGTTATCTTTTCTCGGATGTCTTGGCCCTTTTCCTTTAGAAGCTGGTCTTGTTGGTCTTGGACGATCCACAGCTTTACGAATCGATAGTCCAATCTTACCATCATCACCAACCTGAAGCACCTTAACAGTGACCTCATTTCCTACAGCTAATACTTCGCGAATATCTTCTACATACTTATCAGCCACTTCACTGATATGAACAAGACCCGTTTGGCCCCCAGGAAGTTCAACAAAGGCACCAAAATTAGTGATCCCTGTGACTTTCCCTTGCAATTTATTGCCCACTTCAATCGACATTAAAGATTGCTCCTCCTAGAAAATTGTATTTCCATTTCATTTTATTATACAGAACAAAAAATGAGCAAGTCAATGTTTGTCCTCATCAGGAGAAGCAAAAATTATTTCACCGTCTTTAGACATATAATAATCTCGCCGAGCGATCTTGCCTAAATAGTCACTATCATGAAGCAATTTAATCTGTTTATTGAGGTCAACTTGTTGAGCCTGAACAGTCTTCAACCGCTTCTCTAATTGGTCTTTTTTTGCATCCGCCTGGTGTATTTCGCTTGTTTGTTTATGTAACACTGAGACAAATCCACCGATGATAAAAAATAGAGCTAAACCAAATACAATTAATCTTTTCATTAAATTTCTTTTTCTTTTTCTCAAAGATCTATCATAAACTTCTCTCGACGCGATATAGTCCTTTCGAATCTTAGTAACCTCTGTCGATCGCACATTAAACACCTACCTGAATTTATCCGTCCATTTCATTAAAGTCTCTCTTGATTTAGCCAAGAGTTGTCCCAAATGAATTTTCCAAGATGTGGGTATGAACCATCGTACCATAAGTTTAAATGGAAATAGAATGATCGATAGCAAAAACAAACTCATCATACTTAGTATTCTACCTATCATCTTAACGAATCGGAACAAAAGCTTCAATAGGAAATAAGTAGGTTGTACAAAAAAAAGATTCAACAATCTTTTTATGAAACGTGCAAATCTGTCGAAAAGGTCAATAACCCCGTTCAATATTCTCTCGTATAATGTCTCCAACAAAGCTTTATAAGCGGCATATCCACAGGCTAAAGCTAAAAAGATATAAAACCGGATTTCACCTTGATTCACAGATAAAAGAACATAAAAAATAAGGAGCCCTTGTACAATCCAGAACAGGATATCCGTGACAATCATAATCCAGTGCCATTTTTTCTTAGGATGAATGAGGCGATGGTAGGTGGATAAAGCCATCCCTATCCATCCGCCCATCAGGGTCATCGCAATCATGGTGGAAAATTGTTCAGTCAGTGTCATTTAAATAGCTTGCTAAGAAATCCCTTAGCGTGGTCTCCACCTTGATCATCAAGGTAGCTAATATCAAAAATCTTGCCTTCAATAACCACGACACCCTGTTCAACACTAAGATTCTGCATCTTTAAATTAATCCCCTTGATTGCCAAATAACCCATTACCGTCTCCAAAAGGAACTCTTCATGATCAAAACTCTCAACATGCTTAACACCAGTAATTTCAATCTTCTTTCTACCCTTCATGACAATATCATGATTAAGATCCTGTCGCTCTTTATTAAAACTATTTGAAGGATAATAGTGGTTATCCATAGTCATCCCCCTCTCCTTGTCCTCATCCTATGAGAGAGAAAATGATTTTAGAACAGGCCATTTTCTATTTAACAAGAACGGAGAGATCGACTAAATTTCCATGACAAAACCTTCATTTTTTCTACCTGTGACAACACTGATCCTGCCCACTAAAAAAAGAAACATGATTTTCTACAAGAATTTCTCTTAGGGACTTTCCTTAGTCCTACGGGAACAGCGACCAGCGTTCCTTCACGAATCAACCTCGAGTGGTTCCGTGAAAGCTTACTTCGAAGCAATACTCGTAGACGCAGGAATGGGGGCTTTTAATCTTAAATACTTCTCCAAAGTAAGCTGTGGCCGCGCCCATGGAAAGCGAAGTCTTTTGACAGAGCGATTTGCCCCAGGTTAAGTATAAAGAAAAATCCGCCCATTCAAAAGATTCATCATTTGAATGGACGGATTTTTTCTTTGAGTGAACGACTTCTGACCCAGCCTCTTTCTAAAAAACAATCTATTTTGGCGGATCTTATGAATTTATGGGCTCTTCATTGATGACTTCATAAAGCAATTCTGCCTCTTCTTTTTTTACAGTTTCTTGTATGTTCGTTACTTTAACAACGACATTTTTTTGACCATAACGAATACTAAGCTCATCACCAATTTGGATCTCTGTTCCTGCTTTAGCAGCGCGACCATTGACCAATACTCTGCCTTGATCAGCCAATTCTTTAGCCACTGTTCTTCTTTTAATTAATCGTGAAACTTTGAGATATTTATCGAGTCGCATAATTATTTAACAGCTTCCTTAAGTTTATTACCAGGACGAAATGCAGGAACTGTTGACGCTGGAATTTCAATCGCCTCACCTGTTTGTGGATTTCGCCCTGTCCGGCTGGAACGTTCCCTTGTTTCAAACGTACCAAAGCCAACAAATTGAACCTTTTCCTCGTTCTTCAAGGCAGTTGTGACTTCCTCCAAGAACCCATTGACAACACTTTCGACATCCCTTTTTGTTACTCCCGTTTTTGTTGCAATGTTTTCAACCAACTGATTTTTATTCATGTCACTTCATCCTCCTTAGTTTTCAGTGCGCTTTTTCCTCACTGACCACGTACGGCGACATCACTATCGCTATTATTTTTTCAGTCTACCAAAATACTTCGTTTTTAAACCTTATTATTCCTTTATTATTACTATTTTTCCTTCATATTTTCCCAAATTTGATCCATTTCCTCTAATGACATCGCATGTAAGGACTGTCCGGATTCATGAGCCACTCTTTCAATCCCCTTAAAACGTTTCATAAATTTTTGATTTGTGGTGTTTAAGGCTATTGAAGGATCAATCGCGTACACTCTTGCAAGATTAACTATCGAAAATAAAACATCGCCTAATTCACGCTCAAGCTTACCTGAATCATTCTTTTCTACTTCTTGGCGACATTCTTCAAGCTCTTCATAGATTTTATTCCAAACCATTTCCTTCTCTGGCCAATCAAAGCCTATTTTAGCAGCCTCCTTTTGAATGTCATGAGCCATGATGAGCGGGGGCAATCCTTTTTCAAGCTCAGAAAAAATACTGGTAAGTTGAGGTTGCCCTTGCTGCTCGATCTTTTTAATTTCTTCCCAGCGCGTGCGGACCTCATCCGCTGTTTGTGCTGTTTCATCACCAAAAACATGGGGATGCCGGCGAATCATTTTTTCCGTTAATCCCTTGATGACATCACTAATGTCAAAATAGCCTTCATCCTCTCCAATCTGGGCATGAAGCAACACCTGTAACAAAACATCGCCTAATTCTTCTACCAAGTGATCATCATCTTGTTCGTCAATCGCACTTATCACTTCGTAAGCTTCCTCAATGAGATACTTCCGCAACGATTCATGCGTTTGTTTTCTGTCCCAAGGACACCCTTCTGGACTTCTTAACGTCTTAATCACTTGGCGAAGATAAGAGAAGTGACGATGTAATAAGCGTTCATCCTCTATAGGAGGGACATATACGCTTGTTAAATTATCAACCTCTACCTGACGATCCAACTCATAAAGGGGGACGCGGAGAAGTTCTTGATCGCTATTTCCTACGGATTTTGCAATAACCACTTCATATTCAGCAGGTAGCTTTTCCATCAAAGTCAATTTAACCTCTGAAGCAATATAGGCATCATAAACTTGGCAAATCACCATGTGTGACGTTAAGGGCAACTGATCTCCTTCTAGATCTACGGCATCACAGAAATAAAACCCTTCAATAGGGTCTATGCCCAAAGCACTAAAAAGTGGATCAATAAAGCTTTGTCCCCCGACTACCTCAACGGAGGCTTCTTCAGTCCTTGCTTTTTCTAATAAAAGTTGAACAGTTTTTTCTGCAACCATCGGATGACCAGGTACTGCATAAACAAGGTCTCCCTTTTTAGATTCACGCACTAATTCATCAACGATTTCCTCATAGACAGAATGGAAGTCGGAATGACTCTCGTAAATAGCGTCAAAAGTGTGAAAAGAAAGCTCACCTTTTAACTCTTCGATAACTGGATGTTTTTCTGTCCTCAAATACAGCCGCTTCGCATCTTTCAACGTATGATATATACCCACCGTCAATTGTTGTAATCCGCCTGCTCCCAATCCAATAATTTTAATCGTTCCCGACATCACTTGATCTCCTCACTGATTGATTTTTGAATAATAGCTTGACCATCATTCCGCCAAAAGGGAACTGCTCAATATCCTCTTTTTCCAGAAGACCTTTTCGTGCAATAAAAAATAAGAATATAAACCCTCCCCAAACTGCACTTGAAAGAGCTATAAGCCCCGCCTCTATACGCCCCTGATGCCCTTGAAAAACAAAGCCATGAAGCAAGGTTTTCCAGAGGAATACGACTACCATTATGAGAAGGTTAGCCATTCCAAGTACACCATACTCCTTCCAGTGAAAAAGACGCATACGCCATTCTTTTTTGAGTATCCCCAACAGCAGTAACGAGAGACCAAATAAACTCATCGTTGTTGCCAACCCTGCTCCTAGGATCCCCATTGAAGGAATGAGTAAACCATTCAGGCCGAGTTTCACACACGCTGCAGCCACCATTAAAATCATGGGCAACCAAATCCGGCCTAGCCCTTGGAGTTGCGTTGCACTAGTAATAATGATAGAGGCACTTAAAATATTTAACACCATGATTGCAAGTGTCAGAGAACCTGAACTATCTTCAAAGAGAAAAATATTCGTTTCTTTAACGATAAGAAATAAACCTACGGCGGCTGCACTACCAAAAATAATGGCAAGACGCAAAGGCTGTCTCCATTGAGTTACATGCTCTTTACTTTCTCCTTTAATTTGTGCCAAAACCGGGACAGCTGATGTCGCTAATGCCACTGCCGTCATCATCCCCATTTGAATAAATGGAAAGGACCGATCATAAATGCCTTTTAACTCTCGAGCAGCATTCACTTGATCATTAAGAAAAGGAACAAGCGTTAATGTGTCCACGAATTGAAACAGCACAATTGCCAATGAGGCAACAGTGTAGGCTAATCCTTCAAAAAGGAATCGTTTCACTACTTTAAAATCCCAATGCCATTGTATTTGCGGTCTCGAGCTCCCTTTAGTTTTATAGAAAAAAAGCAAGAGAAAAAAGGTGGACGCAACGGGCGCAATCATCGACCCAAAGGCTGCCGCTGTACCAAAGGTATAAGGTCCTGAGCCTTTATAAAAAAGATAAAAAGACAGCCCTAAAATTAACGTAACGCGTAACGCCTGTTCAGCAACCTGGGAAATCCCCGTTGGTTTCATATCCTGAAGGCCTTGAAAATAACCTCTAAAGAGGGCAAGTAGCGGCATCCATAAAAAAATAAACGAAATCATATGTAATGGCTTAACCAGTAAAGCATCCTGCATTAACGAGGCGATAAAGGGTGCCCCTAAAAATAAGAGTAAAAACAGAAACAATCCAACTATTGATAATACACTTGCAGCGGTGGCAAAAACAGTTTGAACGCCTTTTTGCCCCTGCTTCATACGCGCTTCACTAATCATCCTTGAAAGAACGACGGGAAAACCAAATCCAGCCATTGTCACGGCAAAGGCATAAAAAGGATACACTTGTTGGTAAACATAAAACCCTATATCCCCCGCTAGATTTTGATAGGGTAAGCGATAGACCGCACTTAATACCTTAATGATAAAAGCGGCGGCCGTTAGGATAAATGCCCCGCGCAAAATACTTCGCTCCATTAGATCATCACACTCACAATTCTAGGGTGATTATATCATAGCCGACCTCAATTCAAAAAAACGAGTTTAGAAAACCGGGTGAAAAACATGCCAGTTCCTCGTTTAGATGAGAATTGCTTGGCTTACACCTAGCTCTTTATCCATAAGGATCAGTTTTTCTACCGATCTCTTTATTGCCTCGACCGCTTATACTTTTAAAAAAGTTTTTGTTACCAAATGGCAGCTTAAACACCCAGTTAATTGGAACAGAAGGTGCTCTGGCTCCTTCGGGAACAGCAACTAGTGTGACTTCCCGAGTAAACTTCGAGTTGTTCCGAGCAAGCTCACTACAAAGCAGATCCAGTAAACGCAAGAACAGGAACTTGGAGCTAGGAACTAACTAGTCCATTCCAAAATTAGCTGAATCCACTAAGGATGATCAGGTAAAAACGTCACGTCCGTGTGACACCTGCAGAAGCCGGTACATCAATCACACCCCAAAAAGTAAAAAGCACTTTTCGGGGACCCCGACTACCACATCAAAAAATCGTAAAAACACAATTTTTCTGCGAGGATTATCCCTTAGAAGCTTTCCTTAGTCCTGTGGGCATGAGGAAAGCGAGCGGCCCGGAGTGAAAATCAACACTATTCACTCTATCGACGTATAAGATTTACCTTTTTTATTAAAAGAAGACAGCCATTATAAATGTTCAACTTATAATGGCTGATATAATAAAAAAGAGACAGCCATTAAGTAAAGCTGCCCCTTTGTTTGTATATGAATAATATTTTAGTCCTTTTTATCGGATTATTGCTCCATTTGTCTAGCTAGAAAACCAGCAGCTGTTTCTGCAAGTTTTGCCTCTATGTCACCAACATCCTCATGATCTTTAGATACAATCATCACCGCTCCAATCGGATCACCACTTGCGATGATAGGAGCAATCACAAAGGCACCTGACTGATCAATGTGGTCAACCAATTGTCCCTTTCCGGAAGTTTCTTTTATCGTACTCCGATTTTCCATCGCCTTTTCAACATCTGGACCGATACTCTTTTCTAAATAGTCTTTCTTTGATCCACCAGATACCGCAATAACCGCGTCACGATCAGCAATCAAAACCAACCTACCGGAATTTTCCGCGAGGGAATCGGCATACTCTTGAGCAAAATTACCTAATTCACTTATTGGGGAATATTTCTTTAGAATCACTTCCCCATCACGATCAACAAATATTTCTAAAGGATCTCCTTCACGTATGCGTAAAGTTCTACGAATTTCTTTTGGAATAACAACGCGTCCTAAATCATCTATCCGGCGTACAATACCTGTTGCTTTCATCTTAAGCTGCCTCACTTTCTAGATATAATGGAAATTTGTATAAGATAACGCCAATGTTTTCTGGTCTTATTATTTGCGTTGTTTTCCGTTCTATACATAAAGTGAAACTTCATTCAGGAATTTCCTTCTTCGCCAACCGAATGCCCGTTCAACAGAATCCGGTATTTATGGACAGATCATCCTGGCCTTGTCTCCCCGTTTTTACCAAAGAGGCTTTACTCCTTAAACCTAAGATAAAAAGATTAACTGACACTTGCCACCTTAATTTGGTTGTTATATATATCATAAAGGAATTGACTAAGCTTTTCTAATTGATCACTACTATTGGTTTTCGCAAGGTATCGAGTCACTTTAATTTTGGGCCCTTCTGAACCCAATCCGGCCTCTCTCCCATACCCACTAATGGCCTCAAACAACTGGTAGTTGTCTAATTTCCCCGAGCCTTCTTCTGAAAACAAAAGAACATAGCCATTCTTTTCTTCACTGATGGATTCAATAAGCAATTCTGTTGCCAACGCCTTAATCTTAGCGACAGTGAATAAATCACTCACTTCTCTTGGATAGTCACCAAAACGATCGACCATTTCTTCTTCCAATTCTGCGACTTCATTAAGGGAAGTCACACTTTTAAATTTCTTATACATATCTATTTTTTGTAGTGAGTCCCCTATATAGGTATCTGGAATATACGCATCGGCTTCGATATTCAAATTGGTTTCAACTTTCACTGTTTGCTCTGTGGTTGTCTTGGTCTTTTCTTCAACTGCCTCTTTTAGCATTTGTGAATAGAGATCAAAACCAACAGAATCAATAAAGCCATGTTGCTGAGCCCCTAATAAGTTCCCGGCTCCACGAATGGACAAGTCTCTCATAGCAATCTTGAATCCCGAACCAAGCTCTGTAAATTCTTTAATCGCTTGCAATCGTTTTTCCGCCACTTCATTCATCACTTTGTCCTTATGATAGGTAAAGTACGCATAGGCTACACGATTGGAGCGACCCACACGACCTCTCAATTGATAAAGCTGAGATAACCCCATCCGATCCGCATCATAGACAATAAGTGTGTTCACGTTAGGAATATCAACACCCGTTTCGATAATGGTGGTCGATACAAGCACATCATAGGCCCCATCTAAAAAGTCAATCATGACCGACTCCAATTCGTTTTCCTTCATCTGACCATGGGCATAAGCCACACGGGCATCAGGAATAATCGTGTCAATTTGATTGGCCATTTGTTGTATCGTTTCGACCCTATTATAGAGAACGTAGACCTGTCCGCCTCTTGCCAATTCACGTTCCACCGCCTCACGCACAAGCGCTCCGCTATATTCAGTGACATACGTCTGCACTGGAAAACGATTTTCTGGTGGCGTCTCTAGGATTGACAGATCACGAACACCTAACATTGACATGTGGAGGGTTCTAGGGATCGGAGTCGCTGTTAAAGTCAGAACATCGACATTTGCCTTCATCTGCTTGATTTTCTCTTTATGGGTCACACCAAACCGTTGTTCTTCATCAACAATCAATAAGCCTAAGTCCTTAAATGTTATATCCTTTGATAACAAACGATGTGTCCCGATGACTAAATCCACCGTTCCATTCTTTAGCCCTTTTAGCGTTTCTTGTTGTTCTTTACGAGAGCGGAAGCGATTCAACACACCGATCTTAACTGCAAAATCAGAAAAGCGTTCCACAGCTGTTTCAAAATGCTGTTGGGCCAATATCGTTGTAGGGACTAAAAAGGCGACTTGTTTGCCCTCTACTATAGCTTTAAAGGCCGCTCTTAGGGCCACTTCTGTTTTCCCGTACCCCACGTCTCCACATAAAAGGCGATCCATTGGACGGACTTTTTCCATATCCTGCTTGATCTCTTCAATTGCTTTAATCTGATCTTCTGTTTCCTGGTAAGGGAATGCTGCTTCAAACTCTCGCTGCTCAGGGCCATCAGGCTGAAAGGCATGACCCTTACTAGCCTCGCGTTCAGCATATAACTTAATCAGATCATCGGCAATGTCTTGGACGGATGACTTCGTCTTCGTTTTGACACGTTTCCATTCACTGCCACCCAAGGCGTAAAGTTTCGGTTCCTTTCCTTCAGAGCCAACATATTTTTGTACCTGATCAATTTTTTCAACAGGAACATACAGCTTGTCGTTACCTTTATAACGAATATGCAAATAATCCTTATGGTTTCCACCGACCTCTAAGGTCTCAATGCCTATATAACGACCAATACCATGATCAATATGAACGACATAGTCACCAATTTTAAGCTCATTATAGCTTTTTAAGCGCTCGGCATTCGTCACTTTTTTAGGACGCCTTTTAGACTTATAAGCTTTATTTGCAAAGACTTCTTGATCTGTAATAACGGCGAGCTTTTGCTGCACCAGTTCAAACCCACCGCCTAGTTGTCCAACCGTAATATTAATGGTTCCAGGTGTCGGCCTTGTTTTGGGATCGAGATATTCTGAATCGATACCATAATCTCGAAAAACACTGACCATCTTTTGTGCACGATCTTTGTCATGAGCAACAAAAAGAACCGCAAAATGACTTTTTACCCATCGTGTACACTCATTTTTGAGCACGTTAATTTGACCATGAAAATTTTGCATGGCTCGACAGGTCACATTAATAATATTTTCAGGTTGAATTTGTGGACTGTGACGAAGAAACAGGGACAAAAACAATGATTGAAAAGAAGAAAAGGAACTTAATTCATTCCAACTTCTTGAGAGAGGAAGATCACTGACCATTTCCCCCTTTTCAAGCAATGCTGTTAGCCATTCCGCTTCTTCTTGATCAAGCTGTTCTGCAGCTTCTTGCACCCTACTAATTTCATCTACAACCACCAATGTGTTTTTGGGCATATAGTTTAATAGAGTCGTCTTTTCTTCATAATACAATTGTGTATATTTCATCATGCCTTGGAAATCGGTTTGTTCCTTTAAGGCCTCAATTTCACTACTAAGGGTCTCTGATAAAGCTTCTCTTACTTTTTTATTTTTGACTTTTGTCAACGTATGAGCAAGAGCCTCTTCTAATCTTTCTGCCCCCATTTTATATTGCTCGGGAAATAAGATTAACTCCCGTGCCGGGCCAATTGTTACTTGATCAATTTTATCTAATGAGCGCTGCGTTTCACTGTCGAAATAGCGGATAGAGTCAATCTCATCATCAAAGAGCTCCATCCGAACAGGATGAGGCAACGTGAGCGGGTAAATATCAATGATCCCCCCTCTAATACTGTATTGTCCTGGGGAATTCACCATCGCTTCACGATCATAACCTACGGCAGAAAGCCTTTGTACTAAGGCCTCAATTTCTAGAATATCGCCAACCTTAAAGGTCTGACTGCCTCTTTTCCAATACTTTTCAGGGGCAATAAATCGTTTTAATCCCGCCACCGGGACAATAATAATCCCCTTCTTGTTCTCCGCCAAGTAATTAAGCGCTTGTAATCGTTGCGACAAAAGCTCTGGGCTCGCAACAGCAATATCTGACGCAATAAGATCATTCACTGGATATAGAAACACTTCTGTATCTGAATGCAGCCCTTCAAGGTCATCATATAACTTTTGAGCTTGAAACAAATTGTGTGTCACAACTAAAATGGTCTCATGCCGATCTTCATAGAGAGAGGAAACCCATAACGATTTTGAAGCGTTGGATAAACCTGCAACAAACTGTTGCCGCATACCATTTGAAAAGCCTTCGAGCACGACTTTAAGATCCCTTACATTCTCTGAAAAAAATTGTTTTAAGCCAAGCACAAGTAATCCCCTCCCTCAAACAGAAAACGCCTTGGTAGCCTAGACCAAAGCTTTATTACTGTATGAATGTGTCAAATTGATGGTAATCAGGATTTCGCTCTAAAGCTTCCTGACAATCCTCACATATTGTTGAAACATTAATGTGACCCTTACTATTATATTCGATAAGTTCGGTGCGTTCTGTACTGTTCAACTGATTAAAACCGAGATGATTTGTATCAAAAACATCGTTTTTTAAATGCCCTACCTGGACACCGCAATGCCTACAGCGATAATATATTTCCATTTTTACCCTCCTAGTAGATGGTAAATCTAGGAGTAGTATAAACATCACTTAGGGCTTTTATTCAAGCATTATATTTATTCATGACTTTATCAAAAGGGTCTTTAAACCATTCCTCACAGGCCTTGACTGCCTTTTCAACAACAGACTCTACAACAGGGTCTTCTTCCTTTGAAAATTTTTTGAGGACATAGTCCACAACGGGTTGCCGACCTGGTGGGCGCCCTATTCCAAAACGCAACCTTTTAAACTCTGTTGAACCGACGTGTTGAATAATGGATTTCATACCATTATGTCCACCTGCACTGCCTTTAAGTCTTAACCGTAATTTCCCTACAGCAAGGTCCAGGTCATCGTAAATAATTAATATGTCCTCGATCGGGATCTTAAAATAACTCATCATGGGACCAATAGCTTCTCCAGACAAGTTCATATATGTTAACGGTTTAACTAACAGGACTTCTTCTCCATGGATCGTCCCTTTACCATATAATGCATTAAATTTAGATCGGTTCATAGGAATACGATGTTCCTCGGCTAATTTTTCAACCACCTCAAAACCTATATTATGCCGTGTATGTATGTATTCAGAACCTGGATTGCCCAATCCGGCAATCAGTTTCATTGCCCTTCCCCCTCTATAAAAGATGCTTTTAAAATAGAGCTTATCTCAATCATAGCCTTTTCATAACCTTTTAAAAGCGGTTCTAAGTCAAATGTTGGGGTAGGAGTAAAGCTCCTACTCTTTATCCCCACTTAAAAATCTAAC
>NZ_BMFV01000046.1 GCF_014639255.1 Pullulanibacillus pueri
TTCACTTAACCAAAACAGCATTGTAAATTGTCTACAAACCCCAACATATATAATAGAGCCAATATTATGGAAAAGGGAAGCCGCTATTTGCGACTTCCCTGTTTTATTTATTCTAATGTTAACGAATACGTAATTCGTTGTCGACATCAAAGAAATGTGCTTTGTTCATATCTAATGCCAAGGTGATCTTTTGACCACTTGTTGTATCTGTACGTGAATCAACACGAGCAACGAATGCATCCTCACCAATGGAAGAATAAAGGAAGGTTTCTGCACCCATTAATTCTGCCACTTCGATGTTAGCTTCAAAGGCAGTATCCTTAGAAGAATCGATGAATAATGGTTCATCATGGATATCCTCAGGACGAATACCAAGAACAACTTCCTTATTGACATAACCACGTTCACGGAGTAATTTCATTTTGCCTTCAGGAATCTTAAACTTATTACTTCCAACAACAGCCTGACCGTCTTCGAGTCTTGCTTTCAAGAAGTTCATTGCAGGTGATCCCATAAAGCCAGCAACAAAGATATTTTCTGGAAGATCGTAAACTTCTTTAGGTGTACCCACTTGTTGGATAATCCCGTCTTTCATAACGACAATACGGGTAGCCATGGTCATCGCTTCTGTTTGGTCGTGAGTAACATAAATTGTTGTGGTTTGTAGTCTTTTATGAAGCTTTGTAAGTTCGGCACGCATTTGTACACGAAGTTTAGCATCAAGGTTAGATAATGGTTCATCCATAAGGAATACTTGAGGATCACGAACAATCGCACGACCAAGAGCGACACGCTGTCTTTGACCACCAGATAAAGCCTTTGGTTTACGATCAAGGAATTTGTCAATCCCTAAAATTTTAGCCGCGTTTTGTACTCTTTCTTCAATTTCTTGCTTTTTGAATTTACGAAGTTTAAGACCAAAAGCCATGTTGTCATAAACATTCATGTGTGGATAAAGCGCGTAGTTTTGGAAAACCATCGCGATGTCACGATCTTTAGGAGCCACATCATTGACGAGACGGTCACCGATATAAAGTTCTCCGTTTGTAATATCTTCAAGACCCGCAATCATCCGAAGTGTTGTTGATTTACCGCAACCTGATGGACCGACGAAGACGATAAATTCCTTATCTTGAATGTCGAGGTTAAAACCATCAACTGATTTCGTTTCTGCCTTATCGTAGACCTTGTCGATGTTTTTCATCGTAATATTAGCCATTTTAAATTCCCCCTCGTTTTCTTTCGTTCTTAATATACTCTAATTGTAAACGTTTTTATGGGCGGGGAATAGGTAGCAAAGTGCACAAAGATTATGGGTTTCCTTGTGAAAATGTGACAAGTTGGTTGAGACGATGCTTTAAAATCCCAATATAAATAATGATGGCATCTTCAAAGGTCTTCGGATCAAGCCCAGTCTTCTCAGTAAACTTGTCCAATCGATATTGTAAGCTGTTTCTATGGATATATAAAGCTTTTGAAGCTGTAGACACATTCATATTATTTTGTAAGAAGATCGTCAGCGTTTCCTCTAGCTCATTGCCGCCTTCAGATAAAGCTTGAGTAATTTTATTAAGAAGGATTTTGGCATCGGTCGTCGGTATTTTTTTCAAAAGGTATATAGGGATTAAGGCATCAAGAGTAATCACCCGTTGCCGCGGATACAACTCTTTGGCAAGTTGGAATAACTCATGATGGATGTTATACCCTTGAGGGGCTAAATGTTCTTCGTAGAGAATAGCTCCAGTGAGCACTGTACAATCAATAAAAAGTTCGGTTGCCAAGAGTTCAACGAGGTCACTGGCAAGGCCATAATCATGGGCGTGACGGAGCATAATAATTGCCTGTCTATCCTGCCAAATAATAACAGGCTGTTTTGAAAAAAACCCATGAATCGCTTCTTCAAATAATGAAAGATCGTGAGGTAGAGCTTTAAAAGAGAGATATAAAGGAAAACTTGGGAAGAAAAGAAGATTTTTTTGCGCAACCGAGACGGCTCCATGGAATAAGAGTTGTGCCCACGCATCCTGTTCCTTGCTTCGGGGCTGAATGAGTTGATCGGCGGTCTTAAATTGTAACTTTAACAATTGAAGCTCTCGTTCTGTGATGGCCATTTTTCGGATGCCGAATTGGAAGCCCTTCTCCTCTTCAAACCAGAAAAAGTCTTCTGGATTTTTTATTTCTTCGTCATAATATGTAAAGGCTTGTCCATAAAGGGATTTTAAGGATTCAAGCATGGGCAAAATCTCCTTTTTAAAGATTAACACCCAATCTTAAGTTAAGATTGGGTGTCTTGGCGTTGGTCCAATAAGACCAAGCAAAAGGGATTAGGTCTCTCGAGGTGGATCCTCAGTTACAGCGATCTCATGATAATAGTCAACAGAAGGATGGTCATACTTAGGATTCACCGTTCCTCCTGCTAGGCCTTCAGACATCATGCGATCGATATCAAGATAGTATTCTTGACGACCTTCGTGTTGTAGATCTTTTTCTGCTCTGATTTTTTTATCCACTTAAGAACCCCCCTTAGTTAAAGGGTTTCCTTAAACCGTTGTTTGTAAAACAAATGAGAGACGAAATAAGCAGCATTTTAAATGTCAGTTGAGCTCTTAAAGCTTCAAGGCGCAAGCCCCGCTAAATGGGTTTACGCATCATAAACATGAAAAAGCATAAACTCATGAACTTGAGTGGTTAATTTTTTTATATCTGCTTCATCTGGGCGCTCATCCCAATCAATTTGCCCGTCATAATGATAGATACCGTTATACAGTTGCCCTTTATAAAAGAAGGAAATACGATATTCTCTTCTCCGGGTTTGTTTAGACAAAAAGGGTTGATATGTGAAATGTGTCATCATGTTCAAACACCTCAAGTCGAACATACCATTTAACCTGAAAGTTGTAAATCATTAATTTTAATACGGGATCAAATCAGCTGCTTCTACAAACCACAGAGGTTTTTGAATGGAGAGCTTGACAAGATACGTACAATAGTCAATCCAATAGTGGTTAACATACTTCTCTTGTTTACGGATCTTAGGGTGGTGGAAGATCACTTTCCCTGGTCTGGCATTAATCTCAAAGAGCCACACCCGGTTATCTTCATCAATGCCCAAATCCAACCCGAGTTCGCCGATGAGGTCTTTTATTTGTTCATCAAGAATCTGGCTCAGAGTCAGGGCTTCCTCTTTAAGGAAATCATAATAAACCTTGGCCTTCTCTTTTCCTAAACACTCTACTAAAGAATGGATTTCCCCTCCATATTGATTATGGGTAGTTATTTTTGAGGGATCAGCGATTTTTATTGCACAAGCACTGACCTGCCATTGTCCTTGTCCGTCTTTATTCGTATGGATTCTAAAATCAAATGGCTTTCCATCTTTGGTTTTTAACGGAATGCCTTGTTGTAAAAAGTAATGTTCGGTAGGATGGTCTTGAAATTCACTGACAAGAAAATGTTTGAGTGATGGATACTGTTTTGAATAGGAACCGTCTATCGTGTTTGTTTGGCAGGTTATTTTTCCATGGTCCAGTGCGGTCACCCGTTTTATGCCTACACCATGGCTACTTTTTTTCGGTTTTATATAGACCGTGGTAAAATTAGAGAGAGCCGTTTTTAAATATTTTTCAGTTAAAGGATAGGTTTTCGGGAGATATTGACTCGCCAGAGGGTGTCCTTGCAATCTTGTGTGTATGTCCCATTTATTAAAAAACTGTGGATTAAACCAAGGAATACCGTAATCCTGTTGGAAACGCTGTTTAATGTCCTTGACCATAGTTAATCGTTCAGCACGGCGATTTGGCGTACGGTCATAGACAAGCTGCGGAAACGGAAGGGTTTGCTCTTGCCATTGATGATCATGATAGACAATGCCACGAATCAAGCCGTTTTCCCAGTGAATGTGTTCGGTTGTAAAAAGGTAGGCACAACCACCATGAGCTTTCGTGAGCTGTAAGAGCTGTTTAAACTGCTCTGTCCTCTCTCCAAAGGGGCGTAAGGTACTCTTGTTATATTGAGTCGTAAATAAGCCAATGATAGGTAAAAAGTATAAGGTGTCTTCATGAATATAGAGGGTCCATTTTTGAGCAAAAGGGATGCCTAATGCTTGCCAGATATCTTCGGAGAAATAACATTTATTATTGCGGGAGGCTCTAAATGTACATAATACCGTTTTTGTAGAGAATGTCACCTTAGAGAGTTCCTTTTGATATAATGCATGAGGTAAATAAACCGTACCTTGCTTTTGATTGATTTTCTCGACGAAGTATGAGTCCATCTTTACTGACCTCCAGATTTGTCATGTGCTTTCGTGCTAGTATATGGTCACTTTATTCTGGGCGTGAGTGGAATGGGAAAGTGTATGAAGAAAAAGGGTGAACGAAATGAGTGTTGGAGAAGTATTAGGGACATTCGTCCTTCTTGTGGTCATCGGTGCGATTATCGGGGGTGTGACCAATTCCATTGCGATTAAGATGTTATTTAGGCCCCATCGGCCGGTTTATATCGGGAAATGGCGGTTACCGTTCACACCCGGTGTCATTCCAAAAAGGCGGGAAGAAATTGCCGGTCAGCTTGGAAAGCTAGTGATGAAGCATTTGCTGACTGCAGATAGCCTGGAGAAAAAATTTGCAGATAGCCAACTACAGGAGCGTACCACTTCGATTATTCAAGGAGAACTTGAAAAATGGTTAGATGAAAAGAAACCTTTTCGTAGTTACATTAAAAATGAAGAACAAAGAGAAAGATTAATCTCGCATGTGAATACGATGATTGACGACTGGGTTATGGGTTCTTTTGATTCTCTTTGGGAGGACAACAAAGACAAGACTGTAAGGGAAATTATACCCGAGGGCATGAAGCCATTGATTGAAAGTCAACTCCCGGAATTTTCCCGTTATATTGGACAACAGTTAACGGATTACTTGGAAAGTGAAAAGGGAAGAGAAACGGTAAAAGATCATTTGGATCGCTTTTTTGAAAATAAAGGTTTTTTAGGCAACATGCTCGGAATGTTTCTTGGGAATCAGAGTCTTGTAGACAAGCTTTATCCAGAAATGATCAGTTTCTTAAGGCAACCGTCCTTTATCATGGCATTACATGAGTTATTGGAGACAGAGTGGTTCAAGATTCAAGACCTCACGCTTTTGGAAATCGATGAGAAATGGCAGGCGGAAGGTACACTTAGAGATTTTGTCCATGAAAGGGTTGTTCCAAGGCTCTCGGTCACTCGTCTATTAGAAAAATCACCATCAGAAGTTTTGTCAGGACTTAAAGCACCGCTTTTAGAAGAAGTGCCTGTGCTTGTTGAATATGGCTTACGCACTTTGTCGGGGAGGATCACAGAGATTTTACAGGTCCTTGATCTTGAGAAACTTATTACAGATCAGGTGCGAGCCTTTTCCCTTCAGGAGCTTGAAGAGGTTGTCCTTTTAATTTCTAAAAGAGAATTTAAGATGATTACTTATCTTGGGGCCTTACTTGGAGGCATCATCGGCGTCTTTCAAGCGATTATTATGCTCTTTATTCAATGATAAATGTAAACTTTTTCGGCTGAGGGATGAAGTGGACCCCTGATTTTTGTTACACTGGAAGAGATTAAATAAATGATGGGCGAAAACAGTGTTTGTCTATTGTAAAATTTCAGGAGGTTTCAAATGGCGAATTTATACGACGTTGCTTACGATTTGGAGAAAGCCATTCGTGAAAGCAATGAATACAATGTGCTAAAAAAGGCACATGAAGAGATTGAAAAGGACGAGAGCGCCAAGCAGTTGTTCGCGAATTTCCGTCAGTTGCAGATGACTTTGCAACAAAAACAGATGCAAGGTGAGCAGTTGACTGAGGAAGAAGCGAATCAAGCGAACCAACAGTTCCAACTCGTGCAGCAGCATCCATTAATTAGTACATTAATGAATGCCGAACAACACATGAGCAACTTGTTTAATGATATGAACAAAATCATCGCTAAACCATTAGATGAGTTATATGGTCAAGAAGGTTAATTGAAAGAACTAAAAATACCTGTGGGTTTTAAAAGTGGAGAGACTTCATGTCTTTCCACTTTTTTTAAAAGATCAGGAAATTCCTGGTCATCAGGACGGTGTGGATTTCCGCTCCAGAACACGCGCTTTCCTCATGCTCACACGACTCAGGAAAGCTGCTAAGAGAATAATCCTCGCAGAAAAATCGTGTTTTTACGATTTTTTGATGTGGGTAGGGTCCGCGTTCGACGCACCATCGGGTTCCCCGACAAGTGCTTTTTACTTTATGGGGTGGTATTGATGTGCGCAGGTGATGCCTGTTTTCCCGATCCATTTGAAAAACGGTCATCAAGATAGCGAGGTGGTGCCCGTTTTCTAGATTCTTTTGAAAAACGGTCACCAAGACAGCAAGGTGATGCCCATTTTCCCGATCCATTTGAAAAACGGTCACCAAGATAGCGAGGTGATGCCCATTTTCCCGATCCATTTGAAAAACGGTCACCAAGATAGCGAGGTGATGCCCGTTTTCTAGATTCTTTTGAAAAACGGTCACCAAGACAGCGAGGTGGATCCCATTTTCCCGATCCATTTGAAAAACGGTCATCAAGATAGCGAGGTGATGCCCGTTTTCTAGATTCTTTTGGAAAACGGTCACCAAGACAGCGAGGTGGATCCCATTTTCACGATCCATTTGAAAAACGGTCATCAAGATAGCAAGGTGATGCCCGTTTTCTAGATTCTTTTGGAAAACGGTCACCAAGACAGCAAGGTGAAGCCCGTTTTCTAGATTCTTTTGGAAAACGGTCATCAAGATAGCGAGGTGGATCCCATTTTCCTGATCCATTTGAAAAACGGTCACCAAGACAGCAAGGTGATGCCCATTTTCCCGATCCGTTTGAAAAACGGTCACCAAGATAGTAAGGTGATGCCCATTTTCCCAATCCATTTGAAAAACGGTCACCAAGATAGCGAGGTGATGCCCGTTTTCTAGATTCTTTTGAAAAACGGTCACCAAGACAGCGAGGTGGATCCCATTTTCCCGATCCATTTGAAAAACGGTCATCAAGATAGCGAGGTGGTGCCCATTTTCCCGATCCATTTGAAAAACGGTCATCAAGATACCAAGGTGATGCCCGTTTTCTAGATTCTTTTGGAAAACGGTCACCAAGATAGCGAGGTGATGCCCGTTTTCCCAATCCATTTGAAAAACGGTCACCCAAACAGCACAGTGGTACCCGTTCTCGCGATTCTTTTGAAAAACCTTCACCCAAACAGTGCGGTGATGTCCGTTTTCTTGGAATGTATAAAATTCTGGTCATCAAGACGGTGAAGCACCCTGCTTCAGAACACGCGCCCTGCGGTTGGATTATTTGGTATTAAAAGTATTCTCAGAGCACCGAAAAGAATCCTGGTTCGCAAACTTTGATTTTTCTCAATAAATCATTTAAAAGGTATTGTGAAACGTTTTCAAATGTTTTATAATGCAACTAAATCGATTTAGTAAACCGTTTTAGCAAAGGAGTCAATATGAAAAGACCGACCATGGCAGATGTTGCAAGGCATGCCAATGTCTCAAAAAGCACCGTCTCACAGTACCTTAACAAACGCTATCATTATATGGGAGAGGAGACGAAATTACGGATTGAGAAAGCCATTCAAACGTTAGGGTATGAAGCCAATGTTCTCGCGAGAAGTTTAAAGCAGAAAAAAACATCGACCATTGGTGTCATTGTAGCAAATATTTTGCATGTCTTTTCAACACAGATCATTCGTGCCATTGAGGATGTCTGTCATGAGCATGATTTTCACGTCATTGTTTGCAATGCGGATGATGATCCAGCTAAAGAAAAGAAGTACATTCAGATGTTAAGGGCAAAGCAAGTCGATGGGTTTATTGTCTTTCCAACAGGAGAGAACAAAGCACTATATGAAGATTTACTTCAAGAAGATTACCCGCTTATTTTTATCGACCGGCTTGTGGAAGGAGTGGCCGTTGATGCTTTTCTTCTCGATAACCATGCTGCCGTCCAGCTTGCAGTGGATCATTTCCTTTCAAAGGGACACGAGCGCATTGGCATCATCACAACGTCACTCATTCACCACGTGACACCTCGAGTCGAAAGGATGGACGCTTTTGGAGAGATTTTGAAGCACCAAGCGATAACATTCGGTCGGGCTTATCAGCGAGGGTTAGAGACGCGAGACATTAAGGCAGGCTTAATGGAAATGTTGGCTTTAGAAGAGCCGCCAACCGCAATTTTAGCTGGAAATGATTTAGCCTTGATTGAAATTTTGAAAGCGGTTAAGGCATATAAGCTTCGTATTCCTGAAGATTTTGCATTGATTGGTATTGATGATATTCCATTTGCTGGTCTTTTTGATCCACCATTAACGACGATCGCCCAACCAACATTTAGGATGGGAAAAGAAGCCGCTGATTTACTCATTCATAAAATAAATGGCGTGGAGGATCTAAAGTCATCTCAGATTCATCGGTTTCCACCGAGGCTTATTCAACGGGCCTCCTGTTAAATTAGGAATCTATAAAAAAGGGGAAAAACCATGAAAATGACATTTAGATGGTATGGGGAGAACAATGATAGTATCTCATTAAGTCAGATTAAGCAAATCCCTGGAGTGGAGGGCATTGTGTGGGCACTCCACGATATTCCGGTAGGTGAAGTATGGCCGCTGGAAGAAATCCTTAAAGTGAAGGAACAAGCTGAACGCTATCAACTCAATATCGATGTCGTCGAAAGTGTTAATATCCATGAAGATATTAAACTCGGACTTCCCTCAAGGGATCGCTACATAGAAAATTATAAAACTACCATCGCAAATTTAGCGAAGGTGGGGGTGAAGGTGATATGTTATAACTTCATGCCTGTGTTTGACTGGACACGAACTGAATTATACAAAGAGATGGCAGATGGTTCTACAGCACTTTTTTATGAGAAAGCAAAAGCTGAAAGTATGGACCCTGAGGAATTAGTTCAAACGATTGTTAACAATCCTGAATTTACAATGCCGGGCTGGGAACCTGAGCGGCTCAGTCAGCTTTCAACTCTATTCTCGGCATATAAAAGAGTAGATGAAGAAGCTTTATGGGCTCATTTAAAATATTTTTTAGAACAAATTATCCCAGTGGCAGAATTACATGACATAAAAATGGCGATTCATCCAGATGATCCGCCTTGGTCGATTTTTGGCCTACCACGCATTATCACGAGTAAAGAAAATGTCGAAAGGTTACTTCGGTTAGTCGACAGTCCTTATAATAATGTGACGCTTTGCAGCGGATCGCTAGGCGCCAACCCGGCAAACGATATTGCTGATATGATCAGGTCGTTTCCTGATAGAATACCTTTTGCGCATATTAGAAATATCAAGATTTATGAGAATGGGGATTTTATTGAAACCTCTCATAGAACAAGGGATGGCTCACTTGATATTTATGGGATTGTAAAAGCTTATCATGACATCGGTTTTCAAGGTTATGTCCGACCTGACCATGGAAGGCACATCTGGAATGAGAAATGCAGGCCAGGTTATGGATTGTATGACCGAGCCTTGGGTGTTATGTACTTATTGGGAATCTGGGATGCTCTAGAGCGCGGCGTCAACAAAAGATAAATAGGGGGGATAAGAATGGATGTTGTGACATTAGGTGAATCCATGGTGCTCTTTACGCCAGAAACGCCAGGCTATATGCGCTATGCTTCAACATTTACGTCGAAAATTGCAGGTGCAGAATCCAATGTGGCGGTGGGGTTAGCGCGTCTTGGTCATCATGTCGGTTGGTTTAGTCGCTTAGGAGCTGATGAATTTGGAAAGAAAATCTTCACTTTTTTACGAGGAGAGGGCGTGGATGTGTCTAAAGCCCTTTTTGATGGTGAGGCACCAACAGGCCTCTATTTTAAGGAAATGGTAACAGATGAGGAAATTAATGTGTATTATTACCGGGGAAATTCTGCGGCGAGTCGATTGTCACCGGAAGATTTAGATGAAGCTTATATTGCGGGGGCCCGCTATCTCCATCTCACAGGCATTACACCGGCTTTAAGCGCAAGCTGCCGAGAAACTGTTTTTAAAGCCATAGACATTGCCAAGCAAAAGGGTGTCACGGTTGTTTTTGATCCCAATTTGCGCCGGAAGCTATGGTCAGAAGAAGAAGCACGTCGTGTACTCCTCGATATCGTTTCTAAAGCCGATATTGTTTTGCCAGGAATCAGTGAGGGTGAATTTTTATTTGGAAAAGACCAGCCCGAAGACATGGCTAAAAAATTTATCGAATGCGGCCCTTCAAGTGTCGTCTTAAAATTAGGGGCAGAAGGGGCTTATTATTATTCAAAGCATGAAGGTGAGGGCTATGTCCCAGGCTTTCCAATAAAGCGGGTAGTCGATCCTGTCGGAGCAGGAGATGGCTTTGCAGCGGGGTTCTTATCGGGGCTATTGGAAAGGCTCCCCTTTGAAAAGGCTGTTCAACGTGGGGCAGCTATCGGGGCTATCGTCACTACTTTTAGTGGGGATGTTGAAGGCTTACCCGATCGGAAAAAAGTAGAGACCTTTATTAAAGGAATGAACCAAGAAGATATTCTACGTTAAGGGAGCGATAGGGATGAATACATTACAAACAATCTTTGAACAAAAGTTAGTAGCTGTTATTCGAGGGACTACGCAAGAGACGATTTTACCGACAGTCCAGGCGCTAAAGGATGGCGGCGTGAACATCTTAGAGATCACGGCAGAGACACCAGGCTTTCTAGCCATCATTGAAAAGGTGAAGCACCAATTTGGCCAAGAAGTATTAGTAGGGGCTGGGACAGTATTAGATCCAGAAACGGCCCGGGCGGCCATCATGGCAGGAGCTGAATTTATTTTTTCTCCAACAGTCAATAGTGAAACGATCAGAATCACAAAGCGTTACGGAAAAGTGTCTATTCCGGGTGCGATGACTCCGACGGAAATTTTGAGTGCTTATGAACAGGGCGCCGATTTGATTAAAGTTTTTCCAGCAAATATAATGGGACCTCGCTATCTAAAAGACGTCCATGGGCCTTTACCTCATATTCCGCTAATGCCAACAGGTGGAGTGGGACTAGACAATATTAGAGAGTACTTTGATAACGGTGCGGTTGCAGCTGGACTAGGAAGTGCGCTAGTGAATACCAAGGCGCTCAACAATGAAGACGGTTTCCGTGAGTTGAAGGAAAAGGCAGCACAGTTTCGGGCAAAAATTTCTTAACCCTCTTTTAAATCATGTAAAAAGAAAACATTTTTCGCTGGCATGTTCTAATTGCAGACGGACTTTCATATGTTTGAACAAGAATCATAGATTAGAGATCTATTCTAGAAAGGCAGATCTCTGAAATAAAGAGGGGGATGACCTTGGCTTATCGCTTACTTGCTTTAGACATCGACGGGACCCTTTTAAAAAATAGTAACCGTCTTGATCGTGAGACAAAAGAGGCTGTACAGTTTGCTATGGATAAAGGGGCAGCTGTCACTTTAGTAACTGAACGAAATTTTCATTCTGCGGCTAAGGTTGCAAAGGCCTTGAAGCTAAAGTATCCAATCGTGACTCATAATGGTGCCTTTATTTCTTCATCTATTGATCAACCTTTTTATACTTGTAAAATTCAACATGATGTGCTCCTTCAACTCGTCGAATTTCTTGAAACGTATCAGTGTCAAGTCCGTTTCTCTAATGAAAAGTTATCTGTCAGCAATCGTTCAAAGCAGAGTAACCTTTTAACGAAAATGACGATTGGAGTCAGTGAGCCGTTGTTTTATCCCGTCGTCTATGTGTCCTCATTAAGTGATTATCTGAGAGAGAACGATGATGATGCAACGGATGTAAAGGTCACACTCTATCAAGGAAATAAAGAGGAAGTGATTCAATCACTGGCTGACTTCTTTCCGACGATTCAAGTCAAAGAAGAAGAGGATCAGACGCTGACCTTATCAAGAAATGGGGCTTCGAAATTCAACGGTCTTGCACGCCTTGCTCAACATGTTGGTATTTCATTGATGAATACTGTTGCTGTTGGTGATTCTTATGATGATCTTGAAATGATCGAGAAAGTAGGTCTAGGTGTCGCCATGAAAAATGCCCCTGAAAAAGTGCGGCAAAGAGCGGATTGGATCACACGCTCTAATGATATGAACGGCGTTGCTTATATGGTCAAAGAGGTCTTTAGAAAACAAATGAAGTCTTATGTATAAACCCTTGGAGGAAGCCCTTCAAGGGGTTTTTTATTCATGAAGCAGAAAATTTCTGGTCAACAGGACGGTGTGGATTTCCGCTCCAGAACGCTCGCTTTCCTCATGCCCACAGGACTAAGGATAGCAGCTAAGAGAATCATCCTCGCAGAAAAATCATGTTTTTACGATTTTTTGATGTGGGTAGGGTTGGCGTTCGACGCACCATCGGGGTCTCCGAAAAGTGTTCTTTACTTTTTGGGGTGGTATTGATGTGCTAGCTTCGGCGTTGTCACACGGACGTGACGGTTTTAGTCGAAGTTCCTTAATGACCACAGCTCATTTTGGAATGGACTCTCTGAAGGTAGGACTCTTAGTTTAAAATGGAAACCTTTAGGTATTCGAGGACCTGTGCAGGGCAGTTTTTATGTAGCGTTGAGCCTAATACCTTAACGAGCATCTTACCTTCGATGGCTGAGGCGCGCCTTAGAAATTGTTCATGGACATCTTCCTAAAAAGCGAAGGACACATATAATGTATCGATTTTACATTTGGAGGTAATGGAAATGAACGAAGAAAGACAGGCACACCTAGCATGGCATGAAACATTAGAGCTTCATGAATTAGTAGCAATGAACACCACCGCTTTAATGAAATTGAAATTGTTTTGTCCGGAAATTCAAGACTCGATGCTTCAACAGCTTTATCAGCAAGCAATTGGTGATCATGAAAATCAGTTAACTGAACTCGTCCGTTTTTATCCTAAGGCCCCAAGACATGAGAACAAAGCCATGAGCCCCAGGGTAGATGATAGTTTTTATGCAGCCGAACTATTAAATTGTGCAAAAACGTCCATAAAGAGTTATGCTATTGCAGTAACCGAGGCAGCCACCCCTTCCTTAAAGTCAACCTTTGTGAAGCATCTCAACAAGGCTATTGAATGCCATACGAAAGTATTCAATTATATGCAACAAAAAGGGGATTATCCTGCCTATGATTTAAATAAGCTTCTAGAAGGCGATTTGAAAAGGGCAAAAATGGCTTTAGACATGGAAGGTTAAACATAAAAATTAAGAGGCCGCTTCTCTCTGAATGGGAGAGATTCTGGCCTCTTTTTAAACAGGGAAGAAAAAATTAGGGATATCACCGGTGTTGATTTCCCCTACAGGCTACTCGCTTTCCTCATGCCCACACGACGTGGGTAGGGTCGGCGTTCGACGCACCATCGGGGTCCCCGAAAAGTGTTCTTTACTTTTTGGGGTGGTAATCGGGGTCCCCGAAAAGTGATTTTTACTTTTTGGGGTGGTTGAGCTGCTAGCTTCGACGTTGTCATACGGATGTGACGGCTTTAGTCGAAGTTCCTTAATGACGTGTCGTTTTTAGCCGACCGTCCTTAGTGGCCTCAGCTAACTTGGGATGGGTTATCGAGTTTCCCAAGTATTATGATTAAAAGTCACCTGTTCCTGCGTCTACTCGTATCGCTTCGTGGTCAACTTCCTCGGAACAACTCGAAGTTTACTCGTGATGTAACGCTGGTTGCTGTTCCCGAAGGCGTCTCGCACCTTCCATTCCAATCAACCGTGTTGCTGATGCTTCTTGCCTTTTGGTAAAAAAACTTTTTCAATATCTATACGAGGTCCGGACTCTCATTGCCCGTTTTTTTGTAGCATCAGAAATTTGTGGAAGACCTTATAAGGGCAACTTTTAACGTGAGATTTAGCGATGAAAATGGACAAGCTTCCCCGTTGGTGAAGTCACGCGACTCGTATAGTCGGAATACTGTTGTTCATCCAACCGTTGTTCGCCAATCCTTCTCGCCTCTTTATCATCAGCGGCCTCAAAGGACTCATCCAGAAGCTTGGTTCCATCTTTTTTAAAAACGGTTAATATATATTTTCGCATGCTAAAGAACGCCTCCTTGTGTCATGGGATAAGATTTTTGTAGCGATATCATAATAAAGTATTCCAGACAGTGTACTAAAATTCCTTCATTAACAGCCTTACTATTATTTTGAACAGAACATATGTACCCAATAGGATAATGTGTGGTAAAATAGAAAAAAACGAGAAGGTGAAATCATGTCGATAACATTTATTCATGCAGCTGATCTTCATCTCGATCGGCCTTTTAAGGGACTGTCATCGTTGCCTCAAGCATTAAAAGCACGTGTGCGAGAAAGTACATTTACAGCCCTCGATCGACTGGTTGAAACCGCAAGAGAACAAAGTGTTGATTTCGTGATCCTTGCAGGAGACATTTTTGATGAAGCCAATCGCAGTCTACGGGCGCAACTGCACTTGAAAAGGGCTTGTCAAAGCCTTGAGGAACAGAATATCGAAGTTTTTATGAGCCACGGGAATCATGATCCGTTAAATGGAGAATGGCATGAGATAACTTATGGAGAAAATGTCCATGTGTTTGGCTCTGCTCCAGAAGTATTAGGTTTTAACAGACCAGGCAAACCCAAGGTGAATCTTTATGGTTTTAGCTATGAAACACGGCATATTACTGAGAGTATGCTTTCCTTATATCAGCGAAAATCAAATGCAGATTTTCATATTGGCCTTCTTCATGGGAGTATAAAAGGCAATACCGATCATGATGTCTACGCGCCTTTTACCGTTCAAGAATTACTCGAGAAGGATTTTGATTATTGGGCACTTGGACATATCCATCAAAGACTGGCATTACAGCAAGAGCCGCCGATTCACTACCCCGGGTCTTTACAAGGACTTTCGGCTAAAGAAACAGGTGACAAAGGTTTTTATCTCGTTCAATTAGAGGAACAAGGTAGTGAAATGACCTTTATATCTGCAGCGGATATTATTTGGCAGCACCTTGAATTAAGCATGGGTGAAGTGGAAACAATGGACCACTTGGTTACAAAGTTAAAGGAAGTTAAAGAAAAGAGTCGCCTTCACTCTCAAGGTGTTTTACTAAGATTACAGTTAAAAAAGAGCAACCATCTAAAAGCACTGCTTGAAGAGGAATTTGTGGAGGAGCTTTTAGAGGTTTTGCGTGAGGGCGAAGAAGAGAGAAGGGATTTTGTGTGGCCCTATACGATTCAGTCTTCACTCACACAGGACTATGACTATGAGCAATTGCGGAAAGAATCCCATTTTCTTGGAGATTTAATAAGATTAAGCGAAAATATAGAGAGTGTACCTAGTTTAGACGAACTCTATAAACATGTGCGAGCACGCCAATACTTAGAACCTCTTCGTGAGTCTGACCAACGTCAATTGATTAAAGAGGCTGAACGATTACTCATTGAAGTCTTACATAAAGAGATAACCTCTTAGATTGCAGTTTGAATAAGAAGGAAGGTGAAGCTATGAAGTTCATTTCCGTCTATATTGAGCGTTTTGGACAATTTTATCAATGGAGTCAAACCTTTGGTGAAGGATCTTTTCTTGTTCTATATGGCCCGAATGAGGCAGGTAAGTCGACCCTAATGGCTTTTATTAAGGCCATACTCTTTGGCTTTCCTAAAAAGACTGAACTCCGCCCCTATATATCAGGTCCCATTGAAAAGCTAGATATAGGGGGAACCTTAACTATTGAGATTGAGAGCATAGGAAGGATTAAGATTGAGAGATATCTTCACAAAAATGAGGGACAAGCCACTCTTTATTTACCTCATGGAGACTTAGGAGATGAAGATGACCTTCAAAGGCAATGGTTAAAAGGATATAGCAGGAGAATTTATGATTCTATCTTTAGCTTTAATTTAGAGGGTTTAAAAGATTTAGACCGTATGAAAGCTGATGAGTTTAACCATTATTTATTCAGTACAGGCATGATGGGAAGCTCAAATATTTTTAAACTAGAAAATCATCTACAAAAAAAGGCGGCCCATCTCTTTAAGCCAAGCGGAAGTGTCCCACCCATAAATAAATTGATCTCGGAACTCAGTGAATTAAAAAAGAAGTTGACCAGCTGGCATCGAACTCTGGATGATTACAAGCATTGGAAGCAGGAGTTAACAACATTACTGGATCAACAAGGGCAAGAAGAAGAGAGATTAAAAGCTACAGAGCACAGGCATGCTCAATTCCTTAAATATAAAGCCTGTGAATCATTATTCATTGATTACCAATTCCTCCTCTCAAAAATCACAGAGTTTACTGATCATGCCTCCTTTCCAGATGAAGGACTCTCTCAATATGAGCAGTGGCATGGTAGGATTGTCACATTACAAGGAGAAGCCGCTGAGCTTAGATCAAGACAGGCTGCACTCAAGGAGAGAATGCAAACAATAACGGTTGATACAGCCTTTATAGCAAAGGAAGAGGAAATTTATAGCCTGCGTCGTGAATATGAATTTATCCAGAGTGTAGAACCTGAATTTCAAGTGAGAAATGAAAGCTTGCGCCTTGAACAAAAGGAATATGCTCTTCAATTGCAGAAATTAGGTGTCGTTGATGCGAGCATCAACATTGAAACATTGCAGACAGGATTCCACATTAAGCAGGAGTTGAAGGAGCTTCTTCAACGCTTCGAAAGCCTCAAGCAAAAACATCAGGTTTTAGAAACAACGATTGATGAACAGGAAGATTTCATTACTCAGCTTCAAGAGACCTGTAATAAAGGCCGAGAGAATTCGATGCCTGATGATCAGTTTCAAGCTCTAGAAACGGCTATTTTTAGGGATCAGGATCGTCAGCTTTTGATTCAAGAAAAGCAAATGAAGCAGCAACAGATGGGTGATTTAGAAGCACGGAAGCAAACCCAGAAAAGGATCGAAACATTAATGATCGGTTTACCCAGTGGCTTCTTGCTTAGTTTGTTCGTACTCGGCGTTGTTCTTATTTATTTTGGAGCAGGCTTAAGTGGTGGGCTTACGATTGGATTTGGGCTTCTTTTTGCTGCTGCCTCATTTTTAATTATGCGTTCATTAAAAGGTCGCCAACCTGTTGAACCTATTCTAAAGGCCATAAAAAAAGAGATGCAAAGAATTGATGAGCTTCTGAATCAGAAGTCTTCTGAGGATCAGCAACAGCTTAAGGAAAGCTATCAAGTAGAGAAGAGCAAGCGTGATCAGTTGCGCTTTGACACCCAGCGATTAGAAGAGGCAAAGCAAAGCTATAAAGAGAACATTACTCGTTTTGACAATGTGCGTTTTGAGATGAATCAGGCTCTGGCCGAGATCAAGCAATGGGCAAAAGTTTATGGGTTTCCAATAGTCAATAATGCTGTCATCTATCTCGACATTTATGATTTGATCGAGGGTGTTAAAGAAAGAAAGATTCGTATGCATCATCTTGAGGTTCAGCAACAAGAGCATGTAGACCGAAAAGAAGCCTACGAGCACAAGCTAGAGATGTTGCAGCAAGAACTTGAAGCTCCTGAATACCAACCTTTTGATTTTGAAGCTGATCTAGTAAAATATAAGGAAAATCAATCAAAGCGGAGGCAATTAGAGGATACTATCCAAGAACTTCAAGAACAAGAAGCGGGTTTAATGAAGAAAATTGCCCGTTATCAAGAAGAATGTGACAAGCTTTTGACTGAAGCGGGTGTTGAAACAGAAGAGGCATTCAGACATTTGGCGAAAAGAGCTGAAGAGCTGAGAGAGCTTAAGAAGCAAAGGGAAAGCTTGTGGCTCCAGATCAATCATGTCGTCCCCCAGCAAGATTTCCTTAATCAAGCCATGCGATGGTTTGAGACTGGCTATTGGGCTGAGACCCAAGAAGAAGAGTTAATTCAAGAGGTAAAGGCACTAAAAGAGAGTCTGGCTTCTAAGCAAAAAAGAATTGCTGATCTCAATTCCGCGATTCGGCAACTGGAGGAAACCATCCCTCATGCTGATTTGAAACATGAATACGAGGAAAAACGCTCTGAACTTAATGATTTAGCCAAACAATGGGCTGTCTACCGCACGGCCAAGGAGCTGCTTACAGAGGCTAAAGAAGCCTATCGAAAAACACAATTACCAAAGGTGCTCCATCAAGCATCTGAGTATATTAAGGAAATTACAGCAGGACGTTATAAAAACATCTTTTTTTCTGAGGA
This sequence comes from Pullulanibacillus pueri, assembly GCF_014639255.1. Classification (GTDB taxonomy): domain Bacteria; phylum Bacillota; class Bacilli; order Bacillales; family Sporolactobacillaceae; genus Pullulanibacillus; species Pullulanibacillus pueri. The sequence goes on from NZ_BMFV01000046.1 coordinate 18,196, forward strand.
AGATCAGTTTATATTGGAATTGACAGAAGGGAAAATCATTCCGCTTTATCAGCTGAGTCGGGGCACAAAAGAGCAGGTCTATGTGAGTTTGCGTTTAGCTTTGGCGGCTATTTTTTCAGCTCCGTATGCATTGCCTTTATTTATTGATGATGGTTTTGTAAATTTTGATGATGATAGAAAAGAGCAGACCATAAATCTCTTAAAAAAAATTGCGGTTAGAAGACAAGTTATTATTTTGACCTGTCATGAAATGAATCCTAACCAAGGCATGGAAAGAATCGACTTATCTAGTGAAAGGATGGAATCCTATGGCTGATTTTAGTTTTCATATCCATCTGGTAGAGGATGAGGAAAGGTTATCCTCCATACTCAAGGTTTATTTAGAAAAAGAAGGGTGGAAGGTTACTGTATTTAATAATGCAGAGGATGCTTTGAATTATATCCATGATGGCGTTCATTTATGGATTCTCGACATCATGCTCCCGGGGATTTCTGGATTTGATCTTATTAAGAAAATAAAAGAAAACAATTCTGAACAACCGGTGATCTTTATATCCGCACGTGACCGCGATCTCGATAAGATTCAAGGTCTTGAGATGGGCAGTGATGACTATCTGACAAAGCCGTTTTTACCTAAAGAACTTGTGATACGCACGAAAAAATTACTGCACAGAATTTATGGTCAAGGTCTAAAATCTCACTTAATAGAGGTTTCAGGCTACAAGTTTGATATTAATCGACGTAAAGTCTTTGATAAAGAGATGCAGGAAATTGATTTGACAATGAAAGAATTTGATGTCGTCCTTTTCCTTTTGGAAAATATTAATGTTGCCAAACAACGTGAGGAAATATTAACGACAGTATGGGGAGAGAGCTATGTAGGCTCCACGCGAGCTGTTGATGATGTGATTCGAAGGGTGAGAAAGAAGTTACCACGATTGAATCTGGAAACACTCTACGGTGCTGGCTATAGGATAGTGAGCTAAATGATAAAATGGACCTTAACCAAAAGGATCTGGGTATCTTTTATTATGCTGATCCTCATTATTGGATTGATTGTGGGTATTACCTATCCTTTTTCACTTCAGCAGGCCTTAAAGGAAGACTCCTTTGACCTTATTAAGCGTCAACAAGATAATTTTATTCCATATATGCAGGATTATTTAGATGATGAAGATCCCAATAGTTTAATTCAATATCAACACGGTCCCCGTGATGTTGGGCACATTTTTGTCTCCACCAATAATATAGTCGCGGGGGAATCCATTCCTGTGGCTGTTTTAAATAAAATGGTCAGTCAGGCTGAGTCTCAAAAGGTTACGCTTAAAGAGTATCAAATCAGTAATAGCAATGTGACCCTTTTCTATATTGTTCGAAAGATGACAAACGGCTATATTATTTCCTATATGAAAGACACTTACACGAAGGAAATGGCTAAAAAGCTCTGGATGAAATTATTTTATATCCTCATCTTTGCTATTGTCATTGCCTTAATCCTAACAGCTTGGTTAACAAGATATCTTAAAGCACCTTTGAAGGCTTTAGGGAATCAGATTGAGGAAATCTCCAAGCTTAATTGGAAGAAACCCTTTAAGTGGAATAGCGGTGATGAATTTCAACAGCTTTCCAATCAATTTGAGAACATGAGACAGAACCTTGTCCGTTATGACGATTCACAGAAACAATTCCTCCAAAGGGCTTCCCATGAAATGAAGACACCCATAATGGTGATCCAGAGTTACGCGCAATCTGTAAAGGATGGTGTCTATCCGGCAGATGATACAATGGATATAATTATGGATGAAGCGGCACTTATGGAGAAGCGCGTGCAAAAGTTATTATATTATACAAAAGTGGATTCATTACGAGATGAACGACCAGAGCTTAAAAGATTAATCTTTGGTCCGATGGCAGAGTCGATCATTGCGCGTTTTTCTGGTGGACATCCTGAAATTTCAATGATGATAGAAGGACAAGAGGTTGAGATCGATGTTGATGAAGAGCAGTTTTCTATTGTATTAGAGAACTTAGTTGAAAATGCTCTTCGGTATGCTAAGAGTGAAATTACTTTACAAGCGAAAGAAAAAGAGAAGGCACGAGAAATTGTCGTTCGGAATGATGGGGTTCCTATCCCTGAGGAAGAAAAAAATCAATTGTTTGAGCCATTTAAAAAGGGAAATAAAGGGCAATTTGGGCTTGGACTTGCTATCGTTAAAAGAATTGTTGAACGGCACGATGGTCACATAGAGGTCCACAACCAAGAAAATGGCGTAGCGTTTGTGATCACTCTTCCTTTCAAAAATAAGCAAACTAAAAGTTAGAAAAACTAATAGTGAGGAGAAATTAAAAATGAGTGGCATTACACATTGTGCAGAAGGCGATCCCGTTAATCATTATCTCATGATTAAATCAGCGACCCGTTCAGTAGCGAGTAACAATAAACCTTTCCTAACGATCATTTTACAGGATATTTCTGGTGATATTGAGGCTAAGCTGTGGGACGCAACAGCAGAAGATGAAGAGATCTTTATCCCTGAAGCCGTTGTTAAAGTGGAGGGAGAGATTACATCCTTTCGAGGAAAAAAGCAATTGAAAATCCGTGCCATTCGTCCTGTGACTGAAGCCGATAACGTGAACAAGTCAGATCTTGTTCCAACTGCACCTATGGCAATTCAGGACATGATGGATCAGATTAATCAATATATTTTTGAAATCCAAAATCCTAAAATGCAACGTATCACTAGAGCGCTTGTAAAAAAACATCAGGACGCTTTCTTTGAATATCCTGCAGCGGTGAAAAACCATCATGAATACATGTCAGGACTTGCCTATCATGTGACTTCAATGCTTCATTTAGCCAAAGCCATCGCTGGTCTCTATCCTGATTTGGATACTGATCTGTTATATGCCGGGATCATTTTACATGATATGGGGAAGGTAACAGAGCTTTCGGGGCCTATGGGGACAAGCTATACTTTAGAAGGAAAGTTACTTGGGCACATTTCGATTATGGCCAATGAAATTGTTGAAATGGCGAAAATGCTAGAGATTGAGGGCGAAGAGGTTGTTATTTTACAGCATCTTATATTAAGTCACCATTCTAAAGGAGAATGGGGGAGCCCTAAGCCTCCTTTAGTAAGGGAGGCAGAAATCCTCCACATGATTGATAATCTCGATGCGAAGTTAAATATGATGAACCGTTCATTAGAAAAAGTGAAACCTGGTGAATTTACAGAACGCCTTTTTGCAATGGATAATCGTTCGTTTTATAAACCTAGCTTTGAGCAAGCGCGTGTTCCAGTGAATTCAGAAAAAATATAAGTGATTATAGGACAAGGAATCATAATCTTGTCCTCTCCTGCATATAGTGGTTATAAATTGGAGCTTGTATAAGGGAGAGGATTCTGTGAAAAGAGCGAGATGGACGTTTTCGATCATTGGGCTGTTAATCATTGTTTACTTTTTTCAACAAATTGGAGCGTTGAATGGCTTGGCTAATGGCATTGGTAGCATGCCTATTTGGATTATTGCCGTGATTTTGGGGATTATTATTAGTGCATGGCAATTCTTGAAGTCTTCGGGTGAAGAAGAACAGGTGGATCCCCGAGTGATTGAAGACCAGGGAAAGGTCTACATTCATCGGATGGAAGAAGAACGGGAACGCCGTCGTAAGCAAAAAACAAGAGAAGAATTATAATGTGGATGAAGCCAGGGATAAGAGCAACCTGGTTTTTTCTTTTGTGTTTTTAAAGGAGAAAAATATAGCCTTTATAGGTTAGGGATATAACAACGTGTCAAAAAGTTGTTAAAACATCTTTATCGGATAGCTATTAATAACTGCGGAGAATTTTATAGAAGAATGTGCTGTCTTAAGTTATAAATGTTAGGAGTAGAAGGGAATGGCGACGTAACTCACCACACATAAGCACCGCTACGGAATTACACTCCGCTTTCCGCGGGCGGCTGGTGAGCCTCCTCGCGCTCCGCAAAATACCGGGGTCCCCAAAAACGCTTTTTGTTTTTTGGGGTGAAATAGGGGTCTCACCTAGGCCTCTGCTCCCGCAGGACTAAGGAAGGTGACTAGGAGAGTAATCCTCGCAGAAAAATCGTGGTTTTTACGAGTTTTTGAGTCTACGTGTCTTTCCTTCGCTAGCTTGGTTGCATAGCAAAAAAAAAGAAATTCATTGATTTAATTCCTGTGAAACCGCTCAAAAAGCATCGATTGCCATCAAGTGGATTAGAGCGAAAGGCGCCTCCAAACCCAACAGATATCCTTTTGATAATTTTAAAATATAAATCAAATAACGAATAAAATTCCGAAATGGAAATCACGCGATCCGTGAAATACAAAAAGTATAACTTGCTATAGATTGCGACGTAACGGGTAGTTGGATTTCCGCTCCAGGTCGCTCGCTTTCCTCATGCCCACAGGACTAAGGAAAGCGACTAAGAGAATAGGTCTCACAGAAAAATCGTGTTCTTACGATTTTTTGACGTGGGTAGGATCGGTGTTCGACGCACCATCGGGGTCCCCGAAAAGTGTTCTTTACTTTTTGGGGTGGTATTGATGTGCTAGCTTCGACGTTGTCACACGGATGTGACGATTTTAGTCGAAGTTCCTTAATGACGTGACGATTTTAACCGATCGTCCTTAGTGGCCTCAGCTAACTTGGGAATGGACTATTTTGTTCCCAAGTGGATCTTCGGACTCGTGCTGTTCCCGAAGGAGTCTCGTAGTGGATTGGTGAGACCTCTATTAACCATTTCCGATCGGCCTGGGATATGAGTGAGGTAATACAGATTAGACACAAAAAAGAGGATGCCCTCAAAAGTAAAACTTTTGGGACATCCTTTTTAAACGTCAGAATTTATAACTTAGTGGAAGACCTTATAAGTGCAACTTAGGCTTCCGCCATTTGCTTAGCGGAAGCCTCTAAAGAATTATTTATCGCTTTTACTTGAATCCTTGGAACTATCGTCTGAAGATTTGCTGCTGTCATCAGATGACTTACTGCTATCATCGGACTGGCTACTGCTATCGTCAGTAGAGGTTGATGGTGTTGTCGTTGTTTCTTGTGGATCAAAAAGACCTTTGTATTGATCATCTTTAAGGTTGACTTTGATGTCATTGTCTTTAAGCAATTTGTTTAAGACTGTTTGTGCATCTTTCTCTTTTGATGTTAAGTAAGCTTTTTTGACTGCAGCTTTCACATCAGAGAGCTTGTCCTTTTTACCGGTAAGTTTAATGATGTGCCAGCCTGCATCGGTCTTAACTGGTTCACTGATATCGCCGACCTTCATTGAGAATGCTTTATCCTCAAATGCTTGGTACATGGTGCCTTTACCGAACCAGCCGAGGTCACCGCCATTGTCTTTGCTTCCAGGATCAGTGGAATTGTCTTTAGCAAGCTTTGCGAAATCTTCACCGTTCTTGATTTTCTTTTCAATGTCATTAGCTTTCTTTTCGGAATCTACAAGGATGTGACTTGCTTTGACTTGAACGAAAGTATCCTTATTCTTATTGAAGTAATCTTGTAAGTCTTTGTCCGTTACTTTGATACCATCTGTTTGGGCTTTGAATAAAAGCACTTGAAGTTTGGCATCATCTTTAAAGCTTTTGCGGAAATCATCCATAGTTTGACCTTGTGCTGCTAAGGCTTGCTCCAATTGAGCGTCGCTCGTCATTTGATATTGACTCTTGAGCTGTTCAATCTCATTGTCAATTTCATCATTTATTTCTTTGTCTGTTGCCTTGTATTTGTCACTTAAGATCTTTTCGTAAACTAATTTTTGAAGGGAAGCTGACCCTGCTTCTTTCTGAAGTTCTTTGTAGAAATCATCTTTACTGATGTCGCCGGCCTTGGTTTCTACAACACTGGAGTTTCCACATGCTGATAGAGTTAGTATGCCGATAATGACAACAACAATTGTCATCCATTTTTTCATAAATTGACACTCCCATAATTGGTTTTCAAGTTTTGATTAAGACTTTTTATAATATAGCATATAATCGTGTCAAACATTAAGTCTTTCTTCAAAAAATGTAAAAAATCACATCATTAAGCCTTGTCAGGTCCCACATTCAGGGTGCCTTAAGAGACGTGAGTAAAGTCATAATACGTACAGAGAAGTAACAAGACTGTCGAAACATTGACGTAGTTGTAGATAAGCTTTTGCTTCTCTTCGGGAACTTCATTCTTTGTACATAGGCGGTTGACTAAAGCATTATATGTGTACAAAATAAAAAATGAAAAAATGATAAAGAATATAAAGATCATGCATTTGACCTCCTGCGAAAAAGAGCATAATAATAGGTTATCAAAAGTTATAAAAAAATGGTAGCCATATCTTAGCGAAAGTCGGTAATTTTTTGCTCCTTTACCATCGTAGAATAGCTGAATGAGAGAAGGTGATTGTTTGGGAAAATGGAAAAAGGCATTTCTTTGGCTTGCAGGTATTAACGCGGGAATTCTCGTCATTCTTATTGCACTCATTATATGGGTTATTGCTTTGCCTGAGAACAAAATTTCCTCTGATGCGAGTAAAAAGCTGACGGCAACCGAACCTGTGTTTACTGTAAGTAGCCATAAAGCACAACTAACAAAAATGATTAATGAGGAAATTGATAAGCACCCAACTGGAAATTTATCGTTTCATGTGGATATGACTGATACTGTTAATATCATAGGTAATCTAAAAGTGCTTGGGTTAAAAATACCTTTTGAGATGGATTTCGCTCCAAGTGTTGTGAACGGTGATATTCAACTTGAAGAAAAGGCTGCAAAATTAGCCTCCTTCAATCTTCCTGAATCACAGGTTCTAAAATTTATTGATGCAGGAGGAAATTTACCTGATTGGGTAGATATTATTCCCAGTCAAAAGAAAATCAATGTGGCATTAAGTCAATTCCTTATTAAAGATCGTTATTACTTTAAAGCCAAGGAAATTGACCTATCAAAGGATAGTATCCTTTTTAACATCTACCATGTTGCCACAAAACAATAATAGGTTATACATAAAAACAAGGCCACAGTGATTATATGGCCTTGTTTTTTACGGATTCTTTTATTAAAATGCGACAGCAATCTCGGTCATCCTCGATAAAGGCATGTGTGGGAGCCGAAAACAAATGGAGAAGATATAAAATATCAAAAACACTTAACCCAAAGTTAATAGCACCGATGAAAGCATACTCATTCATTTGTGACGGAAAAATGAGTGCAAGTAAAATCATGATAAAAGTCACTACAATGGCAGGGCAACCTAAGGAGATAATAGCCAGATATTTTGAAATAGGTCCTTTAATTTGGCAGTAGACAATAGGAAACCATCGATTTCTCTCAATCACCAAATCCGCTTTTTTCCCTGCTAACCAAATCGGTGCACCATGTAAGAGCTTGTGGATGGGAAGGATAAGCATCAATAAGACAATGAAAGTAATGACATTCAATAGACTTAGATCATTGTGTGAAGCCTCCCTATGGAAGGAAAGATTAAACACAATATAAAAGCTGATCAATCCAAGGATTGAAAAAATCGTTAACTTAAGCGATCCCAGATCCTTAGTGATATTAAAGGACTTCCAACAATTCATGGTCACACCTTCTTTCTACATACTGTTTATTTTCATTCATTAATTTTTATATTCGAGTACCCTCAGTAATGTTTAAGGAAAAGCTACTCAACTAATTTACTTTGAATGGAATCAAAAATCAACCCCTAATTCCAAAAAAAATTTCAAGCAAAATCATACGAAAGTTTCTTGTCTTTTACTTCCCTAAAGAAAAGCCAGGAAAGGCCGCCAATACCTATAGCAGCGGGCCCTCTCAATGGTCTATCTTTAAGGCAAATTTGCTCCTTTTGAACTAATGCCATTCATCTAAACGAAAGGGGGCTTAGACTATCCAGAACTTAAAATAATTTTGGCTAAAAATTGTCATATTTGTGTGACGCCACTGAAGTTTATACGTCCTATGTGTCGTGTGATTTCGCGGATTACCACGGAAGACGAGCCATTTCAGTATCGGCTCAATTCGCATCATGTGTCGCAATTACTATAGATTCCGACGTAACTACAAGAAGATTAATGTCGGGTTAATAGTGTGGATTTCCGCTCCAGGTCGCTCGCTTTCCTCATGCCCACAGGACTAAGGAAAGCGACTAAGAGACTAGTCCTCGCAGAAAAATCGTGGTTTTTACGATTTTTTGAGTCTCCGTGGATTTCCTCCGCTAGTTTGGTGA
>NZ_BMFV01000047.1 GCF_014639255.1 Pullulanibacillus pueri
TATTGATTGAACTATTGTCAAGGAACATAATGAAACAATATTGAATTAAAGAGACTCTAGACTTTTTCCAACTTATTTAGGTGCGAAGTTTGAGATAATAAGAAAAACGAGGAAAACCATGCTTGACCCTTCGTTTAGACATTGATTTTACGAATAGGCAGGGCCAGCACCCCAGTTGCTCGGAGCGGAAGACACGAGATTCGGAACACTTATACTCAATGTGTTCCTCAGCGTCTCTGACTCACGAATGCCTAAAGAAAGTCCTGCGGGACCGGGGCGTGTGTGACTTTCACGAGTAAACCTCAAGTTGCTCCATGGGCCTTACTCAGAAGTGCAACACGATTTTTCGAATGTAGGACTAAATGCTAATATTCCTTGCCATTTTAGGTTGGCTTATCTGCTCGATCCAAGACTTAATCATTGGACTATAACGCTCCACGAACGGGGTCTGTGACGGCTCTAATACATGAACCTTCCGTAAATATAAGGGCTGTAGAAAGGGCGTGACAATCATGTCACGATATTGTAAGACTAATAAATCAAGAGGAATATTACGAATTTCATTGTTCATCATGCCCTCTTCAAATAGTCCTTCCATTAAATACTTTTCTTTCATGAGATAAGTCGTCATTAACTCTCGAACTAACGTGGAGTCTAAAGTAACCTCTCTATGGACAAAGAGAGAAAGATGAAACTGACTTTGCTGATAGCGAATCAGTCGTTCTGCGAGCTCATATAAAAACGCTGGCTTAGACATGACGTTCATTTTTTCTATCATTGCCTGTTCAATGACATCAATATATCCCGTATAGAAGAACTCCATTAAATATTCAAGAAGCGCTTTTTTACTCCCGAAATAATAAGAGACAAGTGCCACATTAACGTTAGCTTCGGTAGCAATATCTCTCACTGAAGTGCCATTATATCCATACATATGAAAGAGCGTAATGGTTGCTTTTATAATTTCTTGTTTTGTTTGCTTTTTTTTCCCTTTTGCCTTTACAATCATTGCACTCACCCACTTTTAAAATGACTTGGCTCGCACTCTTATGATCCGCTAAGCCGTTCATATGTCTGCTGACGTCACGCTCTAAAAACCACGTGTATGTCTTTAAGTAGTTAATTTCTATATCTCGGGAGATAACCCTTCAAAAAACTCTCGACATAAAGGTTTTTGAAACGTCGAAATTCTGGTAAACTAAACATATTTCCACAACAAAGAGAGGCGATTTGATGTTTACTGTCACAAAATATTCCGGCGAAAGCGAAGAACAATACGCTCTAGTTACTAAACAATTAAAAGCACTCATAGAAGATGAACCAAATAGAATCGCTAATTTAGCCAATGCCTCGGCTCTATTAAATCAGTTTTTAAAAACCATTAATTGGGTTGGTTTTTACCTAATGGACGAGGGAAAAGAAGAGCTTGTGCTAGGTCCTTTTAATGGCTTGCCAGCTTGCGTTCGAATTCCCTTTGGCAAAGGAGTCTGTGGGTCAGCAGCGCAAAAACGTGAAACATTAAGAGTAAAGGATGTCCGAGAATTCCCAGGTCATATAGCTTGCGACAGCGCATCATTATCCGAAATTGTCATTCCAATGATTAAAGAGGATAAAGTCATTGGCGTATTAGATATTGACAGTCCCATCACCAACCGCTTTAGTGACGTTGATCAACGTGGCCTAGAAACCTTTGTTCAAACGCTCATTCCTCATATTTGAGAAAAATAAAAACAGAGTCTAATAGCCCTGCCAAGGTTAAGACTCTGCAAAGGATTCAAGTTAAAGAATCATTTGGTCATCAAGGGAATTGAAGCAAAGCTCAACACTCCCCATCACGACATCTTGAACTTTTTTATTTTGAAAAACCAGGCAATAATAGATACCTGGTCCTCAATTAAATATTGAAACAGTTTTTGTTACTAAAAAGCAGCCTCAACAGCTCTTTGATGACCAACATTTATCCTTAAAAGGGACCAGACACACGCTCTGGTCCCTTTTCATTACCTTTATATAAAATAATGTATACAATTTTTCCCTCGACTTTTAGCTTTATACAAGGCTTTATCTGCGATGTCTAAAAGCTCTTCTGGGCCCGTTTGATTGTCTTGCGTCCACATCGCTAAACCACAAGAAATAGTCACTTGAGGATCAGTTTCCTGTTCAACCAAAACAAGAAGCTTTTCCGCCATCTCTGTAGACATTTCCAGTGACTCTTTAGGCAAATAAATGGCTAACTCTTCCCCTCCCCAACGTGCGGCTATATCCTTCTCTCGTACAGTGGTTTGGATGATCCTTCCGACTTGCTTCAATATTTTATCTCCAACAGGATGACCATACGTATCATTAATATCTTTAAAGTTATCTATATCAATTAATATGAGGACGCCGCCTTCACCATTTTTAAACGATTCAGATATTTTTTCATTAAGAAAATGACGTGAATATAGATGTGTGAGCTGATCCGTTATCACCCTATATTCTAATTCTTCTTTCAGTCGCGCATTAATCAATGCCAGTGTTGAATGTTGGACAAGAGAAATGACAAGTTTAAATCCATCAAAAGTAAAATGATAAGGTTCCTTATGAAGCATGATGACCAGCCCCATAATATGTTGATCTTGAAACATAGGGATCGCAATAAGAGAACGAAAAAGGATATGTTTTGAAGAAAACTCTTTCCATAAATCCCCACGAAATAACGAATCTTCTGTTTGTAAGACCTTATGGCGAATGTTATCAACAATCCGTCTAGAGCCTTCCTCAAAGAAAAATGCCGTACTCCCAGGTACCGTCTCCCAGTCATTCTCATTGTTCGAAAATAAAACCCCAACTTCATCTGATCTAAACGCTTTTAATAAACGCTCGATTAAATAATGAGCCGTTTGATTAAAACCAGAACTCGCATTTAAATGCTGTGCTGCTTCATTCACCAATCTTAAATCAGAGATCAATCGCTGTGATTGCTGATAAAGCCGGGCATTTTCAAGCGCATGGCCTGCCGTATTAGCTAATAGCTGTATAAATTCAATATCTTTTCTATAGAGAGAATGTTGATGTGTAACACTGACTTCTAACACACCATAAATGCCTTGGCGACCTCTTAACGGGACATAGAAAATATCCTGATCGTAGCTTCCTTGCACCTTCCGTACCTCGCCTGTCATAAAGACATATGATGCATCAGAATCCAATACTGTTTCTCGGGAACGCCCTTCAAGAAATAAGAGATCAATTGTTGCCGCTGGATACAGTTCTTTTAATGAATGAATGACACCCTCTAATACTTCTTTTTCATCCATTGAAGAATGGAATTTGTCTGTAACCAAAAATAATTGTTCATATTGTTTTCCCATTTTCGTTGTATGGAGATGCCTTCTCACTTGATATAAAAGCTTAGTAAACTCCTCCAATAGATCAAGTAGCTCTTCTTTAAGAAAAGACTGGATAGGTATAGGACTCGATAGTACTACAACACCAATACATTCCTCTTTATAAAGCATAAGTGTATAATAAACGTTCCCTTTTAACGAATTAAATTTCCCATTAAAACAATCAATGGTTTGAAGGGCATGCAAGCCCGCTTTAGGTTCAATGCTCTTTATTTCAGCTGGAGATAGGGTCACCGAATTGAAATAAGAGAGAAGCGCAGTCTCAGAGCAAGCATTAAATTGAAAAGGATCTTGATCATTATCACGTAAATAAAGCAAGCCTACGCCGTCTAATTTTTCCGCAAGGTACTTCATCATGATTGAGCCAATATTTGTGAGTTTTTCTGTATAATTCGTTTCATAGATTAACCTGAGAAGCACATCTTTAATATTAAGCAAAGGCTCCCTATTCTCCAATTCGCTCTTCATATTGGCAACCCCCGCACCAAACTAACTCTTTTGTCATTATTATAATTCATCTCATTCGTTATTCCTAGTACTTTAAGCCTATTGCATTTAAAAATATTAGAAATGTTTGGCATGGACTCATTGCTTCATTAAGCATAGCCAGATATTCAAACTGACGCCTTCACACACTAGCGTTGTCGGCAAGCCCTCATGGTCAATGGTGTTATGCTGCCTCCCCTCAAATAGTGTTTTCAAGATCAGTTGATACCGCTCAAAGTGAAAGACATGAGTTTCCTTCTTACATTATGAGGTTTGACATTCACACATCCCATGATATAATAGACTTTGTGTAAAATGAGACAGTGTGATGATAGCTGTCACGTTGAACTTTCTATTTTGTTCCTCTTAGTTGAGGCGCACCGCGTAGCCTTACTGTCGGGTGATGATGCGTGAAAACAAAATAGCCTCGTGATAAGCCTCATGTGTAAGCTGTCATTTTATACAGTTAAAATGACAAAGGAGAGTATACTATGGCTCGATATACTGGACCAGCCTGGAAAAAATCCCGTCGTTACGGTATTTCCTTATCTGGAACTGGCAAAGAATTAGAAAAGCGTCCTTACGCACCTGGTCAACATGGCCAAAATCAACGTCGTAAAATCTCGGAATACGGTTTACAACAAAACGAAAAGCAAAAGCTTCGTTTCATGTACGGTATTAACGAAAGACAATTCCGTCGTATTTTTGACGATGCGGGTAAAATGAAAGGTGTTCATGGTGAGAACTTCATGATCCTTTTAGAATCTCGTCTTGATAACCTCGTTTATCGTTTAGGTCTTGCAAGAACACGTAGACAATCTCGTCAACTTGTTTCTCACGGCCATATTACGGTTAACGGGAAGCGTGTGAACATTCCTTCATACCGTGTCACTCCTGGTGAAGTTATCGGCGTTAAAGAAAAGTCTCAAAGTCTTGATATCATTAAAGATGCTATCGAAGCTAACAACTTCGTTCCTGAGTATCTTACATTCGATGAAAACAAGCTTGAAGGGACCTACACACGTTTACCTGAACGTTCAGAGCTTCCAGCAGAAATTACTGAAGCCCTTATCGTCGAATTCTATTCTCGATAAACCTTGGAGGAAACAAGCATCCTTCTTTTGTTTCTATCCTATAATATGTACTTCAAAGTCATGCACTTTAAGTACAATATATCAGGTAATAACCCGGATGATTGTCCGGGTTATATTTTTGTATAATATATCTCTCATACCATAAAAAGGATTGGCGAAAGCCAAAGTCTATAATGTTATAATACAGATAGAAAATGGGACACCCCTATAGGTGCCCTTTCCTTTTATAAAACTTGCCGATTGCCAGGCCATTAGCGTTTTGTGGCCCTGAGATGTTGGGAGGAGAAACTATGGATTTTCATCCAAAACAGCTTTGGAACCAGATCAAGCGTGGCATCCAATGGCTTAATGAAAAAAAAGTGTTTAGAAGTTTACGAGTGGGCTATAAAGTAACATGGAACTTATTTTTAATTATTATTTCAATTGTTATTATCGGTGGCTTTTTTGCTGGGGGTGTAGCTGCTGGTTATTTTGCTTCTCTAGTTAAAGATCAACCTATTTTAAGCTATAGCACTTTAAAAAAGGACATTACCAATTATTCAGAAACAAGCACGATCTATTTTGCGGATAATAAGCCTCTCGGGCGAATGCAAACCGATCTTATCCGTACAGATGTTTCTCTTAAAGATGTGTCCCCTCTTTATATTCACGCCTTATTGGCAACAGAAGATCAACTCTTTTACGAACATGATGGCGTTGTTCCTAAGTCTGTCTTTCGTGCTGTCTTCCAAGAACTCACCAATCAACCCATTGTCACGGGTGGAAGTACGATCACACAACAACTCGTTAAAAACCAAATTCTAACAAATGAGGTTTCCTTTGACAGAAAAGCAAAGGAGATTTTATTATCGTTGCGACTTGAACGCTTTTTCTCAAAAGACGATATCCTTCAAGCTTATATTAATGTCATTCCTTTCGGCCGCAATTCTTCAGGTGAAAATATTGCCGGGATTGAAGCTGCCGCAAAAGGTATTTTCAATGTCGACGCCAAAGATTTAAATCTACCGCAGGCCGCCTTTATTGCCGGTATCCCTAAGAATCCTTTTGTGTATTCCCCGTTTGAGAACTCTGGCGGACAAAAAGAAGATATTTCAAGCGGCGTCAATCGTGCGCACACTGTATTGAAGAACATGCTAGATGCTAAATACATAACAAACGCTGAGTACAAAAAGGCGCTGAAGTATGATTATAAGAAGCATTTTGCTAAAGCAACGGAGCGTTCTTCTTCTCAATATCCTTATTTAATGGAAGATATACGTGAGCGTGCCTCAGAAAAATTGGCAATAATCGCAGCAAATAAAGATGGCTATGATGGTAACAAGCTGCAATCCGATGCGAACACACTTGAAAACCTACAGTGGTTAGCCAATGTTAAAGGTTATAGTTTAGAGAAAGCCGCTAAAAACGCCGGACTAGATTATAAAAAGGCAAAGAAAAATGCTGATCTCTATAACGAGTACTTTGACAATGCCGAAAAACAATTAAATCAGGATGGCTATAAAATTCATACAACAATCAATAAAGACATTTATGACAAAATGAGACAAGCCGCTGATCACTCCAGCGCTTATGAAAAGGATAAAGTCTTTGAAACTATTGATGAAAATGGTAAAAAACAAGAACTTCGCTTCCCAATGGAAGTCGGTTCTATATTAATTCAAAATGACACAGGTGCCATTATAAGTTATGTGGCTGGTCGCCGCGATGAAGCCTATAAGTATTCGAAGGTTAATCATGCGACACAGACAATAAGACAAAACGGTTCAACCATGAAACCACTGCTGGATTATGCACCTGCCATCGAAAATGGCCTGCTATCGCCTGGGACCATTCTTGCCGATCTACCGACGTCTTATCCAACGAGTGATCCAAATAATCCTTATACACCCCATAACTACGGTGAAGCTGGTAATGGATTATTTCATGGTCTCGAAACAGCTAGAAAAGCGTTGGCTGAATCTCATAACGTTCCAGCAATTGAAACGTACTTTATGAACCGCCAACATTTTCAACCTATCAATTACTTACAAAAAATGGGTTTTTCGTCTCTCATCTTTCCTAATGACAAGCAAGCCTTATCTGTCGGGATTGGTGGTTTAACACGAGGGGTAACAGTAGAGGAAAATGCTAATGCCTATACAACCTTTGCAAACGGAGGTAATTTTGTCGATGCTTACATGATTGATAAGATTACAACCAATGATGGCAAAGTCGTCTATCAGCATCAAACAAAGCCAACAAAAGTCTTTTCACCACAGACAGCCTACATTACTCTTGATATGATGCGTGATGTCATGCGAAGTGGAACGGCTGCGGACGT
Source organism: Pullulanibacillus pueri (assembly GCF_014639255.1). Lineage (GTDB taxonomy): Bacteria > Bacillota > Bacilli > Bacillales > Sporolactobacillaceae > Pullulanibacillus > Pullulanibacillus pueri. Next base: position 7,290 of record NZ_BMFV01000047.1, read on the forward strand.
GCCTGGCAGACTGAAATTCCAAAGTGATTGGTATGGTAAAACAGGAACCAGTCAGGATTGGCATGATGGTTGGTTTGTCGCTTCAAACCCAAATATTACGCTTGGGATCTGGACTGGATTTGATCAGCAACTGGTAAAAGTAAATGGAGCGTACACATCCCTTGAATTAAATCATTCACTTTATCATCAAACCCAATCACAACTTTGGGCAAGTTTTGCAAATGCAGCTTATGATGTCGATCCCAAACTTATGGCACCCAATAAATCATTTAAAATGCCTGAGGGTGTTGCTAAAAAAACGTTCTGTGGTCTCACCAATGGGCCGCTAACTGACTCCTGTAAAAGTGCAGGTTATTCTGTCACAGATCTTGTGAATACAAAATATCTGCCTGATGGTAAAGGAACAGTCTCCTATGGTAAAGGAAGCTATGTTCTGATTAATAATAAAAAATATCAAGCCCTATCGTCTACACCTTCTGAATTCACCCATGAAGGAGGAAGCTTTCTTGATACGGATTTCTTGAAGCAACGCTTTCCTCATTTAATCACGAGTAAGATTAAAACAAGCCTAGGAAGCGGCATGAGCTCAGTGTCAACATTTAACGCCGATAGCAAAGCTCCGAACAGTCCTGGAGGCCTTGCATTTAAAAATGGTGTACTCAGTTGGTCTAAAAGTTCTTCTAATGATGTTGTTGGTTATTATGTCTATGGAGCCACTGGCAACTCAAATAGCTTTAAAAAGCTGTCTTCCATTGGCGCTGACCATTCATTGCAGCTTAAAGCGCCCTCCGGCTACAACAAGTTTTACGTATTGTCTGTAGATATTACTGGAAGGACTTCTAAAGCCTCCAATGTGGTAGACGTAGGAAAAGAAAACGACAAGAAGGAAAAAGCGGACCAGGATAAAACTGCCAAAACAGATGAAAATCAATCTGATAGTCAAGATAAAAGTAAGCAACCAACACATGATGACAAAGATTTAGCGGATCACTCTGAGCAACAAAAGAAAGACAATAAATAATCGAAAAAGTGGAGAAACCTCAATAGGATTCTCCACTTTTTTGTGATTCTATTATGGATGTCGGGGGTCTATCATCCCTTTCAAAATTCCATAAACTTTCTAAAAGATTTTTGCCCCCCTACTGATGAAATATAGGGTTAAAGGAAATTCCCACTTAACTCGAATGGATTTCCGCTCCAGGCTTTTCTCATGACCACAGGACTAAGGAAAGCTTCTCATAGAACAATCAACGCAGAAATAATCGTGCTTTTTGCGATTTTTTATGGCGTTTGTTCGTGCAGCGTTTACTTAGAACCGTTTTCGTTTTTAATCCTTTCTCTAATAGAAGGCCCTACTGCTCTCCTGTATGCCCTCATTGCGGTTCTATAGCCTTTTCTCTACCAACCCGCCTTTATATGTAAGAAAAGACCAGAGAAGGCCATATAGGCTTCTCTGGTCTTTATAGAGTCATTATTCTTTCGTTGATCCACGATACTCCATCCGGTGGGGTAACACAACATTATGATCGTCAACTTTTTCATTGTTCATAAACTTCGTTAAAAGTCTCATGGCCACAGCGCCAATATCGTACATGGGCAAGACAATACTGGAAAGCGTTGGACGAACCATTTGGGCCAAACGCGTATTTTCACAGCTGACAATTTCTATGTCTTCTGGGACATTCAAGCCGATGTCCTGAATATGATGAATGACGCCTAAGGCCATTTCATCCCCTGCTGCAAAAATAGCCGTAGGCGGCTCACTAAGCGCTAGAAGCTGTTCTGTCGCTTCCTTACCAGAATCATAAGTATAGTCACCAACAGCGACAAGCTCGTCGTCAGTTTTAAGTTTCCCATCTTCAAGCGCTCGTTTATACCCCTCGATTTTCTTAAGACCATTGATAGGATCGTGAAGCGGTCCTGAGACTGCAGCAATCCTTTTATGGCCTCTATCTACAAAGTAAGACACTGCATCGTATGCCGCTTGCTCATAATCGATATTGACGGAAGGAATCTCTTCACGGTCATCAATGGTTGCTGCTAGTACAATAGGGACAGGAGATTGTTTAAATTCTTCAGCAAGCTCGTCTGTTATTTTTCCACCCATGAAGACAATCCCATCCACTTGCTTTCCGAGCATTGTTTGAATAAGATGAACTTCCTTGTCCTCATTTTGGTCGGAATTACTAAGAATAATATTGTACTTATACATCGTGGCAATATCCTCAATACCACGTGCTAATTCAGAGAAAAAGATACTCGAAATATCAGGAATAATGACACCCACTGTTGTCGTCTTCTTACTTGCAAGCCCACGAGCTACCGCATTAGGTCTATAGCCCAAGCGTTTAATCGCATCTTGAACTTTCTTTCTCGTTGTTGGTTTTACATTCGGGTTCCCATTAACCACTCGAGAAACGGTGGCCATTGACACCCCAGCTTCTCTCGCTACATCATAAATTGTTGCACTCATTTCCTTTTTCCTCCTTAGAACCGAGCTCTTTTAAATCATTATAACCAAAAATTGCAGCCTGTGCTGTCATTTAACATAACTTTTATACTAGTTTTGTGGAATTATGTACATTTTTTGACGTTATTAGAGTATTATCCAGAATAGATACTCTTATTCCCTTCAAAACTGTAAAAAATGATTAATAAGTGCTTTTCGCTTTCAAAAATGATAGTGTTTTTCATACTTTCTCTATTGTGAAATTTTTCACTTGTTTGCCACAGGAAAAGGCCCATCCGTTTGGGCCTCCATCAAAGCAAATGAAATTATTGATCTTCCTCATTATCAGTGCTCTCTGTTTTATCAAGCGTAATGGTATTAGAGTGACCACTGTCTCCGCTGGTTTTAGTCTTAAGCTTAATCGTATCTGGAAAGTCTTTAACCTTATTCGCGACATTAGAAGATTGCTCTGATACGGCCTTGGCAAGCTGAGATGACTTCTCCTTAGCAATAATTGCGAGATCTCCACCTTTACGCTTCACCGTTTGTGATTGCATGCTAATGTCATCACGTAGTTCTTTCCCCGATTTAGGTGCTAATAAAAGGGCTGTGACACTTCCAACGACGCCACCTATTATAGCTCCTAAGAAAAAGTCCTTTGCATTGATATTGCCATTATTATCATTACTCAAGTTAATCCTCTCCTTTTATCTTTAGTCATTTTGATGACGTTTTGCCTTTCTTCCATTCCATTTGTGCCATAATTCTATTGCGGCTTCACCCCATTGGAGTGCCTTGGCAATTTCATCGGAATGTCGCTCACTCTTTTGTACAACGGTTTGGCTCATATGTTCTAAAGATTGGTTGACCCTTTGAACAGAATCCCCAATCCCTTTAACCGAATTAAACACAGGTGTTAAGGATTGTGTCTTTTCCCCAATTTCTTCAGCTAAACTATTTGTCTTATGTAATAATTCAGTCGTCTCATGAGTAATCCCATCCATTTGCTTGACAACATCATTCATTGTCCCTGAAACGTTTAAAAGTGTTTTTTGAACAGAGCGCAAGGTTTGGGCCACAAAATAAACAAGAACTGCAAATGCGATCGCAAGTACAGCTACACTCAAATACAAAATAATTTCCACTGCAATTAGCCTCCCTTCTTACTCTATTACCCATAATATTTTTCTTATAAACACTAAAAACTATTCCTCATAATTTCTTTAAGCATAAACTTTTATAGAACATTATTCAAAGGAATGTTTTGAATCGAAGAGTCATTGCCCATGACACATCCGCGCGGACTTCATTCTATATAAGAAAAATCATGGTACTGCACCATCTAAAAAAAGAGGTTTTCTCATCATTATAATTAAAAGAGGTTGAATCCTCAACCTCTTTTAATTTGTTGTCTCTAGTACTTTTTCATAAGCGGTTTGATATTTTTGAATATCGCCAGCCCCCATGAAAAGAAGGACACCATTCTCATACTGCTTTAATTGATCAATATTATTTTCATTAATCAAGGATGAACCCGGGATTTTTGCCTTAAGATCCTCTATTGTGAGATCACCATTTGCTTCTCGAGCTGATCCGAAAATATCACACAAATAAACTTCATCAGCATTTTTGAGACTTTCAGCAAAGCCCTCTAAGAAAGTCTTCGTTCTCGAATAAGTATGTGGTTGAAAAATGGCAATGATTTTTTTATCTGGCCATTTATTCTTCGCTGCATTGATTGTCGCCTTGATCTCTGTAGGATGATGAGCATAGTCATCAACAATATGCTGTGTTCCGAGCACTCGGTCTGAAAAACGGCGCTGAACCCCTTGAAATGTCTGCAATCTTTCCTTCACAAGATCAATCGGTACCTTTTGATAATGACAAAAAGCAATAACACCCAATGCGTTTAACACATTATGGTCGCCAAACGTATTAATTTTAAACTGCCCATAAAGGTCATTTCTGACATAGACATCAAAAACCATGCCACTGTCCGTACGTTCAATATGCCTTGCTTGAAAGTCATTATCGTCATTTAAGCCGTAATACATAACGGGGACGTTGACTTTTAATTTTTGTAAATGAGGATCATCACCGTAGGCGAAAATAGCCTTCTTTACATTTAAAGCCATTTCTTGAAAGGCCGAGATAACATCCTCAAGATTTTCAAAATAATCCGAGTGATCATAATCAATATTCGTCATAATACAATAATCAGGCTCGTAATGAAGAAAATGTCGACGATACTCACACGCTTCAAAAATGAAATACTTACTGTCTTCCACACCTTTTCCAGTTCCGTCACCAATTAAATAAGAGGTAGGCGCAAAGGCGCTAAAAACATGAGCCGCTAAACCTGTTGTGCCTGTTTTCCCATGTGACCCCGTGATCGCAAGGCTTGTGAATTTTTTTGCAAACTCCCCAAGGAAGTCATAATACCTTATAACTGGAACACCTAATTCCTTTGCCCGAATAATTTCTTCATGATTATCCCCGAAAGCATTCCCGCAAATCACCGTTTGATCCTCTCGTATATTGTTTTTATCAAACGGGTAGAAAGGAATATGTTTCTTTTCTAAAACATCTTGTGTAAAAAACCATTTATCAATATCAGAGCCTTGTACCTCTTCCTTCATATCGTGAAGGATTTGGGCAAGTGGACTCATTCCCGTTCCTTTGATGCCAACGAAATGATATTTCGTCATATCACGACCTCCATCATTCAAATATTCCATACCTATCATATGCCTAGAACAATAAAGTGAACCCTCATTTAGTGGCGCTTTATTTCCCTCAGACTCAGAAGGGTGTTTCAGTTAGGGTTCCGTGCTTCCCTTCAAAAGTTTTTTCTATAACTCCCAAGGTAATAGCTTCTTGCCATTTTGCACGAAAGTTTTATTTAATCATCTACTTTTTCTAAGCGAGCATTTGGCTGGTACTTTCTTCCTGTCTTAGCTTGTGGTTCCCCATTTAATATCACATTGTCTCCAGTAAAACCTATATTAACCTTTAATAAACTGTTTCCAATACCATACATGTCAACGGGGACCTTTTGTTCCTCGAAGCTTTTAATTTTTTCTGTGTTAAAACCACCACTAACCATAATCTTCACATGGTGATACCCTTCTTGATCAAGCGCTTCACGGAGAGCAAATATAAGCTTCGCATTCACCCCTCGAGGATCAAACCTTCCAAGCCTCTCTTCATGTTTGAAAAAATATTTATCCACCATGTTTTGAGAGGTATCGATACGTACACTTTTTAACTTATCCCCAAAAGCATGTGCCAATCTCAGACTATCAGTAATGACATCATTATTATAATCCACTAAAGCAACGACATCATCATTAGGGTAACTTTCATGATAGGCCTTCGCTGCCGCAACCACATCTCCCTCAAAGAGTTGAATTAGGGCATGGGGCATTGTACCCATCCCTTGCTTTCCCCACCATTCATTCATGGCATGAGTAGCTTGCGCTGTTGAACCCCCAATATAAGCTGCATAACCATCCCCGGCTTGCTGGGTATAATGATCGTCTCGATCCCCCATAAAAATAACAGGCTTTTGTATACCAGAGACCCGTGCTGCCTTTGCTACATTATAGACATTTGTCGCAACCGAGGTGCGTCGTCCCAGGATACCATCAATAATGCCTTCCAAAAATCCAAAATTTTGATAAGGTCCTGTAATGGTTAGCACGGTTTCATAAGGAGCGATTTTATCCCCATCTTTTAGTGAATAAACTTCAAGGCTTTTTGGCTCCTTGGCAAATGTCTTGATGAGTGCAATGGCTTCATCTGTCCCACAAAGAACGGCATGATTCTTTTGAAAAAATTGCATGGTGACAATGTTATTAGGTTTATATTTCTCAGCAATTTCACAGGACTTCAAAAAATACACTGCTGAAAACCAACCTTCACCAACACGTTCATCGAATTTAAATGTATTATTCGTTAATCTTTTAATTTTCCCTTGTAATTTAAGATCAATTTCCTTCATCATATAGAGCATTATCCCATGTATGTATAGACACCTGAGAAAACGCAACCCTCCTACACTGGGCTTCTCTTGGAAAACTTGGCTTATCCTCAAGCCCAAGTTGTTGCCCTTTTATAATTATAAGGATTTCTGTTTTCTGCTAACTTATAAATTTTGACGTTATAAGATAACCAAAATGAATCGCCTATAATTGTACCTTTTATCGGAAGTCTTGTAAAAGGATTTTTACAACGTTGTCTCAGGATCTAAATTCGCTTGATAGTAGTATTGAGAAAATGTCTCTTTGTCCACTAATACTTGCCGCGGTTTACTTCCATTCGCTTCAGAAATAATCTCGCTTGCTTCCAACTGATCCACCAGACGAGCTGCACGATTATAGCCAATGCGGAACCGGCGCTGCAAGCTAGAAACAGAAGCTTGTCCCTGATCAATCACAAAAAGGGCGGCGTCTTCAAAAAGCTCGTCTTCATCGTTTTCGATTTCTGCTCGCATTTCCTGGATCTGCTCGAGGTCAAATAAATAAGGCAACGGTTCAACTTTTGTTAATGCTTCTGTCACCCGGTCTATTTCTTCATCCGTTACAAAAGCCCCTTGAAGTCGTTTCATATCACGGGCACCATTTTCTACAAAAAGCATGTCTCCTTGCCCAAGTAAGCGTTCAGCACCACCGGCATCCAATATCGTCCGTGAATCTGCTTGTGAAGAAACACTAAAAGCAATACGGGTTGGGATATTTGATTTGATCAGCCCCGTGATCACATCAACAGAGGGACGTTGTGTCGCGAGTAACATGTGAATACCTGCTGCTCGTGCCTTTTGAGCAATTCGACAAATGGCTTCTTCGACATCTTGAGGGCTTGCCATCATCAAATCGGCAAGTTCATCAATAACGATAACAATAAACGGCATTCTTGCCTCGCCCTGCTCTTGATCAATCGTTTTGTTGTAACGGTTAATATCTCTAACGCCTTTTTTTGCAAACAGTTGGTACCGTTCTTCCATCTCCTCGACTGCCCATTTTAGTGCAAGTGCGGCTTCCTTCGGTTGCGTAATTAATGGCGCTGCTAAGTGAGGAAGTGCCTGATAAGCCGCGAGTTCAACCACTTTTGGATCAATAAGGATAAGGCGCAAATCTTCAGGACTTGTTTTATAAATGAGGCTAAGCAGTAAGGAATGGATACACACACTCTTCCCCGAGCCCGTGGCACCAGCAATTAAGCCGTGAGGCATTTTAGCTAAGTCCGTGACTACCCTTTGTCCTGATACATCCATGCCCAGAGTTGCCGTTAATGGCGACGTGCTGTTCCGAAAACTCTCTGATTCTAATAATTCTTTGAGAAAGACGGGCTTCCGATCTGTATTTGGGACTTCAATGCCAACAATGCTTTTTCCTGGAACTGGTGATATCCGAATTTGTTTAGCGGCCATACTTAATTTAATATCTTCCGTCAGATTGAGAATTTTATTCACTTTTACCCCAGGATAGAGTTTTAATTCAAACCGCGTAACAGAAGGCCCCTGGACATAACCAACAATGTCAGCTTTAACGTGAAAGTTTTTTAGTGTTTCAGCTAGAATCTCTTGTTTTTCCCGCACCCATTCTTCGTTATCATCAGAATTGTAGTTGGGATTATTAAGTAAATCTAAACTAAGACTCGGTATCCTTTGTCCTTGTGATCGATCGGTTTGCCTTTGAGAAGAAGTAGATTGAGAGGTTTCCTTTCTTCTCATACTCACACGATCTGCTCCAAACATGAGGACATTAAAAGGAACATTGGATCTTCTTCTTTCAGGTGTTGGATTGTCGTGAGCATTAACATCTTCCTTAGCGCCGTGCTCTTCTAATCCCACGCTCTCATCTTTAATCCCATTTGTCGTCGCTTCTTCAGATTCAAGATTCGAACCGTCTTCTGATTGTTCATCCTGACTCCCTGTCTCTTCAACGTTAACTGGAAGAGTCTCTCCTACTTCAGTATCCTCTTCCTTAAGATCCTCAGACTCAATCACTTCTTCCTCAAAAGTCATTGCGTCTTCTTCATAGGTCTCAACCTCAGCGTATTCTTCTTCCTGATCATCAAGAACATCCACTTGATCCTCCAGTGGTTGTTCTTCAAACTCTGCTTCTATTTCAACTCCTGTGTTCGCTTCAGGCTCAATAAAATCAATTGTGTCGTTAACTTCCTCTTGTTTTTCTTCTGAAATAAGACCCGATAATAACGAGGACACATCCACATATCCAGAGGAATCCTCAACAGGTGGGCTCTCAGTCATCACAGATGGATCTGTTACCTTGTCTTGATGATTTAAATTTGATTGAATAAACGCTTTTTCTTTCTCACTTTGCTCTTTTTGATCCTCAACAAGTTGCTTTTCATGAGCCTTTTTACGCTGTTGAGACATTCCTAAGGCTGAGCTTCCACCGCTCACTTTCTTTGACTTATTGGGTTTTCTAAAACCATAAATTGGAGACGGTATCTCAGTTGGCTTGAACCGTTTATGATTAACTTGAGTCTCCTCAATTTTTCTCTCGCGGGTATAAGTTGGCTTTTCTTTTCTATAGTGTTCTTCACGGCTCCCCCTTGATGCATCACTGTGCCCAATAGAAGGTTTGCCGCGTTGTGAGCGTGTATAGGCAGGTACGTCATACACATCTTGCTCCTTCTCAGAGGACACCTTGCCTTGACGCTGCCGCTCCGGCATCTTCTGTGAGGTATAGGAGCTTGGGTATTGACGAATCATCTTCACATCAATGTGTTTGCCGGACGTTTCGATTCTACCCTTGGGAGAGAAGCCATCCTGTTGTGATGGCTGTCGATACGTTTGTCCTGTCCCCTCATATAAGTCATCATCGGATTCAAAACCAAAGAGACGTTTCCACCAGTTTGTCATAATATCCCTCCCGCTTTATTAGATTGAAAAATCACTAGTCATGACTAGTGATTTATAGAAGCAAAGAAATCTTTTCCAACCGTTTCCGTTTCATCTAGAACTAAGATCCCTTTCTTTGTGGGGGCATTTGGAAGCCCCAGTTCACGCGCAGAACAAATCATCCCTGACGATTGAACGCCTCGGAGGGCAGCATCCTTAATAATCATACCGCTTGGCATTACGGCCCCTACTCTAGCAACAACCACTTTTTGGTCTTGCTCAATATTAGGCGCTCCACACACAATTTGCAGAGGTTGTTTTTCTCCAATATCGACTTGGCAGACACTTAATTTATCTGCATCAGGGTGTGCCTGTTTTTCTTTTACATAACCAACAACAAAATCAGGAAGTGGATCATAAATAAAGTCGGTATCCGTTATACCTTTTTCAGCAAAAACATCATTTAATCGTTGAATAAAGGCTTGATCTGTTTTGATCTTCCCTGTATCGTTTAAGTCAAAATACTGAGAAGCATTGAACAGATTGTAGCCGACTACTTCTCCCTCTAAATCAGTTATTTTTGTAATCCCTTTTCCATGATCAAAGGACTCAACTTCAGTAGCCTCTTTGAGATAGTCAATAATTAATACGTCACCTATACCTGCTTTGTTATAATAAATATTCATGTTTTATACCTCTTTTCAATTTTCATCAACAGGGCGATTTTTTGCCATAATAAAAACGGGCTGGAGCTTGTCCTCTTCTACTAGAAAAGGTAATGAGGTAATAGGGATATTACCGGTCGTAAAAAACTTCATCGTCATCTGAGCCAAGATGTCATAACCTTGCTTATTTCGAAGGTCAGCAAAAATCAACACATCTTGATGGGGAATAGCCACTGCTAAATCACCTTCGGCCTTGGTCTTCATCTCATCAATAAGCGATTGATTTAATAGCCGACTACCATCATAGCCATCATTTGAATTAATGAAATAAAAAACATTATCGGCAACGGTTTCTTCTTTGTATTGAGTGGGTAATGCTCGCAAATTAAATCGCGCCATCTCATCCACTGCTTCTTCCGTTAGTGAAGCTTCTTTTAAGAAATCGCGATGAATTAATCGATAGCTTTGTCCCATATCAATGGCATAAAAGATTCTCGTTTCGGCGGTATGCTCCCGATAAAGTAATTCGACACCTTTGTCTGTTTTTGTCGGAAAGGATGTTGATCGTATTACGGGCAATATCTTTTTTTCAATATCGGAGACATTTTGATCGGTTTGCATAGCCTTTAATGCTTCTTCTATGTAATAAACAACTTCGTCAATTGCCTGCTCTTTCTCCTCTTCATATCTTGAAATGATTCCTGGAAGCGATACTGTAATGCCTTTTCCAGAATGAACATCTTCAACTCTTAATTTGTCCTCTTTTTTATTGTATGAGATCCTACGATCGGGTGCAGCTAATCTCTTTTCCAGTCTATCTTTCATTTTTAAACTGTCGATAGTGATCTCCTCCTATATTACTGACACTCATATTTTATCACGTCATAGCGCTGAATAAAAATACAAATAAAAAGAAATTCCTTTAAAATATTATTAAGTTTCTAACAGTTTCACCCGAAATATAAAGAGTAGGGCAAAATACATAATTTTTTAAACATAAGGGGGATACTTGATGAATTGGACATTTCGTAGAAAAATAGCCGTTATACTTATTGCTAGTCTTGCCGGAATCCTTATTATTTCTGCCTTTATGGTAGTTTCTACGCTCACACAAAATCACGAGAATACTAAAATTAAGAACGTTAACGAAGCCGTGTTAACCGCAGAAGGCATCAGTAAATCAATGGAGACTGCTCGCAAAAATGATCAAAATTTCTTGCTTGAACCCAGCGAGGATCTTGAGGGGACCGTCGAAAAAAACATTGATACGATTAATAACAATATCACTCAACTCGAAAAAGCAAACCTTGGGATCTCTAAAGAAACAGAGGCCTTAAAGAAAGCCGTAACCGCTTATTCTTCAGGCTTCAAAAGTCTCTCAGCAACAGAAAAAGTCATTGGTTATGATGAACAATCCGGAAAACTCGGCTCTCTCAATGATTCTAGCCAAGCAATGACCCGTATCTTAAATTCAAGCGGTAATGAAAAACTAACTTCTATGGGAACAGAGTTAGAACTAGCTCAAGCTAATTTCACTAAAGATTTTGACGAAAAAAGCTATAATACACTCACGAAAATTATCGATAAGATAGACGCTGCCGCTAAACAATCACTTAGCGATTCTCAATACAATACCTTCAGTACGAGCTCACTTACATTAAAAAGTAGTGTGGATTCGCTTAAAAGCTTCAATGGGTTTGAAGCAGACAGCTTAAAGGCTTTTGAGAAGAATGCCTCAGATGTCACAAAGACAGTAGACCAAACGGTAAAAAAACTGAACAATAAAAAAGATAGTTACTATGATACACAAGCAACCATTCAAAAAGTCTTTTTAATCTTGATGATCATCCTTGGACTTCTTACGCTTATTACCCTTGGGGCTTTTGGTGGCTGGTTATACAGAACTGTTTCTGAATCTATCAGAACACTTAGAAAAGGAGCCGTTATTATTGGTGACGGTAATCTTAGTTACCGCGTACCTATTAAAGGAAAAGACGAATTTGCTGAACTTGCACAAGCCTTTAATCAGATGGCTTCGAGTATGGAATCCACAATGACAAAAGTCACTGGTGCTGCCGAGAGTCTGTCTTCCTCTTCCCAGAACCTAGCGGCGATTTCAGAGGAAACCAATGCACAAGCTGTCGAAGTGAATGAAGCCGTCCAACAGGTGGCTATTGGAGCGCAAAATCAGGCTGAACATTTAGAAGAAAGTATGGCTCTATTAACTAAAGTCTCCGGAGCTATTCATGAAACCTCTTCTTTCAGTGAGGCTATAGGTAAGCAATCCAATGAAGCTCAAGAAGCAAATCAACAAGGTTTGAAAGTGGTCAGTATTCTTGAAGAAGGCTCTACTCAATTCCTAGAAATCGCTAAGCATTTGATCAGTGATATCCAAGGTGTTGCCCAACAATCAACAGAAATCATTAGTATTCTAAAAGTCATTAAAGATATTTCTAGCAACACCGACTTGCTTGCTTTAAATGCCGCTATTGAATCTGCACGAGCAGGGGAAGCGGGCCGTGGTTTTGCCGTTGTGTCTCACGAAATCCGTAAACTTGCTGAGCGCTCTAAAAAAGAGACAGGGAATATCGAAGAAGTGATCGGCAACATTATTCATAAGCTAAACGGTATTTCTCAAGAAGCGAATAAGTTAAATGAATCCTTAAGTGATCAAGATTATAACGTCAAACAAACAAAAGCAGCTTTTGACGATATCGATGAGAATGTCGTTTCTATCAATAGCGGCATCTCCAATATCAAAGCAGCAATCCAAAATGTCAATGAAGCGAATAGTGCCCTTTCTACTAAACTAGAAGAAATCAGTGCAATCTCTGAGGAAACCGCAGCAAGTACTGAACAAGTCTCAGCTTCCAGTGAAAGTCAGACTGAAGCGATCGAAGAGGTTAATAAAGCGGCCTTGTCATTGCAAGATATCGCGCTCATTCTTGAACAAGAAGTGGCCAAATTTGAATTCTCTGCTATTCAAGATGAAAGCAAACTTCAAATTAATGAACAACACGCTTTAGACAGTGCTACCTCTGATGAAATCGAACCTGTTTTAGAGCAAAAAGAAGAGTCTCTAGAAAATACAATGTCAGAGGATAATACTGAAGAAAAGAACGACCCGGAAGACTTAGAGCAAAGTGAAGAAGTGGCAGCTACTCAAGATTCAAATGATCTTCAAGATGAAGATGAAAATGAAGAAGATAAAAGTAAAGAATAAAAACTCGCTTTTCCAATAAAAGCAGTGGTCTTAATGAAGGGCACTGCTTTTTTTAAAATCTTTATTTACGCATATGAATGTAAGCGTTTTATATAAATACTTTAATTTTCAAGAAAAAGGAGGACACCTAATGAATTGGACAATCAAAACAAAAATAGCCATTATTCTTTTCGCTAGTTTAATTGGGATCCTGATTATCTCTTCTTTTATGATCTACTCCAGCATCACTCAGGTACATCAAAGTAACAAAATAAAACAAATTAACAATGCGGTTTATCTTGCTCAGGACATTAATAAAAAAATGGATACGGCTCGAAAGAACGATCAGAACTTCTTATTAAACCCGAGTGATCAGCTTGTGAATGAAGTAAATAAAAATATTGATTCATTAACAAAGAGTATAACAAAATTGAACGGCTTAGGCTTAGGAATTGGTACACAGACAAAAATTTTAAAGAGTTCTACTGAAGACTATTCTTTATCCTTTAATAATTTGGCTGCTTCGAAAAAGGTTATTGGTTATACGGAGGATTCAGGAAAATTAGGCGCCTTAAAAAGCACTTTCAATAAGATGACCAAAATTATTAACAACACCAACAATGAAAAACTTCAAAATCTAAGCCTGTCCACAAAATTAATTCAAACACAGTTTATTAATAAACCAACAACAGAAAATTACAACACCCTTGTTGAAGATATCAATAAAATGGATGAGCTTGCTAACGAAACATTAAAAAATGGTTCATATTCGAATTACAGTGCCCTTTCAATCAGCCTAATGTCTGACTTTCAATCTCTAAATAGTTTTAAAAACTTTGAAACCAGTTCTATAAATAGTTACGAAAAGATTGCAAATACTGTTACCAAAAATGTGAACAGTACCATTTCAATCTTAACAAAGGAGAAAAACTCACTCTATCAAAAGCAAGAAGCGATTCAAAGAACACTCTTGATTACAATGATTATCTTAGGTATTTTCGTACTTATCATTCTCAGCCTATTTGGCGGATGGCTCTATCGCTCTGTTTCTCAATCTATTCGAGTTCTTAGAAAAGGTGCTTTTATCATTGGTGATGGTGACCTTAGCTATCGCGTTCCTATTAAAGGAAAGGATGAATTTGCTGAACTCGCGACATCCTTTAACCAAATGGCTTCAAGTATGGAATCAACCATGACCAAAGTGACTGGTGCAGCCGAAAGGTTATCTTCATCTTCTCAGAACCTTGCAGCAATTTCAGAGGAAACCAATGCACAAGCTGTTGAAGTGAATGAAGCCGTCCAACAGGTGGCTATTGGTGCACAAAATCAAGCTGAACACTTAGAAGAAAGCATGGCCCTATTAACTAAAGTCTCTGGAGCTATTCATCAAACCTCTTCTTTCAGTGAAGCCATCGGTAAGCAATCCAATAAAGCTCAAGAAGCAAATCAACAAGGTTTGAAAGTGGTCAGTATTCTTGAAGAAGGCTCTACTCAATTCCTAGAAATTGCCAAACATTTGATCAGTGATATCCAGGGCGTTGCCCAACAATCAACAGAAATCATTAGTATTCTAAAAGTCATTAAAGATATTTCTAGCAACACCGACTTACTTGCTTTAAATGCCGCTATTGAATCTGCACGTGCCGGCGAAGCAGGACGTGGCTTTGAGGTCGTTTCGCATGAGATTCGTAATCTCGCTGAGCGTTCGAAAATGGAAACAACAACTATTGAATCCGTCATTAAAAACATTATAAATAAATTGAATGATATCTCAGAGGCTGCCAATCACCTTAATCAATCTTTAAATAAACAGGACTATAACGTTAAACAAACGAAATCAGCTTTTGATGATATTGACAAAAACGTAGATTCCATTAACAGCGGAATAGAAAAAATTAATAACGCAGTCGACAAAGTAACCTCTGCTAATAAAGCTCTCTCCTCAAAACTTGAAGAAATCAGTGCCATTTCAGAAGAAACTTCTGCCAGCACTGAACATGTTTCAGGCTCTAGCAGAAGTCAAACTGAAGCCATTGAAGAAGTCAACAAGGCAGCACAGTCTTTACAGGATATCTCGCTCATTCTCGAGCAAGAAGTGGCTAAGTTCGAGTTTTCTACGAGTCAAGATGATCCCTTAGTGAATATGGAAGAGGACGCCAAGAATGAAGAACAAGGCATTGAACAACTCGCACATTTAAATGAAGAAATAGCCATCACCCAAGAGCTTAGTGACAAGACTAAAAACTAAACGGGAAGTGAGATGAGAAAACTTAGCATATTACCCAGCTTTAATGGCGAAAGCCAAAGTTGCCCTTATAAAGTCTTCCACAGAGTTATACTTTCTGACGTTACAAAGAGAAACCGGACAAACGTCCGGTTTCGTCTTCGTCTATAAAAAAGAAGGACACCATAGCATGTGAAAAACACGTGAGAGCTATGAATTCAGTGAATGATATTCTAACTGACCAAAAAGAAGGACAATGATTTGATAAAACATCTCATCACGTGTGACACGACCGTTTGTTAGGATACCGATGGTCCCTTGACCTTGCTTCACATTGGTTTGAGACGTATAGTCATCAATGACATCGCCTAATTCCCTTCCAGCATTAATGCCTTCAGCAATGGTTTGAGGCAAGGCAATACCCGCCCCAGATGCCGTTAAACAGCGTCCCTCGCGATCAACGAGTGCTCCCCAGTTACAAACATACATCGTATCCCCAATCGTTGTGACGCCACCCTCTAGGCCAATACCAATATCAGCATCACTTTGGTTTAAAACAGCCTGAGCTCTATTTTTTGCCCCCTCTAAAGTCTCGCGATCCCCTATCGGCTGATCAGAAACACCTGATGGAACCTCAAGACCGAAAACTTCCATTTCAAGGGAAGCACAAAAACGCTCAACAGGCTTTATTTTCGCAGGATTTGAAGATCCAACGCCAATCTTTCTCATCATATCCCTACTTCTTAATTAAACGTTACTTTTAATACTTTCAACTGTTGTCTTATCGGTTTTCTTCACTAGTTCTGTTAAAAGTGCTTTTGCTGCAGCGTAATCATCAATATGGATAATTGAAGATGAAGTATGTATATAACGTGAGCAAATACCAATCACCGCTGATGGCACACCTTGATTACTAAGATGAACGCGTCCAGCATCAGTTCCACCTGGGGAAACAAAATATTGATAAGGAATATTGTTCGTTTCCGCCGTATCTAAAATAAATTCCCTCATTCCTCTATGGGTAACCATAGTACGGTCAAAAATTCGTAATAAAGCCCCTTGACCTAATTGACCAAATTCTGTTTTATTCCCTGAGGCATCATTAGCAGGTGACGCATCTAAAGCATAAAAGATATCAGGTTGAATCATGTTTGCTGCTGTTTGTGCCCCACGTAGGCCAACCTCTTCTTGAACAGTTGCCCCTGAATAAAGAATATTAGGTAATGTGTCATTCTGAACCTCTTTTAACAATTCAATAGCAAGCCCACAACCATAACGATTATCCCAAGCCTTTGCAAGAATCTTCTTCTCATTAGCTAAAGGGGTAAACCGACAAATGGGTAGGATCGGTTGCCCTGGTTTGATTCCAATGTTCTGTGCGTCTGCTCGATCATCTGCACCGATATCAATAAGCATATTCTTAATTTCCATCGGACGCTTTCTTTGCTCTTCAGATAATAAGTGTGGGGGGACTGATCCGATAACCCCAATGACAGGACCATTATCCGTCATCACTTGTACTCTTTGAGCGAGAAGGACCTGATTCCACCAACCGCCAAGGGGTTGAAAACGAATCATGCCATTTTCGGTAATCTGTGTGACCATAAAGCCGACTTCATCCATATGCCCTGCAACCATCACTTTGGGACCGTCTTCTGCGCCCTTTTTGACTCCAAATACACTGCCCAGACGATCTTGAACAATATCATCCGAGTATTTTGACAATTGATCCTTTACGTATGCTCTTACATTATGTTCAAAGCCTGAGGCTCCTTGAAGCTCTGTTAACGTTTTGAACATTTCTTTTGTTTCTGGACTCATATTAAACTTCCTTTCATACAAATGATAGGTACACTTCTATATTAGCGGATTAAGCCCAAGCTTTCCATAAAAGTGACGGAATTAATAAGCCTGTACATAGAGATTGGTTTTCACTCGCATCTTCCTATATAATGATGGGTATAATGTTCTCTTGGGAAAGGATGGGCAACTTGAATAAAAAAATAATGATTATAACTGCTGTAAGCGCAGGATTCATTGGTGGTTTTTTAGTAAAAAAAGGATTAGAAAGGCAAGCCCTTAGTCCTGAAAAAGTCCTTTCAAAAGTAAAAGCAGCTGCAAAAGAAACAATAGATATAGATGGTGCCTGGATCTTCCTTGAAAAAGAACCATGGATGAACGGCAAGATTCTTTACGATGTCTTTAAAGGTGGATTGACTGAGGTTGTAGATGACGAAGTTACACACTATGACTTTATCGCTGACGCCGGAACAGGAACCCTCCTTCAACTTAAAGAAAATTGAATATCCTTAAGCCATAATGACCGAATGATAGATACGTTCTTGCGATTTTCTATGATTCGGTTTTTTAATTCTAAGTCAAATGTTAAAGCCTCTTAGGTCTTCAAAGCAATAAAAAAAGGTTCTAAGTCAAATGTTGGGGTAGGAGTAAAGCTCCTACTCTTTATCCCCACTTAAAA
>NZ_BMFV01000048.1 GCF_014639255.1 Pullulanibacillus pueri
AATAATTTAGGTTTAAAAAGTGGAGGGTATCCTCAAAAGCCGTTAGGCTTTTGGGACACCCTCTTTTTTTATATCAGAAATTATAAGTTGAACGCTTATAGTGTTGATCGCCACTCCAGGTCGCTCGCTTTCCTCACGCCCACACGACTAAGGAAAGCTGCTAAGAGAATAATCCTCGCAGAAAAATCGTGTTTTTACGATTTTTTGATGTGGGTAGGGTCGGCGTTCGACGCACCATTGGAGTGGTAATCGGGGTCCCCGAAAAGTGTTCTTAACTTTTTGGGGTGTTTGATGTGCTAGCTTTGACGTTGTCACACGGATGTGACGGTTTTAGTCGAAGTTCCTTAATGACGTGACGTTTTTAGCCGATCGTCCTTAGTGACCTCAGCTAACTTGGGAATGGATTAATTGGTCTACCAAGTTTATGACTAAAAACCCCTGTTCCTGCGTCTACGAGTATTGCTTCGTCGTCAGCTTTCTCGGAACAACTCGAAGATTACTCGTGAAGTCACGCTGGCCCCGTTCCCGAAGGACTCTAGTTTATGCACCCGTGAGTCAGCGGTGCTGAGGAACACACTGAGTATAAGTGTTCCGAATCTCGCGTCTTTCGCTCCAATCAACTAAAATTGCTGGGCTGCCTATTGGTAAAAGCCTTTTCAATGTCTAAAAGAGGACCTGGCAAGCTTTTTTCCCGGTTATTCTCAATGTTAGATTCTCTACCTTTTTCCTAATTTCCCATAAAAAAAATTCCTATAAAATATATTGACAAGGTTTTAATCCGGGAGTAGAATTGGTCCATCCAAATGAATATTTAACGCTTAATCCTTTTTATAAGGAGTGGGGGACCCAATCTTTCTTGGGGTGAATCCTGTTATCAGGTAGGGTAACTCCTCTAACCCGAACCCGTCAGCTAACTCCATCAGCGTTTGATTGGGGAGGGATGTGTCTTGACTATTAAACCATCGCTTTGATGGTTTTTTTGTGTGCTTTTTTATATTGCGCTAAACGCGAGGCGGAAAAGGTTCAAGTTAAATAGTCAACGCGACTTTTACTTCGTCGGTCATGAGGTAGGATCGTAGAAGAAAAATAAAGCAATACTTTGTGAAGCGCGTGAATTAAGTGACGTATTTGTGTTTGATGATTTAGAGGAGATGTTTTGATAAATTACTTGATGAAGGTGACATGATGCTAAATAAAATAAAACGTATCCTCATTGGAAAACCATTAAAGTCTTACGAGCTCCAAGGGCAAAAGCTAAATAAGTTAAAGGCACTGGCCATCCTTTCTTCGGATGCCCTCTCCTCTGTTGCCTATGGTCCTGAACAAATCTTAACAGCTTTAGCGGTTCTTGGTGTCATCGCTTTTTGGTACTCTTTACCGATTGCGGTAGGAGTGTTGATCCTACTAAGTGTTTTGATTCTCTCTTATCGGCAAATCATTCACTCCTACCCTCAAGGTGGGGGTGCTTATATGGTGGCTAAGGAAAACTTAGGGACGAACTTTGGATTAATTGCAGGGGGTTCCCTACTTATTGATTATATATTGACGGTTGCTGTAAGTGTTTCGGCAGGAACCGATGCGATTACGTCAGCGTTTCCTGAACTATACCCTTACAATGTTTTGATTTCTATCATTATTGTTATTATCATCACGATCCTAAACTTACGGGGCTTGACGGAATCGGCGACAGTTCTAGCCTATCCTGTTTATTTGTTTGTAATAGCTCTGGCTTTTCTTATTCTTTTTGGTTTTTATCATGTGTTGACAGGTCATATTCCTGAAAGCACACATGCGAGCATAGGGACACCTGTAATGGGAATCAGTCTATTTATATTATTAAAGGCTTTTTCCTCAGGATGCTCGGCATTGACAGGAGTTGAAGCTATCTCTAATGCTATCCCAAGTTTTAAAGAGCCTTCTGCTAAAAATGCCGCGCGGACTTTAACTTTAATGGGATGTATTTTGGGTGCGCTCTTTACGGGAATCGTGATTTTGGCTTATTTATATGGGGTAACTCCTTCTGCGAGCCAAACAGTATTATCACAATTAGGGGCTGAAGTTTTTGGGCGAAACGGATTTTATTTCTTTATTCAGGGAACAACAGCACTCATTTTAATTTTGGCTGCAAATACGGGTTTTTCAGCCTTTCCTTTGCTTGCCTTTAATCTCGCAAAGGATAAGTTTTTGCCTCGGCCGTTTACAACGAGGGGAGATCGATTAGGCTACTCCAATGGTATTTTGACACTTGGTGTGGCATCGATTATTCTGATTGTTCTTTTCGGAGGAAATACTGGAAACTTGATCCCGTTGTATGCGGTTGGGGTATTCATTCCGTTTTCACTATCACAGACAGGGATGATTGTAAAATGGGTACGCCAAAGGCCAAAAGGCTGGTTAACAAAGCTTGCGATTAATCTTTCAGGAGCCCTGATATGTTATTTAATTTTGATTATCTTTTTTGTCACGAAATTTGAAAAGGTATGGATATCACTGATCTTCCTTCCAGTAATCCTTGCAATCTTTCATCGCATTCATAAACATTATAATGCAGTGGGAGAACAATTGCGGCTGGATGTTTCAAAAAAATTACGAGATATAGACATGAAGGAAAATATTGTGATTGTCCCTATTTCAGGAATTACTACCGTCGTGGAGCAATCAATTCTTTACGCCAAGTCATTGTCAGATAATGTTATTGCCGTCTATATCGGATTTAGTCAGGAAGCGATCGAACAGATGGAAAAAGAGTGGGAAGCGTGGGATACAGGTGTGCGACTGGTTACCATTCATTCTCTCTATCGCAGCATCCTAAGACCGTTGAGCAAATTTATTGATACTATTAAATATAAGACAGAATCGTCCCAGGCTCGAATTACGGTGGTAATGCCGCAATTTTATACAAAAAAATGGTGGGAAGGCCTCCTTCACAATCAATCTGGGACATTGATTCGGGCTTATCTTGTAAGAACCAAGGACATTGCCTTGACCACCATCCCTTACAGATTTAAAAAATAATTTAATACGTTTTGACGATGCGATTCCTGTCGCTCTTCAAGCGTGCAGAAATTCATTGAGTCAATAAGAGGACCTAGATACGCTTGAACCGGTCCTCTTATTTCTTTATTTCAATAGGGTATTTTGGAGAGGGTTGGTAAGGGAAGACTAAGCCTTCCTTGTGAAATAATGTGGGATGACCGCACTTGGCACAAAAGGCGGCATCTGGGGGATTAACATAGGTACACCCCTTAGATACTAATCCGGGCTCATCAGCGCAGGTGTTAATGAGAGGAGCCCCGCACTTGATACAGTTTTTATCATCTTCTCTTCCTACATGCCCACACCGAACGCAAGTCGGTTTTTCCTTTTTTTTATCAGCCATTTTATCACCTCATTATAAACTATGTTGAGAAGTGATAAATGCGACTTGATACTTAGGCTTCATTGGAGTGTCACACCATGGAGAAATGCCCATACATATATTAATAGGAGTGAATATTGGCGGGAGGTATTTCCGTGGCAGTCAATATCAATTTTGCTGCAATTAATGTGAACGCAATTAACCGTGACAGTTCTGTTTCAATTGGTGAAAATAATCAACCAGGTTGGAGTTCCCATTCGAAAAACAATTATGGGGATGGCCTTTTATTTGGTATTAATTTGATAAATCAGATGAATAATATCATGGATAATGATGTGATTGATGCACCGATAAATGATCAGGATGGTATACCAGGTAATCAAAATCAGACATTGTAATGGAGCGACTTTTATAAGTTTAAAACTGGGTAAGCGATCACCATGATGAGTGAAGCGGGACAGGTGCTAGTATTTATATAACTGTGTGGTTGATCCGCTTGATAACGAATACCTTCACCTTCACTGACGGTATAAGTATTGCTTCCGATATGGATGTTCATTTGGCCTTTATAGACCCATAAGTATTCTTCCACTCCATGAGGGTGAGGATCGGCATTATAATGGCATGTAGGGAGTAAATCAATTTTATACATTTCAAAGTGATTTTGTCCTTTCATCGGAAATATAGGATACACTTTGTAACGTTCGTGGTCTTCCTTTATAGGCGTTACCTCTAATTCTTTAACTAGAGTAACGTCTTTTTTTATTTCTTCTATAAAAGAAGTAAATGGCACTCTAAGCCCTTCGGCGATTTTCCATAGGGTACTTACTGTTGGATTAGAACGTGCGCGTTCAATTTGACCAAGCATTGGTTTACTGACGCCTGTGAGTTCAGCCACTTTATCTAAGCTCAGGCCCCTTTCCAAACGCATTGCTTTGAGCCTTTTCCCAATAATGTGATTTAGATTGTCTTTTTCCATTAAAAACGCTCCTTGATTAAGGGTTAAATATAACATACAATAAACACAATATATTTTACAACTGGTGGGGTGTTTTTTTGTTATCTTATCATAAAGAAAAGGGTCATTCGATCATGGGATTACGCACTGGCAGTAAGGCTGGGATCCCTATAGCGATTGGCTATATTCCTATTGCATTAACTTTTGGTTTGATTGCGAAAACAACAGGGCTCACCTTTAGTGAAACGATAGGTATGAGTCTATTTGTCTATGCAGGAGCTTCCCAATTTATGGCCCTTCAAATGTTTGCAGCAGGAACGAGTGGATTGGAAATCATTTTAGCAACCTTTATTATTAATATTCGTCATTTTTTAATGACGGCCTCTCTCAGTGAAAAAATTTATGAGCGTTCACTAATGAAGCGAGCACTCGTAGCCTATGGTGTCACAGATGAAACATTTTCCGTGGCTTCGTTGCAAAAAGAGGAAGTAAAGCCTGTTTTCATGGCGGGTTTACTTCTAATGGCCTATGGGAGTTGGGTCATTTTCTCTGGTGTGGGGTATTTTATCGGGGCCGGACTCCCCGGTGTCTTAAAGGCGAGTATGAGTATTGCACTTTATGCAATGTTCATTGGCCTTATTGTTCCATCCCTAAAAAGGCATAGAAAAGTTGTGGCTTTATTTAGCAGTGCTGCTATTCTGTCTTCTATGTTATCTCTCTTTCTTTCATCGGGGTGGGCCATCGTTCTAGCAACACTTTGTTCTTGTTTTGGTGTAGAAGCCTTTTACTATAAGAAGAAAGATCCACAGGAATGGGAGGTCGGGCAGCATGACAAGTAGTGTCATGTGGGTGATTTTAGGTATGGGGATCGTGACTTATGTACCGAGAGTATTGCCGTTGATCGCGATGCATTCTGAAGCCATTCCACCTTTTCTTCAAGCTGTTCTTAAGAATGTCCCTTACGCGGTTCTTGGGGCATTGATCTTTCCAAGTATCTTTATTATAAACTCTGGAAGCTTATTAAAGATGACGATGCCTGACTTTTTGTTTGGATTTATAGGAGGCAGCATTGCCTTTGTGACCGCCTACCTTAACTGGAATATCACCCTTGTTGTTTTAACGTCAATAGCCGGATTAGTGATTTATCATTTGATCGTTTGAGGATAAAAGTCACACGGTGGTTCTATTTTGTTGGACAAAAGCTTAAACTAAATAAAGGTTGTTCAAAAAAATCATCGTTAAATCGAATAAGGTTCAAATGTTGAGGTGTCCTAAGGAGGTCTAAAATAATGAAGAAGGTCGCTTGGTGGTTTCTAGGCCTATATGCTGTTTATATTTTATTTATATTATGGTATTTCTTTATTTGGGTACAACCCGGGGTTCCAGCAGAATTCAAGGGGACAGCTGCAGACCCTAATATTTTTATGACCCACCATCAAATCACACTTAGTCAAGATTATTCCCGGATTCAAGACTTAATTTATTTTTTAACGATCCCATTGGATTGGGGCATTTATTTATTCATTCTTATCTTTGGTTTTTCACGTTGGCTGCGACATCGTTCAGAGGATGTCTCTAAATTTTCCTTTGTTCACACGCTGATTTACTTCCTAGCCCTGTCATTATTAACGTGGTTGATTTCACTCCCGATTAATTACATAGCCCATCAAGTCTCTATTCACTTTGGGGTATCGGTTCAGCCGTTAGGCAGTTGGTTGCGAGACAGCCTGGTTTCTTTCTGGATTAATTGGCTTATTTCCTTTTGTTCAGTTCTTGTGATGTATTTCTTTATCCGACGTTTTCAGAAACGGTGGTGGTTACCTGTTTGGGTTATCGCGATCCCGTTTATGTTATTTATGACTTACATTCAACCGGTTTGGATTGATCCTTTATTCAATGATTTCCATTCGCTTAAAAATGGGCCATTAAAAACAGAGATATTAGATTTAGCCCATCAAGCCGATATCCCAGCGCACAATGTATATGAAGTCAATATGTCAGAAAAGACGAATGGCTTAAACGCTTATGTGAATGGGATTGGCTCACATCTTCGAATTGTCTTATGGGATACCACTCTCGACAGATTAGACGATAAAGAAGTGCTTTTTGTTATGGCGCATGAAATGGGGCATTATGTTAAACACCATTTAATTTGGAGTGTGATCGGCTCTATTTTTGCGACCCTTGTAGGATTATATATTGCCTCAAAACTCTTTGCCTGGTCGATTAGAAAATGGGGGCGCGTTCTTGGCATTAAAGGAACAGGTGATCTGGCTTCTGTTCCAATATTGCTACTCATCATTTCGTTGCTCTCTTTTGTAGCGACGCCGATCGAAAATGCCTTTTCACGACATGCCGAGCATTCTGCTGATACGTATGCGATTAAAATGACTCAGGATAAAGAAGATGGGATTAGCGCGTTTCAAAAATTATCCGTTGCCGGTTTAAGTGATGTGAATCCTCCAGGGTTGGTAAAGTTTTTTGAGTATGGTCATCCGACGATGTTAGAGCGGATTACTTTTTTAGAGGAGTATAAAGTCCACCAGAAAGAGACGACAACAAAAGATCCTAACCAATAAGGACATTATGAATAAAAATCCGTTCATTCACTGAATGTTCGGATTCTTTCATGAGTCCAATACTTCTGTTCCCAGCCTCTTTCCATTCCAAGAGAAAGCATAAACTACTGAAAGAATAAAGAATATGAGTGGACATTTGCATTCTTTGAAGAGAGTCTAGTAGAAGCTTAAAATATATGAAAGTGTAAACCCTCGAAGGAATAAAGAGATCACTAGAAAAACTTGCTTTAATGATAAGGACTTGTTGTAAGTTTTCTCTCAAAGAATAAGAAAGGATAAGCCATCGAAGCCATAAAGAAATCGTAGAAAAATTTGTCTTCTCTGATTAAGATTTGGCGGAAGGCAAGTTTTTCTTAACTTGAGAATCATAACGAAAAACCTAAGCATCGCTTGTGCTTTATGGTAAAATGGGAGTTAAAGGAACGAGAAAAAGGGGTGCTTCTATGACGCCTTTATCAGGGTGTAAGGTCTTAAAAGGCTACCCATATTATTTGTCTATTGAAGATTTCCCAGAGGACTTTCAGGAAGCAGCTCTCATGGACGGTATTGAATGGGGTTTAAAGGAAGTGAAAGAAGAGGGCATTTATTCTTTTACAATAACATTGAATCAAACTCAAACGACGTCCTCTGTACTTCAGAAACTCCAGCAAGAAGGATTTAAGAGAAATGGTCAAAGATATTTTTACCATTTGGATTTGCAAGAGTTAACCGATGAAATAACGAGGCCAATAACATTAAAGAATATCAAGCAATTCGATCAGCACTGCTTTCTTGAGGTATGGGAACGCTCGAGACAGGGCTCGTTAAATGCCGGAGAATCCGCGGCTATTACGGAGACTTTTATCGGTCTGCAACAAGAATTGGGACCTCGCTATAAGGAGTACTGCCAGCTTGGATTTATCGATGACCAGCCTATAGGCATCACCATTCCTCATCTCGAACCAGGTACTGTGAATGAGGGGAGACTGTTCTATTTTGGATTATTACCTGAGTGGCGGGGACAAGGTCTAGGCGCTCCTTTTCATTTGAAAAGTTTATATTATTTAAAGATGATAGGGATGCACCAATACATTGGAGCCACTGGCGAAAAAAATAAACCTATGCAAAGGATTTTTGAGCGTAACGGATGTCAAAAGTTTGATGCCCGCACAACATTCATTTGGATGGCTCGGAAGGAATAAGGAGGTATTGCTATGGAAACAGTAATGGAAGAAAAACGCCGTGTTGGAGAAGCCGCGGCAGCTTATATAGAAGAAGGGATGACAGTGGGTCTTGGTACAGGCTCTACTGTTTATTTCACCATACATAAGTTAGCACAATTGATAAAGGAAAAAGGATTAGTGGTACAGACGGTATCTACCTCTAAGCAAACGACAACACTCGCCACATCTCTTGGTATTCTGGTTAGGGATCTTAATGAAGTGGCCCATGTGGATTTAACGATTGATGGTTGTGATGAATTTGATTCAGCGCTTTGTGGTATTAAAGGTGGCGGCGGTGCCCTGCTTTTCGAGAAGATAGTAGCCAAAGCTTCAGATAAAAATATATGGGTAGGGGATAGTTCGAAAGCCGTTTCGCAGCTTGGTGAATTTCCTTTACCTGTTGAGGTCTTACCTTTTGGATTTAAACATACTTTAAAGAAATTTCAAGAAGCAGAGTTAAACCCTGTATTACGTTTGACTTCTGATGGTAAGACTTATTATACAGACAGTGGGAACTTTATTGTCGATTTACATTTAAAGAAAATTAATGACCCAAAAGCCCTCTCGTCCTGGTTAAATGCTATTCCTGGAGTTATTGAGAATGGCTTATTTATTGATGTTGCAGACAAGGTTATATTTATAAAAGATAATATCGTCAAAGAAGTTAATCGTTAAAATTAAGATCAAGGTGAATGAGAAGCTAGTCCAACTCATAAGTTAATGAAGACAATGATTGAAGGTTGGGATAAAGAATGAACGGCAAACCAAAAGTCGCCATCGTATATGGTGGGAAATCTGCTGAATATGAGGTCTCATTACAGACTGCTTTTTCAGTGATTAATGCAATCGACAAAGAAAAATATGAAGTGTTACCCGTTCACATTACGAATAAAGGCCGTTGGGTAGAAGGACACGTGATTGCAGGGGCATTGGAGTATAAAGAGCAATTGTTATTGGATGAAAACCCAACAGCAGTCTCCGCAAATGAGTGGCTAACGCCTTCAAATATTAATGCTTCAAAGCACAAACCTGACATTGTCTTCCCCTTGCTTCACGGACCAAATGGAGAAGATGGTACAGTGCAAGGGCTCTTTGAATTACTGGATATTGCCTACGTGGGTTCAGGGGTTGCGGGTTCCGCTGTTGCGATGGATAAGGTTCTAGCAAAAGATATTTTTAGGGCGCATGGTATACCTCAAGCTGCTTATCTTGCTTTTACAAAATATGAATGGACAGAGCAGCGCGAGCACATTTTAGCGGAGTTAGAGGGTCTCATTGGTTATCCTTGTTTTGTTAAACCTGCTAATCTAGGGTCGAGTATAGGGATTAGTAAGAGTCACGATAGGAAGGGTTTCATGGGGAGTGTTGAACTTGCCTTCCAATTCGATCAAAAAGTGGTTGTTGAGGAGGCCCTTGAGGCTAGAGAGATTGAGATCGGGGTCATCGGGAACGATGAGCTTGAGCTATCAACGATTGGGGAAATTCAATCGGGGAGTGACTTTTATGATTATGAGTCGAAATACCAGGATGGCGAAACGAACTTGATTATCCCCGCCATGGTTGAAGAAGAAACATTGGCTCAGCTTCAGACATTGGCTAAAAAGGCTTATAAAGCCCTAAACTGTAGTGGATTATCGCGAGTAGACTGTTTTGTTAGAACATCAGATCATAAGGTTTTCGTCAACGAGGTCAATACTATGCCGGGGTTTACACTTTTTAGCATGTTCCCTTTATTGTGGAAACACACAGGCGTTGAATATCGACAATTAATTGATCGTTTAATTCGCTTAGGGATCGAGCGACATCAGAAGCGTAGCCAAATTCGGTATCGAATCGATTAATCACCCAATTCACTAAAACTCCACGTCTGTCTTTTACAGGATTTCATTTCGTGAATATAGTATTAGTGGACATGAGGAAAGCTTCTCGTAAGCTTCATGTCCTCCATTACCTCCTCGCTGTTTATAGTCGTGTTTTCACCATGTCATGCCTCCTGAAAAGGGCAGTCCAGAACGGTTAGTGGACTGCCCGATTTTTTATTTAAGGCTCTTTTATTGTTTGAATTGTGGTTCTTCATTTTGTACATATTGTAAGCGTTGATTGAGTTGATCTAAGATCGCTCTTTGTTGTTGAGCTAAGGACTGAAATGTTGTCTTAGCGGCTTGGTCTTGAGTTTCAAGCGCAAAGCTATCTAAGTTGGCTAAAGTGCTTTCGCAACTTGCAATCGTTTGTTGAATTTTAGTACCAACAGTCATTGATGTCACCTCCCAACCTTAATATGATGAACTTCATTTTCTTTTATGTCCCTCAAAAAATGGAAAAGAATTGGGGGTGGTTTCAAGAAGTTAGAAAAATTTATCTGTAGAGAACCTTTTTGAGCGCACACTTTAAAGTATGATTTTCCCTCTAACATCAAATCCTAAGGTGAAACTTTATGACGGAGGAGGATCATAGTGAAAAATCGATGGAGTTTAATGTCTATGGCTGCGGGAGCAGGAATTGGTGCAATCGCAGTGACAATGCTAAGAAACAGAAGTAAATCCAGTGAAATGAAAAAAATGGCCAATGATTTTTTGAAAGACGAAACAAGTGATTATGATTTTAAATAAAGGCTCAATTCCGTCTAGAGAGTTGTAATTGAAGGGTATTCCGACGTCAATCATAAAACACCGCTATGGATATACACTCCGCTTTCCGCGGGCGGCTGGTGAGCCTCCTCGCGCTCCGCAAAATACCGGGGTCCCCGAAAAACGCTTTTTGTTTTTTGGGGTGAAATAGGGGTCTCACCTAGGCCTCTGCTCCCGCAGGACTAAGGAAGGCGACTAGGAGAGTAATCCTCGCAGAAAAATCGTGGTTTTTACGATTTTTTGAGTCTCCGTGTATTTCCTTCGCTAGCTTGGGTGCATAGCAAAAAAAAAGAAATTCATTGAATTAATTCCTGTGAAACCGCTCAAAAAGCTTCGATTGCCATCAAGTGGATTGGAGCGAAAGGCGCTCTGGCTCCTTCGGGAACGGGGCCAGCGTTACTTCTCGAATAAACTTCGAGTTGTTCCGAGAAAGCTGACTGCGAAGCGGTACGAGTAGACGCAGGAACAGGAGATTTTTATTCATAAATACTTGGGAACAAAATAGTCCATTCCCAAGTTAGCTGAGGCACTAAGGACGATCGGTTAAAATCGTCACGTCATTAAGGAACTTCGGCTAAGACCGTCACGTCCGTGTGACACCGCCGAAGCTAGCACTTCCTGTGCGTCGAACACCGATCCTACCCACGTCCTGTGGGCATGAGGAAAGCGAGCGACCTGGAGAGGAAATCCGTCTACCCATTACGTCGGAATCTATATCAACTACGAAAATTTTTTACTTTAGAAAGCCTAAAATAAAAATTGTATTGGCGAGAAACCTCGTATTTTAGGGGTTTCTTTAATTTTTCATTAAATTTTTATAAAAAAATTAATTGAAAGCCTTTACAAATGAAAAATTTTGATTAATAATAGGTCTAACGTAACCGGTTTCGGAGGAGTAAGAACATGCCAACTATATATGACATAGCCAAAAAGGCGGGTGTATCTGCAGCAACTGTTTCCAAAGTATTAAATGGGAGAGCTGATGTAGGTGCGAAAACTATTGAAAAGGTCAAAAGAATTACAGAGGAATTAGGGTATCAGCCTAACTCATTAGCGAGAGGCTTAGCGACAAAAAAATCGAAAACCATTGGTGTCTTTTTTCAGGACCATTTGAATTCAGGCTTTCGGCATCCCTTTCTACAAGATATTTTAGCCAGTTTTAAGGATGTAATTGGCGAACACGGATATGATCTTATTTTTTTTGCTAATAATCAACCGAATAATCAGGCGTTAAGCTTTGAAGAGAGAGCAAAAGATCGGAATGTGGATGGCCTCTTTTTATTAGGTGTCCCCCGAACCGATCCCAAGCTTGCAAGTCTTATCAAAAGTGAGATCCCTTGTATTTCCATCGATCTCGATCTTATGGGGCCGAGAGCAAGTTACTTAAGTTCTGATAATATAGCCGGGGCGATAATGGCTGTTGATTACCTTGTGGAAATGGGGCATCGAGATATTGCCTATATATCGGATGTCTTTGCAACTAAGCCAGGGCATGATCGCCTTATTGGTTTCAAAACAGCAATGGAAAAGCATGGGTTACCGATTTTATCTAAATGGATTTTAGCTAGTGACTTTTCTGAACAAGGTGGTTATCAATCAACAAAAAAATTGTTAGAAAGTAAACATTTACCGACAGCGCTTTTTTGTGCCGGAGACATGATGGCCATCGGGGCGATGCAAGCGATAAGAGAAAAAAAATTAAAAATAGGCGAAGATATTTCTGTCATTGGTTTTGATGATATCAATCTCCTGAAGTATATCGCACCGAGATTAACGACAATTAAGCAGAAAAAAGATGTCATGGGACAGTTAGCAGCAAAGGAACTTTTAAAATTAATGAATGGTTCACCCTATTTTCCGACACCGGTCACCGTCAGTGTGGAATTGGTGGTGCGAGATACCGTGGTGAAAAGAGCATAAAGCATAATAAGAAAAGGTTATAAAAGGGGTATTCCTTAAAGGAGGTGAGGCGGGTATCAAAGGGAATATTCTTAATACCATAAATGAAAGCGGTTCACTATATACATCACAGCGCTTTTATTCCATTTAATTAGTTACTTAACCGTTTTCGTACAAACTAAGGGGGAGAGTGAAAGAAAATGCAAAGAAAAATCAAAAGACAGGCTTCGCTTTTTCTAATGTTGATTTTAGCCTTGACTTTGGTCCTTGTCGGATGCTCGGATAAAGGGTCTTCTGCAACGTCCAGTGGAGGGAGTAAAGACAAATCAGGTTCAGGTGGCGCTGCCAAACCATTAGTTATTGGGCTATCGCCAGCAGGTCAATGGCAAGAAAACTTTAATCCGTTTTCTCCAAATGCTACAGGTGGTACAAACGGTTTGATTTATCAGCCCCTTTATTATCTTGATCCTATTAGTGGCAAGGATACCGCAATGCTCGCCACTAAATATGAATGGACAAATGATAATAAAACATTAGTCGCAACGCTTCGAGACAATGTGAAATGGTCAGATGGTGAAGCCTTTACAGCGGATGACGTTGTTTTTACATTTGACTTGTTGAAAAAATATCCGGCCGCTGATTCCAATGGAATATGGAAAGAAGTCTCATCTGTAAAAAAACAAAGCGATAATCAAGTGGCCTTTAACTTCGACCAAGCCAATGTTCCTTTTGAAAGTTATATTTTAGGCACCGATATTGTCCCACAACATATTTGGAAGGATCTTGGAGATCCATCGAAGGCAAAAGTGACAAAACCGGTAGGAACGGGTCCATACTTATTAGAAAGTTTTACACCACAACTTTATAAAATGAAAGCGAATCCGGATTTCTATGATGGTGAATATGCTGTTAAAGAATTACAATTCCCTGCTTACAGTGGGAATGATAGTGAGCAATTAGCTTTGACTAAAGGTGAGCTTGATTGGGCGGGGATATTTATTCCTGACGCTGACAAAGTGTATGTTTCTGCGGATAAAGACCATAACAAATATTGGTTCCCAGCAAGTAATAACGTGACATTGTATCCAAATCTCACAAATCCACTTTTAAAGGATGTTAATGTTCGTAAAGCAATCAGCTTAGCCATCGATCGTCAAAAACTTTCAGATCAAGCGGCTTCGGGTTACGATCCACTCCCAAGTACAACAGCATTACTTTTACCTAGAGATGAAAAATGGATTGATCCAAGCATTCCTGAAGATAAACTGAAATTTGAATTGAATCAGGATAAAGCGGTTAAAACACTAGAAGATGCTGGCTATAAAAAAGGCAGTGACGGTATCTTTGTTTCTCCTGATGGTAAGAAGTTGTCCTTTACTTTGCAAACGGTTTCCGGTTGGACGGACTGGGCCACGATGGCACAATTAATTTCTCAGGAATTAAAAGCTATTGGGATTGAAATCAAAGTCCAGCAGCCTGAGCAAGCGGCTTATACATCGAATGTTCAAGGTGGCAAATATGAATTAGCGATTTCTTGGACCAACTCAGGTCCTGATCCTTTTAAACAGTATCAGGATATGCTCAATAGTCATGGTGGTTGGAATTTGGAAAAATGGAATGATCCTAAGACGGATGCTGCTCTAAAACAATTCCAAGGGACAACTGACGAAGGGAAACAAAAAGAAGCAATCAATTATTTACAAAATGTCATGGTTGATAACATGCCAGTCATTCCGCTCGTCAATGGACCAGTTTGGTACGAATACCGAACGGCAAATTATACAGGCTGGCCTACAGAAGATAATGCTTATGCCAACCCAGCACCATTTAACTGGCCAGCACCAGCCATCGTTCTATCTAAACTCAAACCAGCTAACTAAACTTGTTCTAGGAAAAAGGGGGTTCCCTTTTTCCTAGATTAAAAGGTGAGGAAGAGGATGCAGAAACACTTTGACTTTAGCACCATTCTCACTACAACAGAGGGGGGAAACAATGCGATACGTCATTCATCGCCTTGGTTTTTTTGTCCTATCACTATGGGCGGCTATTACTATCAATTTTATATTGCCGAGGATGATGCCAGGAAACCCTGCTGATGCTATGTTTGCCAAGTTTCAAGGGCAGTTAACACCAGCAGCGCTAGACGCCATGAAAAAGGCTTATGGCATCGGTCAATCAAATTTATGGCATCAATACATCGATTATCTTCATGGTTTATTTACATTCAATTGGGGTCTCTCGTTCATGCAATATCCGACGCCTGTCAGTGATATGATTAAAGCAAGTGTGCCATGGACCTTAGGTTTAGTAGGGATAGCGACCTTACTTTCTGTTTTCGTTGGGACAACATTAGGGGTTTATATTTCATGGAAGAGAAAAGGCTTATTAGATAATACATTGCCTGTCGTCTCTATGATCTTTCAAGCGATGCCTTATTTTTGGATGGCTTTGCTATTCGTCTTTATTTTTGGTTTTAAATTAAATTGGTTTCCAATGTCTCATGGCTATGATCCAGCCATTACACCTGGCTTTAATGGTACGTATTTATCAAGTGTGTTATCTCATGCCTTTCTCCCTGGAGTGACGCTTCTACTCGGTTCTTTAAGTGGTTGGATTGTCGGTATGCGTAACAATATGATCAATACTCTTGGTGAGGATTACGTCACATTTGCAGAGGCAAAAGGGGTCAGTTCTTCAAGATTGATGTTCTCCTATGCTGCGCGCAATGCGATCCTTCCACAATTAACAAGCTTTGCAATTGCAATCGGAAATGTTGTCAGTGGTTCAATTCTAACAGAACAGGTCTTCTCCTATCCCGGTATTGGGAATCAATTAACTTCTGCGGTCACTTCGCAGGATTTCCCGATGATTCAGGCCTCCTTTCTTTTGATCGCTGTCTCTGTTCTCGTTGCTAATTTAATTGTGGATTTGTTGTACAGCCGATTGGATCCAAGGATTCGCACAGGAGGGTTGCGTAATGAAGGCTGAGATCACACCATCAGCACAACAGAATGTTAAGTCATCCTTTCATCTTTTTAGTGCTTTAAAAGTTTTAAAACCTTTTTTTACAAATGCGAAATCTGCAACGGGTTTCATTATCTTTTTAGTCTTTCTACTCACGGCCATTTTTGCGCCTTTAATTGCGCCTTATTCACCTAGTGCAGCGATTTATGATCCTAATTTGGCTCCAACTGCGCATCATTGGTTTGGCACAACGAATACGGGACAAGACCTTTTCTCGCAATTTATTTTTAGTGCTCGTAATACGATGATTGTCGGCTTTGGTGCCGGGATTCTCTCCACCATTATCGGGTTGATCTTTGGCGTTATTGGAGGTTACCGAGGAGGCATTACAGATGCCATCTTAAGTTTTATCACAAACCTTTTCTTGGTCCTTCCAGGACTTGCTTTGCTTATTGTTATAGAAGCTTATCTCAAGGCATCAACCCCTTATGTTAATGGATTAATTATTGCCTTCACAGGTTGGGCTTGGGGCGCGCGTGTGTTCCGTTCTCAAACGATGACGCTTGCTGGTCGTGATTTTATATCAGCGGCTAAAATGTCTGGGAAGTCTTCCCTTCGCATCATGATCACTGAAATCTGCCCAAATATGATGTCGATTATCGCAGGAAATATTATGTTTGCGACTTTAGGGGCTATCTTAGCGGAAGCCGGGCTAGCGTTTTTGGGCTTTGAGGACATTAATTCAACCAGTTGGGGAACGATGCTCTATTGGGCAAGCTCAAACAGTGCTTTGCTCCGAGGGGCGTGGTGGTGGTTCATTCCTCCAGGTGTCGGTATTGCTTTGGTTGGATTAAGTCTCGTCCTTATGAACTTCGCCATTGATCAGATCACCAATCCTCGATTAAAGGTTCAAAAAAGGAGGAAGCAACATGGAAGAAAAGCAGCCCGTTCTTGAATTACAACATGTTTCCGTAGGCTATGATTCGCCAGCAGGCATGGTTCAGGCGGTCAATGATGTTTCTTTGACAATCTATGAAAATACGATTGTGGGACTCATAGGAGAATCAGGTTCAGGAAAATC
Source organism: Pullulanibacillus pueri (assembly GCF_014639255.1). Classification (GTDB taxonomy): domain Bacteria; phylum Bacillota; class Bacilli; order Bacillales; family Sporolactobacillaceae; genus Pullulanibacillus; species Pullulanibacillus pueri. Next base: position 16,669 of record NZ_BMFV01000048.1, read on the forward strand.
GACATTGGGAAATGCCATCATGCATCTGATGAAGAATAATGCGGTGTTGACCTCCGGAACGATAAAGGTGATGGGAAAGGATGTCTATTCTTTAACTAAAAATGAATTGCGAAAGTTCCGTTGGAGTCAAATGGCCATGGTCTTTCAAAGTGCTATGAACGCTTTAAATCCTGTTTTGACAGTAGAAGATCAAATATTGGATGTCTTCCTGAGCCATGATAAGTCGATGTCTAAAAAGGAAGCGAAAAAAAGAGCCCGAGAGCTGATGGACGTTGTCAGCATTGATCCGAGATATCTTAAAAGTTATCCCCATGAATTGTCAGGTGGCATGAGGCAACGGGTGGTTATTGCCATTGCCATTGCTTTGGATCCAAAGCTAGTCATCATGGATGAGCCGACAACAGCGTTAGATGTGGTCGTTCAGCGCTCGATCCTCGATAAGATAAAGGAAATCCAAAAGGTGAAGAAATTTGCGATTTTGTTTATTAGTCATGACTTTAGCTTAGTTTCTGAATTGGCTTCGAAGGTGGCTATCATGTATGCCGGGCGATTTATAGAGGTCACGGATAGTCACTCACTTATGAATGCAAAGGAACATCATCCCTATACTGAAGGTCTGATCCGGGCAATTCCTCATTTAACGGCGGAAGAGGTGACCATTGAAGGAATCCCTGGGAACCCACCTAATTTAGTGGAATTGCCAACAGGGTGTGCTTATCACCCCCGCTGTCGGTATGCGAATGAACTCTGCAAAAAAAAGCGACCAGAAATGAGACACGTTGACACTAGAGATATTGAATGTCATCTCTATGAAACGGTTCAGAAATGAGGTGTGGAAATCTTGAGTCAATCCTCTACATTAGTTAAAGTTGAAGATCTCGTCATTAAATTTCCTGTTCGTGGAAATAAAGAGAGCAAATTTATTACACCCGTCGACAAGGTCAATCTTGAGATTAAAAAGGGTGAGGTACTTGCCTTAGTTGGAGAATCTGGAAGTGGTAAAACGACCATTGGTCGAGCGCTTGTCAGACTATTGAAACCAACGGAAGGTCAAGTAACTGTACAGGGTAAGAAAATTAATGATATCAAGGGAAGAGACCTTAAAAACTATAGACAAGTGGCACAAATGATTTTCCAAGATCCTTTTGGCTCCCTCAATCCGGTCAGATCGATTGAAGGCCATTTGAAATTCCCATTGAGGAAACATCAAGGGTATAAAGGCAAGGCATTGGATCAAAAAGTGACGGAGTTATTGTTACAAGTTGGTCTCACGCCGGTTGCGGAAATTAGAAAAAAGCATCCACATGAACTCTCTGGAGGACAGCGGCAACGTCTGGCGATTGCTCGCGCTTTAGCTGTCAATCCCAAATTCATCGTCGCCGATGAACCTACCTCGATGTTGGATGTTTCGATACGGGCAGGCATTCTTCAACTCATGAACGATCTAAAAAGAGATTTAGGTTTGTCCTATTTATATATTACCCATGATCTAGCGTCAGCGCGTTACTTTGGTGACCGCATCATGGTGTTATATGGTGGGAAAGTGATGGAGATTGCAGAGTCTAAGGAACTGATTAAACGGCCTTTAAATCCCTATACGCGTTTACTATTAGCGGCAACACCTGGTAGCGATACCCAAATTGATCTCACGGATGCTAATAATGAGGCCCCGGATCTATCAGAGGGACGAAAAGGGTGCCCCTTCGTTAACCGTTGCCCATTAGCGACAGCTGTTTGCCGCGAGACGATGCCTGAACTTAAGCAAGCCGTTGATCAACATTTTGTGGCCTGCCATCATTATGAAGAGGTTGACACAGTCCATTAAGGGGGAGAGAACATGCTAAAATTCCCAAAAAATTTTTTGTGGGGAGCAGCAACAGCCTCCTATCAAATAGAGGGCGGTTTTAATGAAGATGGGCGAGGAGAGTCGATCTGGGATCGCTTTTGCCAAATGCCGGGTCATGTTTTTGCGGGACATGATGGCAAGGTTGCTTGTGACCATTTTCATCGATACGAAGAAGATATCAAGATAATGTCTGAATTAGGATTGAAATCATACCGTTTTTCGATTGCTTGGTCTCGTCTGTTCCCTAAGGAAGGGCATTATAACGAGAAAGGCCTTGCATTTTATAGGCGCCTTGTGACATTACTTCATTCATATGATATTGAACCGGTGGCTACCATTTATCATTGGGACCTTCCGCAATGGATTCAAGACCGAGGAGGCTGGGCCAATAGAGAAACAGTTGATCACTTTGTCGAATATGCAGAGACGCTTTTTCGAGAACTCGGTCAAGATGTGAATAAATGGATTACTCATAACGAACCGTGGTGTGCGGCTTTTTTAGGTCATGGGTTAGGGATTCATGCTCCAGGCCATCGAGATTGGCATGAAGCATTAAGAGTGGGACATCATCTTCTCCTTTCTCATGGGAGAGTTGTTCAAGCCTATCGAAATTATAGTCAAGAAGGACAAATTGGAATTACATTGAATTTAGCCCCGACGTATCCTGGGACCGACAAGCCAGAGGATGTCGCAGCCGCTCACCGTTCTGACGGATTTATTAATCGCATTTTCTTGGACCCTGTTTTTAAAGGAATCTATCCACAGGATATGATAGATCTTTTTACCAAGCGATTTGGGACCATTGACTTCATCCAAGACCATGATCTACAAGTGATCAGTCAACCTATTGATTTCTTAGGGATCAATTACTATCAACCCAATGTGGTGATCCATAGTGAGGATGATCAACTTTTTAATGTTGAACAGGTCCCGGACGAAGGCAAGAAGACGGCAATGGATTGGAGTATTCATCCAGAAGCACTTTATGATTTATTAAAGAGGATACAAAAAGATTACAGCAACATCCCACTCTATGTTACCGAAAATGGTGCAGCGTTCGATGATCAGGTGGTCAACGGAGAAATTCATGATGAAGATCGCATAGAGTTTTTAGATGGCCATTTTCGTGCTGCTCATCAATTTATTCAAGAAGGTGGGAATCTCCAAGGCTATTTTGTCTGGTCGTTCCTAGATAACTTTGAATGGGCCTTTGGTTATTCTAAACGTTTCGGTATCGTTTATGTTGACTATGAATCACAGGAGCGGCTGTTAAAGGACAGTGCGAAGTGGTATAAAGAGGTCATTCATCAAAATGCTGTTCTTTCTAATCACGTGAAAAATTGAGAAGCTATACTTTTAAACCACAGATGATTTCTTCTGTGGTTTACTGTGCTTTGGCATTAATGTAATAGGTGAAATCATAAGCTAGGCTCCAAAAGCAAAAGCAGCCCAATAAGGGGCTGCTTTTATGAAGAAAGAATGGTCACGTTCATATGTTTGACGCCCCATTCACGTGCGTCTTGATTGGAGTGAAAATAAACATCAATATGATGACCGTCGATTGCTCCGCCTGTATCTGCGGCTTTTGCGACACCGTAACCAGGAACGTAAAGGGTTGAGCCTAATGGAATAACGTCTGGGTCAACGGCGATGACCTTTGCTTGAGGATGTTTTTCTAGGTCATATCCTGATTTGGTTATACCACTACATCCTTTACACTGAGCAGTATAAGCGGTCGCTTTCACTTCTATAGTGTTCTTTTTATGCTGCTTATCTGCGATTTTTTTCATGTACTCTTTAGCCGATTTATGATAATGGGAATGCGGTATTTTTTTTAGATAAGTTGCATGTTTATCAAGGTCATCATCTTTATTATTTGAACTTATAGGGAGATGACCGTGGACTTCAGGTATAAATAAATCAGAAACACTCTGTTTACCTGCTGCTAATGATGTTTTTGGGATTAAAAACAAGGTGAAGACAATGAGCATCAATAAGACGCCTTTGGTTAGCCATTTCATTTTAAAACTCCTCCTTTATACCTATTCCGGAGTACTTATGCGATTCTAGACGCTTGAGATAACAAAACAGTAAAAAGACAATTACAGCCATATTACAAAATGTGTTTTTGGACAAGTTGTCACAGGATGTTCATAAAAATGGATAAAGCCTCCTCTATAGGAAATCCAATAAACGCCTATAGAGGAGATATTCAGGAGGTTTACGAAGGTAGAAAGAGTTTGCTGCTTGTTTACCAGGGACAAGGATTCAGCTAACTTGGGATGGACTCTTTGTGTTCCAAAGTAATTATGAGTAAAAGTCCACTGTTCCTGCATTTACGCGTATTGCTTAGAAGTCAGCTTTCTCGGAATAACTCGAAGTTGACTCATGAAGTCACGCTGGTTTTTGTTCGCGAAGGAGCCCGAGCACTTTATGTTCCAATCAACGGGTGTTGATTCTGCTTGCCTTTAGCCTGCTGATGCCCGTTTTCCTATAATGTCAGCGTATAACTTAATGGAAGACCTTATATGTGTAACTTTTGCCTTCGTCATTAAGGCTGGGCAAAACCCTTAATGTGTGAGTGGTAAAGCACGAACATCATGCTGTGCTTAGCAAGCGCAGAAGTAAAAGCCAAGTTTTCTCATTAAATGCCTCTACTATGGGAAAGGGCAGTAGTCTTTATTGGAATGAAAGGAGGTTATATTGCGTTTTTACTAAGGGCTCTTATATACTGGAGAAAGAAATGAAGGGGAGTGCTCTATTTGGAAGGAAAATATATTAATGAATCCCGAGCGGTCAAAGCGGCTCATGTACAACCATTAGATACTAATTATCATGGCACGATGTTTGGTGGGAAATTAATGTCTTACATAGATGATTTAGCGGCACTTTCGGCTATTCGTCATGCCCGAAAACCAGTGGTTACAGCTTCAACAGACTCGGTTGATTTTTTATGTCCGATTAAGGAAGGGGCTTCTGTTTGCCTTGAGTCATTTGTGACTTATACGCATAAAACATCGATGGAAGTGTTTGTGAAAGTTATTACAGAGGACTTGTTGTCGGGAGAGCGTAAATTATGTGCCACATCGTTCTTAACTTTTGTTGCGCTTGGTGAAGATGGGAGACCAGATATTGTTCCTCCCGTGATCCCAGAAACAGATGAAGAAAAGATGCTTTTTGAAAGTGCTGAGGGGCGCCGGGAAATCCGTAGAATCCGAAGAGAAGATAGTCGGAGATTTTCTGAAGTGTTTACGTTGAATCAGCCATGGGAAAAGCAAAATGGAGCGGTTAAAGAATAGCAGATTGGAGTAAGGAAAATGGGGACACTTTTATTTGTTTACGGTGAGCTATTGTCTACCGAGCCTCAGCATAATGCCTTTCTTTCGGGTATAGAAAGAAAAGTCGAGCAGGCTTGGACGAAGGGAACACTCTATAAAACGGTAGCGGATGTGCCCGCAATGGTTGAGGGTACAGGTTTTGTGTATGGGGAAATTTATGAAGTCTCTGACACGATCCTCCGGCGTATTGATGAATGGGCAGAAAACCGTAAGTCTTCAAATGGTCATTTATATCTTCGTGAAACATTGGAAGTATATACTGATAAGGGGAGCTTCCAAGCACAGGTCTATGTATTTTCGGATAAATCCAAGCGTCAATGTCGTGAAGTCGTCCCTTTTCAAGATTGGAAGGTTGCCCAGTATCTTACGAATAAAGATCTTTACTTATATTTTGCATACGGCTCCTGTATGGATCATGAAAGATTTAGGCTAGCAGGAGTGGACCATGGTTTCCAAGTTTGCATAGGACGAGGAACCAAGCATCATTATGCCTTGAAGTTTACGATGAAGGGTGAAAATGGAAACGCTGCCGATATAGTAGAAGGGGATCAAAATGTCGAAGGAAAACTTTATGAAATAAACGAGGATACACTAAATTACCTTTTTATCCGAGAGGGTGTCGAAGCTGGACATTATCGCCCTTCAATTGTTGATATAGAAAATGAAAAAGGTGAAAGGGTCCAAGCCTTAACGTTTATTGTCATTGACAAGCAGCCTGAGGGACGCCCTACAGAACTTTATGTCACAGAAATCCTTAGGGGCGGAAAGGAAACACTCTCCTCTACTTATTGGGAGGCCCTTAGAAACCGTATAAATAAACAATTTAACATGGATATTCATCCTTAGGTTTCTGCCCAAAAATCATGATAATCAACACCAACACTGATGATGTGCATACAATGCCTATTGAAAGTATTTATTATTGTTCAGGTCGCGAGATAGCCTACTGTTGTTGTCCTTGTTCCCTATGGGCTATTCGTTTATGAACAACTTTTAAAAGGAGAGATGCTTCATGAGTGAAACTGCAGGATTTGGTGCAGGTAATGGCTTTGCGTTAATTGTTGTGTTGTTTATTTTATTGATTATTGTCGGTACTGCATACGTTTATTAAATAGAAAAAACACGTCAAGGGCTTTTAGGCTCTTGGCGTGTTTTTTATCTGTATTAAAACGTATGAGTAAGAAACACTTTGCTAAAAAGTGAGAGTGGGGCTAAATGTTTCGTCAGGAGTTCCTTAAAAGACGAGGGCGTAATCTTACCCATAGTGGGATGGAAATTAAGGTCACAAGGATTCCTTTTATAATATTAAACGGTAATACCGCTAAAATAATTAAGGAAAACAGGTCATGTATTGAGTGATTGGCAGCCTGAGCCAATTGAATTTGTTGCTCAACAGGGAAGCCCATAAAGATTGCATAAGCGGGATAGATCACGAAGTAATTGGCAATGCTCATGAGAACGGCCATAATAAGGGTGCCTAAGCAAAGCCCAATAAGTAAAGAACGCATGGTTTCCCTTCTTCTATAAATAAAAGTCCCCGTGATAATCAAAACACTTCCAGCAACGAAATTCGCTAATTCACCAATCGGAATCCCGCCCGTTGTCGCATAATGCAAGAGATTCTTTAAAGCCTCAATAATAATGCCTGCAACCGGTCCGAAAAGGATCGCGCCAATAATCGCAGGAATATCGCTTAAATCAATAGTTAAAAAGGTTGGCATTAATGGTAATGGAAAGGCGATATACATAATTAAAAAAGCAATAGCTGAGAGTAAAGCAATTGTGACCGTTTTTTTCAAAGACGTTGTACGCATCAGATCACCTCATTTTAAAAGATTTGGGTTGCTCTGATGATGTTTGACAAGTAAACCTAAATAAAGCCCAAGGTGTGTTATCCCTTGGGCTTTATTGCTTCACATGAAAGTTAGGCGACGTAAAAATTCCTCTCATTTACACAGAGGTACGCCGTCAAACATCATCCTTCTCCCATCCAGACTTTACTGTCGGTTCCGGAATCTCACCAGATCCTACCGTTACAACGGCTCGCGGACTAAAGAAAACTCTTATTACCGCCGGTCGGGAATTACACCCTGCCCTGAAGGAACGTCTTATTAAGTTCAAAAGTTATTATACCCGATGTGAGGCAAAACGTAAATCATTTTGTTTTAAAGAAGTGCCTATTTTGTTAGTTTCGTGATTCAAATGAAACTATTCACTTCCGTGTAGTGATAGCAAAGCTAGCACGTCAAAAACCACCCGAAATGTGAGCTGGAGTAGGACAACTGGGTCATTTTCACATTGGCTCAATAAGCAGTATTTATCGCTTTTACTATAGATTCCGACGTAACTACCGCTACGGAAATACACTCCGCTTTCCGTGGGCGGCTGGTGAGCCTCCCTACGCTCCGCGCTCCGGGGTCTCACCGCTGCCTTTACTCCCGCAGGACTAAGGAAGGCGACTAGGAG
>NZ_BMFV01000049.1 GCF_014639255.1 Pullulanibacillus pueri
CGGAACAACTCGAAGTTTATTCGTGAAGTAACGCTGGCCCCGTTCCCGAAGGAGCCAGAGCGCCTTTCGCTCCAATCCACTTGATGGCAATCGAAGCTTTTTGAGCGGTTTCACAGGAATTAATTCAATGAATTTCTTTTTTTTGCTATGCACCCAAGCTAGCGAAGGAAATACACGGAGACTCAAAAAATCGTAAAACACGATTTTTCTGCGAGGATTATTCTCCTAGTCGCCTTCCTTAGTCCTGCGGGAGCAGGGGCCAAGGTGAGACCCCTATTTCACCCCAAAAAACAAAAAGCGTTTTTCGGGGACCCCGGTATTTTGCGGAGCGCTAGGAGGCTCACCAGCCGCCCGCGGAAAGCGGAGTGTATTTCCGTAGCGGTGTTTTATGATTGACGTCGCAATTTCCTTCAACTACTCCATTTTCATTCTTGATAAAAGCAACAATCCTTTAAAAGACAGTTTTTCAAAGAGCAGGTAAAGTTTTATTTTCTATTGCTGTCTGAAGTGAATGGTTCAGAACTGAGTCGCTTTATCTTGTATCTTAAAGTCAAATGCAATGTTCTTTCGCTCTGGCATGAAAGTCCGTTCTCTAAAAGAAAGGTGTCCCTCTGTTGTTATTGTTACTACAGTGGATGTGCGTGTGCCGTAATCCTGGCTCTGAATAAAGGCTGAAGAAAGCAAGTGTTCTAGCTTGTGATCAATACCTGTGTCTGGAAGCTCGGTCACTTCCGCTTTACGTTCATCGGCAAGCAGTTGGAAAAGGGCCTCTTCATCAATATCCCCTTTTGATTCTAGGCATTCTTTTAGCCGTTTTTTACTCTTTTCTACCTTTGGCCAAGGTGTATCAAGTAAGGCGTTACTTAAACCATAAATGCCTGCATCAAGTTTACGGATCTTTTCCTCTCTATTGGAAAAGTAATAAAGTGAAGAACAATCTGCCACGATGAGATTGAAGCCATTATATTCTTGAGAGCGGGCACTTATTTCTTTCATATAATCTTCTGGCTGTATGCTGCTGGTCAAAAAATCACTGACTAATTCGCCACGCGAGCGTACCTTTTTATTTTCAGCAAATGGGTCTCTGTAATTCGTAATGGCAGCAAAACGCCCAGTTTTTGTCACACCCATCCATGTCCCCATCATCTGCAAATCTCGACCAGCCAAGACCACAGGATGGTCCTCCCAAAAATGAGCAGTAGCCGTTGGTCTGCCATAAAATTCATCACGATTGGATGCCACCACAAGGGAATAACTGGAGTGCATATTATATGCAAAAGTGATCAAACACATAATGATCCTCCTTTCTCTCTTTCATTTTGATAGACTCGTCCTTCATTGCAAGGACTATTAAAAAAATAACCATTGGTCACTCTAATTCCTTATTTTAAACCCTATTAAAATCCCCCTTACCTTAGGCAAGGGGGATACCAACATTTATCCTCTTAACACAGCACCCAACTGAGTTTCACAGGCCTCAAGCACTTTCTGATGTACTTTTTCAACTTCTTTATCTGTTAAGGTTTTCTCAGGATCTAGGTATTTCAGGGCGTAGGCCATTGATTTCTTACCTTCTCCAAGAGACTCCCCTCTATAAATATCAAACAGCTTGACTTCCTTAAGAAGTGGGGCCCCAGTGGACTTAATCACTTGGACAAGCTGGCCTGAAGTGATTGCTTCATCGACAACCAAGGCAATGTCCCGCGTCATCGCCGGATAACGAGGCAAAAGGGTGTAACTTAAAGCTTCATTCTCAGCGTTTAAAATCGTTTCAATATCCAGTTCAAATACATAGGTTTCCTTTAAATCGAGTTCGTTTTGTAGTGTTGGATGAATTTGCCCTAAGAAGCCAACAACTACATGATCTAATAGGACATTAGCAGTTCGACCAGGATGCATTCCCTCCCGGTCCGCCGCTTCATAACTCACGCGTTCAGTAAGATCAAAAGCATCAAACAGCCTTTCAATAATTCCCTTGACAGTGAAAAAGTCAATCGCTTGCTGCTTAGAATACCAACCCGAATCCTCACGCGTCCCGGTTAACGCCCCAACAAGATGTTCTTTTTCCTCTGGTAGATCCGTTAGAGTTTCTTCATCAGCATGGAAGACTCTGCCCATCTCAAACACTTTAATGTTAGGCATTTGCCTATTAAGATGGTAACGGACCACCTCTAGCAGTTCAGGAATAAGCCCGACGCGAAGAACAGCGCGCTCTTCACTCATCGGCATCGCTAACCGGACAGGCGTATGCTTTTGCTCATCAATACTTGAAATCAGGTGCGCCTTTTCTTCGGTGGTTAAAGAATACGTCACCGTTTGATACAGACCTGCCCCTTCCATTAAGCGTTGAACTTTGCGACGTTTAAGCTGATAGTCTGTAAGCTGTCCTGTAGTGCTTGAACCCTCTGGAAGAGTGGCAGGCACATGGTCATAGCCATACGTCCGTCCCACTTCTTCAACTAAATCCTCAGGAATCGTCACATCAGGACGTCTTGTCGGTACAGCAACGTGAAGGGTATCTCCTTCAATCTTGGCTCCAAATCGTAGGCGGCGGAAAACAGATAAAATCTCTTCTTCAAGTAACTGGGTGCCCAGCACGTGGTTGATTTTTTGCCAAGGCATGTCAATCGTTGAAGGTGGAACTTCCACTGCCCCTTCATGCACGATGCCTTTTAAGACCGTCGCGCCAGCAAGTTGTTCCATAAGCTCTGCTGCCCGAGCGGCTGCATCTGCTGCACGATTGCGATCAATCCCTTTTTCATATCGGCTACTTGCATCCGTACGAAGTCCCAAACGCGTAGAGGTCCGGCGAATCGAAAGGCTATCAAAAATAGCGGATTCTAGAAGAACCGTCTGAGTGGTGTCGGACACTTCAGAATCTGCACCACCCATCACACCGGCAATGGCAACAGCTTTTTCCCCATTCGTAATCACAAGGTCTTCGCTTGTGAGCGTTCTTTCCGTATCATCGAGCGTTGTGAGCTTTTCACCTTCTTCAGCCTGGCGAACAAGCACCCGATCAGAACCAAAGGCATCGAAATCAAACGTATGGAGCGGCTGACCATACTCAAGCATGACGAAATTAGAGATATCGACAATGTTAGAAATCGGACGCACACCTGCCGCCATCAAGCGCTGTTGCAACCAACGTGGGGATGGACCGACCTTTATGCCCTCAACAATACGCGCACCATAAAAAGGCACCTTGTCTTGATCGGCAACTTCAATAGAAACTTTAGATGCTGCTTCAACCCGCGATTCATGTAGTTCTGGCTTTGGTAAGCAGATATCGCGATCTAAAATGGAAGCCACTTCATAAGCGACACCAATCATGTTTAAGCAATGCGCACTGTTGGGTAAAATATCAAGCTCTAATACGTAATCATTAAGATTGAGATAAGGTAGGGCATCGGCCCCCACTTCTGCCTCTTCTTCTAAAACGTAGATGCCATGCGCAAATTCTTTCGGAACAAACTTATCTTCAATGCCGAGTTCTTGAAGTGAACAAATCATCCCTTGGGAGACTTCACCGCGTAATTTAGCTTTTTTAATTTTAAAATTCCCTGGAAGGACAGCACCCACCTTGGCAACAACGACTTTTTGTCCAGCCGCAACATTGGGAGCTCCACAAATAATTTGCACGTTTTCCTCTGCACCAATATTGACTTGACAAACGTTGAGCTTATCGGCATTTGGATGCCTGTCACAAGACTCTACATAGCCGACGACAACATCACGAATCCCTTCACCAAGAAACGTAACATGTTCAACTTCTATACCTGCCTTCGTTATTTTTTCGGCAAGTTCCTGCGGGGTAACACCTGTTAAATCAACATATTCGTTTAACCAATTATAAGAAACATACATTTTTTTATACCACCTTTATGCCCGTTTGAACTGTTCTAAGAACCGTTGATCATTCGTATAGAACTGGCGAATATCATCAATGCCATATTTAAGCATAGCGATACGCTCGGGTCCCATACCAAAAGCAAATCCCGTATAGACTTCCGGATCAAATCCAGACATCCGTAAGACATTAGGGTGGATCATCCCTGAACCGAGAATTTCAATCCAGCCTGTCCCCTTACAAACCGAGCACCCCTCGCCACCACAACGGAAACAAGAAATGTCCATTTCCACAGACGGTTCCGTAAAGGGGAAAAAGCTTGGACGCAAGCGAATTTGCCTGTCTTCACCAAACATCTTTTTCGCAAACACCGTGAGAGTCCCTTTTAAATCGCTTAAGCGGACATTTTTATCAACATATAAACCCTCAATTTGCATAAATTGGTGGGAATGCGTGGCGTCATCCGTATCCCGGCGGTAGACTTTTCCCGGGCAGATAATTTTCACTGGGCCTTGTCCATGATGTTTTTCCATGGTGCGTGCTTGAACCGGTGAGGTGTGTGTTCGCAGCAAAATATCCTCTGTAATATAAAAGGAATCCTGCATATCCCGTGCCGGGTGATCTTTTGGAAGATTTAAGGCCTCAAAATTATAATAGTCCTTCTCTACTTCTGGTCCCTCTGCAATTGAGAAGCCCATACCGATAAATAAGTCTTCAATTTCTTCAATGACAGCAGTAAGCGGATGATGATTGCCTTGTTGGACCATGCGACCCGGAAGTGTCACATCCACCGCTTCACTCGCTAAACGTTCCTCAATCTTCTTTTTCTCAAGTGCTTCTACTTTTTCGGTAATCGCACTTTGAATCGCCTCGCGAACGTCATTGGCTAACTGTCCAATCACTGGACGCTCCTCAGCGGATAGCTTGCCCATCCCGCGAAGCACCTCTGTAATTGGTCCTTTTTTTCCTAAATACTTCACCTTTACATCTTGAAGTTGCTTAGGCTCACTCGCCGTTTGGACGGCTACCAAGGCTTCCTCTTTTAGAGCCTCTAATTTGTCTTTCATTTTCTTCCTCCTTATCTTCAAAAAGCGGAGCGGCTTTTATTGACATCGGTTTTGTTTTTATTAACGGAGAACATCACGCTGTAAAAGGAACAGTAGAAAACTTGGCTTGATGCCAAAGTTGCGCTTATAAGGGCTTTCGCTAAGTTATAAATGCTGACGCAAAAAAACCCGCCCCCAAAAAAGGGACGAGGCTCCGCGGTACCACCCTTGTTAACGATCAAATAGGATCGCTCACTTAAAAACCGGATAACGGGCGGTGCCGATCCATCCTTTACCTAGGAAAATAAAATAAGAATTCTAAAAGCCAACTTCTTTTTTTATTTTCCTTCATTAGCAGTCTTTTCGGATGATTGCTCCAGAGCGAATTCCTAGCGTGCCGCCATAGATGTGCTTTCAATCAGGACACATCCTCCCTGAATGGAGGCTTTCGTCAGTACTACTCTCCTTCAACGCATGACAAGTTCTTCTATTCGTTACTGTAAGTATAAAGAAATATCAGCTATTCTGCAACATCATGAGAAAAAATGGACTTGAGAAAAACTTGGCCTCCGACAAATCCAAATCAAAGAAGACAAATTTTTCTACCAAAACCCTTTCTTACATTCTTATATTTTAAGTGAAATCTAATAAGACCTTAATTTATGTATAAAAGTGTGGTCGCCTTCAATCAATTAATTTTTGCGGTCTTTAATAATAAGACTCAAAGTGATGATAGAAAGAATGAATGCAATAACAGAAATACACAGGGTCAAAATCAGCATTTTTATTCCCCCACTTGAGTTTTTAGAATAAAAAGGGTATGATAAACATAAGATGATGGAGAGAAGGGGCTTGCCCCTTCTGGGATGTTTAGAACTTTCACTGGTGATGACGGTGGAGGTTCTTTTTCTTTTTACGCTTTGTTAACAGCACTACTGTTAGATTCATAACAGCAACTGTAAAATTAACCGAAGACGTAAGAAGTATCACAATCTCTTCCATCACTTACCACCTCCTTCCTAAAGGAGGTTAGAGTGTCTATCACACCCTCAGGTCCCATTCTATTATGAATAATCCACCTATTCAAATATATCAAAAATAGGACTTGACACGGATGTCATATCTTAATCAATAGCAAGCTGTTTACGTTGCAACCTATATAAACAGCGACAAACGATGCGCGATAGTCCCCCTATCCCTAATACAAGTTTCCGTATTAATAAATTTCCATGGTTATTACAGCTATTCTAAAAAGGACCTTACCCTTTGTCACTATTCGGAATGGGGAGTAACTGATATTCCCAATTTGTTCTACATTCCTTTAATACATAATAGCCATGGTCGTTATCTTTTGATATACTTCCACATTGCTGGGGGGCATTATTAAAAGTATCTTGTGCTTCATTCTTTAGTTTTATATAGTGACTCAAATCTGGGTGAACTTCAATCCAACCTTCTTTGGCATTTTTATCATATCTTGATTTCAAATTATAAATCAAAACCCCTTGTTGATTCACATACTTTACGACTCTTAGTTCACTTTCATTGTTCTGACTCGCTTTTGTGATAAAATCTTCAAGTCGATTTTCATTTTTCAAAACATGATCTTTTAACACAACATCCGTTTTTTTGGGAATATAGGTCGGCGGTTGCTGTTGATTTTGTTCTGCCTCTGTTCCTTTTTGTCCCTCATTTTTAGATTTTTCCTGTGTGGCGTTTGTTGAACCCTTTTGGCTTCTTTCATCCAATTGCTTTTGAGCATTAGCGAGTGACAAGGCGAGTCCAAGACCAAACACTGAATTGGTGTCATTCTTTTCTTTGGGCTTGATCTTAGAAGTCAGTTTGGCCGCATAATCAATCTGTTTCTGCGTCGTTGTATCCTTGATTCTTGCCGTATTTAAATGATCCCAATCTGATTTTACAAATAAATCTTTTACGGCATTTGTTGCGCGTTGGATCTTATGGACGGATGTATCCTCAGCAGAAGAAGTTGTTTTTTTGGTACAGCCATATGTACCGAAAGCTAAGAAAACAATAAGAACAAGCCATGATAATGTATGCTTTTCACCCACCCTCATAATCTCACCCTCCTTCACTATTAAGACATATCCCCTAGGACTTATTCTTAATAAGGTTCAAAAAGTAGAGTACCATTAAACTATACTGGTCCCTTAATTTGCTCTTCACATTTAAAAGTTGAAATTGAGTCATTCTCTTCAATTAAAATGGATTAGTTGCCCACTGCAAGGACTGTTTTATAAAAATACGTGGATGAAGCTTCAATTGGGAAACCATATATTCGGCGAGATCCTCGGGCTGCATAAACTTTTCTTTATTCTTTTCGGCAAGGCTGTCCCCAAATGCGAGTTCTGTCGCTACAAGACTTGGATTCAGTGTAAAGACTCGGATGTTGTTCCGACGCACTTCTTGCATAAGCGCTTCGGTCATCCCCTGGATTGCGAATTTCGAAGCACTATAAGAAGTAGAACCCGCTGTTCCTTTAAGGCCATTACTTGAGGAGATGTTAATAATATCCCCACGGTTTTTCTCAATCATTTGTGGTAAAACAGCACGTGTCACATGATATGTACCAAAAACATTGACTTCAAATGTATGCTTCCACTGTTCAGGGGCAATTTCTAAAAAGGGGCCATGACACCCAATTCCGGCATTATTGATAAGTATGTCAGCTGGCCCAAGCTCTTTTTCTAGATAAGCGATGCCGTGATGGACAGCTTCCATATTAGCAATATCTGTAGAAGAGAAGCTGACATTCACACCAATAGACTCAATTTCCTCAGCGACGGCTTCTAATTTGCTTTTTGTACGAGCGATTAACCCAACGTTAACCCCCGCTTTAGCCAACTCCAATGCTGTTGCCCGTCCAATGCCGCTACTTGCGCCTGTAATATATGCCGTTTTCCCTTTGATATCCTGTCCCAACTTAAACCATCCTTTCTGTCATTTTTTGTTACTCAGTATAGGCTTCAGCTGAAAAGTATTCAATGATAAGCATTCTCTTACTTTGTAGCACGAGAATGGAAAGAAGGGGGCTCACCCCTCCAAATGATTTAAAAATCGAACGTTCAGCGTGATAAGTAGAGTTTTTTTCTTTTTACACTTTATCAAACTTAAGCACTGCTTTACTCAAGAGCTCACCATAATGCCACCATTCACATGGATGACTTGCCCTGAGACATACCTTGAATCATCCGATGCCAGATACACATAAGCAGGTGCAAGTTCAAATGGCTGTGCCGCCCGTTTCATTGGGGCATTTAGTCCAAACTTCTCCACATCTTCAGCTGAGAAGCTCGAAGGGATAAGGGGTGTCCAGATGGATCCTGGGGCCACTGCATTGACTCTGATGTCTTTATCCGCTAAATTATGTGACAAAGCTCGGGTAAACCCAACAATAGCGCCCTTTGTGGCAGTATAATCAATCAGCTGTTTATTCCCTTCATAGGCTACAACTGAGGCCGTATTAATAATGGCATCTCCTGATTTAAGATGTGGTAGCGCCGCTTTAGACATATAAAAAAAGGCGTAAATATTTGTTTTAAAAGTGGCATCCCATTGTTCGATTGAAATGTCTAATAAGCTTTTTTGAGGAAATTGTACCCCGTGATTGTTCACTAAAATATCGAGTTTACCAAAGGTGTCTACAGCGGTTTGCACGACTTTTTGGCAATGGTGAGGATCACGAAGGTCCCCTGTCATTAAGACACAACGCTGCCCAAAGTCCTCCACACGTTTTTTGGTCCGTTCGGCATCTTCTTGTTCATAATCACTAAAATAAGGTATAACAAGATTGGCCCCTTCCCTCGCAAAGGCGATAGCCGTCGCTGCGCCAATCCCGCTATCACCCCCTGTAATAATAGCGACTTTATTTTTTAGTTTATGGCTCCCCTTTACTTCAGGATTTTCAATAATGGGCCGTGGATTCATTAGTGATTCTATACCCGGTTGCCTTTCTTGATGCTGAGGCGGAAAAGCTATCGGTTGCTCTTTTGTAACCGCCTTCTTGGAGTAATAAGGATATTGTGGATACATCATGACCACTCCTTCATAGGTGAATATCACTATATCCTATTTTATGGAGCAGGAATTGGTGAAAACTGAGCAGTTGACGCCCTCAATCCTTAAAGTCCTCGCAAATAGTACATTAAAATGCCAGCGGCCACTGCAACATTAAGAGATTCGGCTTGACCGTAGATCGGAATTTTTATAGAAAAATCGGTTTGATCTAGAAGATCAGGATGCACCCCATTGGCTTCATTGCCGACAAGTAAGCCAAAGCGACTTTGGCGAAGGTCCGATGATAATTCCGTTCCTGTGAGTGAGGTCCCATAAATAGGAATCGCCTGTGCCTTCAATTGAACAATCGCTTCAAATAAATTTAAACGGATGACGGGAAGATGGAAATGTGAGCCTTGAGCACTGCGCAAAGTTTTTTCATTATATTGATCCACACAACCATCGCCTAAATAAACTGCATCAAGACCCGCCGCATCCGCGGTTCTAATTAATGTTCCTAAATTCCCTGGATCCTGTACGGCGTCCAACAACAGCACCCGCTTTACCTCTTTTGGCGCCTCTATGCTTTTCATTTTACAAACTGCTATCATCCCTTGAGGATTTTCCGTCGTTGAAAGCTCCTTAAATAGATCCGTTTCAAGCTGATACACTGCAATATCGTCATAAAGCTCAAACACAACATCCTGATCCCCATTTAAAAGCAGCTCTTGTACGACATCAGGGTCTTTGAGGGCTTCTTCGACGAGATGAGGACCTTCAATAAGATAAAACCCCGCTTTCTCCCGTCCGCGCCTTTTTAAAAGCTTGCGCCACTCTTTGAATTTTTTATTTTGAGT
This sequence comes from Pullulanibacillus pueri, assembly GCF_014639255.1. Classification (GTDB taxonomy): domain Bacteria; phylum Bacillota; class Bacilli; order Bacillales; family Sporolactobacillaceae; genus Pullulanibacillus; species Pullulanibacillus pueri. Next base: position 9,771 of record NZ_BMFV01000049.1, read on the forward strand.
AGATTGTATGTATTGAACGTTCATATTGACCTCTTTTCACTCCCATAAGTTATGTTCTCTATTTTACATATTTTTAGCGAGATAACCAAATACTATAGTCAAAAGTAAAGGAGTGTGCTGTATTGTGGATATCAATATTCGTAATGCCGTGAAGCATAATATTTCTGATAACGATGAAGCTCAACTTCGCGATACTATTGTCGATGCCATTCAAGACGGTCAGGAAAAAATGTTACCTGGTCTTGGTGTCTTATTCGAAATTATTTGGAATGAATCTGATGAACAGCAACGTAAAGCCATGATAAATTCTCTTGCAAAAGGAGTTTAAGAAAAAAAGCCATTCGGATCAGTTAGTGATGGATTAGAAGGAAAAACGAATATTTATTTCTAGATGTGCAAAAGAGCTTAGAGTTAGACTCAAGCTCTTTTTTATACACACTCAGAGTACATTTAAGATAGCTTCTTGTACCCTCCATCTTTTAAATTGAAGCAACTCCATAGGCTCAAAAAATCAATCCTTTATATTATAGTTTTGCCCTTTGTTGTTCATTAACCTTTACGAATAAGCACCGCTTTGATTTCACCTCTATTAGAAGCCATTACATTTTAAAAAAGTGAGTGATACCCTATTCCCCTATTCTTTTTACACCCACTAATTTCTGGTCATCGAATGTCATTCTATATATATCGGGTTTGGAAGTACGATGTAAGAAATCTAAATCATAATAGCTATCGTAATATCCCATCATCAAAGTCATCACAGCTCCATGAGTGCCAATGACAACTTTTTTACCCCTATAAGTTATTAACAGGTCTTGTAAAACGTTTACAGCCCTTTTTTGACAGCCCGCATTAGACTCGCCGCCCTCTAGCGCAAAATTAAAATCAGAAAAGGACCTTTCTAGTAGTGGGTTCAATGCCTGATCAGGAACCCGCTCAGCATCAGAGGAAAATACTCTCTCTCTAAGATCTTCAAAAATGAATACCTCTTGTCCTAGGGAATCCGCTAAGGGCTGAACGGTTAAAATTGAACGATAGTATGGACTCGAAATAATGGCATCAATGCCTTCTGCTTTTAACCGATCCTTTATCCGTTCAGCAGCTAATTTTCCCTTTTCAGTTAACCCTCTTGTTCTTTCATTCCCCTCTTTTGGTGATTCACCATGTCGTATCATATAAATAAACGTTTGCATAGTCCCTCCGTAAAGTTTTTATATTATTCCTTTTATCTTTAATTAAAAGGGAACCACTAATCCCAAATTGCCCACCAAAACACATGGCAGACGGCTTATTTAATCGATTTCCCAGACACGATATGCCAGTGAAGATGTTTCGAATCTTGATAATGCCCTAGATTTGTAATCACCCGACAAGCCCCATGTTCTGCTGTTACTTGTTGAGCCACTTTTTTAATCACGCCGAGGAGTTCAAGTAATAATGGGTTATCACTCTCTTCCAAGGCTGTTAAAGAGGCAATATGTTTCTTAGGGACTGCTACAATATGTACAGGGTAAGCTGGCTTTGTATGATGATAAGCTAACACATTGTCAGTCTCCAAAACTCTATTTACCTGTGTTTTACCGCTGAATACTTCCTCACAATAGAAATCTTCAGTCATCATTTTCCCTCCTATAAATGACCTTGCATCTTATTCGATGAATTGGACCATCGCAGTGCTGGTGTTCATCTACGTACCCTTTAGGCAAACGAGTCTGAACTTTATCGAGAAAGGACCCAATTGGCAGCCTCCTGAAAATCACGAGCAACAAAATCAGGAGAAACCATCGACCATTGACCAAAATACTCATGATTTTGATATTTATTTAAGGCTTCTTTTCCTGCTCCAGTAATCACTAAAATTTTAAGACAGCCTACTTCGCTGGCTGCAAGCATATCTGTCCATCTGTCACCAATGACAACACAATCTTTTAAATCCAAATTATTTTCCTTTGCTGCTTGAAGTAACATCCCTATTGATGGCTTGCGACAGCGGCACTCTTCATGATGTTGATGTGGACAAAGATAAACTCTATCAAAGCCAAATCCTTTGAGTTCTTGTTCATATTCTTCACTGGTGACTTCTCCTCTTGAAATCCCAGACTGATTTGTAAATGAACAAATCAAATTTCCTGCTTTTTTTAATAGCGTTAATGAGTCCTCTACGAAAGGGTATAATTCAATTTCTCCAGGATAAACGACTTTATCTGTCCCTCCAATCGTTCCATCCCTGTCAATGAAACAGCCTTTGACAAAGGAATCTCCTCCTCTCTTTTTTGTTTCACTCTTTTAAAAACGGGCCAGAGCGCTTGGCCTTATTTAGACATTGAAAAAGTTTTTTCATACCTCAAGGCTACTTCGGCAATTAAGTGAACGGGAGCAGAAAGCGAGAGATTCGGAACTCTTCATGAAAAGCATGTAGCCAGCACCACTTACTCATAGGTGCCTCAACTAGGAGTCCTTCGGGAACAGTTTTTGAAAACCGATTGTCATTTTTAAATTATCGCTTTGTGAACTTCACTCATATCCCTTCCGCAATCTGAACTATTTTTTTTATCACAATATCGGCGTCTGTGTTGTCACGGATAGTAAATAAATAGTCTGCTTCGCCTTCTATAGGGGCCGTGACATCTTCTTTTAGTGATTCGGCCTGTTGACAAATGAGCACTTCTTGAAAAGAGGAATAAGCCCCTCTAAAAATATTGGTATTGCGTTCGCTCTTTCTTACCCGTTCTTGAAGGACATGATCCGGAATATCAAAATGAACCAAAATGCGAAGAAAGGCCTCTTTATTAAACAACTCTTCAAGCATGTATCGTCGTCCTTTTCGACTGCGATTGGCATTGCAAATGATAAAATGAAAATCAGTGTTTTCTTTCGCATAATCAACAATCAACTTTGAAAGGGCATGTTTAAGCGTGTTTGCGCCTTTTTCTGGTAGTAGATTCTTATAAAAGGTATTGATAAATTCAGCATGATTATCTTGATCCAGAACAAAAGAATGTTTTAAGGCTTTTTCTAAAGCTCTTGCAAAAGTCGTTTTCCCGCTATGGGTTTTACCTACGGTCATAATCACTAATCTTTTCATCACTTCATCTCCGTTGATAAGGTTAACATTCTATGAATCAGGTTTACCCATCAACGTTGGGCCGGCCAAGCTCCTTGCATCTTCCTCAATTGAATGATTTGTCCTGTATGATAGGCATCGTGAAGCAAGATGTCTAAAAGTTCTTTTTCAAGGGAATCTTGTTCAAGCTCTTGAATCGTTAGTTTACTGAACGCTTGTCTTAATCTTTGTTGAACCGTTTCGGCACGTTCAACAACTGCGTTCCATGCCTTATCCTCATTTACTTGGTCTGTAAGATAAAAGGTTTCATCGCCATCAAGATGATGTGTCCATTCACTGCCTTCTAAGTTTGCGACCAGTCTCTCTTTATAATAGATAAGATGATTCGCATTTTCCCAAATGGATTTGGTTGCCTCTCCTGCTGGTCTCCAGCTTGCCTGTTCTGCGGTGAGTCCTTCTATTGCCGGTTTGAACGGTGCATACCAACTTTCCTTATCGAACGTCGTATCCAGCATATTTGTGAGTAAGTCTATTCTGTTCATTAACATCTTCCTCCTTAAAATGAGTTTTCTAAATAGAGTTTCTTATGATCGATGGTTTTTTCTCTAAAACAACATTCCGTGGTCGGGTTTAGTTGAATAATTTCTTTTCAAGTATAATTTTATGTAATCCTTGTTCATCCGGATAAGTATCAATGACATCAAAACCATGTTTAATGTTCAAAACCAACATATGGCGCCATTTATTCATTGTTTTTGTTTGAACAACATTATAGCCATTATCCTTTAAATAGTGATGTTGCTTTTTCATTAACTCAGAAGCAATTCCCTGCTTTCTATAACGTGAATCTACCCCGCCTAGCCAACTATAAAATTTATGGCAATCAAGTTCATATCCAATCTTATATCCGATCACTTTTTTACCACTCATCGCAGTCATCACTAATAATTGCGGTTTACTGGCCATCTTAGTTAATAAATCATCAGAAGAACCAAGAATAACTTGATGTAATGCTATAATCTCGTTTAAAACCTCATCATCAGGCATAGAATTAAAAATAAAATAATCAATGCTCAAATGATTCCCCCCTCCTCCTAGCCGCCGTTCTCAAGTTCAAAACAACATTGCTAATTCTTTTTCAATTTCCATCATCATGTCATAAGCCCCGCTTGATTTATTAGAACATACCACAGCCTTAACGTCGTAATTAGGATAAAAAGCTGAATGAAAACTAACGCCAGGATCATAGCCCATAAGATGAAATTTAAAAATGGCCTCCTTATATTTCTCAATCCACAGACCATAGCCATAAAAGCTACTCTCGTCATCTTTTGTTCGAATGTATGGGGTAAGTAACTTATGAGTATATTCTTTACTGAGTAAATGATCATTTACGAGTGCATCCCAAAAGCGGGTCATATCGTCAACGGTGACATAAGCCCCACCATCTGATCCTCCTTTTGCAGGCAGCGAGTAAATATTGGTCTTCCAAGTCCCATCAGGAAGATCGATATAGCCAAGCGCAGTATTTTTAGGAAGTGAATCAAATTCAAAATAACCCGAGCTGACCATACCTGCTTTTTGAAAGATATTTTCTTCAATGTAATCGCAAAACGGCTGTTGACTAGCTTGTTCTATAATTAATCCAAGTAAAATATAACCTGCATTATTATAACGGAACCGTTCACCCACTTTTAATGTCATCGGTCGGTCCTTAAAGAGTGGCAAGAAGTCTTCTAAACTCCGTAGAGAATACATGGGGTGCTTAAGCCACAATTCCTCAAAATCATCCATCACTTCTTCATCAAAATAATCGGGAATGCCAGACGTATGCGTCAAAAGATGATGAACTGTAATCGCTTCATCAAAGTAAGGGAAGAACACATTAAGGCAATCTGTTAATTTTGTATCAAGGCCGAGTTTTCCTTGCTCGACAAGCTGACAAATGGCTATCGCTGTAAACAATTTGCACCCCGAAGCGATGCCGTATCTTGTCAAGGCGTTATTTTTAATCTGTTCAGAGCGATGGGCCAAACCATAATGTGCTTCTACTAAAACTTTATTATTTTTTTTGACAAGAAGGCTACCAGAAAATTGATTTTTATTCTGACTCTCACTCATGCGATTAAGAATACTCATTTCCACCCCATCCCTCCCATACTTTAGTCCTCTTTCCTTCTACTATGTGCACGTCCATTCACCATTTTCATTTTAGCATAAAAGCCCAATTATTTTACGAATTGTTCAATAGATACGAAATTATCATTTAATTTTTTCCAATAAGAAAAACCGGGCGGAAAGCATGCCTAGTCCTCATTCAGTTGACCATTAAAATGTTTTTTACCAAAATGCTTCGTCAGTATCAAGTAGATTGGAGCGGAAATCCACACCGTCCAGATAACCAGGCGTTTTATACATTTTAGAAAATTTGGTTTCCAACGAGTCCTCTTCAAAAAACTTTCTACCACATCTCGTCAGCTTATCTCGTCTTATACGTAAAAAAGCCTACCCCACTTGAGGTAGACTTCTAATAGCTGGGACAAGGAACCTGTCCCCATGTCCCTGGGAACCTCTCCCTATTATCCAAAGGTAATTTCTTTTACTTTTTCTGCGTCTAGGCGTTTAGCCACTTCGACGACAAGTTTGACAGCATTTTCGTAATCATCTCGGTGGATGACTGAAGCTGCTGAGTGAATGTAACGTGTTGCAATGGTAATTGAGATCGAAGGAACCCCTTTACCGGTTAGGTGGATTTTTCCTGAATCCGTCCCACCACCAGGAATCGCTTCTAATTGATAAGGAATCCCTTGTTCGTCAGCGACACCGGTGACAAAGTCAAGAAGCCCTTTGTGCGCAACCATGGAAGCGTCATAGATAATAATCTGTGGTCCGTCACCAATTTTCGCACTAGCGTCTTTACTTGAGATACCTGGAGTATCTCCTGGAATCCCTGTATCCACAGTCAAGGCAATATCTGGTTGAATCAATTGTGCGGACGTTTGTGCTCCACGTAAACCGACTTCTTCTTGGACAGAACCGACACCGTAAACCACGTTATCATGCTTAACATCTTTTAATTCTTTAAGGACATCAATCGCAATTGCACAACCAATACGGTTATCCCATGCTTTTGCCATCAGATATTTAGGGTTCGCCATGACCGTAAAGTCACATACGGGAACAACAAAATCACCAGGTCGTACACCGGCTTCGATCGCTTCTTCACGACTTGCGACACCGATATCAATGAACATATCTTTTTTGTCCGCAGGCTTCTTGCGCTCTTCAGCAGGTAAAATATGTGGTGGCTTTGAACCCACAACACCAGCTAATACACCTTTTTTCGTCACAACAGAGACGCGTTGGGCCAACATCACTTGTTCCCACCAACCCCCTACGGTTTGGAACTTTAGAAAGCCTTTCTCATCAATTTGAGTAATCATATAGCCAATTTCATCTAAGTGACCCGTGACTTGAATTTTAGGGCCGCCTTCTTTACCGACTTTCTTGGCAATTAAGCTCCCCAAACCATCCTGTGTAATTTCATCAGCATAAGGCTCTATGTATTTTGTCATGACCGCACGAGGCTCGGCTTCATTGCCTGCAATCCCCTTTGCGTCAGTTAACTCCTTAAGCATTTGTAATCTTGGTTCTAATTCTGCCATTATGAATCCTCCCTTTTCCCTGTTATTATGTCGACATCCTGCTTGTCTCATTCTTTTATGTATCGAGCTGAGACCATCCTACACAGCATGGCATACATTTATTTCGCCTTTCGAAACTATTATACAAAATTGTAGGTATTGTCACAATCTTTTCGCACCCACTTAATATTTTTCCTGTTGCCGCTTATAATTAACTTCATTCTTTTTAAAATAACTTTCCTTGATAGCTGCAGCATCAAAACCTAGCACTGCTCCTAGTTTTAAAAACTCAGCAAAGAGCGCGAGATATTGTTCATAAGAAGTGTCTTCCTTAAAAAGTGTCGCTAATTGATACACCGTTAAAAATTGCGCTGTCGCCGTTTGTTCAGCTTCCACTTCTACATCTTCAATCGCAGACACGTCTGTAAAGCCTAAATCAATACCAAGTGACAGTAGAAAATGGATTCCATCAACATACTCTTCTAAAATGATGTCTTGTGATGAGGCAGGTTTCACACTCCAAAATTTAAAACAACGCGTCTCATTCGCCAATTCCCCTAGCTCCACTAAAAAAGCTAAGGTCTTTTCTTCGATTAAATTGTGACCTAGAAGCCCATGCTGAGATTGAATGTGGTGATCGAGCTGTTGTTGCACGTGATATAACGCATTTAGCCAACTCATATGAATCCCCTCTCCTTTTCATTTGCTGAAACATTTTCTTTTGGTTATCGTATACATTAAGTAGGTGATGCCCAATGACTATCCTTTTAATCATGGTTATCTTTGCAGCGCTCTGCTGCCTTGTTTATTCTTTTATTCTCTATACAAAAAAAGAACCTGTAAGCAACGTTGACCTGAAGCCTCTCTTCTCCCTAACTGCAAATGAAGGTCATCTCACACTTCATTATAAAGACGTGGCTTTTAAAGGGGAATGCACTTATGGTGTGAATGGAGACATCCTGGATCGCCATTATACTGTTCAAGCGATCCGACTATCACTTATTTCTGCTCACTCCGCGCTTTACCTCTGGACAACAAATGATCTGTATGAAGTCGAACGACAGTTAAACATCCATTATCCTGAGGCAGAGATCCTTTGGGAGCACCCTATGAAAGCACTACTTCCCGATTTCGAAAAAGAGTCCTCCCCATAAAAGGAGATGGAATAAAATCAGGAGAGGGACACCGATACGAAAGGAAAGATGGCGTGTCTTATGATGACACACCTTCATGCCAATAAACACGCCCAAAACACCACCCAACCCCGCGGATAGCCACAAATGGCGCTCTGAAATTCGCCAATTTCTATGAATAGCCCGCTGTTTATCAACAGCCATCATTACGTAGCCATAACCATTGATGAGAACCAGATAAAGGACTAATATTAGGTCCAAGGTATTCAACATTTTAATTTCTCCCTAAAAATACCTTATATGTAAAAATCGGACCACTCTAAGAATGATCCGATTTGTGTCTTATGCGTTAATGGCTTGTTTTGCCTTTTCAGCAAGTTGAGAAAACGCTTGTTGGTCGTTGACTGCAAGATCAGCAAGCATTTTACGGTTAACATTAATGCCCGCTTCTTTCAAACCGTGCATTAAACGGCTATAAGAGATCCCGTTTGTACGAGCAGCCGCATTAATACGCGCAATCCAAAGCTTGCGGAAATCACGCTTACGCTGACGACGATCTCTGTATGCGTATTGTAAGGATTTGAAGACTTGTTGCTGAGCAACTTTAAATAATTTATGTTTTGAACCGTAATAACCTTTAGCAAGTTTTAGAACCTTCTTGCGACGTCGACGCGTCACGTAACCACCTTTAACTCTTGCCATGTGTAATGACCTCCTGAAATGCGGTAAACTTGATCAGCGAATTTCTTTGTTGCGTTGCCTTTCCGGTACTCACGTATACTATACGCTCTGTTCCTCAAGACGGCCGCGCCTCGAACTTCTTGATCCTGTTTATCCTCTTTTTAGACTTTAATGTTTTGATTATTAAACGAGATGTTATTGATTGATTAAATTTTTGATTCGCTTTTCGTCTGCGCTAGATACGATCGCACCTTTACGCAATTTACGTTTTTGTTTTTGTGATTTGTTGCGCATCATATGGCTAGTAAAAGCATGGCTACGCTTCAATTTACCTTTTCCAGTCTTTTTAAAACGCTTTGCTGCGCCTTTATGTGTTTTCATTTTTGGCATGGGTAGTAGTCCTCCTGTCAATTACTTTTCATTCGTTGGTGCTAAAATTAAAAACATGCTACGACCTTCCATTTTCGGCTTAGCTTCAATGACACCAACTTCTTTACACTCTTCAGCAAGACGCTCTAATACTTTACGACCAATTTCAGAGTGAGTGATCGCACGACCACGGAATCGAATCGATGCTTTAACCTTATCGCCTTTGGAAAGGAACTTAATCGCATTACGCAATTTTGTATTAAAATCATGTTCTTCAATGGTAGGGCTCAAACGAATTTCTTTTAAATTAATGACCTTTTGATTCTTACGTGCTTCTCTGTCTTTCTTTTGCTGCTCATAGCGATATTTACCATAGTCCATAATACGGCACACTGGCGGTTTGGCATTTGGCGCAACAAGGACAAGATCAAGATTGGCATTTCTAGCCAAATCTAATGCTTCAAACTTAGTTTTAATTCCGAGTTGATCCCCGTTTTGACCTATAAGGCGAACTTGTTTCGCACGAATGGACTCATTGACAAACATATCTTTGCTAATATCGAGCCACCTCCAAATAGTTTTGAGCAAGACTTAAAGTCCAGCCTATTGATAGCAAATAAACAAAGAATGGTTTAATGGCATAAAAAAGCGCAGGCAAACGCCCACGCTTAACGATTTATTCATCACTAACCAGTCAACTTTCGTCGATCAGGTGAGAAGCTGGGCGCCTCTTCTTGTTCGTCGCTATTCAATTCTTCATTCACTATACCATCTCTAGTGGACAATTGCAAGCCTCATGTTGATCTCTTCAACTTTTCCAATTATACACGAGAATAAGTATGGAGTAAACTCCTATGACTCATCGATTCTTGGTGTCACAAAACTAAAGGGCTCAAGTGCTCGCAAATCCTTATTCACTGTCCCTTCTAACCGAACCCCTCTTTTTAATTTAACCACTTTATTGGCCTCAAGCGCCTTTTGAAGACCTACCAGCATAAAATTGAAAGCTATTATGCCAAGGGTCATCATGATAATGGGACCCATGACAAGCCAAGGATAAATGCTAATAGACTGGATATTGTTATTGACGCCAATAAGTCCTGCCCACTCCTGCGTTGAAGAGAGAAGTGCCATTCCAGGTTGAAATTTCATAGTCCCACCAAATAATAAACCTAAAAATCCAAGGTGACCAATAATAATCATCACTTGAATGATTTGCTGAACAAAAATAACAAATAATTTTGGAAGAAGATGTGGCAAAATGTGATGGCAAAATAAATGCAGACGACTCCCACCTAAAATTCTCGCCGAATCAATATACTCATTTTTATAAAGTGTGCCAATTTCATTTCCAATTAAGACACTGACCACCGGAACAACAGCAACCGCTAAAAACAAGCCTTCAAACCCTGCTCTCTCCCACAAAGGATATTTAAAAGTACTTGTAAAGCTGTCCATTACTAAGACACTGCTCAAAACGATGTACGCAAATAACGTTAAAGGAATCACGGTAAGGCTATCTACAATGGCAGTAAAAATGCGTTTAAACCGAAAGAGATAATTACCATATAAAAGACCAAGAATGAAAGCCAATCCCATACGCACAAAGGCGATAAGGATCGCAGCCCCTAGCGTCCATTTTGCTCCTATTAATAGTTTGATTCCCATATTAAACCCACTTCTATCAGTGCCAAAGGGAGGAACCTCTGAAGGTGAAAACGGAGGCGCTCCTAACAATTTTCCATTTTCATCATAAAGAAGTGTCGTTTGTGGCAACTTGTTATGATATTTAAATTGATAATAGAAGCTGGCCGCTATGAGAATGACAACGAACAAGAAGCCCATCATAAATAAAGGTTGTTTAAGTAAAGCCTTTATCACTCAAACCACCACCCTTTGCCCTGTAAACCATTGGATCAGTAATTGGACGATCATAAAGAAAAGAAAAATCGGAACAAAGATCATCAACATGCAAATCGTGAAAATAAGAGGCTCAGGATACTCATACATAAACATGGTAATCCCACGAATGTTAAACAAATATTCAAACACAAGCAGATTAGACAGCAGCATCCAAATAATCGTTTTAGAATGAAAAAAAATACTGGTCAACATATTTCGCAACACGTGGCGAATTAAAAGTGCGGGCAATCGTATGCCCTTACTGCGCGCCATGTCAATATAATCCTTTCCAAGCTCGTCCTCACAAGCAAGAAGAATTACACGATAAAAAAGAAAACTAGGCAATATTGCTAAACAAATAATCGGCAAAAGATAGACGTAATGATCCCCCATCCCACCAACATTGGCAAGAAGAATATGAGTCTGTTTATAAAACCATACAATCAACAACTGTATCGTTATGATGACAAATAAGTCAGGTAAAGACTCTCCAATAAAAACAATCGCACTGATGACCTTCCGCAACCGTCTCGGAAGAAAAAAGGTGAAATATGAAAAAATAAGTCCAATTAAAAGCGCCAATAAAAAGGAACCAAAAAATATTTTCATGGAATAAAAAAACGGATGCCATAAATATGGAAAAATAGGCTTGGTAACTTCTGGCTGTGTATAAAAAAACAATTCAGATGGATGAATCATAGCGCTCAAAACATTATGAATTTCTTTTAAGTAAGCAGAAAAGTCAAAGGATATTCCTACGAAAAGCTTTGGAAGTGATCCTGCAAAAATGATAATAATGGCAGTCAAAATAAACTTAGCTCCTGATTTTGTGACAAACCCCGTCATACTTCCCCCTGTGTTCTTTTCATATTTTTTCTATTTAACATGGATGTAAAAATTGCAATTCAATTATAATATAATCCAAATTATCATAATACTATTAGATTTTCAAGAGAATATCCAATTTATGTCACATTATGAGGATCACGGATAATCACTGAGAAATAAACCATGATAAGAGTGTAGAAAAAGGAGGATATGAAAATGGGAAACACTCGTGGAAATCGAGATAAAAATACGTCAACACTGCCACAAACACCTCATTATGCAAAACGATCAGCCGGACAAGGTGATGACCTTGAAATAGCTCAGAATTTAGATGAGCAGTACACCCTTCAAGCGAAACCGGGGTTTCAAGCAACAGAGGTTAAAAGAAAAAAATAAGATAAAAGTCATCCATCATCATTCATAGAAATGGTGACGGATGACCTCATACACTTTACGGCGTTATTCTTTTCATTAGCTTTAGGACCTTCCCATCCCTACCTTATAGCTCTTAGACGCAAATCTCACACGAAGAAGAGATGATGCTAAGAAAAACCGGGCGAAAAGCATGCCCAGTCCTTATTAAAACACGGAATAAGATTTTAATCCCAAAAGGCAACTGCAGCAACTCCGTTGATCGGAACGGAAGGCGCGAGATTCGGAACACTTATACTCAGTGTGTTCCTCAGCGCCGCTGACTCACGGGTGCCTAAACTAGTGTCCTTCGGGAACGGGGCCAGCGTGACTTCACGAGTAAAACGTCGAGTTGTTCCGGGAAAGCTGACGACGAAGCGATACGCGTAGACGCAGGAACAGGGACTTTTAATCGTAAATACTTTTGGAACACACAGATAAACCATTCCCAAGTTGGCTGAGACCACTAAGGTCGATCGGCTAAAAACGTCACGCCCATTTTCTACCGATCTTTTTATTGCATCGATGGCTTATTCTTTCGCACACACACTAAGATTATCGCCAAGCCTTAATCTCGAAAGCCAAAATTGCACTAATAAGGTCTCCCGCTAAGTTATAACGCTGACGTTATAAAAAATAACTATCCTATAGTGTACATATGATCATGAGTAAACGAGGTGAAATAATGGCACTTATTCAACAAGCAGTGGAATTTATTAATGGCTATCTCTGGAGCTATGTATTAATCATTTTACTCTTAGGCCTTGGTCTATACTTCAGTATTCGTTCGGGCTTTGTTCAATTTCGCTTATTTGCTGAAATGTTCCGGGTTATTAAAGATGACGTCAGTGAAAATAAAAAAGGCGTCTCTTCCTTTCAAGCCTGGACGATAAGCACGGCTTCGCGTGTCGGTACAGGAAATATGGCTGGTGTTGCTTTGGCGATCGGCGTTGGAGGTCCCGGTGCTATATTTTGGATGTGGATTGTTGCACTTATTGGAGGAGCCACAAGCTTTGTTGAAAGTACGTTAGCACAAGTCTATAAGGTGAAGGAAGGAGACGCCTTTCGTGGTGGGCCATCTTATTACATCGAAAGGGCACTTAATGCTAAATGGATGGCTCTATTATTTTCAATTCTTATTACTATCACTTATGGACTCATTTTTAATGCCGTCCAGTCTAATACCATAACGGTTGCGTTCAAACAATCCTTTCATTGGAATCGTCTCATGTTTGGCATCATAATTTTAATCCTTACTGCCTTAATTATATTTGGTGGGATCAAGCGGATCGCCACTTTCACTGGCGTTATTGTTCCTGTTATGGCCATTATTTATATCGCTGTTGCGTTTTATACATTAATCACACATATAGCAGAAATCCCAGACATGATCAGCACTATTTTTAGTCATGCTTTTGGCCTTCAAACAATGGCGGGCGGAACAATTGGAGCTATGGTGATGAATGGGATCAAACGCGGTCTCTTCTCCAATGAGGCGGGAATGGGGAGTGCTCCCAATGCTGCTGCTACAGCGACAGTAAGTCATCCCGCTAAGCAAGGACTCGTGCAAACATTGAGTGTTTTCACCGATACTTTGTTAATCTGTAGTGCTACAGCCTTTATGATCCTTATTTCGGGTGAATATCTAGGCGAAGCAAATGGTGACGGGATTGCTTTAACCCAGGCGGCTATGAACACCTTATTAGGACGATGGGGCAGTTCTTTTGTTGCTGTGTCTATTTTCTTATTTGCTTTTAGTTCTATCATTGGCAATTACTACTATGGCGAATCAAATATTCAATACTATACAAAAAATAAGGCCTTTCTTAATCTTTATCGCCTCTTAGTCTTAGCTATGGGACTTTTTGGTGCTGTCACAAAAGTCACTTTAGTCTGGGATCTTGCGGACTTATTTATGGCTCTTATGGCCATTGTTAACCTGGTTGCCATCGCCCTTCTTGGCAACATCGCTTTCGCTGTCTTGAAGGACTATATAAGACAAAAAAAGGAAGGCAAAGATCCTCTCTTTCAAACTTCCTCCATCCCATCACTTCGCAACGTCGAATGGTGGGGTGGATCATCTGACCGAAGGCGATCCTAAAATATTTAAATAACAAGACTCTGGCTTCCCAGCTGGATCTTCGGACACATGCTTTTCCCGAGGGAGTCAGAACACCTTGCTCTTCAATCCTCTTGATAACATTCGATGCGTTTGTGAGTTAACGGCATCTTATGCGCGGGCGCAGCGCTGTTTTGTGGGTTCCTGCTTTATTTCGTGCGCCTTTTGGAAGTTGAACCTGTCTTTTGTGAGTGTGGTGCTCCCCTTTTGTTAGCCTGCAACTTCTTATGTTCGTCAACCCCTGTTATAGCCTAAAAAATAGACAGCCTAAAAAGAGGATGACCGATAACTAATCTGGCACCTATGTCAAGGACACAATAAAAAAAGAGGTTAAGCAACTAGAAGATGATTCC
>NZ_BMFV01000050.1 GCF_014639255.1 Pullulanibacillus pueri
TATTTTTCACTTAACCAAAACAGCATTGTAAATTGTCTACAAACCCCAACATATATAATAGAGCCTTAAAAGCAGGTGTCCCCCTTAACGGATTACACCTGCTTTGGATGGTTGGCGTTTATGCTTCTTCGCCTTCATTTGCTGGTTTTTCTTCTGTAGAAGCCTCAGCCTCTTGCTGTTCTTCATCTACTTCTGGTTCTAAGGTCGGTGGTTGAACAGAAATCACAACCTCATCGCCCTCATCGAGGATTTCATAATCTCCGGACACTGGGATGTCCTTCACCTTTAAGACATCACCAATAGTTAATGCAGAGATGTCAACCTCAATTGCCGCTGGAATATTGGCTGGTAAGGCCTTAACGGTCAGCTCATTCACATTATGTTGAACAACGCCGCCTTCCTTTTGACCAACAGCTTCACCAACAGTGTGCAGGGGCACAACCGCTTCTTTTTCAACCTTCATATCAACCTCTAAGAAATCGATATGAACGATGTGTCCCTTAAGAGGATCGACTTGCAAATCCTGAACCATGGCAGAGAAGGCTTGTCCATCAATATTGAGACTGATGACACTGTTCCTCCCTGAATCACGGAAGACACGGATCATGTCGCTCTCATCGACGGAAATCCCTCTGTTTCCCACTGTCTTTCCATAGACAACTGCAGGTATTTTTCCACTATCTCTCAAGGCTCTAGTGAATGAATGTTTTGAGTTGTCTCTTTCCTTAACATTTAATTGTGCTGGCAAAGCAGACACTCCCTTCTATCTTCACTATTTCCCTTTTAGACAGTTTTTAAAACCCGCACTTTTTGTTTGCACCTAATGGCCCTTAATCAAAGAGTTTACTTACGGATAATTTTTCGTGGACACGAATAATTGCTTCTCCTAACAATGGCGCCACTGATAGACTTGTTACTTTATCAATTTGTTTTTCCTTAGGTAGCGGAATTGTATTGGTCACCACTAATTCCTTAATACTTGACCCTGAAATCCTTTCAATCGCTGGTCCAGAAAGTACTGGATGTGTACAACACGCATAAACACTTTTTGCACCATTTTCAATGAGTGCATTAGCTGCAAGAGTAATCGTTCCTGCTGTATCAATGATGTCATCTATAAGAATCGCAGTTTTCCCTTGAATATTCCCAACAATATTCATGACTTCTGCAACATTAGGTCTTGGCCTGCGTTTATCAATAATGGCAATCGGTGCCTTCAATCGATCAGCCATTTTCCTGGCACGTGTCACACCCCCATGGTCAGGAGAGACGACAACAATATCTTCTAATTTCTTAGATTTGAAATAATCGGAGAGAATCGGCACCCCAAGGAGTTGATCTACAGGAATGTCGAAAAATCCTTGGATTTGCGGAGCATGAAGATCAATAGCGATCACTCGGGTCGCACCTGCCGTTTCAAGTAAGTTCGCAACGAGTTTCGCTGTAATGGGTTCTCTTGACCGTGCTTTGCGGTCTTGGCGCGCATAGCCATAATAAGGTAAGACCACGTTAATTGTCCGGGCTGATGCTCGTTTCAAAGCATCAATCATAATTAGAAGCTCCATCAAATGCTTGTTAACAGGATTTGATGTCGATTGAATAACGTATACGTCACACCCTCGTATACTCTCTTCAATATTAATTTGAATTTCTCCATCACTAAACATTGAAACTGAGCTTTTTCCAAGATGAATGCCAATATGTTTTGCAATTTCCTCTGCTAGTGCAGGATTTGAATTAAGTGTAAATACCTTTAAATTTGGGTCAAGATAGTTTGGCATGTTGCCGGTCCCTCCATTATTTATTCTTAGACCTTAGTTTTTCTACATAATTTTCTTTATTCGTTTGCCTTGCCCGTGCAATAGCAAGCGCGTTAGCATTGATGTCATCGGTAATCGTAGAGCCAGCAGCGACAAATGCGCCTTTTCCAACCGTCACAGGTGCAACCAGATTAGCATTACACCCAATGAAAGCTCCGTCTTCAATTTTTGTGAGGAATTTATGGGTACCATCGTAATTCACAGTAATTGAGCCACAACCCAAATTCACCTTTGCCCCTACTTCGGCATCCCCAATGTAACTGAGGTGAGATGCCTTTGTGCCCTCCCCAATAGAGGACTTTTTAATTTCAACAAAGTTCCCAACCTTCACATCATTGCCGATTTTTGACAATGGTCGAATATGGGCAAAAGGTCCAATGTGAACCCCATTGCCTACTTCACTATCACTAACAACCGATTGCTTAATTGTAGTACTATTCCCAACTTGACTATCCTTTATTTCCGTATGAGGACCTATTTCGCAATCCTCACCAATAGTTGTTGTCCCAGAAATCTTACACCCTGGTAAAACCACCGTATCCGCGCCAATTTCAACGTCAATTGATATATAAGTGTGATCAGGGTCAATGAGAGTGACACCTTTTCGCATAAGATCTTCATTAATTCTTTTTTGCATCAACTTTTCTGCTCGTGCTAAAGCTACTCGATCATTCACACCTAGTAACTCATCAAAAGCATCGACCTGACACGCTGAAATAGAATGGCCTTCATTTTGAAGAATAGACAGCACATCAGGTAAATAATATTCACCCTGAGCATTATCATTCGATACCTTACTTAATGCAGAAAATAATTTATGATTATCAAAGCAGAAAATGCCTGAATTCACTTCTTTGATGGACCGTTCTTCCGAAGAAGCATCTTTTTCTTCAACAATACGTTCTAATGCACCATCAACGGATCGAATAATCCTTCCATAGCCCTTTGGAGAGTCGGTATACGCAGTAAGAACAGTGGCAGCAGATTGTGCCTTCTCATGGTACTCTAAAAGGGTTTCAATAGTATCTTGAGTTACCAATGGAGTATCACCACATAAAACAACGGTTGTCCCCTCTAAATTTCCTAGGATTGCAGACGCTTGCAACACCGCATGACCTGTCCCTAACTGTTCCTCTTGAAGAACATATTCCGTTGAGTCAGCAAGTTGTTCTTTTACACGTTCAGCACCGTGACCCACCACCGTTACAAGTTTTTCGAAGGCCAAAGGCTTGATTTGATCAACAATATGCTGAATCATCGGTTTACCACATACTTGATGTAGCACTTTATATAGTTTGGACTTCATTCTCGTTCCTTGACCGGCAGCAAGTATCACTGCATATCTATTTGCCATAGGTAACCTCCATAAATACCTTATTATCCAATAAAACTATAGCTCAAATAGTTACGGATTTCAAGGAATCTGAGGACCGGTAATTTTTATTTATTTATGTACAAAAAACCCAAATATTAAACTTTTTAACACCTTAACAACAAGAGCCCTTTTGGACACCCCGATAGAAAGCGGTACCAAAAAAGGGACCCAATCCATGAAAACGATCGGGTCCTGACTTTCGTTATGAAGCACCTGCTTCTTCAAATGCGGTTTCTGCTTCACCAACTCGGTGGTATTCATCTAATACCGCACTCTGGATCTTTTCGCGCGTGCTAGAAGTGATCGGGTGGGCAATATCACGGAACTCACCATCCGGTGTTCTCTTGCTTGGCATGGCAACAAACATCCCATTATTCCCATCAATAACACGAATATCGTGAATAACAAATTCATGATCAATAGTTATCGATGCAATGGCACGCATCCGTCCATCCGTGTTCACTCGACGCAGTCTCACATCTGTCACTTCCATAATTTAGCACCACCTTTTTCTAGAAGATAAGAGACTACTAAACTTCTTCGACAAATGGCTAGAAAATCCTTCTAAGATATTAAAAAAAATCAAAAAAATTTGTTAACCTTATTTTACCAACGCAACAACTTCAATTTCAACAAGGGCATCTTTTGGTAATTTGGCAACTTCAACACAGGATCTTGCAGGTAAATGATTATTAAAATATGTTCCATAAATCTCATTAATGACGGGGAAATCATCCATGTTTTTTATAAAAACAGTGGTCTTGACGACCGTTGATAGAGAGGCACCTGCACTGGCAAGAACCGCCTTAAGATTAGTAAAGACTTGATGAACTTGTTCTTCAACGCCACCCTCGACCATGACGCCTTCTGTTGTCAAAGGGATTTGTCCAGAACTATAGAACATATTGTTCACCACTACCCCTTGTGAATAAGGGCCAATCGCTTCGGGAGCTTCTTTTGTGAATGTTGTTTTCATTGCAGATCATCCTCCTGAAAATAATCAAAATAATTGCCAATTTCTACTGATATGTCACTTTCTTGGTCCATCTCACCCAATTTTAATAGAGATAAATAGCCGTCCACTAATTTTGGACTCACTTCTTTTGTTTCTACTAAAACCGCACAGCCAGCAAGTTCAGCATCAAATTCTTTAATTAAATTGGTCATCCCCTTCATCGTTCCTCCGGCCTTCATGAAATCATCAATAACAAGAACATGGGAGCCTGGGGCTAGTCCCCTACGTGGGAGAACCATGGATTGAATGCGTTTAGATGAGCCTGAAATATAGTTAATGCTGACCGTAGACCCTTCGGTTACCCTGCTACTTCTTCGAACAATGACAACAGGAACATTAAGCTGTGATGCAGTAGCATAAGCGAGTGGAATCCCTTTTGTTTCCATAGTCATAATCACATCGACCTGTTTTGTTACAAACGCTGACGCGATTAAACGACCAATTTCGTTAATGGTCAACGGATCCCCTAGTATGTCGGTCATATACAAATACCCACCAGGCAACAATCGTTCCGTATCCGTAAGGGTTGCACTTAAAGTATGTAAAAATTGTTCTGCAGCCTCTTTTTTCACGAGAGGGAGGAATCTCACACCACCTGAAGCTCCTGGTACAGTGGTGAGTTTCCCTATACCTTGTGTCTCAAAGCTTTCTTTAATAATGACTAAATCCTCACTTATTGAAGATTTTGCAGAAGCATATCGTTCTGAAAAGAAAGATAAGGAAACAAGTTTATGGGGATGCTGTAACAAATAGTGTGTCATATCGACCAACCGACTGCTTCTTTTTAATTTCATATCTTTCCTCCAAAACCTGTCAATGTAATTGTTAATATCTTAACGAATTCAATGCTTTTATTCAAGACCGATGGGCGAACCAAGTAAACGGACAGCAAAAACATTGGGACAAAATCCCTTGAGACTATTGCAAATACGATTTAATCTTGACTCATGTCGAGTTAGCCCAAAGACCGTTGGACCACTGCCGCTCATCAAAACCCCATCCGCATCCATTCTCACCATTAATGATTTAATTTGGTTTACATCAGGTCGCTTTTTAATAGTGACGCTTTCTAGAACATTACCGAGTTGTGCACACATCTGATGATAATCTTGATCTCGAATGGCTGAAATCATGCCCTCGACATCAGGATGTTGAACATCCTTTAAATCAAGATCCCGATACGTTTCTGCTGTAGAGACAGATACCGCAGGCTTCGCAAGCACAACCCAACATGAAGGCGGCGCTGGTAATCTCTTTATTTCTTCGCCTCGCCCGGTTGCTAAAGCCGTTCCACCATTAATGCAAAAAGGAACATCCGACCCAATTTTTTCCCCGAGAGCCATTAATTCATTCAACTTAAGATTTAATTTCCATAATTTATTTAACCCTCTGATCGTAGCAGCAGCATCGCTCGACCCTCCAGCTAATCCTGCCGCTACAGGGATTTCCTTCACAATCTTAATGGCTACACCTGATGTAATACCATATGTCTGTTTCATGAGCTTGGCTGCCTTATAAGCCAAATTCCTTTCATCTTCTGGAACATAGCTTGAGGTCGAGCGAACAATAATCTCATCTGTTTCCAAACGTTCAAATTCAATACGATCAGCAAGATCGACGGTGGTCATCACCATCCGTACTTCATGATAGCCATCCGGCCTTTTATTGAGGACATCCAATGATAAATTTATTTTTGCGGGTGCCTTTTCTATGAGTTTCACCATGTTTACCTCGTTCCCTTTCATAAAACCTCAGAAAAACTGAACTTCTTTCAAGTCCCTATCGAAGAAGACCTTTTCCACCGGTACTCTTCATTTCCTCGGCAGCTTATACTTCCTTGCTTAGTTAAAGTCATTTGGCTTATCCCCTATTGCCTCGCTTAGCATAGCCTTATGTCAAGCATCCCTCTTCACACACTAAGGTTGTCGTCCATTCCCAATCGACGGTATACCTCCACTAACTTTATATCTACCTCAGATTATACTTTTTTATAGTGTAAAACGAAAGCAACCGGAGTACAAGACTCCGGTTGCCTTAGCATTATTTTGTTTGGCTGTCCGCTAAGTGGCTTTGCGCCATTTCAATAGCTCTTTTTACCATATTACC
The DNA here is from genome assembly GCF_014639255.1 of Pullulanibacillus pueri. Taxonomy (GTDB): domain Bacteria; phylum Bacillota; class Bacilli; order Bacillales; family Sporolactobacillaceae; genus Pullulanibacillus; species Pullulanibacillus pueri. The sequence continues at coordinate 6,317 of NZ_BMFV01000050.1, forward strand.
AGCATCACGAGCTCTAATACCTCCCCAACCCTCTTGTTGGACAGTATCATAAAACCCAAGTTCTTTGGCGATTTCTTCCTTCAATTGGTTAGACATAATGCCATTACGTCTGCCCATGGAATAACCCCCCTTATTTATAGGCCGAGCACTCTATTAGTGTTCTTCATTTCACTTCTTATTATGTATTCCTATCCCTATCTCTGAGACTGTTTAGCCTTTCATCATTGAACAGGCGCTGTCGAACTTTTATAGATAAAAAAAAGCAGTGAGACATAAATGCCTACTGCCCGCTTGCTGCTGCTTCTTCTGCAAAAGTTATTTCAACTGTTTCTGTGAGTACATCCGTATAGCTATAAGAGACACGTTCGTAAGCATTTGTCTCTTGGTCGAGTTTGACAATAAACACGGACGGATAAGTTTCTTCTAAAACCCCGATGCGATGAATCGTTTTTCTACGACCTCCGTTGGCCTTTAACGTCAAACGTTTACCGATTCTTTCATCTAGAGCATCCTTAATGTCCTTAATCGTATTTCCCATTGCGCAACCCACCTCGCTTAACCAAATTATAACATGATTCGAGTCCTTTTGTCAAACTGTGCAAAAAAGGTTTAATTATAGCAATGGTTAAACCTCATTGTCAACTAGAAATGTTTGACTGATTAAATTCTAAGCAGTTTCACCGACTCATTAGAGAGAGGTGATGCCGCTAGATGAACTTCTAGTTATAGAATGTACAATTCTTGATCAATTATGTAAACTATTTTATGGTTTATTGTAGGGCATCCCAGTTCTTAAAATCCCTTTTGTTTCTACACCTCCCATTCCTTCAGCACCAGAAAGTGTATTTCTTAGGACATCCCAAACATTCACACTATCCATAAACGAGGTAAAACTGATTTTGGATACTAAATAAACAGGATCCAAGGCATGAATGTTTATTCGTGTCGGAGAACTGGCAAAATTCGCCCCTGCACGAATCAAGAGTTCAAAATGAGATTGACATGCTCCTGCAAAAATCACTAATTGATCAAGATGAGGAATGAGATAACGCACCTCTTTTACCGTTCTTATAAAGTGTCCAGAATGTCGGTATGCCTTTAATTCATCTTCTGGTCCCTTATTTTTCATATAAGCGTCGTGACCTGTAAGCACAAGTATATCTGGACGAACATGGCGGACTAATTCAGGAACTGTATCGGGCATTTCATCCTCTTTTACATATTTACCCAAAACAGGCACCCCAAGCTTTTCATAGACGCGTAAGCATTTTTTTAAATAGTAAGGATCTCCATCAATATGCAAAACTCTTCCTGGAATTTCAAAAAAGGACGTTTGTTCACGATAACCATTCGTTGAGGTGTATTCCCTCTTCGCCCTAAGCATTTGGTAATCCTGACGAAACAATCGATTGGAATCATCCTCTAACTTCATTTGCCTTTTAGTATAGTTTTCCTGTTCCCTTTCTGTAACTTGTACCAAATCACTTAGTGGTGCATCCGCATATAACCGGAGATCTTCACCTGTTAACTCGGCTATGTTATTGGCTTCATCAATACGTATGATCCGAAAGAAGACATCGCATTTATACGACTTCCTTGTCACTATATCTCCCACACTTATTGCCATAGCTTCCCTCCTTCGGAAATCAGGACGTTTACAAAGCAAATGACCCTAATATCAACATATGCAGAAAATCCAAAATGATGACTCCTAAGAAAAATGTGGCTCTCTCCAAGTCTCATTTGCCTCAGCTAATTTTGGAAGGGACGATCTGTATTCCAAAATATTCAGACCACAAATGCCCTGTATTCCTGCGTCTACTAGACAGGCTTCATAGTAGGCTTCCTCGAAACAACTCGAATTTCTCTAATTAAAAAAGGCCTACCTATGTCATAAAGGTAGGCCAGGACATTCATTAAATTTTTTACGGTTTCCCTATTGGGAGAAGCACTTCACTCAGCTTTGCATATTCCTCAATAGTTAGCGTCTCTCCTCGTCTTTTGGGATCAATTCCGATCTGTTCTAACCTTGTAAGAATCGCTTCTTTTTGTTCTTTACCAAAGGCATGCGTTAAATTGTTCATCAAGGTTTTACGGCGTTGGGCAAAGGCTGCACGGATAACCCTAAAGAAAAAGTCTTCATCGTTCACCTTAACCTTTTTTTGTTTTAACAAATCAAGACGAATAACCGCTGAATCCACATTTGGTTGCGGAATAAAGACGGTTTTAGGAACAGTCATCATGATTTTAGGAATAGAAGAATACTGAACAGCAATGGATAATGAACCGTAACTTTTTTCTCCTGGTTCGGCATTGAGCCGTTCCGCAACCTCTTTTTGAATCATAACAACGATGGTCTCAATGACGGATGTTTTAGCCTCCAAAAACCGCATCAATATTGGAGTTGTTACATAATAAGGTAGATTGGCAACAACGGCTACCCGTTCCCCGTTTGTAACATGCTCGTCAATCAAAGCACTTATATCGGCTTTTAAGACATCTTCAAATACAATGTCTATATTGGAATAGGCCTGAAATCTTTCTTTTAAGATGGGTTCTAAACGGCGATCAATTTCGATGGCCACCACCTTTTTGGCTGCTTCCGACAAGTGAGCGGTTAATGCACCTAAACCGGGGCCAACTTCAAAAACAATCGTATCCTTATCAACATCTGCTGCTTTAACAATATTGCTGAGGATATTGTCGTCAATTAAGAAATTTTGCCCCAAACTTTTTTTTATTTTAAAATCAAATTTTTTTAAAATAAGTTGTGTTTCTTTCGAGGTCGACAGCTTATTCATTAGTTTCCTCCTGCATGACTTGTTGAAGCGCCTCTTCAAAACGTTCCTGAGTGATTTGAAACATACGTAATCGCTTGTATAACTGTTTACCATTAGTATAGCCAATATTGAGCCGCTCACAAAGAGCCTGGCGTCGAGCTTTGGATCGCGAGCCCCCCACAAGCCCTTTTCTCGTTAATAATTTTCGAGGAATTCTCTCAGGCTGCTCTGTTGAAACGGTATAAACCTTTTTCAGTGCTTCTATAATCACTTCCGGCGCCGCGTGTTCAATTCCCAGACTGTGGTTTTTGCCTCCAAAGGCCTCCTTCTTTTTTATAAAGGCATGCTTACAATCAGGGACATAGTCTGTAATCTTTCTTCGTATCTGTTCTCCTGGAACATCAGGATCAGTAAAAACAATTACTCCTCTTACCGCCTGGGCATGACGAATGGCGTTCAATGTCTGTTTATTAATTGCCGAACCATTAGTCTCAATAGTATCGGCAGTAAGTGCTCGGTTTATAGCTAGTGTATCACTTTTTCCTTCTACAACAATAATTTCTTTTATATCCATTTCATTCCTCCAAAAAAGTTTATAAAATAATTTAATGATAAAATGAAACATTTTTGCAACAATAATCGTCTATATTTATGAACAGAAAAAAAGAAGTGCAGTTGACCTCCCCTCTGCACTTCAATTCAATATTTTAACTTTTACGGTTCGGGTTCCCCAGCGGTTAGCTTGACTCTTAGATGGCAAAAAGACGTCAATTTTTTTACCGCTGATGCCCCCGCCAGTATCACCAGCAATGGCATAGCCATAACCCTCAACCCATACCTTAGAGCCTAATGGAATCACACTAGGATCTACAGCGATCACTTTAGAACTTGGGTGAGCCTTCAAGTTAATGCCTAACGATGTAATCCCGTTACAGCCTTTACAACTTGCTGTAAACGCCGTGCTTTGCATATATAAGACGGTATCATTGGAACTCGATAAACTTCTGGATGTCTGAGATTGATGCTGGATCACTTTAGTCCCAACGGCAATAATTTTCTTCTTAGGATTTTTTGTGACTCTCTTTTTGAGTAAAGTTCTATTTTCAGTAGTCCCTTTATGGTCAGTGGCCTTTGTGATTTCGTAAGTCTTCTCGACTTGCCCTTCTTCGCCATTTTGGATGACTCTTGTCTGACCTTTTTCTAAACTACTGTCATTTTGCTTCACAATCTCATAGTCAATCGGTTCAGTTTCCGTTGTTGTCTCTTTATCTACACGGGTTATTTTAACAACTTCATCATCGTTTAATTCCTGATTACGATCTTTAGGCAAAAGCTTGTCATTCTTACCTAATGTAATACCCTGATTTTCCAACAGTTGTTTAACCGTTGTGTGAGCAACTGCTTTAATATGAGTGGGTTTCTTTTTCCCATCAAACAGGGAAACCTGTATGCCTCTATCGATTGAAACGTTCATATTACCCGCAATTTCAGAACCACTCTCAGGCTTGACCGTATCGTATTGATCGGTTTTTATGCCTTGCTGATCCAACAATTGTTGAACAGTCATTGCTGTTGTCCAAAGACGCTTACTCTTCCCATCAACTGATAGGTCAACTTGATGCGCCTCTTTCCATTGGACGGTCATTTGATCTTCAACATCTGCATCTAAACTGGGGTTTACCCAATCATGCTTTTCATCTATATCTATATTCTGTTCTTTTAATAATTCTTCAACAGTATTTGCTCTCGTTGTAATTGAATATTTCTTTCCGTTTTTTTCTAGAGTTAAGGTCTTTTCCCCGGATGCATATGCAGTATATGCGAAAAAGGTTGCAAATCCTAGGACAAACACAGTAAGAATCGTTGTTACGACCTTTGTTCTGTGTGCCTGAAAGAGCCTTTTTATTGCATTGGGTAACATTAAACCCCTCCTATTTATCTAGCAATCTATATCTAGTATTCCCATTTGAACATAAAGTATAAGTTGCTTTTTTGATAGATTTCGTTGCCCTTATCTTAAAGGTCAATGCTTTATTTTAAATAATCGTTTGGCATTATCAGAAGTGATGCTGGCTAATGCTTCATAGGTCAATCCTTTTAATGCTGCAATTTGCTCAGCAACAAGTTTCACTCGAGCAGGCTCATTCCTTTTCCCCCTAAAAGGATGCGGACTCAAGTATGGACAATCTGTTTCAATTAACAGCCTGTCCAATGGCACTTGTGTAGCGACCTCTTTTGCCAAATGACCATTTTTAAATGTGACTGGACCACCAAAAGAGAGGTAAAAATTCATATCAAGGCATCGCTTAGCCGTTTCCCAATCACTACTATAACAATGCATGATGCCACCGACTTGCTGAGCGTCTTCCTCTTCCAGAATCGCGACAATGTCCTCGGTAGCCTCTCGATTATGTATGATAATCGGCATGTCCAATTTCTTAGCAAGCTGAATTTGGCGTCTAAACACTTGTTTTTGAACTGTTGCTGGGGACTTATCCCAATGATAATCAAGACCCATCTCCCCTAAAGCAACCACTTTAGGATCATGTGCTAGAGACTCAATCCAATCAAGATCTTCATCTGTCATATCGATAGCATCGACAGGGTGCCACCCGACTGCCGCGAACATATCATCATGCTCTTTCACGAGGTTCATGGCTCGGGTAATCGTTGACCTATCAAATCCAACAACAACCATATGCGAGACTCCTGTATCCCTCGCCCTCTTAATGACTTCTTCACGATCCTGATCAAATTCTTCTGCATTGATATGTGTATGTGTATCAAACAGCATAAATATCCCTCTACTTTTTGAAAGTCTTTTGATAGTTTAACACGGATTTATATTAAACATACAACAGATCCATTTCAGCAATGTTAAGGTTCTGTTACATTAGAAAACTTAGCTAGTACTTCATCGCTAAGCACAGCCTGATGTTCAGGAATAAGCCTTATACATTAAAGTTGTCGCCAATTCTTAATGACGAAAGCTAAAATTGCACTTATAAGGTATAATTTCTGATGTTGCAAATGGAAAAAGATGGGGTATAAGCACCCCATCCCAAATTTTAGTCCTATTTACTTTACTTTCGCACCATTTGGTAACGTTTGATCCACTTGTACAAGTTTTAAGACACCAGCTTCTTCGCCTGCTAGAATCATCCCTTGTGATAACTCTCCTCTTAACTTCACAGGCTTAAGGTTGGCGACAACAATGACCTTTTGCCCCTCTAACTCTTCGGGAGTATAGTGCTGAGCAATACCCGATACCACCTGACGCTTTTCATAACCGAGATTAAGTTGTAATTTCAAGAGCTTATCCGCCTTTTTAACCTTTTCCGCCTTAATGACTTGAGCGACTCTCAGTTCCACCTTAGCAAAATCATCAATAGTGATTTCCTCTGTCTTTTCTGGAACCGCTGACGGTTGTTCCTCTGCCTTTTTACCTTCGTCTTCTTCCTCAGATTCAGAAGCAACCGGGTTTCTCATTTGGCTAAGAATGTAGTTAATCTCTTCTTCTCTATCCAATCTTGGGAAAATCGGTTGGCCTTTTACCACTTGCCAAGAGCCGTCACTTAATCCAATTTTCTTAGTGCTCTCCCAATCTAATGCCGCTTTCTCAGAAATACCGAGTTGTTCAAAAATCTTTTCAGGGGTTGACGTTAAGAAAGGTTGCAGAAGAATACCAATGGTTCTCAAGGATTCCACAAGGTGCACCATTACCGAACCTAACTGATCGCGTTTTGATTCGTCCTTCGCTAGCACCCAAGGCTCTGTTTCATCAACGTATTTATTCGTCCGACTTACAAGCTGGCCGATAGCTGTCAGCGCCACAGAGAATTGTAACTGTTCCATTTGTGCTTCAACCTTATTCACGGTTTGAAGCACAGCCTTTTCAAGGGACTGATCATAGTCTGTCAGGTGTCCTTGATAAGCCGGCACCTGGCCTTCAAAATATTTCCCTACCATAGCGACCGTACGATTAAGCAAATTACCCAAGTCATTGGCAAGGTCAAAATTTAAACGATCAACAAATCCCTCAGGAGTAAACACACCATCAGCACCAAAAGGCACTTCTCTTAAAAGATAATACCTAAGGGCGTCAAGTCCATAGCGATCAATGATAGGCTCTGGATCAACCACATTCCCTTTAGATTTTGACATTTTGCCATCTTTCATAAGTAACCAACCGTGGGCGAACACTTTCTTAGGTAAGGGGATATCAAGGGCCATCAAAATGATCGGCCAATAAATGGTGTGAAATCGAACAATTTCCTTCCCTACAAGATGGACATCTGCAGGCCAATATTTTTTGAATTTCTCATCATGATCCGTCGTGTAACCTAAAGCATTAATATAATTGGTCAAAGCATCAATCCAGACATACACAACATGCTTAGGATTCTCCGGAACTTTAATTCCCCACTCGAAGGCTGTCCGTGACACCGCAAGATCTTCTAACCCCGGTTTAATGAAGTTGTTAATCATTTCATTTTTACGTGATTCGGGTTGAATGAATTCGGGATTCGCTTCGTAAAAGTCTAATAGACGATCCGCATACTTACTCATCTTAAAAAAGTAAGATTCTTCTTTTACCTTTTCCACAGGTCTTCCACAATCAGGGCATTTTCCATCTACCAATTGAGTCTCAGTATAAAAAGACTCGCAAGGGGTACAATACCATCCTTCATACTCCCCTAAGTAGATATCCCCTTTGTTCACAAGCGTTGTAAATATTTTTTGTACAGCTTGTTTATGACGCTCTTCTGTGGTTCGAATAAAATCATCATAGCTTATATCGAGTTTCTTCCAAAGTTGCTGGATCCCACTAACAATGCCATCCACATAAGCTTGTGGACTTATCCCTTGTTCCTCTGCTTTTCTTTCGATTTTTTGCCCATGCTCATCTGTCCCCGTTAAATACATGACATCATAGCCACGAAGCCTTTTATAACGGGCCATAGCATCTCCTGCTACCGTTGTATAAGCATGTCCAATATGTAAACGGCCGCTTGGGTAATAAATGGGTGTTGTAATGTAAAATGATTTCCTGTTCTCTGACATCAGTAGACCTCCCTATAACTAACCTTCGCTTCCAAGTTAATGACCTTTCAAAAACTATACGCAATCCCTATTGACAATGTCAAGGATGTCTGGATTCTTCATCAAATCCCCATCCTTCAAAAATAAGAATGCGATAATGACAGTTTATCATATTATAGGATAAAACTAACATAAACAACCATTTTTATAGAGTACAAATATAGTTGTAACCCATTGAAAAAGTCTTATACTTCATCGTCATATTTATTGATACTATAAAACTATGTACAATGTTCTTTCTCTCAGTTACTATTAAATTATCCATAAAAACATTGACATGTTTAGGAAACACTGGTACCATTATTTAGAAAAACAAACTTGTCGAACATGTTAGAAATTTAAGGAGGAGAAACCGTATGAAGTCAACTGGTATTGTGAGAAAAGTGGACGAACTCGGTCGTGTCGTAATTCCTATCGAGTTAAGACGTACACTTGGCATTAATGAGAAAGATGCGTTAGAGATTTATGTAGATGATGAACGCATTATCTTAAAAAAATATAAGCCAAGCATGACTTGCCAAGTCACTGGAGAAATTTCTGACGACAACCTTACGATTGCTGGAGGGAAATTGATCCTCAGCAAAGAGGGCGCAGAAATGGTCCTAAACGAAATCAAAGAATATCTAGAAAAATAATAGATATAAAGATAAGCTTTAAGGACTAAACCAAAAAATAGAGAGAATTGGTGACTAAAGATCACTGCGTTTATCCTTAAACTTAAAAAAACTAAAAAATCAAAGCCCCTTTAATTTCAAGATATCTTCTTATTATTAAAGGGGCTTTCTATTCCTTTTAAATTACTGGATAGCTTCGTGAAAAGTATTATAGACTTCCCTTTTTGGAAGACGACGATCAAGAGCCGTCTGCTTAATCGCTTCCTTTTTTTCCAATCCCTTTTCATTCAAATAAAAATTCACATGATCAATGACCGTAAGATTGTCCCACCATTGATCCCCTTCATCATCTACGGGAGTTCCACCTTCAATGATCAGACAACATTCCCCTTTGACTTCTTGATCAATTGCCCAACGCTCAATTTCTTCTATATTCCCTCTTAAAAATGTTTCATGCTTTTTTGTGAGCTCTCTTGCTAATGTTGCCTTCCGATTGCCTAATACAGCTTTCATCGCTCCTAATGTTTGTTTCAAGCGGTGAGGCGCCTCATAAAAAATAAGAGTATAAGGAATCACTGCCAGCTGGCTCAGAATTTCTGCTCGCTCCTTTTTTTGTCTCGGCAAAAAACCATAGAAAAGAAAGTGATCCGTATTTTGGCCTGAAGCAATAAGTGCTGGGAGAACCGCATTTGCACCTGGCAATGGAATAACCGAAATCCCTTTGTCCATACATTCCCGAACAAGATCTGCCCCTGGATCAGAAATCCCCGGGGTTCCAGCATCAGTAACTAGCCCGACCGATTGCCCCTCCTGCAATACTTTTAAAAGTTTTTCTCCGCTAACTTTTTTATTATGCTCATGATAACTGACTAAAGGCTTATGAATATCAAAGTGATTACAGAGCTTCAATGTATGCCGAGTATCCTCTGCTGCTATGATATCCACCTTTTGTAAAGTCGCTATTGCCCGGAAACTCATATCCTCAAGATTTCCTATAGGTGTAGGCACGAGGAAAAGCTGGCCATCGGTTTCATTCTGAAAACTTTTTTGTTCAATCATTCATTGTTTCACCCTTTACTAACTGCACTTTTGCCTGACGATTCATCCGTTTAATCGCATATTCCCGGCTCATAGCCGCTTCTTTGGTCATAAATGTTTCATGATAAATCAGCTTTAATGGTCCTCTCCCTCTTGTATACTTCGCCCCTTTACCCTGCTCGTGAGCACGTAGCCTTTTTTCTAAATTATTCGTATATCCCGTATAATAAGTCCCATCTGCACATTCCAAAATATAAACAAAATGGTTATGATCTATGACTGGCAAGCGTTAACAGCTCCTTGGTATATTGCCCTTCTTCATCATATACAAAAAGAGGGGGCAATACCTTTATCCCTTGCCGGCCATCCTTTATCGCCTCAACCAACATAATATTGGCATCCTTACCCTGCTTTGGATAGACAAATTGAATCCTTTTTGGCGTCAATCGATAAAGGGGCATGAGCTCAAGCATTTCTCCTAACCTTTCGGGACGATGGACAAACGCAACCTTTCCCCTCTGCTTGACTAATTGACTCGAGACGTGAATGGCTTCTTCTAAGGTTAAATAAATTTCATGGCGGGCAATAGCCAAGGAACGATTAGGATTTTTATTCGGCGTTTGCCTTTCAGAGAAATAAGGGGGATTACAGGTAACAGTATCAAATTGATGGAACCCCACTCTTTTAACGACTTTCTTTATATCCTCACAATAAACGTCCACTTGTTCTTCTAAACCATTTAATGCAATACTTCTTGTGGCCATATCTGCTAGCCGAGACTGAATCTCAACGCCTGTGATCTTCGCCTTTGTACGCAATGACATCATTAAGGCAACTGCCCCATTTCCCGTACACAAGTCAATAATTTTCCCCCTGGTTATAGGCAAGCCCACAAACTTTGCTAAGAGCACCGCATCTATAGAAAAAGAAAAGACCTCAGAACTTTGAATGATTTTAAGATCACTATCAAAAAGATAATCAATACGCTCATTATACTCTTCTTTTAACACTTTCAATCTCCTCTAATATATTGTTAAAAGGTAGGACGCGATTTCAGACTCGTATACCTTTATTCAAAAATAACCCTTTAACCTCGGGATAGGAAAAACCCGGCGAAAAGCAACCCGACCCTTGAGACACTGAAAGGTCTTCTACCAAAAGGCAGCGTCAGCAATCCAGTTGATTGGAACGAAAGGTGCTCTGGCTCCTTGGGGAAACTCAGGTAGCCTCCCATGTATGCTGCGGTCACTAATGACGACCAGTTAAAACCATCACATCCGTGTAAAAACGCTGAAGCTAGCACCTCAAAACACCCCAAAAAGCAAAGGACACTTTTCCATTTACATGTGTTGTTTTCATTATACATAGTGGCGGCATGCTCTTAACCGCTATGTGGTTTCTTTTCTTTTAAGTAAAAAACCTTTCCTATTGGAAAGGTCTATTTCATTTCTTATTCAAAAAGGATAGACAAAAAAGGCAATCGCCTTCCTTACGAAGACTTCCATAATGCACATTACAAATATGAAATCCTTCTTGATAAAGGCGCGCTAAGTTATCATAGCCTTCCCCAACATCTGGTCTTGTCTTATGCTCCAGAGATTTATCTCCATTATCATCTTCTCTGACCTCAGTGGTGTCTTTCCACTCTCTAAGATTATGATTTTCAATGGTTAACCTCTGATTTTCTTCAAGAACTTCTGCGAGTTGGGCCTTGAGATCGCCTAATTCATTATATAAATTACCAATTTGTTCTTCAAGTCGAATTACTTGTGAAAAAATATCCTTTTTCTCCAAGTCACCCACCTCTTTATCTCGCGGCTTACGAAGAAATTGCGCCTTCTTCAATTAACTCATCTAATGTATACTCTAAAATCCTTTGTTCTTCCTCTAGCTCCACTTGCACCAACTTTTCAAGGATATTCAATCCGACCACACGTGCCTTACCATGATGTAGACTTACCTTCTCTCCAATATCGGGCAACTCTTGCTTAGCCGTCTCATAATAGTCATTTTCGTACTTTAAACAACACATTAGTCGACCACACACACCAGAGATTTTGGCTGGGTTCAACGACAAATTTTGATCCTTGGCCATCTTTATGGAAACAGGCTCGAAATCCCCTAAGAAGGTTGAACAACAAAGCAGTCGACCACAGGGACCAACACCTCCAAGTAATTTAGCTTCATCTCTTACCCCGATTTGTCTTAACTCAATCCGGGTACGGAAGATTGCTGCTAAATCCTTGACCAACTCTCGAAAATCGACACGGCCATCTGCCGTAAAATAGAAAATAATTTTATTGCGGTCAAAGGTATATTCTACATCGACAAGCTTCATCTCCAAGTTGTGTTCATTTACCTTGTCGGTACACAGAGTTAAAGCTTCCTGTGCATCCTTCTTGTTTTGAGTCACTTGAATACGATCTTCCTCGGTCGCAATTCTTAAAACCTTTTTTAAAGGGAGCACAACATCATGAGCATCCACCTGGCGCTTGCCTATGGCCACCTTACCATATTCAACGCCACGTGTTGTTTCAACAATGACGTGACTACCTTCATCTATGTCCCAGTCACCGGGATCAAAGTAGTATATTTTACCCGCTTTTTTAAAACGGACACCTACAACATCATACATAACTTCCTGCCCCCTCTTGCAATCTCAGTGCAAGCTGTTCCATTACACCCAATGGATGGCTATTAAAATCTAAACGCCTTTTGGCTTCTAATACTAAGGATAATCCCAAAACAACGCTATCAATTGAAACATTTAATAACTGTTGCTTTAGTTTCTCCATTTGATCGATATAAACAATCTCATCAAGTTTATCTAAATGAAGATTTAAAAGGTCTCTCATCCAAATAATAATAAGATCTAAACCTGTCTGCAATTTAACAGTATCATTAAATTGCAAGGAAAATTCTTCGTATAATGTTATTATAGCATGATTTGATCGAATATATATATCTTCCATAAAGTGTATCACGCTGGCAATGGCATTAGCAAACCATTCCTCTTCACATAACGCTTTTGCCTCTTGCACATCCTGAGTCAGGGCTGAAGCGAGTCGTGCTATATTTTTGGAAATCCCTTGGTTGGTTAAATGGCTTTCAACATCACTTTGAGATAAAGGGGTAAATTGTATAAGTTGGCACCGAGAAATAATAGTCTCTAATAATTGATAGCGATTTTCTGCTAAAAGGACTGCAACAGTTTGACTTTGAGGTTCTTCAATAAACTTTAATAAACTATTAGCTGCCTGAGGGGTCAATAAGTCGGCCTGCTCTATGATAAAAAATTTCTTATCCGATTCAACGCCACGGTAAGTAAATTCCTTAATTAAATTTGCAACTTGCTCTTTTTTAATTGTCCGACCATCCGGTTTTAGCACCATTAAATCAGGGTGATTGCCAGACAAAATTCTTTTACATTCTGAGCATTGCCCACACGGTTCAATCCCATCGCTATGTGGACAAAAATAACTTCGAGCAAATTGATAGGCAACCTCCTTCTTCCCAGTCCCTCGATCTCCTATAAAAAGATATGCATGGACGAGCCGGCCATTTTTAAGGGCATTGGTTAATATTTTTGCTACCTTATGTTGCTTGCTTTGGACGTCTCGCCAATTCATTGTACTCCCGCTTTCTTTTTGCTGAATCATCATTTCAGTTTTTTATTCAACGCTTGAAGGAGCCCCGAGCCCCTTCCGTTCCAATCAACTAGGTTGCTGACGCTGCCTTTAGGTCATTGTCTAAAGGGATCGGGCGCTCTCTTTGCCTGTTTTTTCTAAATAGCCCTCATGAGTTACAGATATAAGTTGATTAATAGGCCTTTAATCTCACCTATTTTTGCAAGTATAGTTAAAGAATCAGCGCCACCTTCGAGCACCCCTTGTGTCAGCTCCATCATTTGCTGATCAATGGTTCTTACAAGCGTTTGGATTTGTCCATTTCCAAAATGCCAGCTATGGCTCTGATTCAATTCTAACCCATGAGACACTGCCTTTTGTACAAATTGCTGAACGAGTCGTTTAAATACTTGTAGATCCTTCACTGTTTTTGCACGTGCCAGTCGTTTCCCTTGTTCATCAAGGCGTAACAATAGCCCTTCGAATATCGCTGCTGTCTCAGATCCCTTTGTCTGATTGCGAACAAAGCTTCTAAAATCGTTCGACCCTTGATCCACCGGTTTAGAAATGCCTTGTCTCTCTTGTAACATGCGTAATTCTTTATCAATGTTGATTTTCATGGGGTTCCCTCATTAAAATTGCTCAAATTGATCAATGGATAAAACAAAGACAGTGGCGCCTCCAACTTCAACCTCAACAGGGTGGGGAACATAAGCATCTGCATTTCCTCCCATTGGTGAGATCGGTGCAATCATTTGGTCTCTACTTTCACAGTTTTCCCTAATGACACTCAATAATTTATTGACACGATGATCATCCGTACCGATAATAAATGTGGTATTTCCTGATTTTAAAAATCCACCGGTACTCGCTAATTTAGTGGCCTTAAAGTTTGATTCTACAAGCGCGCTCGACAAACGATTGCTATCTTTATCCTGCACTACCGCCATAATCAATTTCACTTCATTCCACCTCTTTAAATTAGAGTTTTGTAATACGTTTGGAAATCCTGCTTAATTTCTTGGAAGACAGCTTCAATGGATTGCGTACCATCAATGAGACATATACGTTCTTTACTTTCGTTATAGATCTGATGAAATCCTGCACGCACCTTTTGATGATAAGAAAGATTTTTTTGCTCAATACGATCTAAATCATAGACCACTTGATCTCCCCTCTGTCTCTTCACCATACGTAGTCTCCCCTGATCAGGAGGTAAATCAATTAAATAAGTTCGATGGGGTGTTATTCCTTCAATTGCAAATTCATTAATAATCTTAACAGCTTTTAATGAGAGATCCAGTCCATACCCTTGGTAAGCAATTGACGCATCAACAAAACGATCACAAAGCACGATTTTCCCAGCTTGGAGTGCCGGCAGGATGACTTCTTGAACATGTTGAGCTCGGGAAGCAGCATACAAAAGAACCTCCGTCTTTTCCGTCAATGTTTCATTTGAAGGATCTAACAAGATAGATCGAATGGCATCACCAATTTTGGTCCCCCCAGGCTCTCGCGTTTTTATAAATGGCAGGCCCAGTTCTTCAATGTATTCTCCTAATTTCTTAAGCTGTGTTGACTTTCCGGCACCATCCGGACCTTCAAATGTAATAAATAACCCGTTCACGTTTTATCCCCTTTTTGTTCTACTGTTTTTCTTTATATACTTCAACGGTAAGTGGTTGCGCCATTTGATCAAGCCCCTGGATATGCGCTCCCAGTTTTAACCCGTTGAAAATGGCCTCAATCTTCCCTTGACTCAATCTTTCTCCTTCTAAAACTAAAGGAATACCAGGGGGATAAGGAATAATCATATTTGCTGCCACTTGTCCTGCAGCTTTTTCCAAGGGTATTTGTACCTTCGTCAATGTCTCCATCTTTTCATACGAAAGAGCTAATGGGTGCGTCGCTTCCAACACCTTGATGTTTTTAGCAAACTGTCCTGTCTCATCAAGCCTTTGATACCCTTGCTTTATGCCCTTAAAACCTGATGTTATATTTTGAAGAAGTTTATTATAATCCACCTGTGGATCCAAAGATAAGGTGAACAATACTTGATTGATATCCGCCATTTCAGGGAACATCCCTAAACTTTGAAACTTTTTTTGAAGCTGAAATCCGGTTCGACCTTCAGACTTCACTAAAAGCTTTAATGGATCCTGTTCATATTTTGAATCCGCCTCTACTACACTTAGCCCTTCGATATGATCTAATCCCTCTTTAAAGAAGGCTATCTTTTTGATCAATGTATCAATGTCCTTTTTTTGAATGGAAGCTAAATAGGCTCTTGCTAAGTCAAGTGATGCCATGATTGGATAAGAAGGACTAGAGGTTTGCAACATCGCTAAAGTGGATTCAACCTTTTTTCTAGAAATGCGGTCAGAATTAAGATGTAAAAAGGATCCCATTGTCATTGCTGGCAATGTCTTATGCGCAGAGTGGACCACCATATCTGCACCCATCGCAAGCGTACTCTTCGGGAAAGGTGAACCTAGCTGAAAATGCGGACCGTGTGCCTCATCTACAAGGACTAGTATCCCTTGAGTGCGTGCATAGTGTATCGCTTCCTCAATATGTTCAGCAAGCCCATAGTAATTCGGATAGGTTAAAATCATGGCCTTGATATGTGGATTCTGATCAATAGCCCTAATGATTGTTTTGTTGCTCGGACTCACGGCCATTTCCGACGCACCCTCAACCTCTGGCGACATAAATACAGGATGGACTCTGGCCAATTTTAGTGCATTAAAGATGGACTTATGACTATTACGCTGAACTAAAACTTGATCCCCCGGATAACAAGTTGCCTTGACCATAACTAAATTACCTACAGTTGAACCATTGACTAAAAAATAACTTTTATAGGTATTATATAAATGGGTCAAGAGCTTTTGTGCCTGTTCAATGGGTCCAGTTGGAAAATAAAGATCATCCAAACCTTCAAGTTCAGTCGCATCAATTTTTAATAGGTCCTTATAAATGGATTTACCTTTATTATGAAAAGTTAAACCATCCTTATGTCCTGGAACATGAAAGGAATAATACTGTCTTTTTTCGTAATCACATAAAGCATCAAATAATGGCGTTTGTGTTTGGTCCATTGTTATATCCCTTTATATATAGATCTAGAAGAACCTCGAGGGACAAAATTCAAAGCAAAATGTTAAGCATTGAATCTTTTTTTAATGTCTAGAGCTCCCTTTGACCTTTTATAAACTTCTCTAAGATGATTTTCTACTATTGTATCATATAGGGGCATATTCTTCATTTGCCCATTTAATCTATTATCCCTTTTTTAACTGGTAAGTTCTTTCATTTCAAAAGCTAACTGTACAAAGTTTTAATGGATACTACTAGTTTGGACAACAATCTATGTGTATCGGGCCGCTGTAAGCTATCTTATAGATGAATTTAAGGTCCAACAGAAACGGTCTATCCCTGTAGCTATACTTAGGGCTCAACAGGATTCATTTCCCTTTTCCAGTGCAAAAAAAAAGCAAATGCTCATTTTAACATTTGCTCACCCGCAACTCTGGGTTCTTTTATTGTTAAGCTTAACTTGCCTAATTTTTGAATAAAGAAGTTGTATTTCACATCACTGACATCTGTTTCTATCATTTCTTCTTGGCACTTTTCACATATTAATTGATTACAAACGTGAATACCCTTTTCCACCTTTTTCTCACAGATAATACATTCTTTTTCATCTTTAATATTCACTACAGTCCCCATGTTATATCGCCTCCACTCATCATTCTCTCCCTGGATCATTAAATTTATTCAATGAACAGGGAATTTTTTGACTAGTTTTTTGAAACTACAATCACAAAAGATTTATTATGATTTAAGGGAATAGAAATTTTAAAAAAATAACTATATACTCTTTTGTATGCATTAGAGCTAGTCACTGTGTAAGTTGGAACGATTTCTGCCTTTTTTATGTACAGTGTACATTCCGGGGTCTCACTCCCTTGCTCCCTTGGCTTGCACAGGATGTGCTGACGCTGACGTTGTTCACAGGACGTGAACGCCTTTCGTCAGCGTTCCTTTATTGCTCTTCGAAACCCTCACGCTCTGAAGATTTTGCCCTTGCGGGCTTTTATTTTTTACATACAAAAAAACAGCCATCTCTGACTGTTTTTTTCTTTTGC
>NZ_BMFV01000051.1 GCF_014639255.1 Pullulanibacillus pueri
GTCGTAAATACTAGGGGAAACTCGACTACGCATCCCAAGTTAGCTGAGGCCACTAAGGACGATCGGCTAAAATCGTCACGTCATTAAGGAACTTCGACTAAAACCGTCACATCCGTGTGACAACGTCGAAGCTAGCACATCCTGTGCGTCGAACGCCGATCCTACCCACATCGTGTGGGCATGAGGGAAGCGAGCGACCTGGAGGCGGAAATCCACACTATTAACCCGTCATTATCCTCTAGTAGTTACGTCGCAATCTATAGCTATCATGTATCAATTAGGCTTTTTTAAGATTTTTAAGACAAGACAGCTTTTATTCTTTCGATGGCCCAACTGAGTTCATCTTGGGTAATGATGAGAGGTGGTGCAAAACGAATAACATTTTCATGTGTTTCCTTGCACAGGATGTTTTTTTCCTTTAAGGCCTCACAGTATGGACGGGCAGATTCGGTAAGTTCAACACCAATAAATAATCCTCTTCCTCGAATGTCTTTTATCTTTGGATTTTTAATGGATTTAAGGGCACCCATAAATTGATGACCAAGCTCTAAGGAGCGTTCTGCCAGTTTTTCCTCCTCAATGACCTCAAGGGCGGCGACGGAAACGGCACAGGCAAGTGGGTTTCCTCCAAAGGTTGAGCCATGGGATCCAGGTTCAAAAACCCCTAAAATCTCTTCATTAGCAGCGATACAAGAGATCGGCATCACGCCTCCGCCTAGTGCTTTCCCAAGAATATAAATATCAGGTTCTACCCCTTCCCAATCACAAGCAAATATTTTTCCCGTTCTGCCAAGACCCGTTTGAATTTCGTCGGCAATAAATAGCACATTCTCTTTATGACAGAGTTCAAAAGCTGCTCGTAAAAAGCCCTCTGGTGGAATGAGAATACCGCCTTCGCCTTGAATGGGTTCGACAAGGAAAGCCGCGGTATTTGGCGTGATTGCCGCCTTTAGAGCTTCTATATCGCCGTATGGAATCAGCTTGATTCCCGGAAGCATCGGTCCGAAGCCTCTTTGATATTCTGGATCGGAGGAGAGGGAAATAGCCGTCATGGTGCGCCCGTGAAAATTCCCCACGCAGGCGATTATTTCTGCCTGATTTTCCTCAATTTTTTTTATGTCGTACCCCCAACGACGAGCTGTTTTGAATGCGGTCTCAACAGCCTCAGCTCCTGTGTTCATTGGAAGGATTTTATCTTTATGGGTCAGTGTGGCTACTTTTTCATACCATGGCCCCAATTGGTCATTATGAAAAGCTCTAGAAGTAAGGGTTACCCGATCGGCTTGTTGTTTTAAGGCTTGAATGATTTTAGGATGACGATGCCCTTGATTGACGGCGGAATAAGCACTGAGCATATCCATATATCGCTTGCCCTCGGGATCTTCTACCCAGACCCCTTCAGCTTGTGAGACAACAACAGGGAGGGGATGATAGTTCCTTGCACCAAATTGCTCTGTGAGTTTAATCATGTGTTCAGATTGCTTCATCTTCAGACACCCCTTATCAGATATTCTTATTCTATTTTAGTATAATTGGAAAACGAATGAAAGCCCATACATTGGTAAAAAAGAGAGCTTTTCTTCTTAAAGGATTTGTACATTTGGAACGTTTGTTAGAAAATCGTTGCAAATCAAAGTCTCATCGTTGACGATTTCTGTTATGATATAATGACAATCATAGAATATTTTATAAATGTTTCAAGCAACAAGTACATAGTACATGAAAAGTTTAGAGGAGGTTGACAATATGTGGCTACATGCCCATGTCGGTTTTTGGACTTTAGGATTAATTGTCTTTGTTCTCAGTTTTATCTTACTTAAAGCAGGGAAGGAAAAGGCAGCGAAGATCCTTCATATGATCCTAAGAGTGCTTTTAATATTAATCTTCATCACGGGTGCTGAAATGGTAGGACAATGGTACAGTGGACAAAGTTATGGTTGGCCTACTTTAAAAGGGATCTTTGGACTTTTAATCCTCGGGATGATGGAAATGATTCTTACAAAAACAAAGAAAAAACAAGGGACATTGGTCTCTTGGATTATCCTTATCATTTCGCTAATTGGTGTGTTTTATATTGGATATGGTGTTCTTTAAGGCAGTCGCTCGCGGCTGTCTTTTTTTAGAATAAGAAAGACGACTCGTATCGCTTCGTCGTCAGTTTTCTCGGAACTATTCGGATACCTATTCGAGAAGCCACGTGGCCCCAACTAGGTAGCCGTGAGTCAGCGACGCTGTGGAACACACTTTTCTTAAGTGTCCCAAATCTTGCATCTTCCGCTCCGATCCATTTGGTGCTGGCGGTGTCTTTTGGTATTTACTGTTACAGTGCTTTAATAAGGGACTGGATCCTTTTCATCTTTGCCCGTTTTTTCTAACGCAGAGATCTCGTTTGGGAAATTTGATTGATATCAATAAAAATGGGCGATTTTCTATTTTTTTCGACGAATAAGGATCGATATGATATTCTAATAGTAGCATAGCCTCTAAAGATTGAGATGATTCAAAAAACAAGACGACCTGGAGGTTGGCCTATTGCATACTCTTGTTCACATTTACACGAATGAAAATGATTTTTATCGTTTTTTAGATAAGCATGGTCTAGAGAACGACGCTGACCTTTGGGTTCAGGCTGTGTTTAATCAAGAGAGTAATGTGAGAGCAGTCGTTAGAAAGACACTCTCTAAGGTAAAATACATAGAAACAAAGGTAGGTTTTCCTTTTTTAGTGAAAGGTCACGCCTTACTTGTTTTTACTAGAAGGATGAAGGAACAAAGGCTTAGTAGTGGTAAGGCTTTCGATGTTCCAGTACGATCTACACATTATCAGACGCTTTTTCGTCATAGCCCTAGTATCCTTTCCACTTTAGATATTAATGGGAGAATAACAGATATCAACGCCGCCGTACAGGAACAAATAGGGCTTACTAAAAGTGTGATTGGGAAATCCGGGATTGACTATGTAAGACCTAAAGATCGCCGGAAATCGTATGTGCATTTTTTACGTGTACTCAAAGGTGAGGCGCAAAATTTCACAGTGGATGTTCTGAATTTAACAGGGCAGCCGTTACCGTATCAATTCACTTTCATTCCGCTAAGGGCCAATGATATGGTGACTGGATTACATGTGGTTGGGGTCAGTTTATTCGCCTTAAAAGAAGCAGAAAATAAGATCATGCAGCTTGAGTATCATGATAGTTTAACCGGGCTTTCCAATAGAATGTTATTTGAAAAATCATTAAATGCTCTCACTGCGAGGGCCGAACAGAAGCATGAGAAATTAGCAGTTATTTTTCTTGATATTGACCGTTTTAAAACAGTAAACGACGCCGTGGGGCATAGCATTGGTGATCAAATTCTTAAACTGGTGGTTGATCGAATTCAAAGTCAGCTTCATCCCTCACAATTCATGGCGCGTTTTTCTGGAGATAAATTTTCAATAGTCGTGACCGGCGTGAAGACAAGAGCCTCATTGGAACGATTCATCCATAACATCCAGTCCAGTTTTGCAGAACCTCTCGTGTATCATAATCATGAATATTTTTTATCCGTGAGTATGGGAGTGAGTCTTTACCCAGAGCATGGGAGGACCATAGACACATTAATGAAGCATGCAGATACTGCACTTTATTCAGCTCAAATTCAAGGGGATAATTCTTATCTCTACTATTCTGAAGAGATGAATCATTCCCTCATTGATCGCTTTGAATTAGAGGGCTATTTAAGAAAAGCACTCAGTAAAAATGAATTTATCCTTTATTACCAGCCTCAAGTGGGCATGGAATCAGGACAGGTCATCGGCTGTGAGGCGTTAATTCGCTGGAATCATCCGAAATTTGGTATCCTCTCACCTGCTCATTTTATTCCTCTCGCAGAAGAAATTGGTCTTATAGAAGAGATGGGGCTTTGGGTATTACGGACAGTGTGTAAGCAAATTAATCAATGGATAGATAAAGAGATACAGTATTTTCCGATTGCAATAAACGTGTCTGCCAAACAATTTTTGAAATCAGATTTTGTGGAAAAGATTCGGGACATTATTGAGGCCGAAGCGATTGATCCTCATTTTATCCATCTGGAGATTACTGAGAGTGCAACGCTTCGAGATATTCAATACAGTATTAAACTTATGAATGAGTTAAAAAAGTTAGGCGTCCGAGTGTCATTAGATGACTTTGGAACCGGCTATTCTGCACTTAGTTACTTAAAGGACTTCGCCATTGATATTTTGAAAATTGACCGCTCTTTTATTAAAGACATCAAGTCTAGAAATCAAGAGAGTGCGATTGTTCAGGCAATAATTGCTATGGGGCAAGGACTTTCAATGAAGACAATTGCTGAAGGTGTTGAAACTGAGGAACAGCTTCAGCTTTTAAAGTCCTTTGGCTGCCATGCTGTTCAAGGTTACTTCTATAGTCGGCCTCTGCCCGAAAAGGAATTTGAAACCTATATTTTAAGCTTAAAAAACCCCGCATGAGTGATCACATCGCTTAGCGGGGCTGTTTTTTTTGTCTTCAATATATAGTAGGCTCTAAATAATTTAAAAATGCCATTAATCATCTGTCATCGGACTTTTCTTTTATTAAGTGAAATCAAGATATTTAGGAGTAGAAGGGTATTGCGACGTCAATTCGATCGGCTTTGGCAGCTCATACCTTATTATATTTAGTGTTTAACAACCGCTTCGGCAGAATACTTCGCTTTCCGTGGGCACGGCCTCAGCTAACTTTGGAGTCAGTTTTTTGGTGCTCCAAAGTGGATCTTCGGACACGTGCTGTTCCCACTGGAGTCTGCTTATTCTGCCTATGCTAGGTAAGATGATTTGATTTACTTGCAACTAGAGTTAATATTAGCTTAAAAGAAAGCAAAGATGCCCAATCTTTTCATCAATAAGCATCGACAGCATGGAAGTGGATTGGAGTGAAAGGCGCTTTGGCTCCTTCGGGAACGGGGCCAGCGTGACTTCACGAATACACTTCGAGTTGTTCCGAGAAAGCTGACTGCGAAGCGGTACGAGTAGACGCAGGAACAGGAAATTTGTACTATAAAGACTTGGGAACACAAATATAAAAACCAAGGAACTTCAGTTGAAAACGTCACGTCCGTGTGACAACACCAAGGCTAGCACATCAATACCACCCACCCCAAAAAGTAAAAAGCACTTTTCGGGGACCCCGATTACAACCCCAAAAAGTAAAGAACACTTTTCGGGTCGAACACCGATCCTACCCACATCAAACAATCGTAAGAACACGATTTTTCTGCGGGACTAATCTCTTAGTCGCTTTCCTTAGTCCTCTGGGCATGAGGAAAGCGAGCGGAAATCCACCTACCCGTTACGTCGCAATCTATAGCAATAGTGACAGTGATGCATATTGAGGGCAGTCCGGCAGGGGTTTACACCAATAGGAACAGAGAAAGCTTCTATCTCTACAGCGCTTGACTTAGATTGTTTTCGGAGTCCCGATGTTTGTCTTTGTAGTCGCGTGAAACAACTTGAAACGGTGAAAAAATATGGTGCATTCTGCTTTCCTCAATGATATGCTATTGGCTATGAGCGTGAGAAAGAAGGGATGAGTATGGGGCAGAAAACGTCCTTGTCACTTTTTCATTTGACCTGGCCTATTTTTATAGAACTAATGTTACAAATGCTAATGGGGAGTGCCGATACACTGATGTTAAGTCAGTATTCGGATCAATCTGTTGGGGCGGTGGGATTTTCTAATCAAGTCTTACAAGTGATTACTGTTTTGTTTGGATTTGTAGCTACGGGTACGGTCATCATGGTGTCCAAAAGTCTAGGGGCAAAAAATGAGACAGAAGCCCTCAATATCACTTATACTTCCATTGTGATTAATGCGTTATTTGGCTTGTCTCTCAGTCTTGTTCTCTCTGTTTTTGGAAAGCAGCTTTTGAGATTACTCAATATCCCTGACGCATTTATGCATGAATCACAAACATATCTCATTATTGTAGGTGGCTTTATTTTTGTTCAAGCGATCAATATTACCATTGGTGCCACTCTGCGCAGTTATGGGTTTACTAAGGATGCAATGACCGTCACCATTGGCATCAATATTTTAAATATCATAGGAAACTTCTTTTTTATTTTTGGTCCTTTCTTTTTTCCTTCTTTAGGTGTATTAGGAGCGGCTCTATCTACCTCAGTGAGTCGTGTGATTGGATTGATCATCCTTGGGATTCTTCTGATAAAAAGGACGGGAGTTATGCCCCGCCTGCATTTGTTTTTGAAACATAAGCGCGAGCACATAAAGCAAATATTAGAAATTGGAATCCCATCAGCAGGGGAACAACTTTCCTATGATTTATCACAAATGTTCATTACCTACTTTGTCACGTTAATTGGAACTGAAGCCATTACGACAAAGATTTATGTTCAAAATATCATGATGTTTATCTACTTGTTTTCTTTAGCGATTGGTGAAGGGTCACAAATTATAATTGGACACTATATGGGGGCGGGAAAGCTCAAGCAAGCCTATCATAGAGGAATAAATAGTATGAAGTATGGCTTTGTAGGTTCTTTGGTCATGGCCATTCTCTTCTACTTGATGGCGGGACCTCTTTTGAAAATATTTACTGATGATCCCGACATTCTTTCCATCGGAAAAGGGTTATTATTCATTACGATTCTTTTAGAGCCTGGAAGGGCCTTTAACCTCATTTTAATTAGTGCCTTACGGTCGGTTGGAGATGTCCGCTTTCCTGTCATTATGGGGATGTTTTCGATGTGGCTCATTGGCCTACCCATTGCTTGGCTATGTGCGATTACATTAGATCTTGGGCTTCTAGGGATTTGGATAAGTTTTATTGTCGACGAATGGGTTCGGGGGATCTTTATGCTGATCCGTTGGCGAGGGCGAGCATGGGAGAAAACGCTCTTTATCAAACCGAAGGAGCCTCGTCAGGAAATGGACATTTGAGAAGAAAAATATCACTCACCTTGTACCGAGCGGTCAAGGTGAGTTTGTCATTGAAAGGCGTGTTTCCAAGCCTCACGCCATTCTTGGTTAGTAATGGTCGGAAGTCCAATATGATCCTTGAATTTTTTATCGCAAAGCTCTGAGAGAACTTGTTTTAAGGGTTCGAACTGTTTTTGAGCGACTGCCTGTTGGACATTCTTAAAGGCCACCGAATTTTGAACACTAGGGGCTAATACAAAAGTAGGGGCCACAGATCCTGCTTCTTCTTGAAGGATGTAGTTGAGCGCATCAAGAGTGACCAAACTGATTGTATCATTAGGATCTTTTTGTTCACGATCTGGATGGGTATAGGACTTAAGATCTTTATGGGTTAAGAGATAGCCTAAGTATTGAAACTGAACCGATGGGTTAAGTATCTGTTTTTTACGAGAGACAGCATCCACAGTCTGAGCTGAATCAATAATAAAGGCATTGTCAAGGAGCAATGGCTCTTGGCTTTGTTGAGAATCGTCAACAATATCCTTCAGTGGTAAGTAAAGAAATTCGCCATTAGGTGTAATGTCTAGATCGTTTTGTAGGGCTTTATTCAAAAATGCATATGTCTCATAGATTTCTGCTGCATGTGCTTTACTTATGGTACTGGGTAATATAATTTCGAGCTGACCATAGTGCTGAATATTAAAATTCCCCGATAACAGGCTGACTCCAGAGGTTTTTGGAGCAGTAATGGTCTGGTCTTTGTTAAACGTCCAGTGAATAGCGCCAGAAGTGCTGTGAAAATACTGCTGAAATCCATGTAGAGTGACAGAAAAATCCGCTTGCGTATGGTCTGCTGCTTGAGAGCGGACTGGACTTTGCTGTGGCCCTGGATAAAGATTAACAGCCCCGACTAGCGGATACCAGGCCATATATGAAGGGAGATAAGCATTCATCCCTTTAAAAAAGGCGAAGTAGCGTTCATCACCCTCGCTATTAATATCCCATTCTGCTATTTTTCCGCTATATATTAAAGAAACTTTCGCCTCTTTATCACCAGCTTTCAAGTGATCGTCGTCTAAAGTCAGCGTCGCACGATGACGAGTAAAGGACGCTTTATGGTTATTCACCAATACTTCTTCCACCTTGAAATTTGGATTTAAAGTCAACACAATGCTCTCATTCGTTTTTCTTGAAATATCTAATATCATTTCTGTGTTAATCGTTAGAGTGTCCTTTGAATGAAAAACATTAATAGTGTAAGAGGTGGCACTTATTGATGATGAAAGATTTGAAGCGATGCCTTCACTCTGCTGAATCCCATTGTTGGAATAGGCCTGTTGATATTTATTTGTCCAAATCTCTAAGTAGTCATTAGAGGTATAACAGCAAATAAAGAGGAGAATAATAGCTAAAAAACTAGTCGTTATGCGTTGTTTGGTCGGACGTCGCCAGATTAAAAGTATAAAAGCAATCGTCATAATTAATAAGGCGAAGACAGTGATAAAAGTTAAGGAGACCACGGTTTCGTGGTGGAATAAAGCATTTCCCCAGAGAGGTTCATTCACAAGGGAACGCCCTTCTAAGAAATAATGATTGAAGTGAAAAAGTTTTAAGGGTAACCAGTGAAACTTTCCTACCATTACCTCAAGGGCATACGTTCCTAAAATCCATACAAAAAAACTCATACCATAGGCTACCCATTTGTTTTTTAAGAGCACAGCAATAAGCAGCCCTATAGAAAGAGTTAAAAAATAGGAAATTTCAAGTCTCACACCATTCTCTACCAATAGCTTCATGAAAGGTTGATAGGTGATTGAAGGGAGCGACAGTTTAGTTTTAATAAAAAAAACGATAAATATAAGACAAGAATAGAGACTCATGTATGTAAAGGCGGCCAAAAAGTTAGCCAACGCTAAGGCAATAGGCGATCCAGGGTAGGCCTGTATCCAGTCATTCTGACTGGAATGAAATGTTCGAAAATGTAATCTTACCATCGTATAAGAAGCCATGGCTAAAGAAACTGTATGAACAATGGCATTGGTTGTATAGAGACTGTCTAACGCATCGGCATTTAATTGAGAAGAGAAAATGAAAAAGTCGCTCACGCCAAAAACTAAAAGAGCAATGAGAAAGATAGGATGAAAGAAAAGGAAGCGAAGGTGTTTGCAATATTGATACCATCCTTTATACATGACCCGAGCTCCTTATTAAGGTTAAATAGTGATCTATTTCGGCCTCCTCGTTAGTCAATGAACGGACTCTTGGCCGACCGATGAGAGGCTGAGGGCTGCCTTTATAAATGCATTCTCCATCTTTCATCACGGTAACTGATCGATAATAGTCTTGAATCTCAGAAATTTTATTGGTAGCAAGCAGTACAGTCTTGTTTTTCCCGTACTCTGTAATGATATGCCGGAAGATCGCCCTCTCAATAGGATCAAGGTAGCGAGTTGGCTCATCTATAATGAGAATTTCGGGTTCATTAATAAGGGCTTGAGCAATCCCGACGCGTTGATGCATGCCTTCCGTTAGAGACTTTAACTTGAATTTCAAAAATGGCATTAATTGGACTTGATTTAAACAATATTCAATTTCAGCTTTTCTTTTTTTTCGATAGCGAATCCCTTTTAAAACGGCAGCATAGTGCATAAATTGTTCAACTGTTAAAGACCTGTCTGCTTTAAAAGTCTGGGGAAGATAGCCGATTCTTTGGCGATATTCCTCAGGTTGGTTTTTGAGTGAGGTTTGATTGATCATCACTTCCCCCTTGGAGGGGCGTTCACATCCTGCTAAAATGCGCATAAAAGTAGACTTGCCTGCCTCTTCAGGACCAATAAGAGCATGAACCCCTTTTTTTACATGCCATTCAATCCCATTTAATATTTTCTTTTTAGCATATTTTTTATGAAGCGCTGATGCCGTCAGCATAGTTATAACATCCTTTTTAAAGGCGATATATTAAGCCTATCTTTAAGGTTTAATAGCAGGCTGTGCTTAGTAAAGCGATGAAGTTTCTGCCAAGTTTCTCATCTCTAGAGTGTTATTCCTTAAGTCAGGTTAATCATATAAAGTGGATTTTTCAGAAATATCCCACTAACTATTAGACGTATTCATCAGGAAAAAAGTTTCAATGAATTTACAATGTTAACCAAATGAAACATTTTGAAATAATTGTAATATTAACGATTGGAGTATTCTCTTGAGCATGGAAGTGGTGGTGATCTAACCTAATTCCATAGAGGATAGACAGCACACATAAGAAACCCCGGGCTAAAAAGCCCAGAGTTTCCTTACAATTAATGATTATTTTTAGCAATAAGTTTCGTTTGCCAATTTTTCTTTAACAGCCATGAATGCAAGATGAATTCCACGATGGTAATAAGAATAGCGGTGACAACAGCGCCACTTGTACCGATATAGGCATCATCAAAGATCATGACACCGAAGAAGAGGACACATAACGTGATGACGAAGTCGAGAATCGTTGTAATCCAAAAGGTCCCTCGCGCAAAGAGTAGCCATTCTATGGCGTAATTAATCAGACCAATAAATACCCCTAGAATGATGGCTTCGTACATAGCTCCAAATTGAATGGAATAAGGACTTATTGCATCACAAGCGATAATAATGACTGAGGATAAAAGTAATTTTATGAGTAAATTAATCAATGCATTAACACTCCTTTGTGTTCATGTTGTTTTAATCCTTGTAAAACCTTAGCAAAAGGCTGGCGTTTTTTGGCTTCAAAGAAAGAAGCGAAAGGGCATCCCTTTTGTTCAAGACGATTTTTAATCTGATCCAGCGGGAAACGTTCGGGACGCAAATCATCATTGACTTCATTCCAATATAAAGGTGTAGCTACAAGTGCATCTTCATTGCCACGAACAGAATAAGGGGCAATAATCGTTTTTCCTTCGGCATGCTGGATGTAATCAACATAAAGGCGGTTACCGCGATTTTTCTTTAAGCGTTCTGTTGTAAATAAGTCAGGTTTCATTTCAACTAAATAGTCAGCCAAAAATGAAGTAAAGAGCCTTGTGTCTTCATAAGAAAACATTTGGTCAGGAAGGGGCAGATAGAGCTGCAAGCCTTTGTTTCCTGATGTCTTGACAAAGGAAATTAACGCCAAACGATCGAGCACATCCTTTAACATAAGTGCCGCTTCCTTGGCTAAAGAGAAATAATCTCTTGAAGGCGGGTCGAGATCAATCACAATTTCTGAAGGCTGGTGGCTTTCAATTGTTTGAAAAGGAACATGGATTTCAAAGGCAAGCTGATTCGCTAACCAGATTAATGTTTTTAAATCATGCCCGACGATGTAATGAATACCCTCAATGTCTGCTGTTTCAATAAAGTCCGGAGCATAATCGGGACAATTTTTTTGGAAAAAAGCTTCTCCGTCCGCCCCATGTGGATACCTTAATAAGGTGAGTGCTCGATTCTTCAAAAAAGGGAGCATGTAGGGGGCGATGTCGTAAACATATTTGAAATAATCGGCTTTAATTAAGTCACGCTTCGGCCATAACGGTTTATTAAGGCTTGTTAGGGTTAAGGTAGTGCCATCGATGACGACTTGCTGATCTTCTTGTGTGGCCATGATCCAACGCCTCTTTCTTCTTTAGTATGATCCCTCGCGATCCCCATCTCTTCTCAATATTTTTTGTTATAACTAGAGATTTATACCCATTGTGAATGAAAGAAGACAGTAAAAAGAAAACTAAGAACCATATCATTTTTTTTGGAGGAGTCAGTGATGTTAGAGCCGATAAAACCGATGGAACCCATTATTGCTAAAGCAATTCCTCATGGAGAGGAGTGGCTGGCTCAAATTAAGTGGGACGGCGTCCGGATTTTAACCTATTACGATGGGGGCAATGTGAGGCTATTTAATCGAAAAAAGAATGAACGTACCGCTCATTATCCCGAGCTCTTGGATATAAACCGCTACTGTTTAGCTGATTCCATTATTTTAGATGGGGAAATGATTGCTTTAGGTGAAGATGGAAAGCCTTCGTTTCATGAAGTGATGCGCCGCGACGGCTTACGCAATCTTGAAAAAGTAAAATTCGTCAAACAAACTGTTTCTATATGTTATATGATTTTTGATTGCCTGTATCTTAATGGGGAATGGATCACTCAAAGACCTTTAGAAGAAAGAAATCAGCTCTTAATTGATTATATAAAACCTAATGAACATATTCAGCGGGTAACTTCTTATGAGAATGGAGAGCCATTATTTTCGGTTATGGAGAAGGAAAATATGGAAGGCATTGTCATGAAACGCAAGCAATCCTTTTACCACATTGGGGAGAAGCAAGAATGGCTGAAGATCAAAAACTATAAAGATTTAATCGCAGTGATTGGTGGTTTTACCTTGAATCAGGGTATCGTGAATGCTTTGTTAATCGGACTATATGATGATGATGGAAACCTCCATTATATTGGTCACGCCGGAACAGGGAAATTGACACAATCGGAATGGCGAGAGTTAACCCAAAAGTTAAAAGCAATAGAAATGGCTGAAAGTCCCTTTCATCATCGTGTAGAACGTGAAAAGGAAGCGCATTGGGTAAAGCAGAAGTATACGGTGAAAATAACTTATGCAGAATGGTCTCTTGGAAGGGCATTGAGACAGCCGAGTATTCAAGGATTGACAGAAACCCCTCCAAGAGAATGTGTGTTTGAACAAGGCATGCAGAGATAAGAGGCTGAGACAAAAGTTTTTGGCAAATAGGAAAATCTGAACCATCTAAATCCTTTCATTTAGAATAGTTCAGATTTTTTTCATAGGCATAGACAAAAGACTTCGCAAGCCCATAATAAACTCCTCTTTTACATCACCTAACTCAGATGACTTGACTCTTATTGTCGTCACCATCGGATGCAAAATGATACATATGTTCTATTTTACAAATGCTTACGGTGAAAGTTTTGTACCAGGATTCACGTCCTTTTTTCCGTGCGGCATAATGATCCGTGTTTTTTTTCCACTGTTTAATCGCAGTTAAAGAATCCCAATAGGAAATCATAATACTAAATCCCTGCTCGTTTTGAATATTTTCCATCCCCATAAAGCCTTCCTGATGTGAAGCGAGTGCGACCATCCTCTCTGCGACTTCCATGTACTCTGACTTCTCAATCTCAGTAGTTTGTGAGGAGAAGATGACAGCATAATGAGGAGAGTTATTATTCATCTGATATCAGTCCTATCTTAAAGTTTATTCCATTATATTTTGATCTAATGGTTGGCTCGGGCCTTTCTTTCTGAGGAGGCTCCAAATAAGTAAGACTAAAGGGATAATAGCCCCCATTAAAATATTGATTGGGACAAAAGAATGGAAAAGAAAGGCATTTAATTCTGCATAGTTTTCGGCGAAAATAAAAGAGCCAATACCGATAAGCCATGCTAAAGGTATCACTAATGGGTGATAGGTTTTTAATTTGAGGGCTTGAGCTCCTCCAAGACTGAGTCCATAAAAGAAGAGTGAAATAAAAATCATTAACCCGACTGTCCAAAACATGATCGCAATGGCATCAAATCGGTTAATCACTTGACCGGCTGAGATGTAACGGACTTCAGAAAAAGTAGGGAAGGCCATTTTGGCTGCTTCTCCTGGACCAAAAAGCGCGATGGGGCCAGTGATCGGCCCGAGAAAAAAGATGAGGGTGATGACAGAAGCCCAAATCCCTGTTTTTACAAGTTTTTTTGGGCGTTGAACATAAGGGAGAACCATTCCCATCACTACAAATTCACTAAACCACCCCATCACAGAAAGGGATCCCAATGCCACCGGTTTAACCCCATTCCCCATAATAGGGAGTAAATTAGAATAATCCTTATCCTGCAACAAGGCTAAGAAAGCGACGGCCACTGCAAAAATCACGAGAACAACTAACATAATTTGATTCAATCGCCCTAAGGTTTCTAAGCCTTTATAGACTATATAGGTCGTCAGAAGCAAAATAACTGTAGCCAGTGCCCACATCGGTGTTTCAGGCATGATGCGGATATACGCCTCAATAAATAGACGGACACCTAAGGTAACCATAATATAAAAATAAACTAGATAAGCAACACCAATGATTTTTCCAATCCAATAAAACTTTGTAAAAAGGATTTCTATAATGGTGAGACCTGGGAATCTTTGCAGGAGCTTTATCAAGGCGAGAATGCCGATAAGTCCTAAGACAGTGCCAACAATCGCTGCAAGCCATCCATCCTGATGACTTTGGTAAATAATAACAGTCAGTAAGATTAAATGACCAATAATCGTTAAAGATGTGATCGCTAGCATTGATGCCTGTATATTACTTATTCTTCCTTGCTGTATCATGTCATTCACCTCACTTCTAAAAAATATGTCCATTTATGGCATTCAACAGCCTTGAGATTGACAAATGGTCAACATTATAGATAGCCAAAATACCGAAAAGTATCGTTAAACCTAAGATTGCGACTTGAGTCAGTAAAGTTTTAAAGTCTTTTTTCTTCCAGACAAAGTAGAGATGTAAACCAGAAGTAAGCAGAAGCAATATAATAAGAAGTAAACACGTCAATATTTTCATAAACTACCTCGATTCATTAGCCTTAACAGCTTCTTTTGATAGGCCATAACGTTCAATATTGGCTGATATATCGACATGAACATCCATTTGTTTCAGTAGTCCCTGTTTCCAATGAGGGGCCAGCGCTTTCCATTCATCAGGGTATTTTTGATAAAACGTTTTCCCAAATCCAAAGATATCGGTTTGCCATTGTTTTTGAGCGATAGCTAACACTTCATTCACTTGATGTTCCAAAACGTTTTCGAACTGATGATTCAGTTCATTCATTCTTCCAGTATTAATTGTTTTTTCAGCACACGTGTAATCCCCAATATCTGCCTTTACGTTAATGTTGACATCCATTGTAGGCGTACCCTGAGAAAGGTGCGGAGAATAGCTGGATTGTGAGTGCATCATCTTTAATCCAACGGCTCCATTATCGTTTGGTCCGCAATCTAATATAACCGAACCACTATGAAGTTTGCCCTTGAGTAAAAGAAGCCCTTCTGTTTCATCCTGATCAAGAAATCCTTGTAAATGTCCGTCATTGAACACGGCAGTCCCCTGTAAACGAAGAGCATGAGCATCACTCTTAGGATTTTCATTGGATTGTTCTTCAATTCTATTTCTAGGTTGAACTTGGCCTTGAGTAGACAGAGTTTGTTCATTAGAATGACTATCATCATTATTACTGACGGTATTAACAGAGCCAGTGTATGCGTCCTCGATATCTCCCTCAAGTTTCTCCGAAAACTTCATAATGTCAGAGACCATAGAGGACGTGCTAAATCGACTCGATTTCACTAAATCTTGAATCTCTAATCCAATGGTTGAATTCAGAATGGGTCTTTGTTTGACAATCTCTTCAGCGGTAGTCCTTGAAACCAATAGTTTTATATTCGGTCGAAAGTCATGTTCTCTTTTCAGAAAGTCGAGACTATTTCCCATCTTATGTTTTGCCGCTTCTTTACCAAACACAACAATATTTAAATGCCCTAAGTATATTTTTCCTGATAGAGCATTTGATAACTTTTCCATAACATCAAACATGGATTTCCCTGTTATGGTTTGAATAAGGAAAGGACTCCGATTGGGATTGCCACTTCCAATAGGAGACTCTGAAAAGAGTTCAGGAGGCTTGACAATCACTGTAGTGACCTTAAGCTGGCCAGTTTTGGTTTGGTCAATCCCCATGACATTGACGATGGCAAGATCATTAACTTCGTGTGCGCTCCAACAACCCGTCAGACCTATGGAAACGAACAATAATAAAAAAGGAAAAAGGAGTTTTAATAAAAAGGGCTTCGTCTTATTCAAAGTGATCCTCCCCATTTCTTTTTGGAGGTTTAGTATTCGTCTTATCATTGTCAATACCCAATCCAGGAGGGAGCGTCTCCATTGCCCACCAGGGAACCCGAAAAAAGACATCTTTCCATCCTTCTTTTCTTGACGGGGATACAGGCGATAAATACGGGATGCCAAAGGAACGTAGGCTTACTAAATGAGCAAGTCCAAACATGAGGCCAACAAGAATCCCCATAAAGCCAAAGAAGCCTGATAATAAAAGTAAGGGAATACCACAAAAGCGAATGATTTGATGGAAACTATAATTAGGTAAAATAAAAGCGGTGAGTGCGGTAGTCGAAACAACTATGGACATTAATGGTCCAATCACTCCGGCCGTAACGGCAGCTTGAGAGATTAAAATTAAACCTAAAATGGTGATGATAGGTCCCCCAAATATCTTAGGCATCCGCAAACCAGCTTCTCTCAGTAGTTCATAAGTTAAATACATAAATATGGCCTCAACAAGGGCCGGATAGGGTAGATTTGCCCTATTAGCAGCAACTCTTATGAGTAGAGGTGTTTGTAATAAATCTTGATGAAATGTGACAACAGCAACAAAGAAGGCAGGGAGAATTAAAGCTACGAATAATCCTAAGAAGCGCACCCAACGAATGATTGTAGAGACCACTGAACTGTTATAATAGTCTTCACTTGAATGCAGATATTCAACAAAGGTGATAGGTGCAACTAAGGCTGAAGGCGACCCATCGGTAAGAATGGCGACTTTTCCTTCTAAGAGCTCAGCAGATACACGGTCAGGACGTTCAGTACTTAACATTGTTGGAAATGGAGAAAAAGGGGCATCGCTAATCATGGACTGCACATACCGGCTGTCTAAGATACTATCTGTTTTTATACGCGATAGCCGCTTATGAACTTCTTGAACGATTTTTTCGTTTGCGATGCCTTCAATGTATAGAATGGTGATTTGTGTTTTTGTTTGAGTGCCAAGAGTGAGCCGATTCACCTTTAATGAAGGCGTTCGTATTTTTTGACGAATGAGATGTAAATTGACTTGACTTTGTTCCACGAAGCCCTCTTTTGGACCTTCAACCGTTCTCTCTACTTCTGGTGTTGTCACTTCGCGCCCAATAGGATGGGAAATGTTAAAAGTTGAAGCCCTTTCTTGTCCATCTGTTAGAAGGATGGCGTAACCTAATAAAATCTTTTCAATGAGGGCGGACCATTCGCTTTCCACATGGCTCACTTGATAAGGAAGACGGTCTGCTTCACAGGACTTTATAAGGGAGTCATGGGCTTCTCCAACAGATGAAAATGCTTGGTGGAGCTCATTCAGTTTCTGAGAGCTCACGATATCAGATAAGTAAATAAGACAACTCTTATTTTCAGGTTTTATGTATAAAAAGTTAATATCATCACAGGATTGAAAGGCCGCTTTTAACTTAGCGATGTTTTCTTTAAGTGACCTGTTGAGAGGACCAACAAGCTGTTGCGTCTCGATAACAGGATTTTCTAGGTGGCTCTTGCCCATTTTCAACACCTCCATTGATAACTTTTCCATCAAAAGAGGCATTTATTCGTTTTCCCGCAGAAGACTCCCACTTCAAGGCATGCGAATGTCATAGTCCAAAGAGTAAGTGGGAGATGAATGTCGGTTGGCACAAGCAAAACTTCTTACCCTATAGCGTAATAGGAATATACGTTCTCTCTTAGAGGCGGTGAAAACAATGTTAGTCACCAAGGCCTATCAATTCCGTATCTATCCCAATAAGGTACAGAAAACTCTAATGGCTAAACCAATCGGATGCTAAGTGGTGGGTAGTTCAAACAAGTGTATATTCACCGAAAGAAAAAGGTGGCCATGAAGCCACCAATGCTTATTCAGAATGTAAAACTTTGCGGAGACCTTATAAGTGCACCTTTGGTTTTCGCCATGAAGGCTGGCAATAAGCCAAGTTTTCTATAGTCTTTCCTATTTAAAATTTAATACTTTTTTTCTTTACCCCGATCCTGTCTTTTTCTTTTTAAGAGAAGTTTTAGGGGTCTTTTTTTGTTTTTCAGTGGTCGCTTGTTTTTGGATTGGCTTGGTTGTCTGGATGCTGGCCTCTAAGGCAGACAAGAGATCAACAACATTTTTGCGTTCGGGTGCTTTTTCAGTATGTGTAATGTCATTGCCAGCAATTTTAGCTTGGATCAGGTCTTCAACAGCCTCACGATAATCATCGGTGTATTTTTCAGGCTCAAATTCTGCTGTTAATTGATTGATTAGATTTTTGGCAGTTTCCAGTTCCTTTTGATTAACTTCCGCTATTTGGTTTAAGCCAGGGACGTGTTCAATTTGACGCACCTCATCAGGATAGAAAATGGTTTCTAATAATAGCCCGTTTTGATAACCACGAACCACAGCGAGGTGACTCTTGGAATGTAGGGTGAGCTTAGCAAGACCGATTTTATGCGTCTCTTCCATGGCTTGTTTAAGAAGACCGTACGCTTTTTCACCGTTTTCATTCGGCCCAATAAAATAGGATTTATTATAATAAATCGGATCGATTTCAGAGAGGTCAATAAAATCAAGAATTTCTACTGAACGACCGACATCTCCTTTTATTTCTTTTATTTCATCCTCTGAAATTTTCACAAATTGACCCGGTTCGTATTCATAGCCCTTTATAATCTCACTATTTTCAACTTCACGCTCACATGTCGGACAATATTTTTGATAGCGGATCGGGGATTGGCATTCATCATGAAGCGATCGAAAATGGACATCTTTTGTTTCGGTCGCGGCATAAAGCTTGATGGGGATATGAACCAATCCAAAACTGATCGAGCCTTTCCACATGGTATGCATGTTAACCCTCCTTTTTAAAAGTCCTTTTCATTTAGACTATCCGAATAGATAGGGATCTATAGGAGATAAAAAATGGAAGTTTATCGGCACCTTAATGGGGCTGAAATTTAAGAATAGCTAATGATGAATGAGAGGGCGCTAATGACTTACAAATACAGGGATTCATTACAACAAAATGAACATATAATTCCTTGACTCTACCTCATATCCACTATTTCAAAATATGCACTTTTATTGCTACGAAAGTAGGCTAAGGGTACCGCGGAATACCAGGAAACGCGTTTTCGCTTGAAGGAATGGGAATGGACACAGCTTTTGAAGACATTGCTCAACAATTTGAACCTTTAATTAGAAAATATTTGCTTGAATTGCATTTGCTCGCCGATTATCAAGAGATGCACCAAGTGGGATTAATTGCTTTATGGGAAGCTTGGCGAAAATATCAACCTGAAAAAGGCCCTTTTCCAGCCTTTGCTCAAGCTGTGGTGAGAGGAAGATTATTAACTGAAATCAAAAAACAAAAACAGTTCTCCGATCATCATACTTTTCAAGAGAATCTCCCTGAACCACCTATAGCTCCTAAGGATGGGGTGTTGAATATCGAGGCACTTTTAAAACTGTCAGTCCTAAGTGAGAGAGAGCGCTTATGGCTACACGAAGCCATCTTTTTAGAGAAAAAAACTAAAATCATTGCGGATGAACAAGCAGTGAGCGTCAATACTATACGTTCGTGGAAAAAAGCGGTCCTCAAAAAGCTAAGAAAGCTTATAAAAGCAGAAGAATTCCTATAAGAAGTCGTTTTGTCGTGAGCTTCTATGGGTAAGCTAATAAAATAGGGTAATGCATTTAATAAATTAAGGAGCTTTCCTATGTATAATGAAGTTAAAATTACATGTATCGTGATTATTGGCGCTATTTTAAACGGGATTGCTATGAACTTTTTCCTAATTCCTGCCCATGTGTTATCTAGTGGATTCATGGGGGTTGCTCAATTAGTATCTACGGTGATCCATGAATATACCTCAATTTCAATTGGAACAGGGATTCTTTTGTTCCTCTTCAACATACCAGTGGCTTATATTGCCTGGACAAGAGTAGGAAGACGCTTCACGCTATATAGCATATTAAGTGTGGTTGTTTCCATGATTGTGCTGACCTTGCTCCCTATTCATGCCTTAACCGATAATATTATCCTTAATGCCGTTTTTGGTGGGGTGGTCAGTGCTTTAGGTGTGGGGATTACTTTAAGATACGGGGCTTCGACAGGTGGAATGGACATCATTGCGATGGTGCTCTCACGTATGAAAGATAAACCAATAGGAGGATATTTTCTTGTTCTCAATGGATTAATCGTGATAGCGGCGGGCTTTTTCTTTGGCTGGGAGAAGGCACTTTTTACACTCGTTACGTTATATGTGAGTTCAAGGGTGATTGATTCGATTCATACACGTCATGCGAAAGTGACAGCCATGATTATTACTGATAAAGGAACAGAATTATCAAAAGCGATTCATAATCATATGGTACGTGGGATTACAAGGATTGCGGCTAAAGGGGCTTTTACAGAGAAGGATAAGGATCTATTAATGATTGTGATTACACGCTATGAATTGTACAGTCTTGAACAAATCATTAAAACAACGGACCCCCATGCTTTTACAAATATTGTTGAGACGGCGGGAATTTTTGGTTTCTTTAGACCGTCAGATTAAAAAACAGTTCCCGATATGGGAACTGTTTGATGTTATTCTGAGTATTGATTAAAGACATCTTCGATACGTGGGAGGAGAACATCCCAGTCTGCATCTAATGTTTTATTTACCGTAATAAAATCATCGTAGCCGAACAAATTGTCTACCCCATCAATTGCTAGAAGTTGCGCTGCAAGTGGGTTCTCTACTTGCTCCCCTTTTTTGACGATGAGGCGACCATCAAATAATTTTTGTGGGGCAGTAAATTTCATAGCGTTCGGGTTCGGCGTTCTATCGGTTCTTACATGGATACCCATAACACCTCTCCTTTGTTTTCATTCACATAGTGACTTTATTTTTAAGAAGGCTCCATTCGCATCGTTTGTTGCTATTACTACAGATTGCGATGTAACTTGAGAAAGTGGTTGAGTGTCTTATCTACCGCTCCGGAAATCCACACTTTCAGCTCGATACAGTAATTAAGTCGGAGCTACGTCGCATTTTTTCAACTACTCATTCATGACCTTGAGAAAGCAACAATCTTTTAGAAAAAAGCCTAAGAAACAACTTATTTAAAAAGGTAAACAAGCTCTTTCAAGGCTTATTTTACATGATAGAAAGCAATAAGTACAATGTCGACTTCTTTAACGAAGTTTAAAAGGTAAAGCCGTAACGCTTTGAAACGACTTCATAGAAACCCAGAGAGTTGTATATATGCTTTGTGACCGAATTATTCACGCCTGTTTCTAGTTCGATGGTTTTTATATTTTCTGACTCTGCTAAGTGAATAATATGAAGGAGTATTTTTTTACCAATTCCTTGATTGCGATATTCATTATGTACATAAAGTTCGTTGAGCCAAAGATATTGTCCACCGGCCCGCAGACTCACACCAATATTGAGGAAAGCTAATCCATAAATCATACTGTTATGTTCAGCAACGATAATCCTAGAGGAAGAGCCTTTTTGGAGAGCGAGTTCAATGGCTTCCATTGCAATTTCAAAAGAGGTCTCATCGTTACTCACAGAAATTTGCTGCATAAATAATTTGGCAAGGGTCTCTTTATAAGTTCTGTCGACATTCCGATCAACTTCATATATGTGCATATTGGCTCCTCCCTATGTACTGATTGTGATCATCAACGTTTATTCTATGATTTATAATAAAAACGTTCTTTCGAGGTAGTTTGCAATACCGGTGTCATCATTGGACTCTGTTACCGCATCGGCTAGTGCCTTAAGCTCTGCAATAGCGTTACCCATTGCAACGCCTTGCCCTGCATAAGAAATCATTTCCTTATCATTGTCTTCATCACCAAAAGCAATGATACGCTCAGGCGGGATATTGTAATCCTGTGCGACTTTTTTTATTCCGACAGCCTTATTGACTCCGCGTTTAATGACTTCAATAATATTAGAGGGCTTTCCCCAGGAACGTTGCTCAATAGCTTCTGAATACTCGGTATCCAAAGCATGGAGAACAGCTTTTGTCTGCTGTTCATTTGTTTGTAAGAGAACGCTTGTTGGCGCCTCTTTAAGTTTTTCTTGAATGGGCCCATAGGTAATGGTAGGATTACCAATTTCAAACAAATCAGCAACAAGCGGGTCAGGATTATTAATATAGACATGATCCTTAACTTCGATAAAGATATTTGTCAATTCATAGTGATCACAGGTTTCTAAAATGCCTTTCAGTGTCTCGAGTTCTAGTGGGGAATGGATGGTTCCCCATTCCGGTTGATGAGGGTGGTGGATATAAGCACCATTAAAGTTAACAATCGGCGTATTGAGATGAAGTTCTTCATAATAAGCTTTGCTTGCTCGAAAAGGTCTACCTGTTGCAATCATGACAATATGTCCGGCTTCCATTACTTTTTGAATCACTTCTTTTGTACGGGGATCAATATTTTTTTCACTTGTTAATAAAGTGCCATCAAGATCTAAAACAATTAAGTAACGGTTCATAAATTCTTCCTTTCTTATCTCACCATTTCTGCTTATATCATACGCTACTTTTTAGGAAGTATAAACCTTTTATTAGACTCTAGAAGAGTAAATGATAAAATATGGTGAGAACATGATTTGAGAGAATTTATTAAACGAGAGATTGATGAGGTGAGTGGTTTGCTAATCATTGATGAAACGAAAATAGCTAATATTCCAACGCTCTTGGTTGAAGAGCAGACGATGACGGGTAGGCCACTACCGCTGGTTATTTTCTGGCATGGGTGGACAAGTGGTAAGGAATCCAATCTTCGGTATGCCTACTTGGCTGCTAAAAAAGGTTTCCGCGTCATTTTGCCTGAGGCGACTGGACATGGTGAACGATTGAATGAACTTAGTGAAGAAGAGAGGCAGTTTGGTTTTTGGCAGGTCGTGTTGCAAAATATACAGGAGACAAAACAATTAAAGGACGCTATGGAAGCAAAAGGGCTTATTCTTAATGATAGAATTGCACTTGCTGGCTCATCGATGGGTGGCATTACGACTTATGGGTGTCTCAGAGCTTATGATTGGATAAAAGTAGCCGTTCCGCTTATGGGAACCCCAAGCTATCGAGACTTTGCCGATCATATCGTGTCGGAATTTCAGAAGACGGGCATCGCTATTCCTTATAACGATGAACAAATCCAAGCCTTATTTGTAGCACTTTCTCCTTATGATTTAAGCGAGACACCAGAACAAGTAAAAGATGTGCCACTATTAATGTGGCACGGAATGAAAGACCCTGTTGTACCAGC
This sequence comes from Pullulanibacillus pueri, assembly GCF_014639255.1. Lineage (GTDB taxonomy): Bacteria > Bacillota > Bacilli > Bacillales > Sporolactobacillaceae > Pullulanibacillus > Pullulanibacillus pueri. Next base: position 23,056 of record NZ_BMFV01000051.1, read on the forward strand.
TGAACATGATCTCCAATTTTTTAATTTATTAAAAGATAAGGGCTATAGTGATAAACACTTTATACAAGATCCACAAGCCGGGCATAATGTCTCTCGAGAAGGATTATTTGCTTTTGCCAATTGGCTTGAAAAATATTTATGATAAAAAACCAGATGCTTTAATTAAAAGTATCTGGTTTTTTCTTAAAATATATGAATGTACAAAATTCTGGTCATCAGGAAGGTGTGGATTTACGCTTCAGAACGCTCGTTTTCCTCATGCCCACACGACTAAGGAAAGCTGCTAAGAGAATCATCCTCGCAGAAAAATCGTGTTTTTACGATTTTTTGATGTGGGTAGGGTCGGCGTTCGACGCACCATCGGGGTCCCCGAAAAGTGCTCTTTACTTTTTGGGGTGGTAATCGGGGTCCCCGAAAAGTGCTCTTTACTTTTTGGGGTGGTAATCGGGGTCCCCGAAAAGTGCTCTTTACTTTTTGGGGTGGTAATCGGGGTCCCCGAAAAGTGTTCTTAACTTTTTGGGGTGTTTGATGTGCTAGCTTTGACG
>NZ_BMFV01000052.1 GCF_014639255.1 Pullulanibacillus pueri
AAAAAACGGTCACCAGGCCGCCGTTGTGATGCCCGTTTTCTAGATTTTTTGAAAAAACGGTCACCAGGCCGCCGTTGTGATGCCCGTTTTCTAGATTTTTTGAAAAAACGGTCACCAAGCTGCCGTTGTGATGCCCGTTTACCAGATACTTATGAAAAACGGTCACCGGGCTTCCTCGCTGATGCCAGTTTTCCTTGTTATAATCCTTTCCCTTTCTTTAAAGCAAACAAGGTCCAGGCTTCTTTAGCCTTTTCTCCTAAAAAGGAAAAAGCACAGGAGACCCTGTGCTTTGGAAGAAAGACTATTCGTTTGTTGTGGCTGAGTTTTTCTCCAGCCATTTAAATATCGCCGACATATCGGAATCCCCGAGTCCGTGCTGCTTTGCTTGTGCATATAATTCCTTGGCAGCATTCGCGAGGGGCATAGCATAGTTATGTTCAAACGCTGTTGTCGCGACGAGATGTAGATCTTTTTGCATATGCTTGAGTGGAAACTCTGGGCTGAATTCATTCTGAGTGATTTTATCTCTTTTTCCTTTTAAAATTGGAGCGGCAACAGGATGATTCAGAAGCGTATCGACGACGACTTCTTGAGAAAGCCCCATCGCAGTACCAAGGTGGACGGTTTCTGAGAAGACTACCATGTTTTGAGCAAGCATAAGATTGATGAGAATTTTCATAGCGGAGCCTTTACCGTTGTTTCCCATGAAGTGACTGGCTTTACCCATGATATCAAAATAAGGTAAGGCTTCATCGAAATCCTTTTGATCGCCACCAACTAAGAAAATTAATTCACCCTTCTCAGCGGGAACGAGGGAACCGGAAACAGGAGCATCGAGAAAACGTATGCCACGCGATGAAGCTTCTTGAGCCATTGTTTCACTAAAGGAAGGGTTAACCGTGCTAACATCCACCCATAAAGCGCCTGGTTTGAGACCAGCCAATAATCCTTCCTCTTGGAAGGCGACCTCTTCTACAATTTGCGGATTACTGAGCATAGTGAAGACAATATCAGCACTCTCTGCAGCGGCTTTTGGGGTTTCTGCCCACTCGGCTCCGTGAGTGAGGAGCGCCTCTGCCTTCTCTTTTGTTCGATTATGTACAATTAGCGGAGTGCCTGCTGATTGTAAGTTCTTTGCCATGCGACTTCCCATAATACCGAGTCCCATAAAGGCGACTTTTTTATTCGTCAATTGTGCTCACCCTTTCATTGTTTTACGTGTGTGGAGGAGTGTGGTGTGGATCGCCACTCCAGGTCGCTCGCTTTCCTCATGCCCACAGGACGTGACGATTTTAACCGATCGTCCTTAGTGGCCTCAGCACATTTTGGAGTGGTTTATCTGTGTGTTCCAAAATGGATCTTCGGTGTTCCCGAAGGACCCTAGTTTAGGCACCCGTGAGTCAGCGGCGCTGAGGAACACACTGAGTATAAGTGTTCCGAATCTCGCGCCTTGCGTTCCAATCCACTTGTTACTGACGGTGCCCTTTGGGATTAAAAACCTTTTTCAGTGTTTTAATAAGGACCGGGCCTTTGCCCAGTTTTTCATATCTCACTTAAGTATAAAAACATTATAGCCATTAAAGCGAATCTTTCGCTCTAAGAATTTTTTTGCTTATGAATGCTTAAACATTGAGTTTTCTTATAGCCTTCCTATAAAATAATATGCAAACGCAATCATGAAAGGTGGCTGGACTATGAACTATCGTCAATTAGGATCAACCGAGTTGCAGGTGAGTGAACTGAGTTTTGGAACATGGGCCATTGGGGGTGCATGGGGTAAAACGAACGATCAAGAAGCATTAAAAGGTTTAGAAAGAGCCATGGAAGCAGGCGTTAACTTTTTTGATACGGCTGATGTTTATGGTGACGGTCATAGCGAGGAATTGTTGGCAAAGGCGACAAAGGGAAAAGAAGATCAGATACATATTGCCACGAAGTTTTGTCGTGCGGGTGATATTTTTGATCGAAGCAATTATTCGGAGGAAGCGGTCAGAACTTATTGTGAAAACAGTTTGAAGCGACTACAGCGCGAGCGCATTGATCTTTACCAAATCCATTGTCCACCTTTTGAGATATTGAAAGAGGGCAAGGTTTTTGAGGTGTTAGACCAGCTCCAAAAGGAAGGTAAAATTCGTTATTATGGTGTCAGTGTAGAGACGATAGAGGAAGGTCTTTTTTGCTTAGAAAATCCTAATGTCAGGGCCTTGCAAGTTATTTTTAATCTCCTTCGTCAAAAGCCCCTCGATGAACTTTTGCCCAAAGCAAAGGAAAAAGGGGTGGGGATTCTGGCGCGGGTTCCACTCGCAAGTGGGTTATTGACCGGGAAATTCAATCAGCATTCTCAGTTTGCTGAGGATGATCATCGCCATTTTAATCGTGAAGGTGAGGCCTTTAATGTTGGGGAAACCTTCGGTGGGCTTGAATTTACAAAAGGTGTTGAATTGAGTGATGAGGTCCGCTGGATAGCTGAAGGCAGAGGGACAATGACACAGGCCGCACTGCGTTGGATTCTTGATCAAGAGGCGATATCGACAGTTATTCCAGGGTTTAAGACAGTCGCCCAAATTGAAGATAATTTACAAGCAGTCACGGTTCCATCATTTACAAAAGAGGAGCTTGATACACTCAGACGCTTTTATGACAAAGAAGTTCACGCGCATATTCGAGGTGTCTATTAAGGTCCTAGCAAGGGGATGGAGAAATTCCATCCCTATTTTTAAAGGTAAGTATAAAATTATTGGCCAGCAGAACGATGTGGATCTCCACTCCAGAGCGCTCGCTTTCCTCATGCCCACACGATGTGGGTAGGGTCGGCGTTCGACGCACAGGAAGTGCTAGCTTCGGCGGTGTCACACGGACGTGACGGTCTTAGCCGAAGTTCCTTAATGACGTGACGTTTTTAGCCGATCGTCCTTAGCGGCCTCAGCTCATTTTGGAATGGATGAATGGTGTTCCAAAATGGATCTTCGGACGCGTGCTGTTCCCGAAGGAGCCAGAGCGCCTTTCATTCCGATCAACTGGGTTGCTGACGCTGCCTTTTGGGATTAAAATCTTATTCCGTTTTTTAATAAGGACCGGGCATGCTTTCGCCCGGTTTTTCTTATACGGCAAAAAGTTTAATCATGCGTAAAATTTTTATTTAAAAGATTATTTAAAATTGTTGATTTCTTAAGTATAATGGGAAGCGATACTTAAGGAGTGAATCAGATGACGTCTTATATACAAACGAAGCTTGAAGCCTTTAAAAAAGAACGTGAAAATAGAGGGCGATTATTGATCAGTTGTCCTGACCAACCGGGTATTGTGGCAGCTGTTTCTAATTTCCTCTTTCACTATAAGGCTAATATTATAGAGTCTAGTCAATATTCCACCAATCCTGAAGGGGGGACCTTTTTTATTCGCATTGAATTTGAATGTCCTTCCTTAAACACTCTACAAGATGAGCTAAAGGAGGAATTTCAACCCCTTGCCGATCAATTTTCAATGGCATGGACATTAACGTGTGTGAGTGAACTCAAAAAGCTGGCTTTGTTTGTTTCTAAAGAGCCACATTGTCTAAGAGAAATTCTTTGGGAATGGCAGAGTGGGGATCTCATGGCAGAAATTGCGCTCGTTGTCAGTAATCATGAGGAAGCGCGAGACATTGTTGAAGATCTCGGCATTCCTTTTTATTATATTCCTGCCAGTAAGGAAAACCGCGCAGACGTCGAACATCAGCAGATCCAACTTTTAAAGGAATTTGAGGTGGATGTTATTATTTTGGCGCGTTATATGCAGATCCTCACGTCTACCTTTGTTTCGGAATTTCCGCATCAAATCATTAATATCCATCATTCCTTTTTACCTGCCTTCGTTGGAGCAAGGCCCTATCATCGCGCTTACCAAAGAGGGGTTAAACTTATAGGGGCGACGTCGCATTATGTGACGGATGATCTTGATGAAGGTCCAATTATTGAGCAGGATATTATGCGTGTCGATCACCGTGATCATGTCGAGGATTTGAAGAAGATAGGCCGTAATATTGAAAGAAGTGTTCTGGCGCGCGCGGTAAAATGGCATTTGGAAGATAGGATCATAGTTCATGATAATAAAACAATCGTTTTTTAATAAAGGTGGTTGGTTCCAGACAACAGCGCGTACACAAGTGGCACCACATCACAAAACACACTATAATAAGTGGACAGATGACCTTTACCAAAAAGGACCCGAGTAGGCTTGGTGTCTCTTTTTGGTTGTTTCCTTTTTATCGGCGCGTCTTAAACAAATACATTAGGGGTGAGCATCTATGATTCGCTTTGGTGTCATTGGAACCAATTGGATTACCGATCGATTTTTACAAGATACGAAAACACTCCCGGAGTTTTCTTTAACGGCGGTCTATTCGCGAACGGAAGAAAAGGCCAAGCAGTTTGCTGGAAAATATAAGGTTGACAGGATATTTACAGATTTGGAGAAGATGGCTGAGAGTGAGCATATTGATGCGGTTTATATTGCAAGCCCTAATGCCTTTCATGCGGAGCAAGCGATTCTTTTTATGAAAAAAGGGAAGCATGTGTTATGTGAAAAGCCTTTGGCTTCGAATGTTGCTGAGGTTGATGCGATGATGGCTGTCGCTAAGGAACATCATGTCGTCCTCATGGAGGCGATGAAGACGACACTGCTACCTGGATTTAAAAGCATTCAGAAAAACCTACATAAGATTGGTAAGGTCCGCCGTTATTTTGCGAGCTTCTGTAAGTATTCTTCCCGCTATGATGCCTATAAGGAAGGGACAGTGTTAAATGCGTTTAGACCGGAATTTTCTAATGGGTCTTTAATGGATTTAGGTGTGTATTGTCTCTATCCATTGGTTGTATTATTTGGAGAACCCAAGAGTGTCCAGGCTACGGCAACTTTTTTAGAATCAGGTGTGGATGGCCAGGGGAGTTTATTACTGACATATGATACATTTGAAGCGGTGATCATGCACTCAAAGATATCTGATTCACAGGTTTCTTCAGAAATTCAGGGTGAAAAGGGGACGATCGTGATCGATAACATTTCCACGCCTAAAAAAGTGGAACTGATGTATCGGGACGTAACTGTGGAAGCATTAACGACTGATTCAACAGAAACTTCAATGTATTATGAAGCAGAGGAATTTATACACGTGATAAAAAGTGGCCAGCAACAATCCAAAGTCAATTCCTTTCAGCATTCCAGAATAACGGCCACACTTTTAGAGACAGCCAGAAAACAGATCGGCTTGGTGTATCCAAGTGATCAATAACAGTATGGGGGATTTAAGTGAGACAGGAAATACGTATAGGTATTAAGCCAAAGTTTAGTCAAAAATATAGGTCGGGGTATCCTCTAATTGAGAAAGAAGCGATTGTCAATCTCGGTGAGCTTAATGAGGAAGGCATCCTTGTCAAACTCGTTGATGAACATCAGCGGTTTATTGCCAAAGGCTATTACGGGCGACAAAATAAAGGGTATGGTTGGGTTCTTACACAAAAAGAAACAGAGCCTATCGATCAACACTTTTTTTTGCGCAAAATAGAGCAAGCTTTAAAGGCGAGGCAAGCTTTTTACAATGATCCAGAGACAACTGCCTTTCGGGTGTTTAATGGCGAAGGCGATGGGGTTGGAGGGGTCACGATTGATTATTTTGATGGGTATTATTTAATCCAATGGTATAGTGAAGGCATCTATACTTTCAAAGACGACGTGATCCATGGCTTGCAAGCTGCTCCTCACTTTAAGGGGATTTATGAGAAGAAGCGCTTTGATTCTAAAGGGAAATACATAGAGGATGATGATTTTGTGACCGGGACAAGAGCCGAGTTCCCACTCACTGTCCTGGAAAATGGGGTACGCTTTGCAATCAACCTCAATGAAGGTGCGATGGTAGGTCTTTTCCTGGATCAAAGAGACGTCCGCAACACGATTAAGAACACATATGCTCAAGGAAAAACGGTCATCAATATGTTTTCATATACAGGGGCTTTCTCAGTATGTGCCGCCCTTGGCGGTGCGACAAAAACGACGAGTGTTGATGTCGCCAATCGCAGTTTGCCTAAAACCATTGAGAATTTCCAGCTGAATGCAATTGATGAGACAACTCAGGCCATCATTGTTGAGGATGTTTTTAAGTATTTTAAGTATGCAGTGAGAAAACAATTGAAGTTCGATATGGTCATTCTTGATCCTCCAAGCTTTGCTCGGACGAAGAAACACACGTTTAGTGTGACCAAGGATTATAAAAATCTGTTAAAAGAAGCACTGGAGATTACTGAGGATCAGGGGATCATTGTCGCTTCGACCAACAACAGCAGTCTTAGTATGGGGAAATTTAAAAGCTTTATCGATACTGCTTTTAAGGAGTCAGGAGCTTCCTATCGGATTGAAGAAGAATTCTCCTTGCCTCGCGATTTTAGAACAATAAAGGAATTTGAAGAAGGCAATTATTTAAAAGTGGTTTTTGTGAGAAAAGTGTAATCTGTAAAACCGTTTGTTCCTCAAAGCAGACGGTTTGTTTTTTTAAAAGGTAAGAAAGAAAATTTTTGGCAAGCAGAACGGTGTGGATATTCACTCCAGAGCGCTCGTTTTCCTCATGCCCACACGACTAAGGAAAGCTGCTAAAAGAATAATCCTCGCAGAAAAATCGTATTTTTACGATTTTTTGATGTGGGTAAGGTCGGCGTCGACGCACCATCGGGGTCCCCGAAAAGTGATTTTTACTTTTTGGGGTGGTAATCGGGGTCCCCGAAAAGTGATTTTTACTTTTTGGGGTGGTTGAGGTGCTAGCTTCGACGTTGTTACACGGATGTGACGGCTTTAGTCGAAGTTCCTTAATGACGTGGCGTTTTTAGCCGATCGTCATTAGTGGCCTTAGCTCATTTTGGAATGGATGAATGGTGTTCCAAAATGGATCCTCGGACTCGTGTTGTTCCCGAAGGAGCCAGAGGTCCTTCCATTCCGATCAACTGGGTTGCTGACGCTGCCTTTTGGGATTAAAATCTTATTCCGTGTTTTAATAAGGACGGGGCATGCTTTTCGCCCGGTTTTTCTTAAAGAAAGGGGATAAAATTCTGGTTACCACAAGAGTGGACGGTGTTGATCTTCGCCCCAGAATGCACACTTTCTGCCTGCCTACAATAAGTGTCTCCCCTATTTCATCTGCTCGATTGATCGAAATGTAGTGGTTAACTCTCGGTGAGAGCGTAGATAATGTCATCTGTTTTTCGCTTATATTTAATGGAGAGCGTTTTATCATCAAAAAACCATTGGTCACTTTCCTCAACGAAGAAAGTAATATCGTCTTGTTCTTCTGTGACGAGTGGCTGCCTTGCTGTTTCTAACGAGACCCCGATAGAAAAGCCTCGGCTGACATCGGCGCAGCCGCCACTTCGTACAAAAAATCTGACGGTGTCTCCAGTTTTTAATGCCATTTCTCTTTTAAACCAATTGACAGCGGGTTTTGTTATTGCTAAACGCACGGCTGTTCACCTCATCTTCTATATGTCTAATCTTTAGTGTACCATGTTCATGAGTAGCAATCATCTGACACACATGGGTTCAAGAATAAAATAACACCGATTTTCAAATAATAACCTTTAATTAATTAAAGGGGGTTTTTAGGTATGTCTAAAGAAAAGGGCAGAAATTTTGATAATGCCAGTGATAATAATGGGCAAAGACATTCGCAAAAAAGTGATGGAGAGACAAGAAATGGCCGTTTAGCGCAAATGAAAAACCATAACACTGAAGGTCTCGATATTCCGAATGAATATATAAGCACTAAGGGTGAGTAAGCTGAAAAGAATAAAGCAGTAGGATAAATGTGGAGAGCCTCTTGATAAGGGATCTCCATATTTTTGTATATAGGAGAAGAGTTCAGAGTAAAAACACGGGCAATCTGCAAGCCTCTTCAAGTCTAATATGATGTGCTTTGTGGGGTCTCACCCGGTTTTCGAATATTTCTGCAATTTTTTTCCTGAATTTGTCTTTTCAGTGACTTCGATAGAAAAATTTTTTGATTAGTTGCATTGTAATACGATGCAAGTGGTGTTACGATATGTTAAAGGTGAGGTGATAATGGAATGGATAGAGAAATCATGAAGGGTAGTATTGATATTTTATTATTAGTGATTATTTCTAAAAAAGAAATGTATGGATATGAAATGGTTAAAGAGTTAAAGGCGTTGAGCAATGACCTATATCAGATGGGTGAAGGTACCTTGTATCCTGCCCTTAAACGTCTTGAGAGGAAGAGCTTGATCACCTCCTTTTGGGTGGATAGCGAGAATGGAAAACGACGCAAGTATTACCGCATTACGGATGAAGGTCGGCGGGAATGTGATCGGAAAGTGCAAGATTGGCAAAGTGTGAACCAGCTTATTTTACGATCAATGGAGGGTCTGACTTAAGGTGTGCAGCTAGGCCAATATTACAGGAGCTAGGAATACAGAACGACCGTATTTCGTATTTATGATCGATCGTGCTATTAAAACAAATAAATCATAACAGGCAGTATGATTGAAGTGAGAATGGCGGATAAGATCATGGCGATCGAACTTACAGCACCTGTGGTCGCACTGTCTTCTAAAGCCTTTGAGGTGCCAATGGCATGCGAGGCACTGCCATAGCCTATCCCTTTACCAAGCTCATGGTCAATGTTTAACCAACGGTAAATATAAGGACCGAAAATAGCCCCAGTGATGCCTGCAATCATAACGAAGGTGACTGTGAGTGAAGGCAGTCCACCGATTTCCTGTGAGACATCAAGAGCAACGGGTGAAGTCACTGATTTGGGCAAGAGGGTCATAATGAGTTGCCTTTTTATATGTAGTAATGAAGCGGCACCCCACATGCCAAAAACAGCAAGCAATGTGGCCATACCCACGCCACATAGAATCGGAATAAGATGTTTTTTGATCAAGGTCCATTCTTGGTATAAAGGGTAAGCGAGTGCGACGACTGCTGGTCCAAGTAAATGATTGATCCAATGTCCCCCTTGCATATAGGCTTGATAATTAAAATGAAGCACGGTTAGAAGAAGAATAATGCCGGCAGTAGATGTTAAAATAGGCAGAAGCAATGGAAATGAGAACTTTCGATATAGCTTTGTCATTAATAAGTAAATAATAACCGTCACTAAGATCATGCTCAAAGCCATCATATAACCTCCCTCTTTTCTTTTTTCCCCTCTCTATGACGCATGGCTAACCACTGACTGCACCATGAAGAGATTCCTATAATGATAAATGTATTCATGATAACAAGGAGGACAAGGAGGAGTCCCTTGTGAAGGAAAAAATGTCCATATTTCATCACGCCAATAACAGAAGGCAATAAGATCAGCGGCAGATAACGGAGAAGAAAGGCAGCGCCTGACTCTAATCCTTTCTTAGGAATGATGCCTGTCATAAGAAAGAGAAATAAGAGTAACATACCGATCACACTTCCTGGGATAGGCAGGCGGAGGAAAGACTGTATCCACGTCCCCAACAGATAAAATAAATAAAGACCTACCAGTTGTAAAAAACATTTCATCACCCTCATTGTTGATCCTTCCTTTGCTGAGTGGGATTGTTAGTCTCTAAGCTCAGAAGCTTGAGAAAGGTGGCCTTTTGTTTAAGAAGATGCTGTTCCATGGCTTCTTCTGCACGCCCGTTAGTCAGACCAGTCAGAATGGCCCGGTGCTCTTGGATAACTTCCTCACGTCTTTGCTCATGATGAATGACGCGAAGGCCAATGCGGCGAATATGGTCCTTGATTTGATCATAGATCGCGATGATTCGGTCGTTAAGTGTAGAATGATAGATCACTTGATGAAAATCCTTGTCCCATTGCATGAAAACTTCAGGTGTTAAGAGGGCAGAAGACTTTTCCATTTCCTTTTGGATCTTGTTTAATTCGTGAAGGGCTTTTGGTGAACACTCTCTTTGCCAATGTTTTAAAATTGAGGTTTCTAGGTACAAACGAAGCTCAAACAAATCATGAATCCCCTTTTCTGTAAGAGGGGTGACGAAGGTCCCTTTATAAGGAATTTTCTTCACCCAGCCTTCAGCCTCTAATGTTTGGATGGCCTCACGAAAGGGCGTTTTACCGATATTGTACTTCTCAAGAATCGTTCGCTCAGTCATGACTTCACCGTCATGCAGTTCCCCGCTAATAATGGCTTCTTTCAAAATACTTACGGCTTGGGCTCTTAAAGGCATTGGGTCAAACGTAGGTTTTATCATTATAAACTCCTCTATACTCACTCTTTTGTATATTGTGTATTGTATACAATATGTGTATTGGTTGTAAATCAAACGGCTTAGAAAATTGGCTTAACGCCACGCTTTAATACGATGAGCCTACCTAAGTCGCACTTATATGCCCTTCCACTAAAATGGTCATTTATGTGTTGTTTTGGAAAGTCGTTTAGAAAAATGTGTTTTTCAATAAGTCCATTCAGGGGACCAGTAAAAAAGCCCCAAATGATAACACAATCCTTGGGACGTGATAAGACTTAGGCATTTTAATCATGATGCTCGTTCGAAAAATGCTGTGCGAGGGCAATGATCATGGCTCCCATCTTGGCGCGTTCAGGTTGTAAGACCTTGGAAATACCATGATTGTGGAGAGCCTCTGCGGTCACTTGTCCAACAGCAACGGCTAATACATGGGTTTCAAAAGCTTGATAGAGGAGCTTTCCTTGACTGGCGCCTGCATCGCGAAAAAGATTCTCGACCTGAGTTTTGCTCGTGAACACCACGGCGTCCAGAGATTGTGAGGTAATGCCAAACCGGAGTGCCTCTACTATCGCTCGATCTGGTGGAAAATAATGATAAGGCTCAGAGTGATAAACATCCATTGAAAGCTGGTTTAATGCCTGGACTAATTGACGCTCTTCTTGATCATAAGATTGATAAAATAATGCCTGCTTGGTGGTAGGATGAGCATCCAGTAGTTGAATAAGGGTGTGCATGGTTCCATTAGGAGAGAGAATTGTAGGCTCTAACCCCCATTTTTTAAGCCAATCTTGCGTTTTAGTCCCTCTAATGGCAAGGGATGTTTTCGAAAGCTTATCGATATAATCATCCAGGCGGTGAATACTTTGCGCTGCTTTCTCTAAGGCCTCAGCCCCAATACCTGTTGTGAAGAGGGCCCAATCAAAGGGGTGATTAAGGAAGCGGGCCACATCATAGGCAGCACTTTTTTCGTCTAACCATTTTTCACCTTGAATAGGTTTTGAAACCGCAATGCCACCCTGCTTTTGAATTAATGTACTGATTGCTTCTGCTTGGCGGTCAGCGGCGATGCCGATATGTTTACCCGTGAGTCCTTTCATCCTTCACTGCTCCTTTTTTAACAAGGTCTCTGAGTTCTATTAAGGTTTGAGTTTGCTTGCGAGGATCTAGAAAGCGTTTATCTATACATTGACTAAGATAATCCCATTTTTCCTCTTTGGAAAGTGAAGCACTTTTTATCAGTTCACGACTATCATCTAAGAAGTCTAGAAATTGACTGTAGCGTTCATCATAAATTTCACTGAGCTCCTTCTTAATATCTTTAGCCAATAAAGGACTTGCGCCATGGGTTGAAATCGCGATTGATAATTTCCCCCGTGTAAAGTGGGCGGGGAAATGGATGTTACCGAGATCGGGTTGATCAACGATATTTACAAGTGTGTGATCATGAGCACTCGCTGCAACCTCACGATTTACCTCAGGATCATTGGTGGCTCCAATAACCATAAAAGCGTCGTTAAGATCAAGGGGCTCAAAGCGTTTTTGCCGCCATTCTAACTTTTTTTCCTCGTGAAGCGCACGGATCTTCGGGCATGCTTCTGGACTTATGACAATGAGCCGTGTTGATAGTTCTAACAGACTTGAAACCCGACGTGCCGCAACTTTGCCACCCCCAATAATGACCGTTATTTGTCCTTTTAAAATTAGGGTTAATGGAAGTGTATTCATTTATGGCGCTCCTTATCACAAGTCTTGCTCTATTTTAACGTTTAGTGGGTTATAAGTCTTGGTGCTGGATCAAATTTAAGATGGAAGGATTCGAGTACGCGATCAATGAATGCATTCTGAATATGTGCATGGTTACCCATAGGCCGACAAAGCACAATCTCTCGGTGAAGAGGATCAAGGGTATCTATTTTCTTTTGCATTGATTGAATCAATAAACCGTTAAACCATAAATAAGGCACTACGATCATTTGTGGACTTTGAGAGTCCCACGCGTCGGAGAGCTTCTCATCAAACGATGGCTTACAGGCGGCGAGGTAGCAGGTCTCAATCTGTCCAACGTTTATCCGTTTAGCTAAGCGATGAGCTATGGTTTCGATAGCTGTTTTAACTTGAGGATCGTGACTGCCTCGACCAACGAGTAATACTTTAACATCCTTGTGGAGGGAAGTTCCTTTTTCCCGGATGCGCTCCTCTAAAAGGGCAATGAGCCGTTCCTGAATACCTAAAGGCTTGCCATAAGTCAATGTGATAGTGGGGTATTTTTTTTGGCATTTATAGAGAGCCTCTGGGATATCCTCATGAAAGTGTTTGGCACTCAACAATAAGACGGGGACGACCGCAATCGTTGTTGCTCCTTTTTGAACTAAAGCTTCAATGCCTTCTTCTATTGTAGGTGAAGCGAGTTCTAAAAAACAGACCTGTTGCAAAGGGGCTGGAATTTTTTTTTGAACACCTTGGAGAAATGCCTTTGCTTCTTTTAATCCTTCTGGTAAACGTGTGCCGTGACTGACATATAAAACGCCTTGCATGAAGATCGCTCCCTTTAAGAGATCGTTTAAAAAGTCTCATATCAATAGATTCTGGTTGTTCCTTGCCTGGTTTTTCTTAAAGTGAAGTCACGCTGGCCCGGTTCCCGGAGGACTCTAGTTTGGGCACCCGTCAGTCAGCGGCGCTGAGGAATACACTTAGTGCTCCGAATCTCGCGTCTTCCGTTCCAATCCATTTATTGCTGAAGATGCATTTTGGTAAAAAGCATTTTGAATGCCAACTGAATGAGGACTGGGCGCTCCTTTCAAGTTTTTCCTAAAAAAAGCAACACACTATATAACTTGGGTGTTGGTAGACTGTGATGAATGCAAGTTTTCGAACCATTGGAGTTGTTCTCTTAGTCTGACAACCTCTCCGATAACAATCATGGAGGGGTTTTTCACTCTGTCTAGCTTGTCTGTTATAGTGGCTAAGGTACCTGTTACAGTCTGTTGATGCATCGTTGTGCCCCAATGGATGAGGGCAATGGGCGTTTGAGGATTGAGACCACCAGTGATCAGTCTTTCTAAAATATAAGGCAGTTTTTTTACACCCATATAGATACAAAGTGTCTCAACATGATGTGCGAGCCGTTCCCAGTAATTTTCGTCATTTTCCTGTTGAGGGGTAACCCCTGAGACAAATGTGACCGAGGAGCTAATATTACGATGGGTAAGTGGGATGCCAGCATAGGCTGGGGCAGCAGCACCAGAGGTAATCCCGGGAATTACCTCGAAAGGGATGCCCTGACGGCTTAAAGCTTCAGCTTCCTCACCACCACGGCCAAAGATAAAGGGGTCACCGCCTTTAAGACGAGTGACCGTTTTCCCTTGTGAGGCATGCTTGCAGAGTAAAATATTTATCGTCTCTTGATGTAGAGTATGGTGTTCCGGTTGCTTTCCACAATAGATCTTCTCACAGTGGGAGGGAGCATAGTCTAATAGGGTTTCATTGACAAGACGATCATAGAGAATGACATCAGATGCTTGAATCGCTTTTAAACCTTTAATGGTGAGTAAGTCAGGATCACCTGGACCTGCGCCAACTAAATATACTTTGCTCATCGTCTGCCTCCCTCTCGATAGTGGAACTTGCTTTTTTCCTGTTTTTAAACGCCTACAATCTTATTATAACCTATAGGTAAACTTGGTTTAAAGACAATTATTTTTCGGTGTTCATAACTTTTTCAGAAGAGTCAGGAGTATGAAGCCCACACTCTGTTTTGTTAAAGCCAACCCATCTTCCAGCACGAGAATCACTGCCCTCTTGAACGGGATTTGTACATGGAATGCAGCCAATACTTGGAAATCCTTGGTCGTGTAGGGGGTTATATGGAAGCTCATTTTCCTCAATGTAATGCCAGACATCATCCCAAGTCCAATGAATGAGTGGGCAGACCTTGATGGCTTTAAAACGCTCATCCTTGTTGATGAAATTCGTCTTACTCCGGCTAAGGGATTGTTCGCGACGAAGACCGGAAACCCAAGCGGTAGTGCCGCTCAACGCTTTTTCAAGAGGTCTCACTTTTCTTATATAACAGCATTGGTCAGGTTGACGTTTCCACAATGCTGATCCATATTGCTCAGCTTGTTCTTCTAAAGTGAGTTCAGGTGTTTCCATCTTAATATTCAGCCTAGGAAAACGGGCTTTAATCTTATCAATAAGGTCATAGGTTTCTTGAAAATGGAGTCCTGTATCAAGGAAAACAATGGTGGCGTCGGGTTTGACTTTTGCGATAAGATCAATGAGTACAATACCTTCAACGCCAAAACTACATGCATAGACGATATCTTCTTGATAGTTGCGATACGCCCAATCGAGGACCTCAAGTGCCCCCTTCGTTGGGTCTGAAGCAGGAAGTGTCTTGAAAGGATCATCCGTGAAAGAATCATAGGTTATTAGATTTCTCTCCAATTTATATGCCTCCATAACTGTTTTCGATTCATCCGGTGGGTTCCGGTATGTTTCTCTATACGCAAGTGACAAAGTTTAAAATGTTCGTCAATCTTCATTTAAAAGGGAATGGCCAAACTTGGGATGACTGAAGGTCACAACGTCGGCAGTTTAAACCTTTTATAGTGTAAAAAACCCGCTTCTAAGCAGTAGAAGAGGGATTGGAAACTCTCTTCCTTCTCCAAGAACCAAGCGTTTGAGGAATGGGCACAATGTCCGCAGACCTTGTTGCTAAAGGTTCACAGGGTCTTTGCCTCCGCCTCTATGGATAAGAATTAGCGAGTGTCTTTAAATACATTTTGTACAGCAATAAAAGGATGAAATTGTTAATAGTTATTGTATTCCGAACTTTATTGAATGTCAATCCAAAAATCCGATTAATTTTATAGGAATATTTATAATTATGATTGAGGGCGTGATTTATATTCATGGGACTTTTTCTTTTCGTCTCATTATAATAAGATGAAGAGAGCGATCGGTGACTTTATTAACGTTTTAAGGAGTTATGAATAATGGATGAGCATGATTTGGAAATACCTGTGATTGAAACAGAGAGATATAGATTAAGGGGCTTGACTTTAGAGGATACAAACGCAATCTTTCCATTTATGAGTAATAAGGAGACCATGAAGTATATTACGCCTCATCCGGTTAAGACTGAACAAGAATTGCGGGCACAGTTACAGGGGTATGTAGAGGCCTATAAAAAAAGAAAACTTATTCCTTGGGTCATCATTGATAAGTCTAATTTAGCCATTATAGGTGTTTTCCGCTTTCATAAATTAAATTTATGGCATAAGAAGGCGGAGATGGGCGTTGTCATACATAAAGACTATCAAAGATCTGGTGTTATGACGGAAGTATTAATGGAAATTTTGGCGTATGGATTTAATGATTTAGGGTTAAACCGCATCGTTGGGGATATTTTTGCGGATAATCAAGGCTCTAAAAGGCTATTAATGAAGTATGGATTTAAAATGGAAGGTCGTCTCAGAGAGACTGATTTTGATGGCGTGCATTACCATGATACAGAGGTATATGCCCTCCTTAAGTCAGAGTATCATCCCCCTTTTTGATCCAATCGTTAAGGATCGTTATACTATACTTTAAACGGCCAAGGGAGCTCCTTCAGACGCAGGATAACGAAGGGCTTCCTGTTTTTTTACATCAAGTATGTATCAAGTGCGGAAGCCCTCAAAAGGGGCAACTTGGGCTTGGCGCCAGCATTAATGTGTGAAGCGTCTGTCTATACATCAGGCTGCGTTTAGCGAAGTGGGGAAGGACAAGCCAAGTTTTTAATACGAATTATTGGAGCGAATGGTGTGACTGAACAAACAAATCAAATACAAAAATTAATGGATGTCTGCCTATTGGCAGGAGACATTATGTTAAAAAGTGGGGCAGAAACCTTTAGGGTTGAAGATACGATGATGCGTATTGCCGCCGCCTTTGAAAATAGACCGTCGCAGTGTTTTGTGATGCCCACGGGGATTATTTTTTCTATTGACGGCGCTGATCCGACAAAGCTGGTGAGAGTGTCAGAACGCTCAACGGACTTACAAAAAGTCGCGGATGTGAATCATATCTCCAGGCAAATCGCAAATGGTGAACTCACTTTATCTGAGGCTTATCAGGCATTGAAGGGTGTAGAAAAAGCAGGATTAGCCTATTCCCATTGGATTAGAATTCTTTCAGCAGCTATTGCCAGCGGGTGTTTTCTCATTATGTTTAAAGGCGTCTGGCATGATTTTATTCCTGCTTGTCTTACAGGAGGGATCGGTTTTGCTGGGTTAGTCTATTTACATCGTCTCATTCAATTAAAGTTTTTTTCAGAGTTTCTTGCCTCTCTTATTATTGGGTTATTGGCCTTTGGCTTTGTTGGCTTAGGTATGGGGCAGGAATTTGACAAGATCATCATTGGATCCGTTATGCCCTTAGTCCCTGGGGTTTTAATTACAAACGCGATTCGAGACCTTATGGCGGGCCACTTAGTTTCCGGGCTATCAAAGGGTGCCGAGGCCTTTTTAACGGCGTTTGCGATTGGAACAGGCATTGCGTTTGCCTTTGCCCTATAATTTTCAGTGGTTAAAGTAAAGGAGGTATCCTAGATGCTATCACAATTGGTGACAAGTTTTATTTCCTCTGCGGCTTTCTGCATTATTTTTAATAGTCCTAAGCAGGCCTTATTAAAATGTGGCTTTGTCGGCATGGTCGGCTGGATGGTTTATATAGGTTTAGTGAATTGGGACGTGAATATTATATTGGCCAATCTCATCGCGGCGTTTGCGGTTGCGGTGATTAGCCAAACCTTTGCTAGACGTTATAAGATGCCTATGATTATCTTTACGGTTGCAGGAATTATTCCGCTTGTCCCAGGGGGCATGGCCTATGATGCGATGAGGCACTTTGTGGAAAACGATTATCCGTCTGCTGTTGAACTTTCAGCAAAAGTGTTTATGCTTTCTGGTGCTATTGCTATGGGACTGGTCTTATCAGAAGTCATGAATCAAGTGTATCGAAAAATAAGGACTCGAGGGGTGAATCTTTAAAGGTTCACCCTTTTTTAAAAGGTAAGAAAGTATAAAATTTCTGGTCATCAGGACAGTGTGGATTTCCGCTTCAGAGCACTCGCTTTCCACGGGCACGGCCTCAGCTAACTTGGGAATGGTCAATTTGGTTCCCAAGTGGATCTTCGGACACGTGCTGTTCCCGTAGGACTCTAGTTTAGGCATCCGTGAGTCAGCGACGCTGAGGAACACACAATGTTTAAGTGTTTCGAATCTCGTGTCTTCCGCTCCAATCCACTTGGTACTGACGATGCCTGTTGGTAAAAAACATTTTAATGCCCAACTGATTGAGGACTGGGCATGGTTGCCCAGTTTTTCTCATTGCGAAACTCACTGAAAAATTTATCCTTGTGTGCGGCTCTGCCTATATTATAATGGGGATGAGTGTAAGTCATTGTACTACCTATTTCTCAGATGTAGGGGAGGTTATCTTACCCTTTGATGATAGCTGAGTCAAGATGACTGAAAAATGGCACAAGTGGTAAAGTGAATGAAGGGCGCTCGATTTAAAGTAGGATATAGATGACTAAGAGGGGGAATTGGAATGGCAAAAGTGAAAACCCGTTTACAGAGAAATGAGGTTCCTGAAAAATCTACATGGGATTTAACAGCGTTGTTTGAGAATTATGAGGCATGGGAAATTGAAGTCGCAGCAGTTCGGAAGGATTTACATCATGTCACGCAATTTAAAGGCAAGTTAGGTGAAGGCGCAAGAACTCTCCTTGCCTGTTTAAAAGCACAAGAGGCTTTTTTGCAAAGGGTCATTCGTGTGTCTACCTATGCGAGTCTTCGACAGGCTGCAGATGGTTCAGATCCTGTCAATCAAGCTGATGGCGCGCGCATAGCCGATCTATTGTCACATGTGAATGCATCGCTTGCCTTTATTAAATCAGAAGTACTCGCACTTCCGACGGAAACGATCAAAGCTTATATAGAACAAGAAGAGGGCCTGAAGCTTTTTGAAAAACATTTAACCGAACTTATTGAAACAAAGCCTCATATTCTAGCACCAGAAACAGAAGAGGCCCTAGCCTCTTTAGGCGCAGTTTTTGATGCGCCTTACATGATTTATGAGCGCGGCAAATCTTCTGACATGCAGTTCGATTCTATTGTGGATGAGAAGGGTGAAGAGCTGCCGATGTCCTTCGCGCTTTATGAGGATTTTTACGAAGAATCACCCAACACAGAGCTGCGCAGGAAAGCTTTTGCTTCCTTTGTCAGAACATTAAAACAGTATAAAAATACGTTTGGGGCGACTTTTGCAACCGAAGTAAATAAACAGGTCACGGAGGCTCGTCTTCGTCGTTATCAATCAGCGACAGAAATGATGCTCGAACCACAGCAAGTGACCCTAGAGATGTATGAAAATCAGTTGAACATTATTCAAGAGGAGCTTGCGCCACACATGCGGCGGTATGCACAGTTGAAACAGCGAGTCTTAGGATTAGATGACATGTTTTTCTGCGATTTGAAGGCCCCGCTTGATCCGGAGTTTAATCCAGAAACCACTTACGAAGAGGCATCTGAAGTCATTTTAGAAGCGCTCCAAGTGATGGGTCCAGAGTATAGTGGGATGGTAAAGACAGCTCTGACTGAGCGGTGGGTGGATCTTGCTGACAATGTTGGAAAATCAACAGGTGCTTTCTGTTCAAGTCCTTACGGTGTCCATCCGTACATCTTGATTACGTGGTCGGATTCGATGAGAAGTGCGTTTACACTAGCTCATGAACTTGGACATGCTGGGCACTTTTTCCTTGCTGGTAAACACCAGACGTTGACGAATACAAGACCTTCTATGTATTTTATTGAAGCACCTTCAACTATGAATGAAATGCTTTTAGGTCGTCACCTTCTTTCTAAAACCACCGATAAGCGTATGCGCCGTTGGGTCGTGTTGCAACTATTGGGCACCTACTATCATAACTTCGTCACCCATTTGCTTGAAGGGGAGCTGCAAAGAAGAATATTTACCTTAGCTGAAGCGGGAACGCCCATTACAGCGACCACTTTAACGACACAAAAAACGGACATTCTTCAATCCTTCTGGGGAGATACGGTGACTATCGATGAAGGGGCGGGGTTAACTTGGATGCGGCAACCGCATTACTACATGGGACTCTATCCTTATACTTACTCCGCTGGTTTAACGGTATCGACGGCAGCCTCACAAATGATTTTAGAAGAAGGTGCACCTGCTGTTGAGCGGTGGTTAGATGTTCTCAAATCAGGGGGGACCTTAAAGCCACTCGACTTAATTCAAAAAGCAGGGTTAGACATGTCCAAACCTGAGGCTATCCGTAAGGCCGTGGCCTATGTCGGGACATTAATCGATGAATTAGAAGCAAGTTATAACGAATAGAAAAAGGGATTTAAAGATTAACAAAAACCGAACGATGATCCGAGTGTGCGAGTGCTCAGGATTTTCGTTCGGTTTTTTAGATCATAACCATTTTATTTGCTACTTCAATCTGCGACTTAGAATCAACCATTCATCATTATGAAACTTCGATCCAGCCTTTATCTCTTAATAATATGAGGTATCTAATGCACTGAAGGCTGCAATGCCAATAATGGCTAATAGAATGATAATACCGTAGATGCAGACACCTACAATGCTGCAGACAAGTCCAGCAACAGCCATACCGTAACCATTTTCATTCGTTTGTTTTATGGTTTTAATGGATTGGCTAGCGAGAACTATGCCAACAATACCGATAATAAGTCCCACCCAGGGTAATACGATACTACAGATGCCAAGAACAAGAGCGGCGATGGATTTCCCGTTTGTTCTTGGTTGATGGCCCCCAAAGTTTTCTTCCACTTTTAGCCCTACTTTCGTTTTTTATATAAATTTTTCTATAATGTCCCTATTAAATAGAACCATCATTTGCAAATTAAATCAAGTCGTTATATGGTTAATGAGTGAGCGCCGTTAAAAGCATTGACTATATAAATTTATTGTTCAGGAATGATGCTATTTGAGTTTATTAATCGCTGAGAATATTTATAAAACATATGGTGAGAAAACATTATTTGATCATATTTCATTTACGATTGAAGAAAAAGAAAGAATTGGTTTAATTGGTGTGAACGGTACAGGAAAATCTTCACTTTTAAAAATTATTGCTGATCTTGACCGTCCTGAAGAGGGAAGGCTCTTACACGCTAAACATTTCCATATTGAGTACCTCTCTCAAAGTCCTCGTTTTGAGGAGGATTTAACAGTACTTGAACAAATATATTACGGTGAATCGGAATTGATGCGGCTTTTAAAAAGATATGAGGAAATTTTAGTGGCCCTTGAAGAACATCCTGATAATCAAGGGCTTCAAGACAAGTTTTTTAACATTCAACAAGAGATGGATGCGAAGAATGCTTGGGAGGCCAGTACTCTAGCCAAAACTATTCTTACTCGTCTCGGGATTCGTGATTATCACCAGCAGGTTCAGCAATTATCTGGAGGTCAAAGAAAAAGAGTGGCTATTGCTAAAGCGCTGATTCAGCCTGCGGATCTTTTAATTTTAGATGAGCCGACCAACCATTTAGACAATGATACCATTGAGTGGTTAGAGGTTTATTTGTCACAATATCCAGGGGCTCTATTGCTGGTCACTCATGATCGCTACTTTTTGAATAGAGTGGTAAATAAGATTTATGAGCTTGATAAGGGTCAGCTTTATGAGTATGAGGGGAATTATGAGATTTTTCTAGAGAAAAAGGCGGAGCGTGAAGAGCTGGAAGTCCAGGATGAAAGAAAAAGACAGAATCATTTGCGTAGAGAGCTTTCCTGGATTCGCCGTGGTGCGAAGGCGCGATCAACAAAACAGAAGGCACGGATAGACCGGTTTAATGACCTAAAGAACCAAAAAAAGGACCTCTCTAAGGGACAGATTGATATACAAACAGGTGCGGCGCGATTGGGAGACCAAGTATTGGAACTTACCAATGTCAGCAAGGCTTTTGCAGGGAGACCGTTGATCAAAGCCTTTGATTATTTAGTCGTTCCAGGAGAGCGGTTAGGGATTGTTGGCCCTAATGGCAGTGGTAAGTCAACGCTTCTTAACATGATGGCAGGACGAATCACACCGGATTCTGGTAGGATTGACGTCGGTCAAACGGTTCAGATCGGCTATTATAAGCAGAGTGATGTCGACATTGATGGTGACTTGCGAGTATTAGATTACATTAAAGAAAGAGCGGAAGGGATACAAACTGAAGAAGGTCAGTGGGTGACCGCAGAACAGATGCTTGAGCGCTTCTTATTTCCTCGCAGTATGCAAAGGACCTATGTCAGAAGACTTTCAGGTGGAGAACAGCGCCGTCTGTATCTATTAAAAGTTTTGATGGCCGAACCCAATGTGATTTTACTTGATGAGCCCACCAATGACTTAGATACGGCCACACTTGCTATTCTTGAAGACTATTTAGACCATTTCCCGGGTGTCGTGATTACTGTCTCACACGATCGTTATTTTTTGGATAGAGTCGTGGATCGCCTCCTTGTTTTTGCAGGTGACGGAAAGATCAGTCGCTATGAAGGCAACTATTCGGAGTACATTGAGCAGGTAAAACAACAATCACAAAAATCCGAAGCAGCGGTGGGTAAAGTAAAGGCTGAGGAACAAAAGGCCCAGCGTCAGGAGCGGGCACCCCGTCTGAAGCTTTCTTTTAAGGAACAAAAAGAGTGGGATGAAATAGAAGATAAAATTGCCCAGCTGGAAGAAAAACAAACGCATTTAGCAGCGGAAATTGCATCAGCAGGTAGTGATATCGGGCGTGTTCAGGATCTTTATAAGGAGCAGGAACAAGTGGACAAGGCATTAGAGGACGCGATGGAACGTTGGACAGAGCTTTCTATCAAGATTGAGGCGATTGAAGAACAGAAGAAGAGTAAGGCTTAAAAGTGAGCCTGTCATCATAACTGGAGGAGAATGATATTCTTCTCCTTTCTTTTAGGCACCGACTTTTCCGTAATGTTAGTTAGCTGTCATCAGTCATAATGGGAGATAGCATCGGGATCATTAAAGAGGGCATGGAGCTTGTGCAGTAGAAGTGCAGGTGTGTTGTTTCATGTTACCACCAAGTGTTTTGAAAAGGCATCCTAAGCGAGTCTACACTTGGTGAAAGAGTGTAAAAAGTATGAATAAAACGGAAAATCTCGAAAAACGAAGGGGATCATTCACTGTGCTCCTTCGTTTTTTATGGGGAGAACAATTTCAATAGTAGTTCCAGTGGCGTTGCTTCGAATATTTAGAATGCCAGAATGTTCACGGATAATTTGCTGGCAGACCGCTAATCCTAACCCAGTGCCTTTTTCTTTAGTCGTGAAAAAAGGTTGTCCAATATTTCCGATGTGATTTTCTGGTATCCCGACTCCTTGGTCTTTTATTAGGATCCTGAGATGTGTATCATTGCTTTCCGCTTGAGTAAGAATATCGCCACCCTGAGGCATGGCTTCAATGGCATTTTTTAAAAGGTTAATAAAGACTTGTTTTAATTTATTTTCATCATAAAGGCATTCTGGAAGTGGCTTGGCATAGGCTTTAATGAGATTAATGCCTTTCATGTTAGCTTGCGTTTGAATTAATGTCATCACATGATCTAAGGTGTCATTCAAGTGTTTTTTTTCAAATTTAGACTCATGGGGTTTAGCGAGGCCAAGAAGTTCACTAAGGATGAGTTCAATCCGGTTAATTTCTTTAGTGATCACCTCTAAATACATGGTGTTGCCTGTAAAATCCTTTTGAATAAGCTGTAAAAATCCTTTTATTGCCGTGAGGGGATTTCTGATTTCATGGGCAATGCCTGCAGCTAATTGTCCGGCAAGGCTTAACCTTTTACTTTCTTCTATAGAAGTCGATACTTCAAGATTTCTATGGGGCGATTGACACATACCTAAATGTTTCCTCCTTTTTTGGTTCTAAGTCAAATGTTGGGGTAGGAGTAAAGCTCCTACTCTTTATCCCCACTTAAAAATC
>NZ_BMFV01000053.1 GCF_014639255.1 Pullulanibacillus pueri
ATTTCTAAGAAGATTATCGCATGAGTGATCTATAATTTCCTACGTGTAATTTATTTGACGCTTACATTTCAACTCACCTCCACCTATTAAACTTTAGAGAAATTTTTATTTGTAGTAATTAAAACTTATATCATTCATTTCTTTTAGTTCATACCTTTCCACTAATTTATTATGTTTTAATTCTGCTAGTTTTAACTCATCTTCATTAAAAAATGATTTTAAGTTTGTTCTTTGAATTTTATAAAGAGCAGTTAAGGCGGCATCTTCTAACTTCTCTTTTAATTCTTCGTCATTTTTTTCTTCAGGGTGTTCTGCTGAGATTTCAGAATAGTAATCTGATAATCTTGCTTCCACCTCATCAATCATTTCTTCAACTTTTTCAAAAAGAATACTGATCGCTTCAATCTTACTTTCGGCTATAAAATCGTCTGTATAGGAAACACCATCAGTTCGGTCTATAAGAAATCTTACCTTCTCCTCATCCATATAGAATCCTACATAATCATATTGATTACCAACACCCACATTAAATAGATTAACCATTTCCTCTTTAATTACTTCTTCCATTAATCATCCTCTCCTTTCAAATTCGCCAATTACTTGGCTTACTATTGTTATAGCATAAAAAGAAAAAGACGAAACGAGTATGGAAACACATAACTGTGACGGATTTCGTGAAAATATGAAAATCAGAATTATACATGATATTCTTATTAAAACCTTATTTAAAGACTATTAATAAAAAGACAATAAATAAGTAATCTTCTATGCAGTTTTTTTCAGTTATATTAGTGAATACTTTATTGGATTATTTGAAAGGAGTGGTTTAAATGGACAATGACATTAGTGTTATTGCGAAGAAAATGAAAAATTTGTTTGTTACTGAAAGAAAGAAATACATTATTCAAAATGAAGACGGTTCATATACTTGGATAAATAAGAACCTTAATGATGAAATGATTGATTTACATCTAGGACGAAAGCGTACATACGGCATTTTTTGCGGAGCAGAATTAACTAAATTCATTTCCTTTGACGTCGATATCCCATCAAAGGAAGTTGTACAATCCATATACCAAGTTTTAAATCAAATCGGTATTTCGTCGGAATTCATACACACAAGTTGGAGTGGTACAAAGGGATATCATGTGGATGTTTATTTTTCAAGTACCATTGGCTACCCTAAAATGGTTCAACTATACAACTATGTTGCATATAAAGTGCTTCAAATACATTCCGATATAGATAAAGATAAAATTGAATGCAGACCAAGCCCTACTCAGGGGCTGAAACTTCCTCTGGGCATCAATCGAAAAAACAAGGACGAGAAAAGTAATATTTGTTGGTATGTAAATGATGAACTTAAACCGATAGAAACACTAGATTACATTCTAAATATAAAACCAATTGACATAAATCAAATCCGGGCAATAATTAAAAGACTACCAACGATAGAAAGTGAAAATATTTCTAAACATAAGCCAATTGCAAAAACAGACTTAAGTAAAAGTGCCAGTCATAATAAAAAGATAAAAACAGGTGAGACACTGAGTTCCTTAGAAAATTTATTTAAGAATGGAATAAGGCAAAAAGGGACAAGACACAAAAGTCTTCTCAAACTTGCTATATGGTTAAACACTAGGAATCACAGAAGGGAAAGTTGTGAAGAAATCCTAAGAAATTGGATGAGAAATCAAAAGAAGGAATATTATGATACCCCATTGGAAATTTGCTATAAAGAAATTAGCAGAATAGTGGAAGGTGTCTATTCAAAAAACATTGTTCTTGGGAAAGGCAAAACAAAAACAAAGATAGCGGTATCTAGAAATGACTTACTAACAATTCATCAGTATCCTAAAAAATTTCACAAAACGATTAATGCAATCTTCATTCAAAACGCTTTGCAGATGAAAATGGTCAATTTTATATGACATATGAACAAATTTCAGAGGCTGCACCTTGTAGCCTTAGGACAGCCGTTAGTCATATAAAAGAACTTGAAGAACTAAAAGTTATAAAGGTCATGAGATCACCCATTCTATTTGATGGTGAAACACCATATAACTTACCAAATACGTATGAACTAAACCTCGATTTTATAGATGGTGATAATGATACATCAGTTACGATTGAGGCACCAAAACTGGATAAATACGGCAATACTAAAATTGAACTTATTCTTAAGGTCTTTCCTGATAAAGAATGGATGGATATAGATGATATATTAAAGAAGGCATTACTTAAAAGGACTCCCCAAATGATCATGAACTAGAAAAACTGGTAGAACACTGACTGGAACTCGAACTAATTAGGTCTTTCCAAATTTTTTAATAAGAAAAGACCAAATAGCAATACAACTATCCGGTCCTAAGCGTATATTTATTCCAAACAAAAGGACGTATACACAAGAAAGAGTTCTAAGACATTTCTGAGAACCTTTATTCCTGATACTGTTTATTTCAATATCAAAAGGCAATTCCCTTCTACTGATTACATTTTTTCAGAAAAATTCATCTCAATATATTATAGAAATAAAAAAGCAGTAGGATATTTCCTACTGTTATTCCCCACTTGTTTCTTGGTGTAGCGGGTCTTCACTTTGGTATTCTAATTCCTGCACAAGCATACAAATCTCAAAAATTTTCTCACTCTGTAAGATATATTCACTTAATATTGGTTCAATGACCAACATAAACGGTGATAATCGTAGAATGTTTGTTGGTGACATAAAACATTAAATTTTCCAACATGTGCTGTATTTTTACCAACAAAATTCTTCTCTGTACGGGTGATATATAAGAAATACATATAATCTTTATCCGTATGAGTGACCCAACTAAAGCGGATATGCCTACCTATGGTAAAAACATAATCATTATGAATGACCTTTACATAATCCGGGCTTTTCTTTTTGTCTTTTCCCTTTATCATTTGATTATCCTCCCTATTCTTTAGTAAATATTTACATATATTTAATTAAATGACCGTATGTTCTTTCCTTGTTTTTTATCAAAATAAAAGAGACGGTTTTTTCCGTCCGTCTCTTAGTGCTGCTATATACGATAATTCTTCTAGTGCTTCGGACATTTCACCACTATCCTACCTTTTCTTATTTCATAAATTACGAATATTAGTATGAGATAATTTGGAATACTGGCTCATCATTACCTTCAATAAAATAGCCATTAAGTTCCGTTACTTTACCTGCAGCCCACTTTAAGTCTCTCTGTGTTAGCCATGAATATTCCTTGACAGAATTTACAACCTCATGAATAAACGCTAAATAATACAGGCAATTTTTATAGTTAAGGTTTTTAATGTAGTTTTGTACTTTCACGATATCCTTCTTGAAAGGATCATCATTAGTATCGTACTTATATTTCATTTCAACTACTGCTAAAATATCCACCACAGCATTCCTTAAATGCCCATTTAAGCCGGGTTCTTCACATAACTGTGCTATGACTAAATCTGCCCGTAAGCCGTCATGATAATATTCTGTATATATT
Source organism: Pullulanibacillus pueri (assembly GCF_014639255.1). Taxonomy (GTDB): domain Bacteria; phylum Bacillota; class Bacilli; order Bacillales; family Sporolactobacillaceae; genus Pullulanibacillus; species Pullulanibacillus pueri. The sequence continues at coordinate 3,510 of NZ_BMFV01000053.1, forward strand.
TTCAGCCGATTTACTTCTAAAAACCTGTCAGTTAACTTGTTTCTTAGGTGAAAATAAAACGAATTCTTCAATGTATCTTCCTTAAGTAAACTAAAGTTTTCATAGTCGGACTTTATATTATTGCACCAGATTTCTTTTATAGCGTTATCTATTGTCTTTATCGTATCAGCATTCATTTTTTACCCTCATTTTTCACATTAAAATTGTTGCTAATATCCATAATTAACTGCTCATAAAAGGATTACCCCATAGATATTTATCTTTATCCCTTAAACAGAATTCTTTAGGAGCGGAAACTGAAACGGCATTTATATAAGCCTTGTAATCCTCCCATAATCTATCTGAAAACTTTCGGTCTGTTAAACTATGAAATTTGTATCCCTGTTCTTGAAGAACATCACACACTCTAACATCATACACAGTAAAAGAATCAGGAAATAATACAGTTAAAATAGCAGTAGCCATCGGCAACCTGAACCCGCATTCTGCCATTAAATATTTCATTCTTTGCTTAGAATCATTCAATAAATTAACTTCAGTTGTAATTATTTTTACAGCCTCTTGTAGACTTGGGTACCCCATTTCTAATAAGCGTTTCGCAACTTTCGATTTGGAACGATTTGATTTCCAAATGACAATTAAGAAAAAATCAGGAGCACTTAAAAAGCCTTGTTCTTTAAATGTACTATGTACAGTGCCGAATAGGTATTTCTCAATATCATAAAGTACTCTAAAATCTAAATCTATGAACTCCATATCTTTATATGGCGGTTTAGGATTATCATCTTCCATAAACTCATTGAATTCTTTTACGACCTCTTTTGGTGCATTAGGCTTTAGATGCCAATTACCCGGTTCTCCAACAAAATATGGAGATTCTATAAAATATGGTTTCTTACCTACCAAATGGAATCACCTCAATAAAATTAAGTCAGCAATTTTATTCTAATTTTACCACAGTTATCTTTCTATTATTTTACAATTAATCTGCAATCAGGGTTCTTTAAGTCAACTAAGAAGGAACTAGTAGATTTTTACTGTATAATGTTAATTGGCTTTTCTTTATTTCTAAGGGGGATGGTTTATATTGGACAACAGAAGAGAGGATATTATTAGAACTTTAGCCAGTAAATATTATTATTTTTTAACTACACTAGCCTTTCATGATACGCTCTTTATGAAAGGAATTCATGAAGGAAAAGGTAAGTTTCTTGCTAACCTCCATATCTATTTAGCCACAAAGGACTTGCCAAAGAAGTGGAATGACAAGCGCTATTCAACTGACTTTGCAACTCCTGCTGCATTAGAAGTATTAAAGACTAACACGGTAACTGGGTTAGAATACGAACATCTTATACCTAAGAAAAAATACATACAAGATATTTGTGAACAAAAAGCAAATGACGGAACTTTAACAGAGGATTTTACTAGGAGTTTATTAGATCGATATTTATGGACAGCGACAGTAACTTCACAAGAACACAAATCATTATCTAGAAGGGTGATGCCCTTGAATTGGGATCAAAAAAACATAAATGCTAGATACGAAGTAGCGGACATTGCCCTAGTTCCTCATAAGAAAGACTATATATCTTAGGATAGGTATTCTAAGCAATTACCCAGCATTTGGGAATATTTAAGGCTCTAGTGAAAACGTAACTCACTAGAGCCTACTTCTGGCATCAATTTAAATTAGTAAACGGTCCCACTCTTTGTCTATGCTTTTAGCCCTGCTGAAATATCAAGTTTGTCCCTTTCCAGTTCTTCAACTTGATTTCCATGTTCCTCTACACTTTCAGTGTTATCTTTAATAACATTCACATCAGTTTCTCTATCACCTGTGTTAATGATAATAGTTCCAGAATCGGTATTTTCAATGTTAATTGTATTATTATCCCCATTAACGTTTATTATCTGAACTTTTTCCTCTTGCGTATTCGGTTCATCAACAGGTACGAGAGGCAATAGAATGGTCATTAATACTGATATTTTAGTTAGAATATCCCAAATATATTTTGTATTGACCACATGGAAGACTGTAACAATATGCATACAATACGAAATAATCCCTTGAATAACTTCTTTGATTTCCTTGTCATTTATATTCTCTTCTTCAGAAACTGATGAACTACTGTCTATTTCGTCATATACCTTTTGTAATTCTTCAACCATTTCTGAAAAAGTACTTGAGTTAATACCTAAATCTGAAATCTTGTTAAAAAGTTCACTCCATCTATCTTGGTGCTTTTGTAATATCTCAAAAGTGGAATTATTCATGACTTGAGTTATGCTATTTTGATAATTATCTAAACCAAGATTACTTATTACACTAGTGATCCCCTGATACTTCTCTAATCCAGTAAATGCTGAGTTACCTACTAGCCTACTCCAAGTATCTTGTTGCTTTTGTAATTCCCTAAATGCCGAGTTATTCATAATGGAGGCAATCCCCTGATATCGATCAAATCCCACTGTCGCTGAATTACCTATTAATCTATTTATATTATCCTGTTGTCTTTGCATTGCTTCAATTGCTGGATTTCTTAGAACCTTATTTATCTTGTCTTGCTGTTTTTGAAATATCTTAAAAGCAGAAAGATACTCATGATCCATTAAGTGCTCTCCTCCAAAATAAACTTAATAAATTTGTTGTTCTGTTAAGAACAAAATCAGAGCAAGCGGTAAGTACCACCCCCCCTGATTTTGAAATAACTATCTATGCATCAATTGGCCAATCTTTATATTGTTGTTCAGCCTGTTCCATAAATCGGTTAGTTAGAAACTGCAATTGCTGGCCATTAACTTTTTCTTTTATTAGAACCATTTTCACAGCAAGTTTAACCTTAGAATATACATCTTGACGGTGCGGGCTAGTCCAATCAACGTCTAATTTCTTTTTTAGTTCCTTAACAACTTTATGAATTATGTTGGCAAGGAACTCGTTTGAAAAGGCACCTTCTTCTAATGAAGAAATGGCTTTGTAAAATTCAACCTCTTCTTCTGAAAGCCCTAAATCCTGACGTCGACGAATTTCCTCTTCCATTTCTTTTCGCATTTTTATCATCATTCTAACGACATCTGCTGCTTGAATAACACGATTATGGTAATCTGTCAGCGTTTTCTCCAATAACTCTTGCATTGTTTTAGATTGAGAACTACCTTGCTTAAATGTAACTTTAATTTTATCCTCAAGCAGTTTTCTTAGAAGTTTTAATCGTAAATCCTCGTGCTCTTTCTTTGTTAAATCTGCTAAGAACTTTTCATCAAGGATACTAATATCTTGTCTTTCAATTCCTGCCACTTTAAAGACATCCACAGTTTCTTTCGCAAGGAGATTTTGGTCTAGTAATGCCGATAATTGCTCCTCTAAAGTTTTATTTCCTTCTGGAGTTCCACCCGGAGGACGTAGATGTTTTCTTAACTGTGCTTTTAACATTAAGTAAAGAGTTACCTCATCTGCTAGTACCATTACCTCTGGCTGGCTTTTAACAAGTTGATATGATTTTTCTAGTTTTGTTGCATATTGTATATAATCCTCTGTATCAGTGTTTAATAAAATATTTACAATGTCTGCTATAAAGTCTTCTCTATCAATCTGTCCTTTTTGTCTCCAACCGTCTATTTTTATATTGGAAGGTATATAATTTCTAACTGATTCTAAATTCTCATTAAAAATCCGAATTGCTTCAGCAATATCATAAGCGGGATTACCTGTGCCTCCACCATTAGTATATTTATGTGTTGCCTCTTTAAGTGAAGTAGCAATCCCTATATAATCTACAACCACTCCACCTTCTTTACCGGGGAACACGCGGTTAACCCTAGCAATAGCCTGCATTAGATTATGCCCCTTCATAGGCTTATCAACATACAGGTAAGACAGTGGCTGAGCATCCATACCAGTCAACCACATATCAACAACAATAACAAACTTAAGCGGGTCTTCTGGATTACGTAGTTTAGCCTTAACATCTTCTTGTTCTTTCTTAGACTTAATATGGGAATACTCGCTTCCTTCTTGGATTTTTCTCCATTCCCGTGGGTCTTTCGAGACATCACCTGTCATGATAACTTCCATTCTAGGACATCCTTCTACTTCTTTTAAACAATCATATAAGTCAGCAGCAATTTGGCGGCTCATACATACGATCATTGCCTTTTGAAAAGGATTGGCCAATGAATTAAAATGTGATACGATATCGTTTGCAAGGCGTTTGAGCCGTTTTGGAGTTCCCACAACTTTTTCTAAAGCGGCCCATTTTCTTTTATAGCCTTCAGCGTCATCATTTTCACCATTATCAACAAATATGTCTTCGAACTGACCATCGATATCCTCAGCAGTCAAATCTAACGGAATTAATCGACTTTCATAATAGATTGGTAATGTTGCCTTATCAGCAACAGCCTGAGCCATGTCGTAACGGTGAATGGTGTGACCAAATATTTCTTCTGTATTATTCCCAACAAATTCAACCGGTGTTCCCGTAAATCCGATATGAGAGGCATTAGGCAGTGCAAAGCGTAATTGTGCTGCATAACCACCCTCAAACCCTGCTTGTGTGCGGTGTGCTTCGTCTGCTATCACTACAATGTTTCTTCGTTCGGAGAGCACAGGGTGTTTTCTCTCTTCACCTTTCAAACGGAACTTTTCTATAGTAGAAAAGACAACAGGTGTTGCTTCCCCTCTAAGGATTGTCCTTAATTTCTCGGTACTGCTTGCCCTTTCAACCTTGCCAATCAATGATTCTCCCTCAACAAAGGTATCGTACAATTGTTCGTCTAAATCATTTCTATCCACTTGGATAACAATGGAAGGATTTTTTAGTTCAGGGTGTCTGCTTAATATTCCAGCAAAGAAAAGCATACTAAGTGATTTACCAGATCCAGTAGTATGATACATTACTCCAATTTTACGGTCTCCTTCAGGTCTTGTAGCACGAACAGTTTCCTTAACAGCAAAATTAACCCCGAAAAATTGGTGGTATTTTGCCCCGATTTTCTTAGTTTTATCGCCTGCCTTAAGGAAGAATATAAAATTCCGAATATAGTTGAGTAAACGTTCTTTAGGAAAAAGGCCTTCAATTAATGTACGCATTGTATTAGCGCGATTATTATCTACATTACGTCCGTCAATTGATTTCCATGAAGCAAAGAAATCATAATCAGCAAACGGCATTCCATGCTTAGTCTCTACATTATCCGATACAACCGTAAAAGTATTGAAATTGAATAATTGCGAAATATCATATGTGTAGTTTTGAATTTGTGTATAAGCGTCTTTGACCGTTGCCTGTTCACTATTAGGGTTTTTTAATTCAAAAACAATAAGCGGAAGACCGTTTATATAAATAACTATATCTGGTCTACGCGACATTCTTCCTTCAATTGAAAGTTGATTAACTACTAGAAAATCATTGTTCTCAGGGTTTCCCCAATCAATAGGGAAAATGTGATAAGTAACTCTCTCTCCATTCAATTCATAACTAAACTCTATTCCCTTTACTAACATTTGATGGAATTCTTGATTACGCTGAATTAGATTCACTCCATCTGGGGAAGTAAATATGCCTGTCAATCGTCTTATTTCTTGTTCTGGTATAGTAGGATAAGCCTTCCTTAAGAAGGCTTGAAACCTATTAAATAAAATTACTTCCTGCAGTTGTTCACGTTCGCCACGCTGGAACAATTCTTGTGCATGAAGATATTCATAGCCAATCCTTTTCAATCTTTCAATTGTAGTTTCTTCAAATGCCGATTCACCTAGAGGTCTGGACATGATGATATACACCTCCTTAGTAATAAAAACAAAATTATTAACTTTGAACTCAAATCTTTTATATCATTAAAAATTTATCTCACCAGAAAATAATCGAGGTATTAAAAAGTTTTTAAGATTTAGTAAATAAATATTTTCATTCTTATTTTTTTGAATCTGTAATTGTATATTTTTAAATACCGTATTCATTTTTATCAGCAAATCATCGGTTGGAACTGCAAACTGAATGGAGTATACATAATCTTTATCCGTATGTGGAATTGCTGACCCAGTTAAATTTAATCTAATATTGCTTTCATGATATTTAATAACAAAATATAAAAGGTAAGGAGATATACTATTATCCTTAATTTCCAATTTAGATAAAGTAGAACCCACAACACCTTTATAGGCTGAGTATATAGTACCAGAACTATTACCATCCATTACCATAAGGAGATCACTATCATCAGCAAAAACTAGTCTTTCACCTTCGGCAAACTGCTGTGGAATTCCACTGTTTAATGCCTCAATATTTAGATATGGTAAATTAGATTCACCTTTTTCTGTATTTAATTCCTTGGGTTTCTTGCCTTTTACAAATTGAAATATATCCCTAAGATTAATTACTTTCCATCCATTAGGTATTAATCCTAACTCTGAATTTTTGAAATTTGAATTTTGGTTTAACTTATAATCAATAAAATACCCCTGAAAATATGTTTGTCCTAATTTTTCTAGAATTTCATTGGTTTTTAAATTAATTCGAATCCTCTCATCAATATTTCCAAGAATATCACCAATTCGTTTTTGGATCGAATATGTTGGTACAGATATATTAAAGTCTTTAAAATTACTTAAGGGAATTCGATCAACTGTAGAACCCATCAAAAGATTTTTTTCAATGGTTTCTCTCCAATCTTGACTAAAAAAGTAATAAAATAAGAACTTTGGATATATTTTTGATTTATCAGGGCGAATTAATGCTATTCTTCTTCCTAGGCAACACTCTAAGTCTTTAGGAATCATTGCATACCTATTTAATGTTGCTTCATAAGTAAACACAATATCTCCACCTTTTGGAGTAACTCGTTTCGTCCATTTGGGAAAGTCTTCATAAGAGATATGCCTAACATCAGTTAGATCGATTCTTCCTTCTTCTGTAATGTTTTTAATACCTAAAAATACAGGTCCTGTTTCTGAAGGTTTAGGAGTTGCATGAGGACCATCGAATAAGTCTAGAATTACATCCCTTATTTCCATTCTAATCCAATTATTACTCATTAAGTAAATCCTCCAAATCCCTTATAACCAACTGTTGCAGGCGATTAGACTCCTCAAAATGTTCTAAGAGTTGTTGATTTAATTCTACAAATTTCTCTTCGAATGGAACATCATCATTTTCTTCGATTTCCGTTCCTACATAAATACCCGGAGTTAGTTTATACTTCTTCATTTTTACTTCTTCTACTTCTGCTACTCTACAAAAACCAGAAATATCTTCATAACCATCTGATTTTTTATTCTTAAAAGAATGATATATAGAGGCAATCTTATTTATTTCTTCATTTGCTAGGGCTTTTTGTTTACGACTAACCTGAGAACCAAGTTTTCTGGCATCAATAAATAAAATTTCATTTTTACGATTCCTGAAATCACTTTTACCATCACGGTTTTTACTTAAAAAGAATAAACAACATGGAATCCCAGTTGTAAAAAATAGTTTCTCAGGTAACTGAACAATACAGTCAATATACCCATCGTCAATTAAACGTTCCCTAACCTCCCTTTCTTCTTTAACACTTGTAGTCATTGCCCCATTTGCCATTACATATCCGGCAGTACCATTATCATTAAGATGATGTAAAAAATGTTGCATCCACATATAGTTAGCATTGCTATTTGTGACTGGACCAATTAAACGAGGATCGTTCTTTGCGACACGCTCTGCTCCCCAGTCCTTTTGGTTAAATGGAGGGTTAGCAATAACAAAATCGGCTTTTAAATCTGGAAATTGATCGTTTAATAATGAATCACCCAAGCGAATCTCTGCATTTATTCCATGCAGTAGTACGTTCATTTTTCCTAATCGAACAGTTGTTGTCACATTCTCCTGCCCATAGAAAGAGAGAGCGTTTTTACGCGGGGAATACTCTTCACTCTGTATAAACATTCCACCACTACCACAAGCGGGATCAAAGACTTTTCCACTTATTGGTTCAAGCATTGCTACGAGTAGTTTTACTATGCTTGATGGAGTAAAGAACTCTCCACCACGATTACCTTCTGAAGAGGCGAAAGAGCCTATAAAGTATTCATAAGTACGACCTAATACATCCACACTTTCACTTGCTCTAGCACTAAAAATTTCGCGAGAAAATATTTCTATTAGCCCTGCAATGTTTTCAGCATGAAGGTTAGAGCCCTGAAAAGTTCTTGGTAGCATTCCTTCTAATTCGGAATTTTCCTCTTCAATTCGTTTCATTGCATTATCCAATATTTCTTTAATATTGGGCTGTTTTGCATTTGACATTATATAAGACCATTGCGCTTCCTCTGGAACAACGAATACATTCTCAGCCTTATATTGATCATGGTCTTCAATAATTATCATCTGTGTATCATTGTCTTCCGTGTACCAATCACTGTTGGGATCTTTAACCATTTGTTCTAGTTGGCTACGTCGTTGCTCGTATTTATTCGATAAATACCTTAAAAAAATTAAAGGTAAAACATAATGTTTATAATCAGAAGGAGCCACACTCCCTCTCATTTTATTTGCTGCATCAAATAAGTCTTTCTGGAACTCTATATCTGCTTTAACAGTCAATTTTGAAACCTCCGACCTAAACTTCTTTATATTTCCATGTACCTACTATTTTATCATAACTTTAATCCAATTCTCTGCAAAATAGAAATACCAAAATTTCTTATTACATTGATAACAAACAAAAAGAACAGATTAACTTTTCTGTCCTTTTTGAGGTTTAAAAAATATTAATTTACAGTTCTTCATACCCATGTTTTTCAAATAAAAGGTTAAGTTTTCTGATTAAATACTCTTTTGCAATTTCTGTTATTTGTATATGTGATTTTTGATGATGTCGTTTCTTTATGTTTTCAAGTCGTATATTGGGTTGATTAACAGTAGCGGGATAGACCTTATGGTTTAATTCCCTATATAACTCATTCAATGAAATACCATACATAATGTTGTCATTTAGGAACTTTCCGTTTGTATATTCAATGTAATACGGAAATCTATTATTCCATTTTAGATATCTACTATCAGAATCATCAATTTTATTATTTTCGGTAAAACCTTTGGCTTCTGCATAGCCGATAATAATCGGGACTTCATTTTCATCTTTATCTTTACTAACAACGGTTAAGAAAATAGTGTCACCAGCCTTGATACCAGTAGGCTTCTTTGGGAAAAATGTACGGTTAACATATTCATTGATTCTTCTTTTCCTTTTAAGATAAATTTCATCATTACGGATTCTCTCTTGACTAGTTCCCTCAAACTTAAGCCATATACCTGTTTTCCTATTATTAATCGTAATATCACTGATAGCATCTTCTAAGATATCAGTTTCTTTGCCATTTGGCTGTGCTGGCTGCGGAATATCATTTAATACTGCTCCCCACTTAGCAATATTATACTCATTCATACCCTTCTTACCTTTAAGGTTTTTTACACTTATGTTCACGTACTGTCTTTCTTTTAAAATCCTTTCAAGTGAAATTTGCCAATCTCCATTTGATTTCAGTTTGTTAAGTAGGCCGTCAAAATAATCTTGGCATTGCTTTGTAAAGTCATTTTCGTTTTCCATATATAGACCAAACTCATGATTTTTATAAAACCCATTAAACGTAAAATTTGCTGAACCCATAATTACTGAATGATTATCAAAAATATATAATTTAGTATGTAAATCCTGTAATGCATAAAGTTTAGCACCTGCTCTTACCAGATGTTCTAAACCCTCAATACTACTTGCACCTCTTATAAACTCCTCCCTGTTGAATCGAGTAATTATGCAACACTTAATGTTGTCTAGACTCTCTATCCACTCCGCCAGACCAAAGGCAGTTTTAAGCCCTATGAAAGGTGAAATAATATTGATTTGATCTTCGGTTGAATCTAGCAAACTATAAAACTTTTCCCCGAAACCTTTACTAATAAGATTGATTGACACATGGCCACCCCCGAATGGTTTAACAAGAACTTGTTATTAATATTATATTCAATCTGGTGGATTTTCCCTATAGATATACAAGGCTGTCTATACCTATTTAGAAGGGGTTTAAACCGTCTTAAACCGATTGATATAAGAACATATTAAGATTAGTTTAAAACACATTCTAGAGGCTGTTTGAGGGCTATTTTCCCCTTATTTAGATCTATTAGGAGACTGTGAGGAAGGAGTAACTACAATTCCACTTCTTTGGTTTCAACCTGTCCTGTCTTTAGTTCACCATTTCTATCTTCAACTTTCACTTTATTAAATTAACTTTTCTTTTTGGTAATCAATTATGCCGTTTATGTATTTGAGTTCCTCTAAATTACAGAAATACTTATGACCATCTTCAACTGTGATTTGTACTGGATAGTGTTCAATTTTTTTGTCAATTTTAACATCAATATGACCACAAACTCCTGAATGGACAATGTCACAAATATCCTCAACATAAAAGTTTCTAAGGACCATTATCAAATCCCTCTTACTGAGAATGAATTCTTCTAAATCACGACCATCATAAAGTTCTAATAGAACCATACTACCTGTTGCATGGGTTATCGTTACCCTAGTTGCACCATTATAAAAATCATTAATTTCGATTAATTCTTCTACACTTAATTTAATCAATATTTCCACCTCCATTTACCGTTTACTTCTACATTGAAGCAATGATTACTGCAATTTTAGAACAAGAATTTTATCAACATATACGGAAATTAAGGCAAGTAAAAAGACAAGGATTTCACTCCTCGTCTTTGTCCAAATAAATAGGATTCAATTTTTCAACCAGTTTTAAACACTCGAAAATCGCAGCATCACCTAGAATATACTCGCTCAAGATAGCATTTATATTTTAAGTTAGATCTTCAAAGGTTGCAAAAACATTGTCTCTAATCTCTGTATTAAAAACTTCAATTAAAGAATTTTCTTGATTAATTTTTGCTAGCCTTTTATCAAACACAAATAAAAAGTACTGATATTGAGCGAACCCCTCGTATTTCTTCCAGTTGATTCTTTTAAAGCGTGTAATAATAAATTGGTAATCTTCGTAATGGAATTCAACAATTTCATTTTCCATTGGTTTTCTTGAGTGATTTATTTGCTGCAAGTATATCTCCTCCATTATCTTATGAAAATTTATGCATGACGACTCTTCAAGATAATGAAGTAAAAACCTTGATTTTTATTGATTGAAATACACTATTAACAGAATTAATGGTTAGATATAGTCTCAGTGACTAAAGTCGATTTCAGAGGCTGTTTACCCCTAATTTTTGTGTAATATTTCACCCTTCAAGACCTTCCCTATACAACATATTTCCAGTTTTTTTAATAAAAAAAGGATAGATTTTCTACCTATCCTTAACACTCTAGTTCTATTTTACTTTCCAGCCTTCTTAGCGGCTGCTTCAATCCATTTACCTAAGTTTTCCCGTCCGTTATCATTTACCCAATCATAAGTAGGATATAACTCTGAAAAATAAACATTCTTTCCGTTCCGTTCGTAATACCAATTTTCGAAAGGATTTTTCCCCTTCGCATCGGTTCTTCCATTTACATCTTTAACACGGTGTATATAGACACCTATTAGCCCATTACCTCTTTTTGCACTTTGTTCAATTTCATACCCAACATACTTTCTTTCGGATGTTTCACTCCCAATAAGGACAACAGTTGTACTAGTACCCTCCAATTGTTTATTAATCCAACTTTTAATTGCCTGATCACCTTTTCTTTTAACCTCTTCCCAATCTGCTTTATCGATAAATCCTGCTTTATCTCCCTTAAAAAGACCACTATTTCTTACTTGACCTGCTCTCCAAGAATCCCTTTCAAAATGAAAACTGAAAAAAGTTTTTCTAGCCATTATTCTCCTCCTCTAATTTCAATAACTATATCTGTGACTATTTTAATTAGTTGGTTAAATTCGATTCCGTCTTCACCTAGTTTAATAAACTTATCTTTTAAATACGGAAACTCAGGGTAATATCTATGAAAATCGTTTATTACCAGTTCCCATAATTTACGGCTAGCATATCCTGTTACACCAATAGGAATTACTTTTACGTTTTTGTCTACTGCAATATCAAACTCTCTAATAACACCATTTGCCTCTACTACAATATCCTCGTCTGATTCTTCCTTCTTAGTGAGTTTATTTCCAAACATAAAAATAACTATCCCACATTCACTAATGAGTTGTTGACGATATTCTTCCCATAATTGGCCAATTTCCTTCCCATTTGTAGCATATTGAGGGAATGGCCTCATAATTAAATGTTCATTTATATTCCTTGTACCTGACTCTTCCATTCCTTCCAACACACCATTTATAACTGCACTACCGACTCCTACACCAAAGCCAGTTGCTATTTTCAACTCTTTTTGATTCAATGTTTTACTTAGTTTATGAACAAAATCTTCTGCATTTATGCCTGATACTTTATAATCATTAAATTCATGTGCGCTACCAGATATAAGAACATTATTTCTATTGTATCTTTCAGTAATAGTTTCCAAAATTGCTGTTATATCCTCATATTTTTTTACAATCAAGGGCTTAATAGAATATCTCTCTAAATCAGCACATTTCAACTCTTGTCTGATTTTATCGTATTGAAATTGCTCTTTTCCCTCTGCATTATTTGGATAATCCTCCTCAGCAACCTCTTTTATAAAATAATAATGGGTACGGGTATGATCGTCTAACAAGATTTTTATTCTGCTCAATATATGCTCTAAATTCGGGTCTTCAAAACTAAAGCCAATAAATAAAAATGTCTTAGAAACAAGATCACCTTTTAGAGCAATAGTGAACATCTGGTTATTTTTCTCATATAACTCATAATCATTTTTAATTAGAACAGCCTCATCTGCTACTTCCACATCACCATGCATTTTGTAAACAATAGCATCTCTTTTACTTTTAATCACTGCCAAATCATTAACTCGCTTTTTAACATCAGGTCTCTTCCCTGCTTTAATTAAGGCTTGTTCAATTAGTTTGTCGTAATTAGTAGTCCAGAAAGTTCGTATTGGCAACTCTGAAATGATTTCATGATTGCGGTTTATTCTACCAGTTTGACTAAAGTGGTTATTTATCAACTCCGTCAAAGGCGTTTTAGTTTTTGAATCGTTGTAGATATATTGTGCCAACGATACCAAGTCACTTTCTTTATCTACATCAAGTCCTAGCCTTGATGCAGGACGTCTTAATAGTTCCTTCCAATTAACCACACCTGATGGTATAGATAAACCTGCACCAGCAAAAATTGCAGCATTTCCTTCCTTTAATGCACTAACATATTCATCTATAAAGTTATTAATTTCTCTACTAAACTCCAAAGCGGTTCCTCCCTTTTATTCAGAGACCCATTCCCTAAAACTTTTAGATGCTCCATTTAAATATTTAATATATAACACACCATAGTTATCATTAACATAATTATAGAGCCCTAAGTATTCTTGTCCTTCAAATGTATCTTTTTGATATGAAGAATTATTAATGGGTAGGATTGCTACTTTACCTCTATAACAATCATAATATCCTAATTCCCAAGGCATCCACTTCGAATCAGAAGAGTTATCAGAGGTTGCAAAGAGCAAACTTCTACAATTTTTCATTCTATTTCTTAACTGATTTGCTGTTTGAGCGTTTACATTCTCCCTACTCATTTGTCTATCTTCAATCCAATCTACATAGACCTCATACCCTTTTTCCTCTAAAGTGTTTTTCAGTCCCAGAATCACCTCTGCATCTTGGTAACTGTGAGATAGAAAGATGTCATAAGTTTTAAACGGACTGTAGGCATTGTAACTCTCATTTAAGATCTTCGATGCTGTTTTAGTATTGAAACTTTTTTGAACTACTGAATTTGCCTTATTAATTAAGTCTCTTCTTGAAAATAAAGCCAATCTAATCTCCCCCTAAATAAAAAAAATGTAAAATTCTGTAGTTAAATTGTACCATAAAATATATAATAGTACATAAATAATACGAACGTATTTTTGTAAAAATAATTAGGAGGTTACTGATGAATATATTTGATCAAATATTTAGCAGAACTAAAGTCTCACCATTAAAAAGAAAAAACGACATTGAATTTGAGATGAAATATCAAAGTGAAAGTTTAATAAATAAGGGTTTTGAAATAATTTCAATGTTCCAGAAAGAAGATCACAATTTAATCCTATATAGACACTTTTATGACGAAACGCCTAAGGAGGAGGAATCGATAATCTTTCTAGGCATTAGAGTCATAACTAAAAAAGGAATTCTTTACCCTGATCCAGTTTTAAAAGCATTCTTCAGTGATGACTTTACTGATATTTCTTTAGCCGATATTGAGGTTGAAGAATATCTTTCTAATCACGGTTATGGAAGCATACTACTTAGCACCCTTATCGAGATTGCAAAACAAAGGAATATAAATAGTATTACCGGCTGGATATCCAGCGTTGATAGTGATCATATAGAAAGATTAGTTCACTTTTATAAGAAGCACAATTTCGAAGTGTACTTAAATGAAAATAGCAGAGATAGCCTAAAAATTGGGGATTTAATATGGAAAAATATCTAAATGAAGGAGATATACAAATGAGCAGCCAGTTAAATAGTTCTTCATTTGAGTACCTTTTGGGAAGAATCATTAAAGATGAAATATCAAACTCTGTAAATAACTTGTACAAAGATAAAGAATATTCATCAAAAAAATATTTAACTATAAAGGAAGTTGCATCTATAACTGGTATTGGCTCTTCCGTAATACGACAATTGACACTATCGAGAGCAATGCCTCATCGAAAAGTAAAATCTCGAATAATTCTGGACGAAGAGGAAATTAAAGTAACAATTGAAAATTATAGAAAGGTAGGTTGGACTGATCCAGATAAATATTGGGATGTAAAATCTGTTCAATCTGAAATTACCAACTTTCATAATACAAGGGAGGAACCAAAAATGATTGATGAGATTGTTAGAAAAATTATTAGAGAAGAATTAGCCAGTTTTTCTAGTGAAATTAAAAAAATGGCAAAGAAGGACAAAGAAAGTTACTATGGCAGAACTGTCCTTACTATTAAAGAAGCAGCCAATCATTTTAGAACAAGCCCGGCTACTATCTATAGTTTAATCAAAGAAGATGGCATGCCACACTTTAAAATCCATAGCCGTCATTATATTGTTCTTGAAGAGGCTGAATCCTACTTGTGGAGGGAAACTGCAAAATCTTATGCTGATGAGGGAAATATTTATTGGCAGCGAATTTTGCAAAGACTTGATTGGGAAGAGAAGGAAAGAACTCTGGCCTACGAAAATGCTTTAAAAAGATTAGAGGAAAAACAATTTTAATACTCTTCTAATCAAAAAAAACAGAAGAGGATATTTTCCCTTTTCTGTTTTTTCCTTTTGAAAACAATCGTTCTAGATTCTTATGGTTTTTCCTTGGTATACCATCTTTGAGTATAACCATCTCTTTTGTAGTATTTTGATTTAAATTGTTTCAGTGCTGCTTGATATTGTCCAAGAATCAATACAGCATCACTATTTTGAGGTAATGTTTCATCGTCTAGCAAATCCAAATATTCAATGGAGGGGTCATCAATTAGTACCTCTTCCTTAACCTCGTTCAGCAATCTATTAATTAACTTAACCTTTAATGGGTTTAGGGGACCATCCTGTTTCTTTTTAGAAAACTCTTTCATTTCATTTAGTGCAGATATCACCATAGGCTGTAGCATTTCATATTTTTGCACCTGTAATCCAGTAGGTAAATAGATATCTTTTTTCATTTTTTCACCTCTTTATTTGTGGAAAATCTTTTTGGGAGGTGCTGTTCTAGTTTCTGTTCTATTCCCATTAAGTAACCAGTACCATCCTCCACCATATGGGGTTATATTATCTGCTCTTAATTTTTCAAGGCAATTTAAATATTGAGAAAGAATTATAACAACATCACTATTTGATGGCATGTCCTCCTCTTCAAAACCTCGAAAATCGGCAAAAGGAAGATTTAAATCACCTAAGATATCGTTAGATTCTAAGATAATTTGATTAATAAACTTTAGTTTGAATTTATTAATCGCATCATCTGGCTTCTTTTTTGAAAGTGTTCCTATTTCATTAAATAACCCTTCTAATTGTGCGTTAGTTTTTTCAAACCTACTAATATCCATTTTTCTCCTCCTATTTATGAAGGACATGCCCTCATAAACTCTATATACTTTTTCTTAATTACTTCAATCGGTAATCTCTGCTTACTTTCAAATACAGATACCATCATAGAAATATCTTCATCTGTTAGAGCAATAATACACTTTCTTTGACCAGCCCATAAATCGATTGTATTTTTAAAAATTGCTTTTGGTAACGGATTTCTAGTTATTATAATACCAAATCTCCCAAATTGATTATTTAAATATCGATTTAATTGATTAATGTGATCTCTTTCAACTTTTGCTACATTTTTTAACTCCATTACAATTTGACGGCTTTCATAATCATCATAGATATCCTTTAAGAAATCAAAAGACCTGTTATTATAAAATATTAAGTCCCTAATTAAAACACCTGTATCTGTTCGACTCTGCTCGGCAGCAAAATCCAGATGTGGATAGAGAAGTGAAGCCATTAATTGACAAGTATGATCCTCAAATTTTCTGTCAGCGTTATCGGTCTTTCCAGTAGGTAGTTTCAATATTGTAGATAATTTTCTTTTTGCGGATAACACCGGGATTGGTTTAAACAATGGATCATTTTTACAATCAGTCTGCATTCGTTCTTTTTCTTTAACGTAAGTTTGAACCATATCATAATTTCTTCGATTATAATTTAAAACTTCGACTCTAGACTTAATATCCTTGTTTTCAACTTCTTTGATAAAATATCCATTAAAATAATCCTCATAACTAATCCATGGAATGAGTCTTAACCATCTTTTTGGAACTAGTAGAACAGATTCATTTGTCTCAGGATTATGGGGGAGATAAACCCCATCTTCACTTACAAACTTGTTACTTCTATATTCGTACAAATTTTCAATTTTAGTCTTAACCATTGGAATAGAATGTTTCTCACATTGTTCCATTGTATAATCAATTAAAAATGACTTCAAAAAGTTTGAAGAAATATCACTTATTCTATCCTTTGAAATTTGGTCGACAAATAATTGTATTTCTTCAAAGTGTACAAAACCTCTTTTATTTATTTGAGGTATTTCCTTAAATAAAGATAAAATATTATGTGCAGTCTTTTCTCCAATTCTTGCTCCTCTTTTAGTTTTTGATACACCTAATCCTACTTCACTACATTCTGAGCCTCTAATCAAGATATCGATTGCTTCTTTTTCCCGCCCCTTCTCTAAAAGATAACCTAAATTATTGAAAGAATTAGTTATAGCGGTATGTAAAGAATTATCTTGCATTGACGGAGATTTCCATAATAAAAAGGGATCAACATATAGTGGAATATCTTCATCTAAAAATGGAATAGCAAAGTCCACTTCTTCTTGTGTTAATGAAATATTATAAAAATCCGTTAATCTTGGTCTAACGAGTCCCATATTATCTCCTTTTTGTTTCAAGTAATGGTAATTAATAATTTAGATACAAAAAACAGCAGAGTGTGTTTACCCTGCTGTTATGTATTCATTATTTACGTTGTCTATAATAATACTTTGTAATTTGTGTGTATAAAGTTGGTACCGGTGGTCGGGGTCGAACCGACACTCCTTGCGGAACACGATTTTGAGTCGTGCGCGTCTGCCAATTCCGCCACACCGGCACAATATAAATCTTGGAGGCGGCACCCGGATTCGAACCGGGGGATAAGGGTTTTGCAGACCCGTGCCTTACCACTTGGCTATGCCGCCATAATATTCACTGGAAATAAATAATGGAGCGGAAGACGGGATTCAAACCCGCGACCCCCACCTTGGCAAGGTGGTGTTCTATCACTGAACTACTTCCGCATAAATGGCTGGCCCACCAGGATTCGAACCTGGGCATCTCGGGACCAAAACCCGATGCCTTACCGCTTGGCTATGGGCCATTATTAATTTAATGGGGCGGCTGATGGGTCTCGAACCCACGAATGCCGGAACCACAATCCGGTGCGTTAACCACTTCGCCACAGCCGCCATATTACTGTCTAAAAAGTGGCAGGGGTAGTAGGAATCGAACCCACACTGGAGGTTTTGGAGACCTCTGTTCTACCGTTAAACTATACCCCTATACCAATGGTGGAGGGAGGAGGATTCGAACCTCCGAACCCGTAGGGAGCGGATTTACAGTCCGCCGCGTTTAGCCACTTCGCTATCCCTCCATAGGATTTAGACAAAAATAAAAATGGTGCCGGCCAGAGGACTTGAACCCCCAACCTACTGATTACAAGTCAGTTGCTCTACCAATTGAGCTAGGCCGGCACACATTAATGGTGGCTCGAGACAGAATCGAACTGCCGACACGAGGATTTTCAGTCCTCTGCTCTACCGACTGAGCTATCGAGCCTTAATGGCGGACCCGACCGGAATCGAACCGGCGATCTCCTGCGTGACAGGCAGGCATGTTAACCGCTACACCACGGGTCCCCTTTAAAGTGTTTTACTAAATAATTTATTAGCAATATGTAATTATAATGTCATCCTTGCCGTCTATTTAACATATTATGGTTGTACTTCCAGCACACCTGATGTTAAACGAGCTTGATGTATATTCGAGGTAGTACGTCTAACACATTATGGTTGCGGGGGCAGGATTTGAACCTGCGACCTTCGGGTTATGAGCCCGACGAGCTACCCCTGCTCCACCCCGCGACGATGTCATACGGCCGCTTTCCCCTGTAAAATCCGATGTGTTTCAAGAGGGCTAGGCTGAATTTTACAAGCTAACAATGTTGATCTTTCAAAGATGTTGGCTTGCTCCACCCCGCGACGATATTATGACTATTAAAATAATGGTGGAGGATGCAGGGCTCGAACCTGCGACCCCCTGCTTGTAAGGCAGGTGCTCTCCCAGCTGAGCTAATCCTCCATTTAAGACAATATCTATTGTATCGTATTGTCAATAAAAGAGCAAGACCCTTTTATGATTTTTATAAAAATGGTGACCCCTACGGGATTCGAACCCGTGTTACCGCCGTGAAAGGGCGATGTCTTAACCGCTTGACCAAGGGGCCCCGTATATACTATGTAAAGGATTCTGGCGGAGAGCGAGGGATTCGAACCCTCGGTACGGCGTTGACCGCACACACGATTTCCAATCGTGCTCCTTCGACCTCTCGGACAGCTCTCCATGGCTCCACAGGTAGGACTCGAACCTACGACCGATCGGTTAACAGCCGATTGCTCTACCACTGAGCTACTGTGGAATAAAATAATAGTGCCCGGCAACGTCCTACTCTCACAGGGGGAAGCCCCCAATTACCATCGGCGCTGAAGAGCTTAACGGCCGTGTTCGGGATGGGAACGGGTGTGACCTCTTCGCTATTGCCACCGGACTAGGTTTTATATCTAAATCCTCTTTACACTAAAAAGGAAATGTAAAATATAATAACCATTTCTATTTTATAGGTTTATTGATAGAACATCAATAGTTTATCACAATAAACTGTTAAATGCTCCTTCAAAACTAGAAACGAAAGAAACAAAATAAAGTGGTTAAGTCCTCGACCGATTAGTATCCGT
>NZ_BMFV01000054.1 GCF_014639255.1 Pullulanibacillus pueri
ACCTGCATAGCAGGTGGTTTATTGTTTCGCACGCTATCGCGAGCTCAACTGACTAAAGTCGTAAAATTAAAAAGGAGTCTCAATTATATTTTGAGTCTCCTTTTTTTATTATATAATTTTAGAGGTTCCATTTATCTAAATTAGCCATTGGGTGCCTTATAATATTCCGCTTTTCTAGGATGTGTCATCTCGTATGGATCTAAAATAATATCCAATTCATCCTCTGATAATACATGTTGAGAGAGACAAAGCTCACGAACGGATTGACCAGAAAGAATAGCTTGCCTTGCAAGAGATGCCGCACTTTCATACCCTAAACGCGGATTTAATGCAGTAACTATCCCTATACTTTTATCTACATATTCCTTAAGAATTTCTTCATTCGCCTGAATACCTGACAAACAGTATTTCGTAAATGATTTAAATCCATTATTCATGATACTAATCGATTGAAGTAGGTTAAAGACTAAAACTGGTTCCATGACATTCAGCTCAAGTTGACCAGCTTCTGAGGCCTGACAAATAGTATGATCGTTACCTATAACTTGAAAAGCAATTTGATTAAGAACCTCAGCCATAACCGGATTAACCTTTCCTGGCATAATTGAAGAACCTGGTTGTCGGGCAGGAATATTAATTTCATTGAGTCCGGCTCGTGGTCCTGAAGCCATTAAACGTATATCATTGGCCACTTTCGATAGATTGATCATACATACTTTCAAGGCTGCCGATACTTCTGTATAAGCATCTGTATTCTGAGTAGCATCAACAAGATGGCTTGCCCCAGCCAATGAGAACCCACTTATTTCTGAAAGATGCTTAACGACCCTTTCAATGTAATCGGGATCTGCATTTAATCCAGTACCAACTGCCGTCGCCCCCATATTTATTTCATATAAATGGATACGGGACTGCTTTATTCGCGCGATGTCACGTTCAAGCACACGGTGATAAGCTTCAAATTCCTGACCGAGTCGAATCGGTACAGCGTCCTGAAGGTGCGTCCGACCCATTTTAATAATTGAATCAAATTCCCGTGCCTTTTGATTAAAAACACCACTCATTTCCTGCATCGTACCGAGTAAAGTGTCCAATAAGCTTAGAACCGCAATATGGGTAGCTGTCGGAAAAACATCATTAGTCGATTGCGCCATATTCACATGGGTGTTCGGGCTGATCCTGCTATAATTACCCTTCCTATCACCAATGATTTCAAGCGCGCGATTAGCGATAACCTCATTAATATTCATATTAATCGAGGTCCCTGCCCCACCCTGAATCGGATCCACAATAAATTGAGTATTCCACTTTCCTTCAATGACTTCCTCGGCTGCCTGTATAATGGCCCGACCTATAAATGGGTCAAGTTGCCCCACTTTTATATTCGCCGCTGCAGCTGCCTTTTTCACAATGGCCAGAGCTTTAATTAAAGACTCATGAAGCCGATAACCTGTAATGGGAAAATTTTCAACCGCTCGTAGAGTTTGAATCCCGTAGTAAGCCGCAGAAGGAATTTCTTTTGAACCTAAGAAATCCTTTTCTATCCTGAATGCAGTATTCTTCATTGTCTCAACTTCCCATTAAGTGAATTTGATGTTTCCTATACAGATTTTCAAAAATATCTAAAAGATAAATGAAATAACTATAATGAAATAATCCCTGTTCCGTTTTCTATTTTTATGGAGGTCCCATAAGGTTGACTTAATTTTCGTAAATGCTCTAAAATATTTGGATTATCAGTAAGCATGGGCCATCCTCTTTTGTACCTTGGCAAGCCAAATCCTAATTCAATGGGATGCAGTTGAATACCCGTAAGGTCTTTCCCTTTCATATTCCAGACTGCGATGATTGACTCCCACACATATCGATTGGCACCTAGCCCCTTCGTATCGTTATCACTTCGCTGATCCAAAGCATCTGCTACATGATGTGTGTGGCCCAATCCATATTTTTCATAAAAGTCGGCAGGAAGGACAGACACCGTATCATTTTGGAAAATAAAATTCCCCAAGCTATAAAAAATGGGCTTGTTTTGATAAATCTCAATCCCTCTTAATACATGTGGCCCATGCCCGATAACTGCATCGGCACCAGCATCGACACACTTTCTCGCTGCTATCTCAAGAAACTGCGCAGGGACAGACTTATCCTCACCTTTCATCTCATGTGAGTGGATACTTACAATCACCACGTCTGCTTGACGGCGTGCCTCCAGAATAGAATGTTCAAGCCTTTCCATATCTGCGGGTAAAGGCTCAGTCTCTTTCCTTGGCTCTTTCCCCTTTTTAAAGTGTAAAGGCCCAAAGGCTATGCCGTCACTAGACTCGATTTCAAATCCCTCTTTGATCGCCAAATTATGTTCGGCGTTAACAAACGTAGTTTCCGCAATCACCTTTAATTCTTTAATTTTTTGTTCACTAGTATAATAAGTTGTTTTGAATCTCAAAGGATTGACACCTGGCCGGCCAATCATATCTGGTCTCTGATCACCCGCTCTCCATGACTCGTGAAAAGTAGAGGTAGCACTAATTATGGCTACTCTACCAGAGGGGGTTTCAAGATATTTCGGTGCACTCGCTTCCGCAAGGTTTTTTCCGACACCGGCATGGATCATTCTTCTTTGATTCAAATGTCTCTCTGTAGCTAATAATCCACCGTATGAATAATCCATTGTGTGGTTGTTCGCCCAAGCAAAAAGATTAAACCCGTAAGCCTTTAAATCTTCCAACACATCTGGATCGGCCATCGCCCATGTCCCTCCACTAAAAGCAGATGGATAGCCCTCTGCATTATGAGTTGTGACCTCAAGATTCGTAAATCGCACATCAGCCCTTCTGATTAAATTAGAAATAGAACAAAAGGATTCCAATGCCATTGAGTTTAACCGCCGAGTAATAAAACTATCACCAGTAGCAGCCAAAGTAAGCTGTCTTTCTTCCATCTCTACCACGCCTCCTTTTTTTGGGGTATATTAGAAAAACTTGGCGTAAAGCGTGCCATCCCTCATTCAGGCGGGCACAAAAATGTCTCTTAGTAGCTTTCTTTAGTCTTGTGGGCATGAGGAAAGCGAGCGTTTTGACGCGGAAATCCACAACGTCATGATGACCAGAAATTACATGCTTCTTTTCTTATTAGATAGCTTACCTTGTCACCAAGCCTTAACAGAGAAAGCCAAAGTTGCACTTATAAGGTCTTCCATATCGTTATACTTTCTGACATTAAAGAATTAAGATCTATTATTCCTTTGGTTTGATCCACTGGCCTTTACGTTCGCTGACAATTTCACCGTCTTTCATAACGGTTTGTCCGCGAATAATTGTTGCAACAGGCACACCTTTCCCTTTAAACCCGTCAAAGGCGGTTACTTTACTTTTGCTGTGTAAGTGCTCCCTTTTAATCTCAAAAGACTGATTTAAATCCACAATTGTCAAATCAGCATCCGTTCCCGGTTGGATGGAGCCTTTTTGTGGATAAATATCAAATTGTTTTGCGGGATTTTCTGAGAGCAAAGCCGACACCTGCTGAATCGTCAGTTTCCCTTCGTTAACCGCATTGAGCATCAACGGAACCATTGTTTCAACGCCGCACATTCCAGCTGGAATTGTCCATAAATCACCGTCTTTTTCCTCTTCTGTATGCGGCGCATGATCGGAACAAACGATCGAAATCGTACCATCGGCTATCCGCTCCCAAAGTGTCTCTTGATCCTTTTTGTATTTTACGGGTGGATAAACCTTCATCGCTGGACCAATCTCGTCATAATCCTCCGCGCTTAAAAACAAATAGTGAGGGCAAGTCTCACTCGTGATCGATTCGCCCCTCTCCTGTGCTGCTTTTACCGCGTTGACACCTTCAGCTGAGGTGATATGAAGTATATGAAGCCTTGCCCCCGTGTGTCTCGCAAATGCGATACCTGTTTGGATCGTTGTCAATTCTGCTAAATCTGAACGTCCTTTTAATAGTGCCTCGTAGTCGTCCTCACCACTAGCCTGAATTTCATTTGTCAGCGTATGGATGAGATCGTTGTTTTCCGCATGGACGGCCAGTAGTTTCCCAGTCTTAGCCACCTCTCTAAAAATCTTGTATACTTCTCCGTCTTTAAAAGGAGGAATAATATCTTTCATATCAGGATTGTAATTGTAGACTAATTCAAAGGTATTTCGGTTGACCGCATAACCCCAGAAGAATTTAAATCCAATAACTCCTGCTTTATTCAGGGACTGGATCTGATCCAAATTAAGGTCTCCGAGACAAATTCCCCAGATTCCAAAATCAACATTTGCCTTTTGTGAGAGGTTATCCACCTGTTTTTGTAGATTCTCAACATGATTGATCGGAGGATTCGTATTTGGCATTTCAAAGACTAGAGTAATCCCGCCTGCTGCAGCCGCCAAGGTGGAATGATAAAAATCTTCTTTATGAGTGGAGCCTGGATCCCTTGAATGAATATGAGTGTCCATTAAACCAGGTAACACATAGCGTCCGGAGGCGTCCGTTTCTTCCTTTGCCGTACCTTTTAAGTGATCTTGTGTGACGGCGGCAATTTTACCGTCTTTTATATAAATATTACCTTCATAACATTCATTCGCTGTCACGAGTTTTCCATTACGTATAATGTGATCCCATTCAATCATTTAGCTCTCCACCTTCTTTTGATTTGTTAAAACAACCTTGCCTACAATATCGTCAATACGTTTAAGATCATGAGCTTTCATGTATTTCCTAATCCCATCGATCATATCAATCATCGCCGTGGGAGTAACAAAGTTTGCCGTTCCCACCTGTACAGCTGTTGCTCCAGCAAGCAGCATTTCAATCGCATCATCGGCCGTCATTACACCGCCGCAACCAATAATCGGAAGCCGTGAGACTTCATGCACTTGGTAGATTTGTCTGACAATAATCGGCTTTACTGCCGGTCCTGACAATCCACCCATAACATTCCCAATTTTTGGTTTCCATGTGTCAATGTCAATTGCCATCGAAAGTAATGTATTGGCAACCACTAACGCATCTGCCCCAGCATTTTCTGCCGCTAAAGCAATCTTTTGAATGTTAGTGACGTTCGGGGTTAGCTTTGTAAGAATGGGTTTATTCGTGACCCCTCTTACCTTACGCACCAGTTCATAGGTAATGTCCTCATCCATTCCAAAAGCAAGACCGTTGTCTTTAAGATTTGGACAAGAGATATTCAGTTCAAGCGCCGCCACATTAGGTACAGCCTCAATCGTTTCGGCCATTTCCACAAATTCCTCAACCGATTCAGCGGAAATACTAGAAATCAAAGGCACTTGGTATTTCCTATAGTAGGGAAGCGTCTCATTCAGATAATGTTCAATCCCCTTACTTTGAATCCCTATCGAATTAATCATGCCACCATAGGTTTCACAAACCCGTGGTGTCGGATTGCCCCCACGCGGGAATTTTGTGATGCTTTTTGGCACAACTGCCCCGAGGAGATTAAAATCAATCACCTGATCCATGCCCTCTCCAAAGGCTCCGGAGGCAGGCATTACAGGATTTTGAAGTTCTAAACCACCGATATCTACCGTGAGGTCAGGCTCATTTATCGTCATGCTAATACCACCTCTTCGAGTGAAAACACAGGCCCATCTTGGCAAACTTTGACTGAATGTTTGGCACCACTACGTTGGATGTCACACACGCAGGCATAACAAACTCCCATTCCGCACCCCATATGCTCTTCTAAAGCAATTTGCCCAGGGATTCCTCTTTCTTTTCCAATCCCTTGTAGAAGAACGGACAATCTTTTTGACCCGCACGTAAAGAGCCTATTAATGAGGTGTGTGTCCAAGATCCGATGAAGGATCTGCCGCACATTTTCGACATCACTGGTTCCCTCTTCCTCTGTCACCTTATAAACTTCTGCACCAAAGCTATGAAGAGCCTCTGTAGCCAATAAATCATCACGCGTTCGTGCACTTAAAATAGCGACCGTTTTGATTCCCATCTCATTAGCCTCTTGAGCCAATGCCGCAAGCGTTGCGATCCCAACCCCTCTTGCCAAAAGCAAAATCGTTTGATCCTCTTTTTCCAGTGAAAATGGAACCCCTAATGGACCAAATAGATTGATCGTTTCACCTTTCTCGAGTTCTGTAAGTTTTTTTGTCCCTTCTCCTTTTACCAAGTAAAGAAATTCGAGTGTATTTTTGTTGATCCTGTAAATGCTAAAAGGTCGCCTTAAAAGTGGGGAGTAGGTATTACCGCAGCGAATATTAAAGAATTGACCCGGCTGAACGTTATCCTCAACCGCTGATGCATCGACAACCATATGCCAATACCGTGCACTTACCTGACGATTGGATAACAATTTTAAATCATAAGCTTTCATGCGACTTTTCCCCCATAGCGGCTTGATCCATCCTACCATGATCCAAAGTCGCCCATTTTAGAACTTCTTCTTCTAATAAGAGGATTCCGACACCAATGTCCTCCAACGCGGCAAATTCATCTTTATGGTGACTGAGTCCATCTCTACATGGAATAAAAATCAATCCTGTTGGACAAAGGCTCGCCATGTTCATTGCATCATGACCTGCTCCACTTGGCATTTGTATACAAGAAAGTCCTAGTTTTCGGCACGTATCAAGCAGAGATGAGATCACTTCCTTTTTTAACGGGACCGGTTGATCATCCATCATTATTTCAGTACGGGTCATTAGATGACGGCGATGTTCAATATCGTCTAATCCTTCCATGATGTTTACCCATACTCTTTGTTTGGAATCGCCATCGATCCCGCGAATGTCAATTTTTACTTCAGCCCTTCCCGGTACCACGTTCATCGCTCCTGGTCTAATCGTACAATCCCCTACTGTCGCTACAGTGCCTTTATCGGCTTCTGATTTGGCTGCCCTTTCTACAATTAATCCAAGCTCAGCGGCACCCAAAAAGGCATCTCTGCGAAGATCCATAGGCGTTGTTCCCGAATGCGATGCCTTCCCTTCAAGTGTGACCTTTATTCGGGTTGGAGCCGCTATACCAGTAACAATGCCTATTTTTTTCCCTTTCTTCTCTAAAACCGGCCCCTGTTCAATATGCATTTCAAAAAAGGCGTTGAAATCTCCGGGATTTTTGGATGCGTTTTCAATCATGTCAAAATCAAACCCCGCTCGTTTAAAAGCCTCCTGGAAGGTTATATCATTGCGATCCTTCAAACTTCCTATTTTTTCTTTAAATAACTTTCCTGCCATCGCCTTGCTCCCAATTGTGGCGACACCGAACCTTGAGGATTCTTCAGCGGTAAAACAAATCACCTCTATAGGATGTTTGGTTTGGAGGTTTCGGTCGTTTAAGCAGCGAATGACTTCAATCCCTGCGACGACCCCAACTGTGCCATCGTACTGCCCTCCATCAATGACGGTATCCAGATGGGACCCCATCGCTACTGGAGGCAGGGCAGGATTTGTCCCCTCTCTACGAGCAATGATATTTCCACAGTCATCCACTCTTACGGTCATGCCCTCTTTTTCACAGATACTCATAAAAAGTTTTTTTGCCCTTAACTCATCAACAGTATAGGCTAACCTGTTCATACCGTTTTCCGAATAACCAATCTGATTAAATTGTGTTAATGTCCCTTTAATTCGTTTAAGATTCATCGCTCTCACTCTTTTCGTTCACAATGAATGAAGATCCATTCTAATTGCTCCGATATACATTCATTATATTAAAGTCTTATCGGAATTTCGTTGTCATAATGGACATAAAAATAAATAGTGCATTGTCATAAAAGACAATGCACTATCTTAACATTTCATGTATTTTTAAACCCAGTTGCAGCATCATTTTCCCATCTGAATGGTTTAAATGATAGCCTGTAATGGTCGATACCTTTTGAATCCGATACTTTAACGTGTTGACATGAATATACAGGGCCTGAGATGCTTCCTTTAGATTTTCATTCTGTTGAAAATAAGCTTCGATGGTCTCCACCAACTTTTGGTCGTGGTGCTCATCATACTTAACCAACTTTCCAATGGTCTCCTCGTAAAACTCCGTTAATTCTCTTCCTCCTACTAAATGCCCCAACAACCGGTACACACCAAGGTCATCATAAAACAGAATCCTCTGAAATTCTTTGACATGATGGCGTAATTTAATCGCCTGTTCTGCTTGGTAATAGCTTTTCCTCAAACCCTTTATTCCTGAATAGGCTCGTCCTACTCCCATACATGACACAAAATGCCGTTCAACGTAAGCATCCAGATCACTGCACAAACGTTCACATTGTCCCCTCAGCTTGTCCCCTTTCAGATCATCTATCGGTAAGATCACACAAACAAGATCACGGATCTTACCTGTAATAGCTTTCGGCCAGCGCTGACGAACAATATAATCGACTTCGTTAACCTTTGAGGTATCCAAATTCCCCTCCTTATAGTCTGTTCGATCGTTCACTAATAACAGGCAGATATATTGTCCCTCATTGACAAAATCATATTTCTCTCCCCACTCCATTAAATCTTGTAGATTCATGGATTCGTTGAATAACAGTTCGCGCATAAAGTCGTTTTTATATTGTTGCTCGACATCATATTTTACTTTCAACCTCAAAAATTCGAGAGACAGGAAAGTGGACGCTTGCTCTAAAATAGCGAGGTCAATTTCCAGATTATCTGTTTTAATCCCCCAACAGGTAATATTACCGTAGATATGCCCATCTAGCATCACAGGGGCAACAATACAAGGAACTCTTTTGTCCCCATAAATCCTCTCTAACCGAATCGGGTGTTTAATCAATGCCAGTTCCCTCTGTTCCTCCTCGGTGAGTGGGGGAATGTCAACATCGGGTTTTGGCAATTTCATAAATGGTAACTGGCTTTCAACGGTGACGATATTTTTAGTCAGGAAACTTAAAGTATCAATAAATTTACCGATCCCTTTATTGCTTAAAGAAATTTCCCTTAATATTTTGCTTGCCTGCTCCAAATCCTCCTGAAGTACTACCTTATTATCAAAAACGACATTCATCACAGGTGATAATATATCCAAATAGCTGACTTTCTCAGGAATTTCAATGACTGGGAAACCAAGCTTCTCCGCCTCTTCAAGGATCACTTCCGGAATAGTTTTTATAATGTGGAACGGTTTAATCGCAAGTGCCGTTGTTTTACTTTTATAAAGCTTCTGGATCAGCGCACGTTGAGCAACCGGATCATCTTTAATAGGATAAAGGGTAGTTAACAATAATTCGTTTCCCTTCAGCCAACGTATGATATCGGAAACTTCCATAATAGTGACATTGTTAATGATTCGCGATAGTCCCTTTTCCCCTGCTACAACTCTGCATTCCCGTAAGCCACCGATTTTCATTGCATTCTTTACTGTAATGCCCATCCATTTCCCCCTTTTCCCTTTTATTCTGCATTGTCTTCTTACCTTAACACAAAAAAGAACAATAAAAGCTCAGGAAGCGATTTATTGTTCTTAAAGTTCTGTTATTCATTTTTCTTTAGAGTGTATAGTACAACTACCTATCTAAAATCCTTTGGAATACGACGGGATACTCCTGTTAAAATCGCGGTTTGTATAACAGACTGTCGTACTTTTGATACGACTTGTTCATTAAAAATACTTGGAATAATATACTGCTCGTTTAATTCTTTATCTGTAACGGCAGCAGCGATGGCTCGAGCAGCAGCCAGCTTCATGGGTTCATTAATATGTGTTGCCCGACAATCAAGGGCTCCACGATAAATCCCAGGAAAAGCGAGTACATTATTGATTTGATTTGGGTAATCACTACGCCCTGTGGCAAAGACTCTAACATGCTCAAGAGCTTCTTCTGGAGAAATCTCAGGATAAGGATTAGCCATGGCAAAAACAATGGGATCTACTGCCATCTTACGGACATCTTCACCCGAGAGTAAGCCCCCCCTTGATACACCAATAAAAACATCGGCCCCCTGAATCACATCTTTTAATGTTCCTTGCTTTTTCTCGACCTGTTCTTGTTCGGCTAACCATCGCCACATTGGATAAGGATAGCTTCCACCATTGATGATTGCGCCATCACGGTCCACAGGAACAAGACTCTTTACTCCCGCATTGATCAGCATTTTACAAATAGCAACACCTGCTGCACCAATTCCATTCACAACGACACGAACGTCTTCAATTTTTTTGCCGACAACTTTTAAAGCATTTAAAAGACCTGCAACAACAACCACGGCAGTTCCGTGTTGATCATCATGAAAAACTGGAATATCTAATTCTTCACTCAAGCGACTTTCAATTTCGAAACAACGTGGTGAACTAATGTCCTCTAGATTAATTCCACCAAAAATGGGCGCTATGTTTTTCACGGTCTGGATGATCTCCTCAGTATCCTGAGTATCTAAACAGATTGGAAACGCATCAACATCCGCTAGTTGCTTGAATAACATCGCTTTACCCTCCATGACTGGAGCCGATGCAAGTGGCCCTATATTTCCAAGGCCAAGAACAGCGCTCCCATCGGAGACAACAGCGACAGTATTCCTTTTAATCGTCAAAGAGTATGCTTTTCGCTCGTTTTCATGAATATCGGAACAAACACGCGCAACACCTGGTGTGTATACCCTTGATAAATCATCTCTATTATGAATAGGTATTTTTGATTTGATGGATATTTTTCCACCTAAATGGGCGAGAAAGGTTCGATCGGATACATTAATGATTTTGATGCCAGACATAGACTTCAAAGATTCAAGGACCCTTTCTTCCTCTTTATCCATGACCTCAATTGTAATGTCACGTATGGAGGAATCCCCACTAGAACTGATCACATCAATTGATATTATATCTCCACCTGCTTTTCCTATAACGGAAGCAACCTCGCCAAATGAAATGTTATTTAACTCAACTCGAGCGATTAAATTATTATATGGCATGTTTTTTCTCCTTTTTAACCCTCATTATCATAATCTCTCTATTATCTCTTGTAAATCTGCACAACTTACCTCACAAGGACTTCCATATCATAGATTAAAGGCCAATCATAAAACGTAGCTCATTTATTTAATATGAACCAAGTAACTAATGGATACGAAAATAAATTGATGATAGAGTCCTTATCTATTTATATCTTCATTTCCTTACCTACACCAGAATTCATAGCCTTTTTATAAACATAGTAAGCTACGGATATATCTTCTATGGCGAGGCCATTAGATTTAAATAAAGTGACTTGGTCTTCACTTTCACGTCCCTTTACAGACCCTATAAGTAAATCAGAGAGATTTTTAATTCTGTTCCAGACCTCGACACCTTCAGCCACAGCAAGAACGAGATCCCCTGATTCATTTTTTGATTGTTCAATAGAGTCTGTAATGATAACATCCGCCACTTTGACAGCCCTACTATCAATCTCTCTCTCATTTATTCGATTATTACCCACAGCATTAATATGGGCACCTTCAGATATCCACTCCCCTTTTAATACGGGTTCAGTAGCACTCGTTACTGTTGTTATAATATCCGACCCTTGAACAGCTTTTTCAATATCAGAGACGGGTAAAAGTTCAGCTTGAACCTCAGATTGTAGTTGCTTACAAAAGCTCTGAATGGATTCCTGGCGTCTGCTCCATACCTTTATCTGTTCTATGTTTCTCACTTCACAGATCGCCTTCAATTGTGTTTCAGCTTGAAAACCCGTCCCAATAAGAGTTACTGTATTAGCGTCTGCCTTTGAAAGCCATTTTGTTGCCAGTGCTGTTGTTGCACCCGTACGTATTCGCCCTAGTTCATCAGCTTCCATCAAACAGAGAAGTTCTCCCTCCTCCGAAAATAATAGAAAATAAGCATTTGGCCCTTTAGGCGTTGTTGTATAATTCTTCACACCTAATATTTTCTGTTCTGTCATTGAGGATGACATGACATTAAGGGTTGTGGAACCTACGACTACACGATTTCTAGGCTGATTCTGAGCGCGCTTATTTGCAAACTCTTTAAGTCCATATTCTACAGCTTTTATAGCCTCTTCCATTGACAATAGTGTGGTCACATCATTTTCAGATAAATACAATGCCATGTTTTTTATCTCCTTACATGAGTTCTAGGTTTATGCCCTCAACAAAGGGTGTATCAAACTTTTTTAGCGAACGTGCTTCCATAAATGATTTGTCGTCAACCTTCCATACGATGAATAAAAGACTAATTAATATGATTATATCGCTTGAGGTTCTCAAAAACATTGTCACTAAGGACATAAAAGCGGGTAAAACGTTATCATAATCAACAAAGCTCTTCCTTTATCCAATTCTGATTTTAGCCGGTAGACAATGCCTTTTTCATCAAATTCATTTATTCTATAGACCGTTATCAGCCTCATAGATAATATTGAGAATAACGAAAGGTTAGCCTAAAGGACCTTTGCCATTAAGCTAACCCATCACCAAGTATGATGAATATAGTGAGACCACACACAAACCGCACTGTGGATCCTTCGTTTCCCTAAATTCAAATATGACTATTCCAATTCCTTACCCTTTGTTTCTGGTATTAAAAGCACTACAGCAATTGCCGCGAGAAAATAAATACCTGAAATAAGCCCTAAAGAATAGCTCAGAGAATGCTTTAACGCAAGGTAACCAATAATGAACGGACCAAATCCAGCAATACCCTTACCCGAATTAAAAATAAAATTTTCAGCGGTTGAACGAATTTCTGTTGAATAATGTTCTGCCATCCATGCACCATAACCACCCATCATTCCATTAACGAAGAATCCCATAATGGCGCCAAGTAATAGTAACAAAGCAAATGCACTTTGCTGGAAGAATATCCAAACTATGATGGCTGATGCAAGTTGAAAAATAATGTAGGATGGTTTTCTCCCCCATTTATCAGAAAGGTAACCAAAGACAATAATCCCTAGGATCATTCCTATTGTTGTGACCACCGTCCAAGAGGTTGTATCTGAAAATGAAAAGTTAAATTGATCTGCAAGCATAGTGGGCGACCAAGTCATAATTGCATAGAACCCAAAATTCTGTAC
The DNA here is from genome assembly GCF_014639255.1 of Pullulanibacillus pueri. Lineage (GTDB taxonomy): Bacteria > Bacillota > Bacilli > Bacillales > Sporolactobacillaceae > Pullulanibacillus > Pullulanibacillus pueri. Next base: position 13,001 of record NZ_BMFV01000054.1, read on the forward strand.
ACCTGTTATCAGTATTAATCCTAATGTAATGCCAACTCTTTTAGGTGAATCAAACAATTGTTTTAGTGGTATCTTTCTATCATTAGCTTTCCTAGCTTGATTACTCTTTTTCCATAGTTCAGGCTCGTCTAATTTTCTTCTTGACCACCATGCAAATAGAGCTGGTAAAACACCAATTAGAAAAACACCACGCCAACCAAAATGAGGAGCTATAAGCATAACACATATGGTTGCAAGAACTATCCCTACCTGAAAGCCTACTGCTACACCTGCAGTTGCGCGTGAGCGATATTTCTTGGACCATGTTTCACTAACTAAAGTCATTCCAATTCCAAATTCCCCACCTATACCTAAACCGGATAATAGGCGAAAAAGGTCTAACCAAAAAATATTCGAGGCAATCGCACAAAGGCCTGTGAAGACAGAGAAAATTAAAATCGTTAAAGAGAATATCTTTACCCTTCCATAAATATCCGCTAATGCACCGAAAATGTATCCCCCAATGACTGTCCCTATCAATGTTATGGTAGATATGAAGCCTGCTTCAGCTGAATTCAGCCCTAAATCAGAAGAAATGAGAGGTAACGCAAATGCTAAAATCATCATATCTAGTCCATCCATTGCATAACCTGTGAAAGATGCCCATAATGTTTGCCATTGATATTTTGTAATTTTTTTATCTCCAGGCATTTCTTCAAACATATTATTTGTCTCTAAAGATTGATTCTCCAAAAGATGACCTCCTTCTAATATAACTTCTAATGTTGGTTCATTCTTAAATTCACTTTACCGAATATTAAGAATATTAACTCTGCTATAATGGAAGTGCTTTCAAAAAGAACCATTAAACTAATACTAATAGTAATGTAATCTCAAGTCATTAACGATAGTGACAATTTCTAAGACAAGTATTTGTATAAACCAACAACACTGATCAAATCATTTTCTTGGACCACCTTCTTATAGCCACTTACATAAAAAGGTGGTTACCTAGTTTACCATTTGTATTCAGATTTACCCACTGGTTTAACAAATTCTCCAATTCTTTCTCCAACGAGTTTACCATCAGACATGACCTGCCGTCCTCTGATAAAGGAAGCAACAGGTGCTCCTTTCATAGTTAAGCCATCATAAGGAGTGACTTGACTTTTAGATAATAGATCATCTTTTCTAATCGTCATCGTTGCATTCATATCAACAATAGTAAAGTCGGCGTCAGCATTCGGTTGAATAACACCTTTTTTACCATACAAACCCCAAATTCTTGCAGGAGCTTCTGATAATAATGAAGCGAGCTGATTTAGAGTTATCTTCCCTTTTGCGACGCTATCTAACATGACAGGAACTATAGTCTGTACACCTGTAGCACCCGCAGGTACGTTCCATATATCTCCTACCTTCTCTTCTTCCGTATGCGGTGCATGGTCAGAACCTATAGCTTGAATGTGACCTTGTTGGACACCTTGCCAAAGACGGTCTTGATGACTAGCTTCTCGAATCGGAGGGTAAATTTTCATATTAACGCCTGCACGCGGATAGTCTTGATCTGTAAGGGTTAAATAATGTGGACAGGTTTCTCCAGTAACCTTCATGCCCTTATTTCTAGCTTCAGCTACGAGATCCACACCTTCACCTGCTGCTATGTGTAAGATATGCAAATGTGCGCCTGCAGCATTTGCAATTGTGATGCCTGTTTGAATCGTAAGAGCCTCAGTAAATGAGGGTCTAGAAGAAAGGAATGAAAGATAATCTGTCTTCCCTTTATTTTTTTCAATTTCCACCATCCGCGAAATCACAGCACTATTCTCGGCATGAATACATACAGCTTTACCCGTTTGACCAATGGTATGAAAGGCGTCAAAGATTTGTCCATCATCAGGTGGCGGAAGTACATCGTCACCCTTAGAAGGATTATATACCAACTCCAATGTTTTAGGATTGAGATAGTAACCCCAAAACAGCTTAAAACCAACGACCCCGGCATCTGCCATTGCTTGTAATTTCTTTGTATTTAAATCACCCAATACCATTCCTAAAAGCGCAAAATCAACAAAGGCTTTTGGCGACAAATGTTCTACCTTAGAATAAAAAGAAGCCTCATCACTTACTGGAGGAACTGTATTAGGCATTTCAATAACGGTTGTAACGCCTCCAGCAGCAGCAGATTGTGTTAAATGAGTAAAATCCTCTTTATGGGTTAATCCAGGATCTCTGCTGTGAACGTGCTCATCAATAAAGCCTGGAAATACGTATTTACCTTTTGCATCGTATACTTCGCGAGTTTGAGCACCATCCAACATACCAATGTCTACAATCTTCCCATTACTCACACCAATATCTGCTGAAAAAGTATTTTGCGATGTAACAACTTCACCATTTTTAATGATTAAATCGTATTGCATAACAATTCCCTCCTCTGAATTGATTTAAAAATTCCTCTTAAAAAAGAGTGACAAATCCTTTTCACTTTCTATATCAAGGCATGCCTCCCAAATATCTTCCTTCGTGGATTCACTAAAAATCCCATCAGTTAACGACCTAAATTTAACAAACAGATCCTCTTTTAATGGCGGATGAGCAGAGCTTCCATAAGGATTTGAACAATGTCCAACGAGCGCTTCCCCATTCTTCATTTCTATGGTTACTTGTGCAGCAGCTTCATCTGGCCATTTTGAACTTAATTGAGCGTCTTCCTCTACATCTACCTTTTTTGCTAAGCGTACTATCACTTGATCCATTAAAACTTCACCTTGGAAATTTTCTACCCCAGAATGCCCTTTTACTAGATACATAGCCACAGCATAAGGAATTGAAAACTTTGCTGAGAGCTGATTGCCCTTGGCTAACACATTTAGCCGTGCCGCATTTTTAGCCACTTTTACTTTTATCCCCTTTATCGCTTTTGGGTTGGGCAAGTTTTTGACATGCATGATTGGAAATTCCCCATGAGTTAAACTCCCTTTTAAAGCATTGGCGGTCGCATCCAGTGCTGGATGAACAAGCGCACAGGCTGCATGAAATTTGAAGTAGTTGTCCAATAACCCATAATTTTGGCCCCATTCTTCTGTCAAGGTCCCAGTATTAAAATGCTCACCTAAAATTTCACCAAAAGTTTCACTTAATGCCCGATCATATCCTGTAAAACCACTTTCTATTAAATCCTTTACAGTAAAAGCGATTTGAGCAGTCAAACCCGGAAAGGCATTGCGGACGGTGGCACCCTCTAAGCATGGTTGCCATGAAGTCCCTAGGGTTAAACCAGCGGCAGCATTCATCCCTTGTCTTAATTGTTCAACATCCCACTCCATGATTTTTCCTATCGCAACAATTGCGCCAATTTGACCAAAGTTCCCATGGGGATGAACAATTTTTCTTAAACTTGTAGCTTTTTGAACGCGGTACTGAGCCTCATAGCCTAATATATAAGCTGTTAAAAAATCAGCTCCCGTTTTATTTAAGGCTTGGGAAAGCGCAAAAGCAACCGGAAAGACGTGCAATGAAGGATGCCCCGTGGGTCGACTGCCTTCATCCAATTCCAAAAAACAAGTGGCTGTGGCATTTAAAAAAGCCGCAACACTCGGATCTACCTCTGGAAATCCACTTTTCAGAATAACTGACCCTTTCCCCTTGGCTAGTTTTTGATAGAGTCGTTTCATCTCTGGTTCAAATGATCCGCGAAGTGCAACTCCTATAGTATCCGCTAGAGTCAATTTCGCATGCTCTCTCACATGAATAGGAATGTCTTGATGATTTACCGAAGCAATAAATTCTGCTAACTGATAAGTCGCCTGAGCAATATCCTCTTGGATCACCTTCATATCGCCACCCTCTCGTATTCTATGGTCCTTCAGGGTCAAATAAATGCTGAACTTCCATATGTTTCATAGATTCTCCAAGACAGAGCATTAACATCATGCGCGCTTTTGGACCAGACATAGAAGTTAAAATACAGCCCTTTTCCAGTAACGACCCTCCCCCGGCTTTTGTACCATAAGAAGGGTAAACACGGCCATTGGTACATCTGGAGGAAATCACAACTACGATCCCCTTCTGTAAAGCTAATTCAATGCCATCGGCTAGTGAGTCATTCACATTGCCTAGCCCGGAAGCTTCAATGATCATCCCTTTTGCTCCAGAGGCTATTGAGGCTCGTATAAATCTATCATCCATTCCCACCACATATTTTATTAAATCGACATTGAAATTAGGGCGTTGAGTATTGATCTTTGGCTTGGCAAGTAGCGTTCTTGCAAAATGGATCCGATCTGGATAAACATATCCCAGAGGTCCAAATTCTCCTGAATTGAAAGTATCCGCATTAGTGGTATGAGATTTATAAACTTCACTAGCAGGATGAATGACGCTATTTAGAGCCACCATGACACCCTTATCCATTGCATTTTCACTTACGGCAATACGAACCGCATTCAATATATTAAACGGACCATCTGTAAAAGGGTCTGATAAGCTCCGCATTGCTCCAGTAAAAACCACAGGTCTACTGTCATCGACCATTAAATCTGCCATGAAAGCACTTTCCTCAAGTGTTCCTGTCCCGTGGGTAACGACAATACCTGTTAATTCAGGATCCTCTTCAAAAATATCGTGAATTCTCATGCTTAAATTAAAAATTTGTTCGACAGATAGCTGACTACTAAGCACCTTACTAAAATTCTCAACTTCTATCATTCCATATTCCTCAATACCTGGAACTAATTTTATAATCTCTTCTCCTGCATATGTTGGAGAAGATAAGGCATTATCCTTTTCTGCTGAGGAAATGGTTCCTCCAACTGAAATAATACGAATTCTTGGTTGCACTGTCCTCCCCCTCACATATTAAAAGATAGCCCTTATTAAAGGGCTTTCATAAAAAAGAATACTTTAAGTAACAAAGATTTAATCAAGATTCTTAATCACTTAAACTCCCAATATTTTTAGGTTTTTGCTAGTATACATTCTTCTAATTTTGAGTGAGTGTTTCATTATGTTTCACATATTGTGCTGCAGATACCCCTGCGGTTTTGCCAAATACTGCTCCTGACATTAACCCGGAACCACCTGGGTAGTTTTCATAGAAAATGCCCCCAATCATTTCTCCGGCCGCAAATAGTCCCTTAATAGGTTCACCCTTTTTGTTTAAAACTTCTCCCTTATTGTTCGCCCTTACCCCTCCAAAACAGAAAGTAATCCCACAGGTCACAGGAAAGGCATAGAAAGGACCTTCTTCAATTTTCAAAGACCAATTTGATTTTGGAGGCGTTATCCCCTTTGTGCATTTACCGTCCTTCTCAGAAGGATGATAGGCGCCCTCTTGTACAGCGTTATTATAGTCTTCGATTGTTTTAATAAATTGTTCCCGGTCAACATCTAACTGTTCTACTAAATCTTCAATCGTTTCAGCTTGATAACACGTTGCTTCTTCCCTATTATATTCATCGCGCAGCATATCCCTTACTTGAGAATCAAAGATTTGATAAGCAACATGACCTGGCTGTTTTAAAATCTCTCTTCCGTACTTTGCATAAGTGTAATTTCTAAAGTCTGCTCCCTCGTCAACAAATCGAAAGCCTTCTTTATTGATCATAATCCCTAATGGATAGGAGTGCTTTTTATAAATATCTCCTGGCTTAGTAAAGTCCCCCACCTTTGGTGCATTGGCATCTGTTCCTATAGAATGACCACAATCCCATTCACCGAAAGGCTGGGCGCCTACAGAAAAAGCCATTGACAACCCATCACCTGTGTTAAATTCTGTTCCTCTTACAATTGCATTGTTCCAAATTTCTCCTAACTTTTCTGCACGAAGCTTTTTATTTGCTTCGAAACTTCCACACGCAAGAACGACACTCTTTGTTTGCACAGTGACTTCTTCATCGCCCTTTTTGACCACTATAGAAGAAATACGGTCATCATGAGTTGTCATACGAATAGCTGGAGATTCATACCAAATATCTATACCTAATGCTTTTGCCCTTTTATTTAACTGCTCTATTAAGCCGACACCTCTACCACTTGTCTTTACAGGTAATCCTCCCCAAAAATGGTGAATGCCATCCTTTAAGAAGGATTGGTTATCGTATATGAGATCGAAGTCTATTGTCTGTTCATGCATCCATTTAATAGTGTTATAGGACTCGTAAACAAGGTGCTTAGCCAAATCAGGGTCTGATTTATGTCTAGTAGCTTCCATTAAGTCCGAATAATATTTTTCTTCGGTATAAGGCGGCATATTAATTTTTTTGGCCTCTTCATCTGAAATGCTAGGAATCACTTTTCTCAAATCATCTAATCCATGGAAAGCAAAACGTATGGCCCCATCTGTAAAAAAGGAGTTTCCTCCTCGTTTATGTTTTGGAGCCTTCTCCAATGCAAGGACCTTAGCCCCAGCCTCACTAGCAGCAATTGCAGCACAAAGGGCGGCATTCCCCGCTCCAACGACAACTACATCGTAATGTTTTTCAAATTTATCTACCATAAGAGTCACCCCAAGTTTAAAATTGTTATTATATCATATTTCGGAAACTTTTAAATTGTATACAAATATGCTAAATTAAAAACAAACATAAGTAAAATAGTATTTTTTTATGTTTTAACATAAAATTTTTTTATAACAATATATAGCCTTTTCAACGAAGGAGTTATCACTTCATGAATGAAAAAGATTGGATACTGTTATCAACCTTATTCGATGAGGGTTCAATTACCAAAACAGCACAAAAACTATATATCTCTCAACCGGCATTGACCTATAGAATAAAACAAATAGAAAAAGAGTTTCATTCGGAAGTCATAAAGAGAAGTAAAAATGGAGTAACCTTTACAAATGAGGGGGAATATCTAGTCAATTATGCAAGAACGATGATTAAAGAATTAAGAAAGGCTAAAGACAATATAATAAATATGAAAGAAGAGGTTCATGGAACCTTACGACTGGGCGTATCTAGCAATTTCGCGCTCTACCAACTCCCTTTATTATTAGAGGGTTTCTTGGCGGAATATCCTAACGTGGAGATTAATTTAACCACTGGCTGGAGCCCAAAAATACATGAATTACTGGAAAAGGAAGAGATTCATATTGGTATATCGAGAGGGGAACATCATTGGTCAGGTGAACGAATTGTTTTAAATGAAGAAACATTATGCGTTGCTTCAAAAGACAAGCTCCACATCAATGACTTGCCAAAACTCAGTTTAATAAGATACCAAACAGACTTTCATTTAAAAAATACTTTTGATGAATGGTGGCAAAGTTCGTTTAATGTTCCACCAAAAGTATCCATGGAGGTGGACCGAATCGAAACCTGTAAAGAGTTAGTAAAAAAAGGGCTTGGTTATGCTCTTTTTCCAAGTATCTCTCTCAGAGAAAGCGATCATTTATATACCGCTGATTTAGTGATGAACAATAAAAAAATCTTAAGAAGAACATGGCTTTTATATAGAAAGGAACTTTTAGGCCTCAATATCATCAAAGCTTTTGTGAGATTTACGAAAGCATTTTACTTAGCATCAGAGTAACCTTAGAAAATAAACTCACCTGAATCCAACCTTTATAATATCTAGACTGATATGTTCATCAATCTGGACACTAGTAATCCGTAAGGCTAAGATCTAATAATTTTGCTAGCATTGGTGCCTTTAAATGGGCCTTTTGCTAAAGTCCCCCTCTCTTTCTCCTTACGCACTTATGCTCTTTAACCTTTTATTTCCACCTCTTATCCCGAAACATCATATGGGTGATCATGACTTGGGGAGTCTAACGACATAATGTAGTCTTAATCTTTAAGCGAGCAAGATTCCCGCCCCAATGTCCCTCTCTGTTCTTGAAGGCTTCTTCCCTGGGACAACAAACCTGTCCCCTTGTCCCCATCCCCTTGTCCCCATCTTGGAACAACCGATCACAAAACCCCACCCTTCGACAAAAATAGTCCTTTTTTACCACATTGGGCTTGAATTTTCATTGTAAGCGTTTTACAATTATATTAACATTTAACGTTTACTTCATAATATAGAATTATTACCCATTAACACCTTGCTTCGACATGATGTTTTTTATTCTGTACTAACATCCCACAAAGTAAGGAGATTGTGAAAATGAATGAAGACGTTTTTGGAAGTTATGAAATTACCCTAGACACTGTGGCCATACTAAACGCTCGAGACATCGACTACCATACCGTTGTATTAGAACCTAACGATAATCAGGTTCATGTCAAAAAAAGACCCCTTCAGCTCATTAAAGCCGGGTGTCTTGATGGTGGAGCAAGTTATAACGGGAGACGGGAAGCAGTGATTCATGAGCTTTGTCCTCGGAAAAGATGGAACAAAGTCCCTATCCCTGTCTATCCCCAAGAAGGCATTTATGCATTCCCTACGCATTCACCCGATGATGAGTATTGCTACTGGATTTTCTATCACCATGTGAAAACCATTATTCCACATCCCACGAATCGGAAAAAGTCTATCGTTCTTTTTAAGGACCGCAAGAAACCACTCCATGTGAAAGTCTCCTATAGTTCCTTATATCGGCAATACGTCCGAACCTCCCATTGCATTATGAACCATATTCAAAAAAACAAAGATCGCGCCCAATTACAGAGTTAAAATGGTACCTGTAGGTAGGACACTTGAAAAAGAGTGTTTCACCTACAGGTATTTTTTTGTAT
>NZ_BMFV01000055.1 GCF_014639255.1 Pullulanibacillus pueri
AGGAATGGGCTTGATCGTGCTGCACTCAGGTCACTTCTCTAAGATTTTCAAAAAGCTGATGGGAACGTCATGTGATTTGAAATGGCGTGAAGCTGGCGAAAATGAACGCCTATGGGTGGTTCAGCCGAATCATCCGATTGCCGAAGGTATCGGTGAGACGATTGAATTGGAGCATGAAGAGATGTATGGTGAGCATTTCGACATTCCAGTGCCCAATGAACTTGTGTTTGTGAGCTGGTTCAAAGGCGGCGAAGTGTTCCGCAGTGGGTGTGTCTTTAACCGAGGGCAAGGGAAAATCTTTTATTTCCGACCAGGTCATGAAACCTTCCCTACTTATTATCACGCAGATGTGCAACGCGTCATTAAAAATGCCGTCAACTATGTTGCCCCAACCAAGCGTGAGCAACCGATTCGCGGAAATGTCCAGCCGCTTGAGGAAATCTAATAAGTGATTTTCTAGACTTTGTAAACGATGTGCACCAAAATGATCCATCATGGATGAATGACCTCTACTTAGAAAAAGCTTTTCCCTGAGTAGGGGTCATTTTTTGGTAAATTTTGATGCCACTATATCAATTAAAAGGACTCCCTTTCCTGAGTAAGCCACCAAATTCTATCACTATTTTTGTGCTAGTCTGATTTTATTGACACCTTTATGCTAGGATGATAATCTCATATTAATATATAATTTATTTGTAGGTTTAAAATAATTAAAAGATTTCCTCTGTAAGCATTTCCCTCCTCTTTAGCTCTTTTTCAATGATTTATATAGCAATTTTGATTAAGTTGATCTGTTTTATCGGCTTTTATAGGCTATCCCATAGCAAAAGAGGTCATAAGTGCACGTTGATAAATCTAAGGAGTGAATGTGATATATGGTTGAACATACTCAAGACTATCGATCAGATGTCTTAGTCATTGGTTCTGGGGCAGCAGAAATGATGGCCGCAAGAACAGCAGCTGACCAAGGGGCTCAAGTGATTCTAGCGGATAAAAGTTTGATTGGCCGAGGTGGAGCGACAATTCTTGCTCAGATGACTGTCGCTGTGGCTTTAGGCGATGCAGAAGAGGACGATACAGACATTCACTTCCATGACACGATGGAGGGGGGAAGGGGACTCTCTGATCCCGAAATTGTAAGAGCGATTGTTGAAAAAGGACCTGAAGTTATTCTCGAAGTCGAAAAATTTGGTGTTCGTTGGGCAAAGACGGAGGATGGAAAACACTCACAAGTTGTTTCCCCGGGACATTCCCGCAAGCGCTGTGTTTATGTTGATATTTTGAATACCGGTGGCGCGACGTCCAACGGTCTCAGGAAGGCAATCTGGCGTGAGGATAAAATCACGCGACTTAGGAATGTAATGATAACGAGATTAGTCAAAAAAGGGGAGCGTGTGATCGGGGCTGTTGGTTTTTCAATGGAAACCATGGAGCCGGTCAGTTTTTCGGCTTCACAGGTTATTTTAGCAACGGGTGGATTGACAGAGGTTTATGAACGAAATAGTGCGTCGGTGAATATGACTGGGGACGGTTTCCTCCTCGCAGCTCAAGCCGGTAGCGAGCTTCGTGATATGGAAATGGTTCAGTTTTTCCCTATTGCCCATCTTTTTCCGCCGCTTGTTGGTATCGATCCCATCATGTGGGATCCCTTTCGCTATAAACTAGGTGGACGTTTGTTAAATGGGAATTACGAAGAATTTATGGATCGTTATGCGAATGAAAAAGCCGGGAAGTATACGGCGACCCGTGACATGACCAGTCTAGCGATTTTTAAAGAAGTTGAAGCGGGGCGGGGGACGCCCCATGGCGGTGCTTATCTAGATTTTCGCATGGTTCCTGAAGATGAATTGCGAAAAGGATTTGGTCCTGTTATTGATATTTTATTAAATCAAGGTGTTGACTTAACCAAAGATCTTGTTGAAGTGGCACCTATGGCCCATTTTATGCTCGGAGGTATCCGAGTGAACAAGGACATGGAAACAACGGTACCGGGTCTGTTAGCTTGTGGAGAACTGATTTACGGTATGCATGGAGCCAATCGTCTTTCAGGTAATGCGATTACGGAGGCATTAGTCACCGGGAAAATAGCCGGTGAAACGGCGAGCCGTGAAAGGAATGAGCCTGAGGATGACAAAATACTGAAACAGGAAAAAGAAAAGGAATGGTCAAGGTTACAAGCCTTTTGGCACCATGAGACATCAAAGGGAAAGAGTGAAACCCCATTAGAATTAAGAAGAAGCATTCAAAAGGTCATGTGGCAAGGGGCTGGCCCACTTCGCTCGGAGGAAACTTTAAAAGAGGCCTTAGAGGCCATTTTACAATTGCGGCAGACGTGTTTGCAAATTGATTTAGAGGAACAGTCGCACTTTGGTCTACCTTTTGTTGAAAAGTTAGAGGCCTATCATATGACCTTTATCGGTGAGGCTATTATTAGAGGGGCACTTGAGAGAAAGGAATCAAGAGGCGCTCATGTTCGATTAGATTATTCAGAGACTCTAAAACAAGGCTTTAGCTCTATCTTTACATTTGAGGGAGGACAATGGCAGTTCAAAAAGGAAATAAGCCCTGATCATACGGTTAATAAAGGAGTGCAATGAGATGTCTAATATTCGACTGATGGTGACGAGAGGCGACGCTGAGAAGGATAAAGAGCTGAGAGAGTATGAAACGCCTTTTAAAGAAGGTATGAGTTTGCTTGATGCGCTATTATGGATTCGCGAAAAAGAGGATCCCTCTCTCGGTGTAAGATATTCCTGCCGATCAGCTAATGCGTGTAAAGAATGTATGGCCCTCGTCAATGGAAAACCAGGCTATCTCTGCAGTATTAGGGCAACAGAGGGTTCAACAACAACGATTGAGCCCCTTCCCAAGCGGCCTTGGGTAAAAGACATTGTCACGATCATAGATTAACGATAAAGACCATGAATAGATAGATTATAGATTATTAGCAGAGGTGTGACTATGGATTATGCATTACATCCTATGGGAGACAGCGGGGTCATTATTGAGCTAGGTAAGGATATTAATGTAGAAACGATGAATAAGGTGAGGGCCGTGGCCAATTTCTTCGACCACACTCATTTTGATTGGTTGATAGAATATATCCCAGCCTTTACGACGGTAACGGTTTTATATCATCCCCTTTATTTTATTCAGCATAGCCAAGACTCAAGGCTGCCTTACCATCAGGTCTGTGATCTAATTGATCAATTCTTATTAGATTTAAATATAGGAACGGCTTCTGAGCCACGGGTCGTGGAGATCCCTGTTTGCTATGGTGGTGATTTAGGACCAGATATAGAAAATGTGGCGAGCCATAATGGTTTGACAATAGACGAAGTGATCGATCTTCATGCAAATGGTGATTATGTGGTCTACATGATCGGCTTTGCCCCGGGATTTCCTTACATTGGGGGCATGTCTGAAAAAATAGCAACGCCAAGAAGAGAGTCACCTAGATTAAACATCCCGGCAGGAACAGTTGGAATTGCCGGAAAGCAAACCGGGGTGTATCCCATCGAAACCCCAGGGGGTTGGCAACTTATAGGCAAAACACCTATTAAGTTATTTAGGCCGGGCAGTTCATCTCCAAGTCTTTTAAAGGCAGGAGACAAAATAAAGTTTACACCCATTACTCTAAAGGAATTCAATGAATGGGAGGGGACCGCTAATGATTGAAATTCTTAAACCGGGTCTCTTGTCCTCCATTCAAGATTTAGGGAGATTTGGCTATCAGAAATTTGGCGTCATTGTCAGCGGTGTGATGGACCAGCTCGCCCACCGTCTCGCTAATCTTTTAGTAGGAAACTTAGAGACTGCACCGACCCTTGAACTTACTCTTTTAGGACCGAGTATAGCGTTTAAAGAAGAGGCACTCATTGCTATTTGTGGTGGGGACCTTTCGCCTATAATTGATGGAAAACCGGTCAGAATGTGGCGCCCCATCTATGTGAAAGCCGGAAGTAACCTCATATTCGGCCCCTGTCGATCAGGCTGCAGGGCTTATCTTGCAGTCGCGGGAGGATTTGATATTCCCAAAGTCATGGAGAGTTATTCAACTTATATTCGGGCAGGTATTGGAGGGTTTAAAGGCCGAGCGTTAAAAGGAGGAGATAACATTCCATTTGGTCAGCGCTCATCTTGGGCCAATAGAATGATAGAGGGATTGGCTCCTGAGAAAAAAGCAGCAGGGGTGGTTGAATTTAGTTGGTCTGTGGCGCCTGATGTATTGCCTCTTCTTGAGTCTGAACCCAAGTTGAGAGTCATGGCGGGGAGACAGGCACACTTATTCGATCACAACTCTAGAGAAAAACTTTTTACGGAACCTTTTACGATTTCACCTCAGTCCGATCGTATGGGGTATAGACTAAGTGGACCACAGCTCAAACTGGAGACGCCAGAAGAATTGATTTCTGAAGCAGTAACCTTTGGGACTATTCAAGTTCCTTCGAATGGAAACCCTATTATCCTGTTGGCTGACCGGCAAACAACGGGTGGCTATCCCAAAATTGGACAAGTCATTACTGTTGATCTTCCGAAAATAGCTCAGCTTAAGCCAGGAGATAAAGTAAGATTTCAGAAAGTCTCCCAAGAGGAAGCGCAGCAGTTGTTATTGGAAAGAGAATTAAAGATTCAACAGCTTAAAAATGGCATTTTATTAAGATCAAAATAGGAGGATGTAAAGATGAGTACTGTGGACTTAAATGTTGATTTAGGTGAAAGCTTTGGTGCTTATACACTGGGAAGAGATGAAGAAATTTTAGATTATGTTACTTCTGCAAATATTGCCTGTGGTTTCCATGCAGGTGATCCGGCGACAATGCGTAAAACAGTTAAACTCGCGCTGGAAAAGAACGTTGGGATAGGTGTTCATCCCGGTTTACAAGATTTAATCGGCTTTGGAAGACGGAATATGGATATTTCACCTCAGGAGGCTTATGATCTCGTTGTTTACCAAATTGGCGCTTTGAATGCTTTTGTACAAGCAGAGGGCGGTACTCTACAACATGTTAAGCCTCACGGAGCCCTTTTTAATATGGCAGTCAAAGATGCTGGGTTAGCGGAAGGCATTGCAGAAGCCGTGTACAAAGTCAATCCTGACTTGGTTTTATTCGGATTAGCCGGTGGCGAACTTGTTAAAGCTGGTCAAAAGGCAGGATTGAGAACAGCCAGCGAAGTCTTCGCGGACCGCACCTACCAAGCAGATGGCACCTTAACCTCGAGAAGAGCGGCGAATGCCCTGATCAAGGATCGAGAGGTTGCCGTAAACCAAGTGATTCGAATGGTGAATGAAGGAAAAGTTAAGGCAGTCCAAGGCAATGATATTTCCATTAAAGCGGACACTGTCTGTATTCATGGTGATGGAGAATTTGCCGTAGAATTTGCAAAATATATTAGCGAGACTTTAGTCAAAGCTGATATTTCAATTGCAAAGATTTCATCGTTTGTATAAAAACAAAAAGGGGTTAGGGGATACATGACAAAAAATAAATCACAATTGAGTCTTTTAATGGGGGCAGCGTTTTTAATGGCCACTTCTGCTGTCGGGCCAGGCTTCCTTACCCAAACGACAAGCTTCACACAAACATTGGCAGCAAGTTTTGGTTTTGTCATCCTTATTTCAATTATTATTGATTTAGGAGCTCAGCTTAACGTGTGGCGTATCATAGCAGTCTCTGGGAAAAGAGCACAGGATATCGCCAATGATGTTTTACCCGGGCTTGGATTTTTTCTCTCGCTTCTGATTGTCCTCGGGGGACTTGCCTTCAATATTGGAAATATCGCGGGGGCAGGATTAGGAACGAATGTTCTTTTTGGTATGAGTCCTAAATTAGGTGCGTTATTGAGTGGCATTATTGCTATTGCTATCTTCCTTGTTCGTGAAGCAGGTAAGGTTATGGATCGGTTTGCTCTCATTTTAGGTTTTGTCATGATTATTTTAACGATATACGTCATGTTTACAGCCCATCCTCCAGTGGGTGAAGCTGTTATTCGGACATTCGCCCCTGCCAAAATCGATGTGCTGTCGATTATCACTCTTGTTGGGGGGACCGTCGGTGGCTATATCACCTTTGCGGGTGGTCACCGGCTAGTTGATGCAGGAGTGACAGGGAAAGAGGCGTTAAAAGAGGTCACAAAAAGTTCTGTTTCAGCCATAGGTATCGCCTCTATCATGAGGATCTTTCTCTTTTTAGCGGCTTTAGGCATTGTTGCCCAAGGTCTTCAATTGGATCCTAGTAATCCACCAGCTTCTGTCTTTAAATTAGCGGCGGGCATGGTAGGCTATAAGATTTTTGGTGTTGTGATGTGGGCAGCTGCCGTCACCTCAGTTGTTGGTGCGGCTTATACTTCTGTTTCTTTTATTCGCACTTTTAGCTCGGTTTTAGAGAAATATCATAAATGGTTAATTGTTGGTTTTATTGCGGTTTCCACGCTCGTTTTTGTTCTCATTGGACAACCTGTTAAGATTCTTATTCTTGTTGGTTCATTAAATGGATTGATTCTCCCGATCTCTCTAGGGGTTATGCTGATTGCGGCCTATAAGGTGAAAATTGTAGGTGATTATAAGCATCCATTATGGATGACCATTTTCGGAGGCATTGTCGTTATTGCGATGGCTTACATGGGGATCTACTCCCTAGTTAATGGTATACCGCAGTTATTTGAATAATAGGAGGGGTAAGAGATGTCATCACTAGCAACAGCAACACCTTCAGAAGTAAGACAAATCATTCGAAATAACCAATGGGTTAAGCCTACCTCTGGTGTTGCGGAAGGATATACACAGGGCAACCTTGCCATTCTTCCAAAGGCATTAGCCTATGAATTTTTACTTTTTTGCCAACGAAACCCAAAGCCTTGCCCTGTGTTGGATGTGACCGATTTGGGAAAACCCCATCTCCCATTGGTGGCTCCGGAAGCGGATATTCGTGTCGATCTTCCCAAGTATAGAGTGTATCGTAGAGGCGAACTGGTTGAAGAACCAACAGATATTACACATTTATGGACAGAGAATATGGTTGGGTTTCTTCTAGGGTGTAGTTTTTCATTTGAGAAGGCCCTCATGAATGCAGGGGTGCCCGTACGCCACATTGAGGAAGATTGCAATGTTCCAATGTACAAAACCAATATCCAATGCCATAAGGCTGGGCGCTTTGAAGGCCCGATGGTGGTCAGTATGCGACCGATCCCTGAACATCAAGTGGTTAAAGCTGTAGAAGTGACAAGCCAATTTCCAAACGTCCACGGTTCACCTATTCATATAGGAAATCCGGCAAGCATAGGGATCGAGGATATTAACCGGCCAGATTTTGGGGATGCCGTTCCTATCCGAGAAAATGAAGTGCCTGTTTTTTGGGCCTGCGGGGTGACGCCTCAGGCGGTCGCGATGCAAGTAAAACCTGAAATAATGATTACTCACGCACCTGGGCATATGTTTGTTACGGATAGAAAAGAATAAGAAGTTATCAAGATATATAGAGCTACTGATCACCCCCTTCTCTACGAACTTTAGGTTCCTGAGAGGGGGTTTTTAGTTCGAAATCCTACTAGTTCATTTGCTTTTTAGTTGGGGCAAAAACCATTTAAAAACACTTTTAAGCTCTCTTTAATGGTTCCTTTATTATTCAAAGGCCATCTCTCAAAAAGCGTATTGCTTTTCTTAGGGGTATCCATATTAGGAATTGAAGTCAATGATGAAGCAACAACGGCTAAGGTGATTCCTGTTCGAGCTGATAGTGTGGATTTTCGCACCCGGCTACTCGCTTTCCTCATGCCCACAGGACCAAGGGAAGTGTCTCAGAGATGTGCGAGCAGTTCAAAACACAAATCGTAGAACCTTCCTTTATCTCTAACTTTGACCTTTTATCCAAGAGTGTCAGCGTATCATATTATGATTTTACAGGAAATAGACTGGGGATAGTGAGGCTATAGTGGCTGTGACGGTCTATAACTATGAGATAAAAGGAGTTTATTATATTCCATTGAATTTTGGCAATACTGTGTAAAAGGAATAGAGGAGGTGGAATTGTGGGTGCAGTTGAGGATTTGTATAGAAAAAGTCAAGTTTTTGATTCCTTGTTCAAAACAGTAGTTGTTGTCATTGAGACGAATGATTATAGCGAAGAGGAAGAAGATTATATTAAGTACTATCTCACAGTTGAAAGTACTGTCAATGTCATTTATGAAGAAATTACTGCTAAGGTGACTTTGCTTGATGTTGCGATAACCGACACCATATATCGCTTCTTCAGATCGGATATTCCTCCACAAAGAATAAAGACCCCGTTGGCCCTGCCTTTATTTACTGAGGACGCCGAGGAACTTCTATTTACTGATGACTGGAATAATGAATATCCTGAATTACTTTTTGATGCGATTGAAGATACAATGCCCTATGTAAAAGTTAGGGATGTAAATGGGAAGTCTATCCGTTATTTTTTTAATATTCGAGAAATGTATTTAGATGAATAATCTTCTACCCTTATTACTACTATAAAAGTCTCAGGACTATTATAGTGGTTTTTTATTGTCAGGACGTGGATTTTCATGGTAAAAGAGAGTCATTGATCGTAGATGGGTTATAGGTTTCCTCAACAAAAAATATGTTTACAAAGTGAGAGAAATAGAGTTTAATAAGAGTGAGACAAAATATGTATGAATCTGTCATATTGTGTAAGAATAGAACGTTTTATAGGAGGAACATTTTTGAGATCACAAAGAAGCAAACCGAAATCAAAGCTTAAACGATTTTTCTTAATCGCTGGCATTGTTTTAGGGATTTTGATTGTTGCTGTTGGTGGCTATGGGTTCTATATTTTTCATTCTGTGAGTAAAACGGCAGATAAAATGTACAATCCCCTTAAAGGCGTAAAAAATGAGGATTTACCTCTTGTTAAAAATAAAAAGTCGGCAACACCGATTAATATATTGATACTAGGCGTCGATGAACGTAAAGGTGATAAGGGTCGTTCAGATACCATGATTGTCGCTTCATTAAATCCAAGTACAAATTCGATGCTTATGACAAGCATTCCCCGGGATACACGTGTCCAAATCCCAGGTCGCTCCGGCTATAGTAAGATTAATGCTGCTTATGCATATGGAGATGAAGAGCTAGCGGTAAAAACAGTTGAAAAATATTTGAACATTGATATTCCTTACTATGTGAAAATGAACATGGAAGGTTTAGCTGATCTTGTTGACGCTGTTGGCGGCATTACAGTCAATAATGATATACAATGGACGGATGAAGGGTTTTATAAGAAAGGCTATGTGTATAAGAAAGGGCAAATTTATTTAGACGGACCTAAAGCTATGGGCTTTGTTAGAATGCGTCATGAAGATAACCGTGGGGATTTTGGGAGAAACTTAAGACAGCGTGAAGTCATCCAAGGGATTCTTCACAAAGGAAAAAGCTTCACATCTGTGACGAAAATTGATAATGTCCTTGATGTTTTAGGTGGAAATGTCACAACGAATCTTTCCTTCGATGATATGAAGCGTTTGGCTACAGACTACCGCACTTGTCAGCAAAACATTAAGGATTATGAAGTGAAGGGAACAACTGGTACTATTGATAAAATCAGTTGGGTACTTGTCTCTGATGAAGAGTTCCAAAATGTGCATAATAAAATTGAAAATCAATTAGCAAGTAAGTAAGATTATGATGCCCTCACGAAAAGTGAGGGTTTTTAATTCTCTCGGATTATTCCTTATCATCAATAAATTGGGCAAATAAAAAGAACCCTCTGTCCGGTCATCGGTTAGTGAGTTCTTGTGCTTACAATGATAAAGTTTGTCTTTCTTTGTTTTGGTCATTCGAGTTTGCATATCAGTGAATGCGAAGGGACTACGACTAAGTTCTGGATTTCTTTTTCCTTCTCTTACCTTTTTCTGGCGTTGCTTTTTTGCTTTTGAATGGGACAATGCGCTCACTCCTCTATTTTAATACTTCTTATTATATGGTGTTCAAGCGGTAAAGGGAATACGGGAAGCCGAATACGAACAGGAAATGAGGTAGGACGAAACAAAATAATGAATACAAATATCGTCGAACAATGCAAGTTCAAGGAAAAGGAGAGCGTAGCCAAAATACAGAGACTTAAAAAATCATAAGAGCCACGATTTTTTTTTGCGAACGTTATTCTCCTAATCGCTTTCCTTAGTCCTTCGGGATTAGCAACCCGCGTTACGTCACGAATAGACTTCGAGTTGTTCCGAGTAAGCTGACTTCGAAGCACTACTCGTAGACACAGGAACAAGGGAACTTTTTTCATAAATACTTTAGAACACACATATCAACCATCTCCAAGTGAGCTGAGGCCGTGCCCATGGAAAGTGAAGTCTTTTGATGGAGCGATTCGCCCCCATGCTAAGAATAAAGGAAAATCCGTTCATTCATAGAATGTTCGGATTTTCCTTTGAGTGAAATACGTCTATCTCAATCTCGTTTTATTGTCACTAGTCTTTTTTATTTTGCAAAGGCGTCGGTAAGATTAGGAACAATTTGCTTTTTACGTGAGACAACACCTTTAAGAAGAATAGTATTGTTATCAAGCGTTCCACCAAAGGCTTGTTCAACTTTACTCGCTTCTTTACCTAAGGCTATGCCTGTTGAATCGTTTTGTAGGATATCGGTGATCACAAATAAGAAGAGATCTAAATGCTTTTCATCAATAGTCTTTGTGATCGCCGCTTCAATCTCAGCTTGGCGAGCCAACACTTCTTGAGTATCCACAGTGTTGACTTGAGCAATTTCAACTTTAGCATTGCCCATGTCAAATGGCTTCGCATCAAGGGTGATGAGCTGCTCTACTGTTTTGTCTTGTAGATTAGCGCCCGCCTTTAACATATCTAAACCATAGGATTCTGGATCAACGCCAGCAATTTCAGCCAGTTCACGTGCTGCGGTTACATCCTCATTGGTGCATGTTGGGGATTTAAATAAAAGGGAATCAGAGATAATCGCTGATAACATCAAGCCTGCAATCTCCTTAGAAATAGCAACGTCATTTTCTTTATAGAGTTTCTTTAGAATCGTTGCAGTACAACCAATGGGTTCCGCACGGTAATAAAGCGGATCGGCAGTTTCGAAGTTAGCAATACGGTGATGATCAATCACCTCTAGTACACGGACTTGATCAATATCGTCAGCACTTTGCCCGCGTTCATTGTGATCGACAAGAATAACTTCCTTGGCTTCACTAGCAACCTTTTCAACAAGGCGTGGGGCTTGGACATGAAATGAGTCTAGGGCAAATTGTGTTTCCCCGTTAATTTCACCTAAACGAACGGGTTCGACATTTAACCCTAGTTTGGTTTTTAAATCAGCATAAGCAATTGCTGAGCAGATGGTGTCGGTATCAGGATTTTTGTGTCCGAAAATGAGCACTTTTTCCATTGAGCATGTCTCCTTATGTATTCATATGAGTGAGTAAAACCTAACGAGTATAAATAAATATTACCATAAATCAGCATACAAATCATAGGCAGGTGTAGTGAGAATGGAGAAGGGAAAGGGAAGCGTCTTATAAATGTTACGTAATAGATAAAGAGTTGTAATCAATTGTAAGTTAAATGCAACCATGTAAGGGGTATCACAATAATAAGTGAAGTTCAAAAGGAGGAGATTCTAAAATGCGGTACAATAATATCATGGTGGCATTTGATGGCTCTGAAGGTAGTCAGAAGGCGCTTGTACATGCAGCGAATCACTTAGAGGGTGAACTTACAGTTGTGACGGTCGTAAAGGAAAGAAAGGGTTTGGACTTTGTTGTGGGAGCAACAAGTGAAGTCAATCCAGTTGTTCTCAATAATGGGATGTACCAATATCCTGTGGATCGCCAAGCTTCTATAGATGTTCATGAAGCTGACCTCGTGCAACAGGGGAAACAACAAGAGGTACAACAAGAAGGGGAAGACATTTTAAGATTGGCCAAGGAAATCTTAGAAAAACAGCATGTCAAAGCGAAGACAGAGGTTCTAGAAGGTGAGCCTGTTCAAGTGATTTGCGAGCACGCCCAAGTGAATGATTTCGATCTTATTGTCGTGGGCAGTCGCGGAGTATCTGGGATTAAAAAACTTGTACTTGGGAGTGTCAGTCAAAAGGTAATTCAAGAATCCGAATGTCCTGTGCTTGTCGTAAAATAGAAGGAACATTCGGATTGGCAGGCGGATAGTGCTAAAGAGCAATGTCCGCCTGTTTTTTTGGTTTAACTTTGCGGAAGACCTTATAAGGGCAAACTTTGGATTTTATTCATTAGTAGCCTTTATGATAATCAACAAGATTAATAGAAGGGGCTTTTCCCTTAATGTATTCTTTTAAATTAGGGATGAGGAGATCCTCGATCACACGTTTTGTATAGTGTTCTGTTGAACCCGCGGAATGAGGGGTGATAATGACGTTATCTAATAACCATAAAGGACTATCGTTATCCAAGGGTTCATTTTCAAAAACGTCTAAGCCTGCTCCGGCAATTTGTTCTGTTTCCAAAGCCTTTGTAAGGGCCTGCTCATCAACGACCTCGCCACGGCCAATATTAATAAAGAAGGCTGTCGGTTTCATAAGGTTAAATTGTTCTTCTCCAAAGAGATGATGGGTTTCCTGGGTCAGTGGTACGGTCACAACAACGTAATCACAGCTCGGTAAGATAGCATTTAATTGTTCTGTTGTCACCATTGTGTCGACAAAGGGCTCTGGTTTGTCGGAATGCCGGACACCGATGACCTCCATACCAAAAGCCTTTGCGATCTTGGCTGTTTCTTTTCCGATAGCACCTACGCCGATAATCCCGATCGTTTTCTCGTGGACTTCAAGGTTAAGGTTGGCTTCATCCCATTTTTTGTCTTGTTGTTGTTTAACATAAGTGGCAATTTTTCTTGTGAGGGCAAGCATCAATGCAAAAATGCTTTCAGAAATAGGGTAGGCATGGACACCATTGGCACTCGTTAAGTAAATGTCTCGAGCTGCTAGAGTATCCAAAGGATAGGAATCCACACCTGCGCTCCAGCTTTGAATCCAGCGTAACTTTGAGCTCTCGTTATGTAAGCAAGGCTCCACCATCTTGGTTCTCCAACCCGCGATGACCTCAGCGTCTTTTATATGTTTTGTCCAGACCTCGGGATGCCCTCCCATAATAATATCCCAATCCGGAATAACGTCTTTTACTTGTTGAAGAAGGCTTTCATTAATATCATGTGCAATCACAAGTTTTCTTTGCATATAGCCACCTCATCTGCAGTTTATGTTCTTATTTTATCAAAATCTTGATAGTATTGCAGACAATAGGTCCGGATTTGGTTATTGATTAAAAACATTTTAAATTTTATTCATAAAGTCACATGTCGGGTGAAGGCACGAAGAGAATGAATGACTTAGTCACCTCCGTATCTTCTCATACAAGAAAAGACGAGGGATCTCACCCTCGTTTTTTTCGGGACTTATTTTTAAAAATATAGTAAAAGAAAATAAGACTTCCAATATTTCTCTTCCATAATCTTTTGGGTTCATGTAGGAGTCTATACAGCCATTCCATACGCATTTTACGTAATAAGGAAGGCGCTCTTTTAATCCGTTCAGAAGCGAAATCGATATAGGCGCCTACACCGACAAACAATGTGGAATGAATGAGATCCTTATGATTATAGATCCACTTTTCTTGTAAAGGGACGCCCATTCCTACAATCACGATATCGGCTTTAGATTGATTGATCTGTTCTACTATTTTTTGAGAATGAGTAAAATAGCCATCTGAGCAGCCTACAATTTTTAACCCAGGGATGCGTCTCTCAAGCTTAGTTTTAGCCGTCTCTGCCACACCAGGCTGTCCACCTAATAAAAAGATACTGTCACCTGATATGGCGGCCGCTTCTAATAATTGCGGCGTAAAATCAGTTCCATTAAGATTTTCATCAAATCGGAAATTAAAGAGCTTAGCCCCTAATTCCACGCCTATGCCGTCATTTAATACGAAGTCACTTGCGTTAATATGCTTTCGATAGATGTCATCTTTTTGCGCTATGTTATAACAGTGGGCATTGAGAAATAAAATAACAGTTTTTTGTTTTTCATTGAGACGAGTGGTGATTTTAGATAAAATTTCATTCCTATTCGTAACGTTCACTTTTACATTCCCTAGGAGTCTATTTTCCACTATTCTACCTCACAAGTTCTTTATTTTATTTCCACTTTATTATAAAACAATCACTAGATTCAGAGCAATTTCAACTTCTGGAAGAAGAATTAAGAGAAAAATGTCGAAATTTTAGGTAAAATATCTTCCCAAATATGTAAAAAAGATGTACAATAGATTTTGACAACAATAGTCCATTTATGGCATTTAATGGCTGAGTTTTACTGCTTATGTCTGCTAACCCTTGGACCTGGCACAAAAGATAACAATATTTTTATTGGAGGTGAAAAGGATGGGAAGAAAATCAATCTTTTGGTTGTGGTGCCATTCACGATGTGAGGTTCAATGGGGGAAAAGAGTATAGAGTAAATGCTAAAATTTAAGCTTTAAGGAGGTCATTAAGATCGTTAAAATTGTCGAGGCTGAGCGGTACTTTATTAATACCCACACCATGGCCTTATTTCCTTCATTAGGAGAATTTGGTCACAGACAAACCGTTGTTTTAGAAGAAGAGCGAATAATTGTGGTCAGGGAAAAACCTTTAGATATTATTAAACATTCATGCGAGTTTTTTAGTGCAAGTTATGAAGGGCGTAAAAAGGGAACTAAACGATTAATGAAGATTACCCATATGCCTCCGATTGTCATTAGTAATAGTCAAATGATCATCTTTTTTCCATTATCATCTCCAGAGAATGCTGATTGTATCTGGCTAGCCCACAATCATGTTAAAGACTGGGACAAGATTAAAGGAAGCCATAAGAATCATAAGACTTTAGTCATCTTTAGTAATCTCCAGACCTATCCCCTATCCATGCAATCATCCACCTTTGATTTGAAGGTCTGTCGCGGTTCCCGGCTTAAACATATTATGGAAGAATCCGAGGAGCAAGCGGCCCATCATCCAGATCATTTTTCCAAAGTCTATGAAATAGGATTATACGCAGAGCCAAAGCATTTAGAGGAAATATTACTTAAAGAAGATGGATTTTACAAACTTATTAGCAGTTTATAAGGAAGGCTCATTCTTCTTTATAGAAATCCCCCTAGGTTATTGTATACGTACCTTAGGGGGAATTTTATAGAAATAAGTGATTTTAGGCTTCTGCTACTTTTGTAGACGTTTTTCTTTTCCTCACTTTTTCCTTCTCCTTCATAGTGATACCGGTAATCCCATAGAAGAGAGAAACGAGTGGGGTCATTTGTGCTAAAAAACAGAAGGGGATATAGACCAATGGAGAAACCCCTAATGCTGCTGCAGTAAAGAGACCACTTCCAGTCCAAGGAATGAGGGCTGCGCTCTGCGTCCCTGCATCCTCTAATATTCTAGATAAATTTTCTGGCTTTAAGTTAAGTTTGTCAAAAATAGGTTTCATTAAAGTCCCGGTCATGACTGTTGAGAAATAGACAGCCCCACCAATAGCCAAGGTAGCATACGTGCAAATAATGGTGGCAAAGACTAGCCATCCGGTGTGTTTGATGCGATTGGCAAAGGAAGCAATAAGGGCCTCTAATACCCCGGCTTCGCTCAACATACCACCAATCCCAAGAGCGAAGAGGAAAAGGGCAATGAGTTCAAGCATACTCGTCAATCCTCCGCGTTGAAGTAAAGAATCAACCATGTCAATGCCCGATTGGACATGATAGCCACTATATAGAATGTTTAACATATCGACAAATCCAACCCCTTGATAGAAAAGCGCAATGAGCGCGCCTACCATTGATCCGATAAAAATAGAAGGGACCGCGGGTTGTTTTAAGATGAGTAGCAAGAAGAGAACAGCCACTGGGATAAGTGGAATAATCCCAAGATGAAAGTGTTCAGATAAATAGTTCGTTAACGTATTGACATTTTCTGCATCGATGCTTTGATGGCCATACTTTAATCCAATGAATGTAAAAATAATGGCCGTGATGATATAGGCAGGAAGTGTCGTCCACACCATATGCTTGATATGGCTGATGAGATCGCCTCCCGTCACTGCAGGTGCCAAATTTGTACTATCAGAGAGCGGTGACATTTTATCACCAAAATATGCTCCGCTAATAATGGCGCCAGCGGTTACTCCAACAGGGATATTGAGACTAGCACCGATGCCCATCATAGCCAAGCCTGCTGTACCAATAGTTCCCCATGAGGTTCCTGTTGCTAAAGAGACAATTGAACAAAAAAGCAAAGTTGTGACTAAGAAAAATTGTGGGGAAATCGCTTGGATACCATAATAAATTAAAGTTGGCACCGTACCTGCAGCTATCCATGCGCCGATTAAAATCCCGACGATTAAAAGAATGAGTCCCGGCTGTAAAGCTTTACTCATAGAAGTGATCATTGATTTTTCAATTTTTTGATAGGAAAAACCTAGACCCTTCATAAATGGGATTAAAGCAATTATACCGATAAGCATCAAGATTTGAATCGGAGCACCAAAGACAAGAAGTCCCACAGCAATAATAGCAGCAACAACAATGAGCATGGCAAGTGCATAGGAAAATGATGGTTTTTTAATTTCTGACTCCAACAAATCACTCCTTTAAAGATCATTTATTTAAACCATTCCTTACATTCTCGCAAGTTAACGTGCCGTTAAGTGAGGCTGACGATGACTGCTGAAACATTTAGAAAAGGTATATAATAATCTTAATACAATTTGAATTGACAGTAAATTCGGGTATTACAGCATATTAGTGTATTCAGTTACTCCTCATGGGTTATGGAGACTTAAACTTCATTATTCGTAAAAATACTCTGGGATGAATCGGTATACCTTAAATGAGACATAGTAAGGTCGCAAGGAGAGGGTGAATTGGACATCGCATCGATGGATGGAGCTTTGATTTGTTAGGGATTATCTTTATAATATGAGTATTTAGTATTAATAATGGAGTAAAAAGGATAAAATCAGTAAGGTAGGGTCGAAAGCTGGAAGGGTAAGGAGGAAACGAACATGGACAAAAAAGAAAAGGAAGACATAAAAAACGGACATGTTGATATAGAAAAGCTAAAGGTTCAGCCGGAAAATATGGCTGAGAAAGAGGCCTATATAAAAGAAGGCTTTTGGAAAAAGATAAAACGTTATGCCTCGAGAGTGCCTTTTGTGAATGAGGCGGTGGCATTGTATTATTGTGCGCTAGATTCAAAAACACCCGTGTGGGCAAAAGGGGTTGCAGTAGGAGCCCTTGCTTATTTTATTATGCCGACGGATGCCTTGCCGGACTTTCTTCCTTTACTCGGATACACGGATGATGCGAGTGTTGTGGCGGCTGCCCTTGCCTCCCTTGGTAAATATGTAAAAGAGGAACATAAGGCCAAAGCCTATCAAGCTTTAACAGGCAAGAAGGAAATAAAGGGTGAGGAAAGAGGGACTCATGGATTTGAGTGACCCTCTATTTTTTCTAGTGGATAAATGGTCTTACCAAACGTAAGCTGCGCCAACGATGATCAATAAAATGAACAACACAACGAGCAACGCAAAGCCGTTACCGAAACCTGCGCCTCCATCTACACCATAACTCATGAAATCACCACCTAGTCAAGTGATACTATAGCGTATGACAAAGGGAATGATTTTGAATAGGCGATTGCCGCTTATATGAAAAGTATTGGTCAGAATGGAGCCAGTACAGGAATGTGTCACTCATGTGATGATGAAAGAAGGCTAAGCTCCTTGACCAAACATGGCGGAGTCTTTACATTTGAAAAGAAGAATGAAATAGAAAGATCAGTGACTGAATACATAAGGTAATGCCAATAAATGAGAAATTAAAGCCTAAAATGAATAGGGTACCCTTTCCTCATAAACAAAGGGAATTATCCTAAAAGTTCCCATAATGAAAGGATCCCACCGGAGATGGCAGGACCCTTCATGAAGAAGGAAATGTTAAGTTAGTGGGTCTTTCGGTTAGTTATCTTTCGGAGACACCCTCTTTCAAAGGTTTAATGTTCTTCGTGAAAAGCTTCCTTTTCCAAACGAACCATCTCCTCAAATTTAGCCGATAGTGCCAAAAACTTTTTTCTTTCCTCTTCAAAAATTATGATGTCCACAATGCTAAAAAGATATACACCTTTTTTTCATTTACTCAGAATGTGTGTTATAGGCTACTGGCTTTTTTTGAAAAAGATCATAAAGGATAAAATTTTAGTCATCAGGACGGTGTGGATCTCTGCTCAAAAACGTTAGCTTTCCTCATCCCCACAATCGTGGTCCCAACTCATTTTGGAATGGACTCTTTGTGTTCCCAAGTCTTTAAGCAATAAATCCTTTGTTCCTGCGTTTACTCGTAGTAAGCTTTCTCGGAACAACTCGAAGTGTATTCTTGAAGTAACGCTCGCCCCGTTCCCGAAGGAGTCTAGTTTAGGCATCCGTGAGTCATCGGTGCTGAGGAACACACTGAGTATAAGTGTTCCGAATCTCGTGTCTTCCGCTCCAATCCTCTTGGTACTGACGATGCCTTTTGGTAAGAAAACATTTTAATGCCCAACTAAATAAGGACCGGGCACGCTTTTAAGCCTGGTTTTTCTTAAAAGGAAAGAAAGCATAAAATTTTGGATATAACCAGAGTGAACAGTGTTGATTTTCACTACAGGCTGCTCGCTTTCCTCGGGCACGGCCTCAGCTAATTTTGGAATGGACTATATGTGCTCCAAAATGGATCTTCGGACACGTCTGTTCCCGAAGGAGTCTCGCGTCTTCCGTTCCAATCAACTGGATTGCTGATGCTGTCTTTTGGTGAAAGAACACTTTAATTCCCAACTGAATAAGGACCGGGCATGCCCGGTTTTTCTCAAAGAATATGAAAGCCGTCGAAGCAATAAAGAGATCGGTAAAAAATTTGTTTGCATGGATAAGGACCTAGTGTAAGCCAAGTTTTTCAAGAAACATACGGTTGATGAAGGAAGAAAGGGTTTCAACAAAATAGACTTTCTCTGATGAGGCGCCTTTGGACAGAAATGAGAGGAAGCGGCTGATTAGAGTCCGAAGACAGGGCGCCTTTGGACAGAAATGAGAGCAAGCGGCTGATTAG
>NZ_BMFV01000056.1 GCF_014639255.1 Pullulanibacillus pueri
CACGGATGTGACGGTTTTAGTCGAAGTTCCTTAATGACGTGACGTTTTTAGCCGATCGTCCTTAGTAGCCTCAGCTCATTTTGGAATGGTTTATCTGTGTGTTCCAAAATATTTATGATTAAAAGTCACCTGTTCCAGCGTCTACTCGTATCGCTTCGTCGTCAGCTTTCTCGGAACAACTCGATGTTTACTCGTGAAGTAACGCTGGTTGCTATTCCCGAAGGAGCCAGAGTGTCTTCCGCTTCAATCCACTTGATACTGACGAAGCATTTTGGTAAAAAAACTTTTTATGCCCAACTGAATGAGGGCCGGGCATGCTTTACGCCCATTTTTTCTTAAATCGAACATGGAACTTTCTTAAAATCTCTTTCACCGTTTTTTGTATGAAACCCTATCTATTATATGAAAGGGGGTGAGAGAGATGGCCACAAGTCAAATGGAGAAGACGACGCTGGCGTTGGTTTTTGATGGGGGCGCTGATGAAAAAGGGAATGCTGTGAATAAAAGAAAAAGCTTTAATAATGTTAAAACCGATGCCACAGCGGACCAGCTTTATGCTATTGCCGAAGCAATCGCAGGTGTGCAGCAGTATCCTCTCATTTTAGTGGAACGCAATGACACATCAGAGATTTTAAACTAATGTTATTCAGAAAAGGAAAACCAGGGTCAGATAGGAGG
This sequence comes from Pullulanibacillus pueri, assembly GCF_014639255.1. GTDB lineage: Bacteria > Bacillota > Bacilli > Bacillales > Sporolactobacillaceae > Pullulanibacillus > Pullulanibacillus pueri. Next base: position 679 of record NZ_BMFV01000056.1, read on the forward strand.
TGAAAGTTGTGGCTAAAACGATTGAATTACTTTTTGAAAATAACGAAGGGAAAACCGTTCGCTATTCATTAGACAATCCAGTAGATCCGTTTGATGCAGAGGCTGTAAATGCTGCAATGGATGAAATTTTGACTCAAAATGCTTTTACTTCTTCGGGCGGTGATTTAGTTAAGAAAAAAGAGGCGCGCATTGTTGAAAGAAATGTGACCGACATTCCATTGAGTTAATTGATCAGACAGGAGGGAAGGACATCCTTTGCTTCCTTTCCTGTCTGTAAACGCCTAAGGAGGTGTAAGGGATGGAAGAATGGCTAGGCATGGTCAAGGATGTGGGGTTTCCAATTATTGTGACCCTTTATCTTTTATATAGGATAGAGGGAAAGTTGGATGAACTTAATCAATCCATTTTAGCCCTTCCGAGTCAGCTTTCCCGTTCTCAAAGCGATGCGTTAAAACAAAAAATAAAGTGAAAGAATAGCCAGACATGGGGATCGAAGGACGCTTTCGAGAACCATGATTTTTTTTTACGTATAATTTGATGGAGGAATGAAGTTTTTTCTTTGAAGCATAAGTATAAGCTATAGAGGTAATAAAAATATCGGTAGAAAAATTTATCTTCTCCGATTAGGATTTGACGTAAGCCAAGCATTTAAGAGAAAAATCAATCAAAAAGAGGAAGTTTTTCTTGTTAAATGGTGCATAGGGGTTTATTGAAAACCGCTGAGCGGTTATACTTAAACTATAAAGTTCGCGTTCAAAAAAGTTCATCATGGTTTAATAAACGATGAATGAAGAAACTTTTTGAACAAATAGCTATTGAAAGGGGAGAATGAGATGTCCCAAATCGACGAGAAGAAGATGCGTGAAGATATCGCCGAAGCGCTCGAAGATGTTATCGATCCTGAATTAGGTATCGATATTGTCAACCTCGGGCTCGTCTATGGCGTTGATGTTGATGAAAATGGTGATGTCATGGTAACCATGACCTTAACAGCGATGGGGTGCCCACTTGCTGCAACAATAGAACATGAAGTGAGAGCGGCTTTGGCCCCAATTGATGGTGTTAATAGTGTGGAAGTTAACATTGTCTGGAGCCCTCCATGGTCGAAGGATAATATGTCTAGATTTGCAAAAATTGCATTAGGTATTTCATAAACAATAGCATCCCGTTGACGGGGTGCTATTGTTACTTTTAAGTTTATGAATAGTCTACGCCAGGCCATAACATTTTTCGATAGGGTGAATATCATGATTAGAGAATGACTTAGAGGAGGTTATGGTATGGCAGATATGAATACAAACCCAACATCACATCAGCAGCCCATTGATGAGTGGGTGAACCATTTGAATAAGCCGGTAAAGGTAGACTTGCACGATGGCAAGACTTACGAAGGCATTATGGAACATCTTGATCAAGATAATATTTATCTTTTAATACAAATTAGTCCTAACACAGCGGGCAATGAGCAGTATTCCCGCTCTTTCGGTTATGGAGGTGCCGGCTATCCCGGTACGGGGTATGGTGCTGGTTATGGGGGGTATCCAGGTCAAGGTTATGGCGCACAACATGGTGGCTATCCAGGTGGGGGCTATGGACCTGGCTACGGAGCTGGCTATCCGGGCGTAGGCTATGGACCTGGCTATGGAGGAGGATATCATCCAGGTTATGGACCAGGATATCCAGGTTACGGGGCACCCGGTGCTTATGTAGGGCGTTTGATTCTTCCATTAGCAGCTTTAACAGGGCTTGCAGCGCTGTATTAACCATCATACCGTCACCTATCATAGGGGTGGCGGTATGTTCATATTGTTTTAGGCATGGAAGATGATTAATGAAAGAGGAAGGTCAAACATAAAATATATAGGAAGTGATTTTTATAAAACGTATAGAGCTTGGAATGTCGTAAAAAAGAAGATATGGGAATAAAAGCAGGTTTTAGTGCATTTGACGAGAAAAAAATGAGGGGGCTAATCGTGGAGAAGGTCCTAATTTTTGGTGGATTAAGTCAGTGGGGAAGCAAAATGACAGATGCATTGCTTCTGGAGGGAGTAAGTGTCACGGTGACTTACACGTCAGGAAATCAAGAGGAAGAAGAACGTGCACTGGCATTTGGACGCAATGCCCAATTTGAAAAAGTAGCCATGGAAAATGGCTCAAGTTTTGAGTGGATAGAATCGGGTCAAGATGTAGATACCTTGCTATTTTTTGATGCACTTTATCATGAAGATAGTCAAGAGACATTGGATCACTTGACGAAGAGTTTGACCGCCTTGGATCAACTTAAAAGAATTGTATTAATATCTCATCTTGATATTTATGGTGAAGCTGAAGGTGAGATTGATGAAACAAGTCCGTTAAAGCCATTAACGCCCCTTGGAAAGCGAGTAGATGCTCTTGAAAAGGGCTTTATCCAAAGATTTCTTGAATATAAAGAAGAAACAAGTGTCGATACTGTCATTATTTTGAGAATGCCTCATTTATATGATGAAGGTGGGACTCTAGAAAGGCTGGATCAAGACCGATTACATGTTAAAGATGCGGCAGAAGGGATTACGCAAGCAGTTATAAAACCTTTAAAATCAGGTATCCACGTCATTCAGCTTTCAAGTGGTGAAAGGTTAACTTCTCATAATAAAGAGAGGCAATTCCCCTATAACAAGGCAGCTAAGCTCCTCAATTTCAAGCCAAAAGTGACACTTGAGCTTTGGCGGTAGGGCGCTATAGAAACCAAAAAATAAGCATACGCTAAGCGCACGCTTATTTTTTGAAGAAATTTAATAGCGGCCCTAACTGTTTAATCAAGGGCTGTGTCTGGTTAATGATATTATGAACCTTATTGGCCCCATCTAACATTTTGTTGAAATCGAAATTTCCATCCTTATCTAAAAAGCCTTGCATAAAGTTGGGCATATTTGAAGGCTGATTTTGAACATTCATAGGTTGCTGCTGTTGTTGTGGTGGCATTGGCATCATCGGTTGTTGCCATTGGGGAGGAGGTCCCCACATGTAAGGATTAAAGGGCGGCCGCTGATGATTATTAGGTTGAACCACTTCATTCCCTCCTAACTCATAGAAATTTTTATGATATTATATGAAAAAATTTCGAAAGAAGTGTTACTGATAAAAGGACTTTGCCTAAACTAAAGAAAAAATAGGTCAAGAGTGTCAGTGCTGCCCGCTTTTGAAAAAACAGGAAAAGTCATAAAGAAAATCACCAATTGCTCACCGCGCTTTCTTAAACATAAAAGCACCTCCAATGTTTGAGTAGGAGGTGCATGTTCAGAGATTATTTCCTTTTTAAATGTAATAGGGTCCAAATAAGAAATTGGCTATGATCAAATACAACAGACTAAAATAGGATACTTCCTGAAGTAACGTCCATTCCGCTGTCTTGAATCGATGTGTGACTAGCCATGAAACCACAGTCATGATTGCTGGCCAGACGATGACGCCTAGCGGAAAGGTTAAGTAGTCTGGTGCATAGTAATAAAAGCTCGGTTTCATCACAAAGAAGGAGAAACCATACATCATGGCAACAAAGACAAGCCCAATGATCCATTTCACAACAGGGGAATTCCGTTCAAGTAATTCAACCTTGGTAAAGGCAATTCCGCCATAGATCATGAGAGCAGGGCTGGCAAAAAGTAAAGAAATCAAGATTAAAATAAGAATTCTAGGAATCGCTAAACTCGCTACTGACAATGCCACTTTTAAATCCTCGCTATGAAGTTTCAGACTGTCTTTTATTAGCCTAGGATCTTGATTGGTTAATCCAAGTTGATAGTGATCTTCACTTTTTAAATCCAGCCATCCGATAGTTTGATTATTTATCCAAAACGGATGGATAGAAGCCTCAGTGGAAGTGCTCCGGCGTTCCAGTACCCAAGAGCCATCGGAACTTGGCTGTGCTTCATAGACATTTAAAGCCGTATCCCTCAGATTGCGTTTTCCTTCTGCACTTAAGAGCACGGTTGGTTGGTTCTTGATAAGACTAAAATAAATTTCGCTTGTGTTGAGATCAGGTCTTCCTTGAAAGTGGATGGGATTATTCTTGAGTATCTTTGCCTTCTTAGCATTGAGTTGCTGGACTGACATCACTTCATAGTAAGGCAAATAGATAATTTCTCCATGTACATTTGTTGTCATGTAAAATAAGTGAAATTTACCCTTGTTTACAAAATAGTTCGCTTTAATAATATTCCCATTGATGACGCTTGTGGTAGCAAACTTCTTAAACTGAGGTGTTTTACCTTCCAAGGAAGAAAGGTAAAAAGCGACATCTGACTTATTTTTTAATGTTGTTAAGAGTAAAGCCCCATAACTTTTATCAATGGTCAAGGTTCGAATATCATTAGGAAATTGCCTCACCTTTTCAGACTTCAGCGTTTTTAAGTCCACTTTTTTTAACATATTCCCTTGAGAGTAATACACAGTGCCTTCTTTATAGCTGGCGTCCTCTACGCCCTTATCAATGAGTAATTCTTTCTGCCCGTTAAAATAATAGAGGTTAAGATTTTTTTTAAAAACATATGTATCGCCTTTTGCCCAGTAAAGGCGTATGAGATCGCCTTTAAAGGAGTGAGAGTGTTGCTGGGTCACTTTCAAGTTATTATCAAGCGTAGAATGGGTAATGGCCTCACCATCTATTGTATAGAGCTCAGTGCCCTGTTTATCAGAATATGTATAAAGCGTTCTTTCTGTAGAGTTTATGGGCTTATGAAGCGTGCGACTCCAGCCTTTGTCTGGGAGCTCTAATTCGCCTTGGATCGTGTAAAGGTAATGAAGACCAAATAAAATAATAATAAGGATAAATGGGAAGGCCCAAAGAAATAGTTTTCTAGCCATATAAAAAGTCTCCTTTGTTCAAACAGCGTAAAGTTTTAAATGTAATAAGGTCCAAATAAGAAATTGGCTATGATTAAATACAACAGACAAAAATAGGATACTTCGTGAAGTAATGTCCATTCGGTTGTTTTGAATTGACGTGTGACTAGCCATGAGACAACAGTTATGATTGTTGGCCAGACGATGACGCCTAGCGGAAAGGTTAAGTAGTCTGGTGCATAGTAATAAAAGCTTGGTTTCATCACAAAGCAGGAGAAACCATACATCATGGCAACAAAGACAAGGCCGATGATCCATTTCACAATAGGCGAATTGCGTTCAAGTAATTCAATTCTGGTAAAGGCAATTACGCCATAAATCATCAATGCCGGACTGGCAAAAAGTAAGGAGATTAAGATCAAAATGAAAATTCTAGGGACAGATACAGTGGCTTCTGAGAGTGCATTTTTCATATCCTCATTATTAAGCTTTTGACTCGCTTTAATGATTTCAGGATCTTGACTAGCTAGCCCTAGTTGATAGTGATCTTCACTTTTTAAATCCAGCCATCCGATAGTTTGATTATTTATCCAAAACGGATGGATAGAAGCTTCGGTAGAAGTACTCCGGCGTTCCAGTATCCAAGAGCCATCGGAACCTGGATGTGCTTCATAGACATTTAAAGCGGTATCCCTTAGATTGCGATTTCCTTCTGCGCTTAAGAGCACGGTTGGTTGATTATGCATCATCTTAAAATAGATTTCATTGGTATTGATGTTTGGCCATCCTTGAAAGGAAATAGGCTTATTTTTAAAAGCCACGACTTCTTCTTTGTTGATGTGATCTAATGCAAGCTCTTCATAATATGGTGAAAAAGCGATGCCGTCGTGAATAGCAGAAAGCATATAAAACAAATAAAAATGATGATCGTTGACTTGATAAGAAGCTTGACTAATATCCCCACTGACAATTGAAGTGGTAGCAAACTTCTTAAACTGAGGTGTTTTACCTTCCAAGGAAGAAAGATAAAAAGAGACATCTGATTTATTTTTTAGTGTTGTTAAGAGTAAAGCCCCATAACTTTTATCAATGGTCAAGGTTCGGATGTCATTAGGGAATTGCCTCACCTTTTCAGACTTCAGCGTTTTTAAGTCCACTTTTTTTAACATATTCCCTTGAGAGTAATACACTGTGCCTTCTTTATAGCTGGCATCCTCTACGCCCTTATCAATGAGTAATTCTTTCTGCCCGTTAAAATAATAGAGATTAAGATTCTTTTTAAATACATAGGTGTCCCCTTCTGCCCAGTAAAGGCGCATGAGATCGCCTTTAAAGGAATGAGTGTGTTGCTGAGTCACTTTCAAATGTTTATTAAGCGTAGAATGGATAATGGCCTCACCATCTATTGTATAGAGTTCAGTGCCCTGTTTATCAGAATATGTATAAAGCGTTCTTTCTGTAGAGTCTATGGGCTTATGAAGGGTGCGACTCCAGCCTTTGTCTGGAAGTTTTAGCTCACCCTGGATCGTGTATAAGTAATAAAGTGCGAATAAAATGAAAATGATAACAATGGGGGTGGCCCAAAGACAAAATTTCCTTATCAAGACAAAATGCCTCCCTACTTTACCTATAAAAAATGGTTACTTTAAAAGTTTAGCATTCCTTATATTGGTAGACAACAGAAGAGTAAAAATTGTACTAATATTTGTTTGAGTTTGAAAAGGACTAGGGTTATAGACAAAAGTTTATTTAGCAAGTAAGATTAGTACCAAATCATAATATTAACTGGTAAACTGGAAGGGGTTTGTTGATGGGAGCAGGAATTATCGGAATGGGGAAGTACGTTCCTGATACGGTTTTAACGAATTTTGATCTTGAAAAGATGGTAGACACATCTGACGAATGGATTCGAACACGGACAGGCATAGAAGAAAGAAGAATAGCGAATGATGAAGTAGATACATCTGATATGGCTTATTATGCTTCGGTTGAAGCGCTAGAAAAGGCAGGTCTTTCAGCTGAAGAGATTGATCTTATTCTTGTAGCAACAGTAACTCCTGATCGCCCCTTTCCATCGGTTGCCTGTTTGATTCAAGCGCGTCTTGGCGCAAAAAATGCAGCGGCAATGGACATAAGTGCGGCCTGTGCAGGCTTTATATATGGCTTAGTTACAGCAAAGCAATATATTGAAACTAAAACCTATAAAAACATACTTGTGGTAGGTGTCGAAAAGCTTTCAAAAATCACCAACTGGGAAGACCGTAATACAGCAGTACTCTTTGGGGATGGGGCAGGTGCGGCTGTGATGGCCCCTGTTTCAGATGATAAAGGGATTCTTTCCTTTGAGCTTGGGTCGGATGGAACGAAAGCGAAGGAATTATATCAAGAAGGTTCCCATATTGTGATGAATGGGCGAGAAGTTTTCAAATTCGCCGTGCGTCAAATGGGCGAATCAGCGGTTAATGTCATTGAAAAAGCAGGGCTAACCAAGGAAGATATCAATTTACTTATTCCTCATCAAGCGAATATTCGGATCATGGAAGCTTCCCGTGAAAGATTAGCCCTTCCGGTTGAACGTTTAATGAAAACTGTGCATAAATACGGAAATACTTCGAGCTCTTCAATACCTTTAGCTTTGGCAGATGGCATAGAAGAAGGTAAAATAAAAGATGGAGACATCATTGTTTTAGTCGGCTTTGGTGGCGGCCTCACTTGGGGAGCTGTTGCGATACGCTGGGGGAACTAATAGAAAGGAGTGCTGTTTCATGAAACGTCGTGTTGTGGTAACGGGCTTAGGCGCTGTTACACCTCTAGGAAATGATGTTGAAACAACATGGAAAAATTTAATCGCTGGTAAAAACGGCGTCGATAAACTGACAAGAGTAAATCCTGATGAATTTCCTGCGAAAGTAGCGGGAGAGCTCAAGGATTTTGATCCTACGGCTTTTGTCCAAAAGAAAGATGCGCGGAAAATGGATCGCTTTACACAATATGCTTTAGCCTCTGCAATGATGGCTGTAAAGGATGCTGACCTTACTATTACTGACGAGATTGCACCGCGTACTGGTGTATGGATTGGCTCGGGGATAGGTGGCATGGAAACTTTTGAAACACAGCATCGAACGGCCTTGGAAAAAGGCTTTAAAAGAGTGAGTCCGTTTTTCGTTCCCATGATGATTCCTGATATGGCATCAGGACAAGTCTCTATTCATCTCGGAACAAAAGGGATCAACTCCTGTACAGTGACAGCTTGTGCTACAGGGACTAACTCCATCGGTGATGCGTTCAAAGCCATTGCTCGTGGAGACAATGATATTATCATAACCGGGGGAGCTGAGGCACCGCTAGTTATGATGGCTTTTGCTGGTTTTAGTTCGGCCAAAGCATTATCATTCAATCCTGATCCAGAAACGGCTTCACGTCCTTTTGACAAGAATCGTGATGGGTTTGTAATGGGAGAAGGAGCGGGTATTCTCGTTTTAGAGTCTCTTGAAAGTGCGCAAAAACGGGAAGCGAAAATATACGCTGAAATCGTGGGCTATGGCGCTACAAGTGATGCCTATCATTTAACGGCGGTTGAGCCTGGAGGCGATGGCGCCGCTCGGGCAATGAGACAAGCGATTGACGATGCCGGGATAACGCCTGAAGCCATTCAGTACATTAACGCTCACGGGACAAGCACGCAATTAAACGATCCGAATGAAACTCAAGCGGTGAAAAAGGTATTTGGCGATCATGCCTATAAGCTCGCCATGAGTTCAACAAAATCGTCTTTAGGTCACCTTTTAGGAGCATCAGGCGGAGTAGAGGCTATTTTCTCTATTTTAGCGATTCAAGAAGGGATTCTTCCTCCAACCATTCATTATGAAACGCCTGATGAAGAATGCGATTTAGATGTGATTCCGAATGAAGCGCGCAAGGCGACAGTTGATTATACTATGAGCAACTCGTTAGGTTTTGGTGGTCACAATGCAACCCTAATATTTAAACGTTTTTCTGAGTAAATAATAAAAGAACGAAACTCTCCAAGGGATGGATAATTCCCTGGGGAGTTTTTTTATTTATACGCTTTTTATTCGTTTAGCGGAAGAGGCTATTAACTATGATAGAAAAGAGGTTTCGCCAGATTTTTTCAATTGAAACCATCAGTTGATGGAGAGTCATTTATCATATTCTTGTCACGCGCAACATATGTTTTAGAAATAGGACTAGCTATTGTGATGAGAAACACTGTAAAGGAGGGGGATAGCAAGCGTGCTTATCCGCGTATTTTTTCTATTTATCGGATTTGGGTTGGCAGTTGCTGGTGGTGTGACAATAATAGCCTTTTTAAATCTAATGACCACAGGCGAAGGCTTCTATGGTTATCTCTCTTTTATGGCTCATCGCGTTGAAAGCTATTTATTTCTTTCTGGCATTATCCTTATATGGCTGAGTATTTATTTTCCGTCTTTTAAATAAGTGTGAAAGGTTATCCATATCCACCAAAGTTTTATAATTTAAGAATAAATCCACTCATACCTGCCCATACTGAATGAAAAATACTTAAAGTGAGGGACGATAATCATGGAACTCATTGGTGATGTCTGGGTGAATTGGTTTGAAGGGGAAGAGAATGGGTATAATGTCTGTGAATTTCATGAATGGCGTAAGCATGATTTTATTGAATTACTTGACCAAGTCCCGCTCATCAAAGTTGATAAAGTGTTGTTTGAGTATATTGAAAATGACCTCCGGGATCTACCAGAACAACTATTGGAAGACATCAAGAATAAAAGTTATATCAGAAAAAACAGTCAGAGAGAGGTCATTGAATACTGTTTTATTGCCACTGATGGTGAGCGCCACATTGTTGTAGATACCTTGGGATATAAGGTTCCTATTCGTAAAAGTCGCCTAATTCCTAGACAAGAGAAGCACGTGCTAGAAAAAGCGGAAACCATGAAAATTACTACATATAAATTAAAGAAAAATGTTGAGCCAAAAGAATACCATATCCTTTCTCCACATCCTGCCTTGATGCGTGGGTTGACCAGAAAGGAGAGACAATTAAAACAAATATTATTAATGGCTCTTGATCAATTACGTTCGGTTGGAAGTCTCCAAGAAATACGGTATTGGTACACAGAATGGTTTCCAAAACAATATCATGAGAGTAGAACCATGACCTTTGAAACGGCTTGGAACCGTTTATATGACGAGATTAAGTGGGGGTGGTCAGAAAAACACTTAGATTTTTGTGAAAGAATGATTAAAGGGCAACCTTACTTTGAAAAAGTCTGGGAGTTAGAAAACGGAAGTAAGGTTAGTGAGAAGCGCATTATCTAGGAGATAAATAAAAGCCTGAGATCCCAGTACGATCTCAGGCTTTTAATAATAGGTATAAGAAAGTATCAAACTCACGATAAAGAAGACCGCGCCTACAAGGATAAATGAAGAGGTCCATTCTTTTTGTTGTTCACTTGCACCTTCATGTAAGTTTGGAAGATCCTCCGTTTTCTTTTTTAATGTAGAAGCCTCACTGCTTTCCCATAGTTGATCAGCAAAATCATCGCTTTTACTTCTAAAAAATTTTTTGATACTATGAGCGGTCCCCCGGAAAAAGCCTCCGAAAAAAACGAGAAAAGCACAGCCAATAATGATATAGGCAATACCAATAAGTGATAGCCCGTTAAGCAAGCGAAAGAGAAAATGCTGATGATGCTCTATAAAGAGATAAAGGAGCGAGAAGAGGATTGCAACCCCAAAGAGTCCAATTATTTTTTTTATAAAAGAATTCAATTCATAAACGCCTCCGTATATGTAGTTTAGCATAAATGAATTAAAAAATCCCCGGGGAATTCCTCAATAGATAGTTAATAAATTGCATTATTATCCAAAATCATCCTCTTTTTAAATTAATTGCAGTATTAAAAAATGTCAAAAATAAAAGTCATTTTACTTAGGACTTTAGACCTATTTTTTGTGGTGAAATCGTAAACTTTATGAGTTTTCATAAATACATTTCAAAAAAAACAATGCAAAGCTAGTGAAAAACTTGTATAATACGGTTATGGGTGATTTCACTGTAAAGTCAGAAAATATAAATAATCACTCAACTTTTGTACAAGGACTTAGGGAGGTCATATTTATGAGAGGGAAAGCAAAATGGTCTGTCCTCGTCGCGATCATGCTAGTCATGAGCATGTTCTTAGCAGCTTGCTCAGGTGGCGGCAAAGATGATAGTGCGAGTGGGGATAAGAAATCAGGAGATGGGAAGCAAGAGCTTGCCGACAAACAAGAAATAACAATGGCAACGTCTCAGGACATTCCAACTTTGGACTCTTCAAAGGCAACGGATGCAACATCCTTTGACCAAATCCAAAGAATTCACTCCGGTTTATATACTTACTATAATAACAAAGCTGTGCCTGATTTATCAGATGGTGAGCCAAAAGTTTCAGAAGATGGCAAGACCTATACTTTTACAATCCGTGATGATGCTAACTGGTCTAACGGTGATCCGGTAACAGCTGCCGATTTCGTGTATGCATGGCGCAGACTTACTGATCCAAAAACAAAAAGTCAGTACAACTACATTGTACCAACTGCACATATCAAAAATGCAGATAAAATTGAAGATCCAGATAGTGATTTGTATGGTAAAACAGATCAACTTGGTGTAAAAGCTATTGATGATAAGACTCTTGAAGTAACATTAGATAAAGCAACACCTTATTTCACTTCAATGATGGCGTTTGCTTCATTCTATCCATTAAATCAAAAATTTGTTGAATCCCAAGGTAAACAATATGCTTTAGGACCAGATCATATTCTTTCTAATGGTGCCTATAAGCTGACTTCTTGGAAAACGGGCGAAAGCTGGACTCTAGAGAAGAACCCAGATTATTGGGATGCTAAAAACATTACTATTGATAAAGCAACAATCAATGTTGTCAAAGACCTATCTACACGTGTGAATATGTATAATACTGATGAAATTTCAACCGTTGGTTTATCTCAAGACTTTATTGATGAATACAAAGATTCACCAGAATACAATGAATTCCTTGATACAAGTGTCGGTTATTTGAAATTGAATGAAAATAAAGTTCCTGCATTTAAAAATCCTAAAGTTCGTAAAGCGATCGCTATGATTATTGACGAGCAAGGGTATATCGATCAAATCAGGAAAGATGCTTCTGTACCAGCACAATACTGGGTACCAAAAGATTTCGTTTCAGGTCCTGATGGGAAAGATTTCCACGAAACAGCACCTGCAAGCTATTTCAAGTATGATCCAGACGAAGCCAAGAAACTTTGGGCTGAAGCTAAAAAAGAACTTGGCCAAGATAAATTCACTTGGGAATATATGACAACTGATGAACCACAAACAAAAACAGTTGCTGAATATTTCGCTAACCAAATTGAACAATTAGATGGTGTAACCATTAAGATTAACCAACAACCATGGAATAACTACCTTGATCGTGATACTAAAGGTGATTATGAAATTGGTGGTGGGGCTGCATGGGGACCTGACTATCAAGATCCTATGACATTCCTTGATCTATGGACTTCTACAAACCCGAACAACACTATGGGTTATAAAAACACTGAGTATGATAAGTTAATTAAAGAAGCAGACAATCTTGGTACTGACCCACAAAAACGTTGGGATAAATTGGTGCAAGCTGAGAAGGTCCTTATGGACGATATGGCGATCATCCCTCAATTCCAAGTGGGCGGCGCTCAATTAATCAAGCCTTACGTTAAAGGTTTAGTTCACCAAAGTATGGGTATTGCAACTGACTTCCGTCATGCTAAGGTTTACAAGCATTAAGATCTATGATTAATCTATGATCTTTGTCAGAGGATTTAAGGGAGTATATGTCATCCTGGCATATACTCTCTTTTCAATTTTCACTGAATATAATTGGAGATCTACTGGAAACGTTAACTAATGCTTGACTTTATGTCTGACTCATATGAAAATATATAGTGTAGGAATTTGTAGGATTTGAAAGATTTATAGGAGGTGTCGTTGGTTGGTAGCGTATATTCTAAAACGGATTCTTTATATGCTTATAACGTTTTTTGTAATAGTCTCACTATCATTTTTTGCTATGAAACTATTACCGGGTTCCCCATATAGAAATGCTGCAAAACTTGGTCCAGAATTGGTTGCACAGCTCAACCATCAATACGGTTTTGACAAGCCTATACCCGTACAGTATATAAATTATCTCAATAAAGTATTACACGGTGACTTAGGAGTATCCTTCCAATATGAAGGACGTACAGTAAACTCTATCTTGGCAAGTAAAGTTCCAGTCTCAGCTGACTTAGGTATTGAAGCCACGATCATTGGAGTACTGATCGGCATTATCTTAGGAGCTATCGCTGCTTTGAGAAGAGGAACGTGGTTGGATTATGGTGTCATGGTTATCGCCGTTTTGGGGATATCAGTGCCTTCCTTCATTTTAGCGCAACTTATGCAGTATTATTTCGGTGTCCAGTTAAGATGGCTACCGGTTGCGAAGTGGGATGGCATAGAGTCGCATATCATGCCGGTCATTGCTCTGGCGGTTGGTTCAGTTGCTGTTATTGCGAGATACATGCGAAATGAGATGATCGGCGTACTGGGATCAGATTATATTGATATGGCTAGAGCTAAGGGACTAAGTCGTCCTGCGGTAGTTATCAAACACGCAATGCGGAATTCCTTAGTTCCTATTGCGACAATCGTTATCCCAAGTCTCATGACCGTTATCACGGGTTCACTTGTTATCGAAAATATTTTTGCGATACCAGGAATCGGTGATCAATTCGTCTCATCAATTGTGACAAACGATTATCCTGTTATTATGGGTACAACAATATTGTTTAGTATATTCTTTTTAGTCGGAATATTCCTTACCGACTTAGCTTATGGGGTCATTGATCCAAGGATTCGTGTTGCTGGGGGTGATTCCTAATGTCGGGACAGAACGAACTTATTACAAAAGATATGTTTGCACCAGCTGAAATTGATGCTTCTCAAAGTGAGGAAATCAGACGTGAAACGGTCAGCTACTGGAAAGATGCGTTTCGTCGCCTCCGTAAGAATAAAGGGGCGATTGCAGGGGCAATCATCATTTTTATCATCATCATTATGGCGATCATTGGACCGTATTTTAATAAATATGGTGTAGACGATCAAGACATTATGCGAACAAATGCTCCACCGAAAATTGGTTTCTTATCCAATGTGCATTGGCTTCCTTTTGATGGTTATGAAAAAGGACGCGATGTTTATGCAGAGAAAAAAATAACCGACAATTTTTGGTTTGGAACCGATAAACTAGGTCGTGACCAGTGGACAAGGATTTGGTTAGGGACTCGTGTCTCACTTTTCATTGGTGTTATTGCCACTTTAGCGGACTTAATCATTGGGGTCGCCTATGGCGGGATTTCGGGTTATTTCGGTGGTAAAGTCGACACGATCTTGCAACGAATATATGAAATTCTTGTAGGGATTCCACAGCTTATATTAGTTATCTTACTCATTATGATTATGAACCCAGGGATAACGACCATTATATTGGCCATAGGGGTCACGGGTTGGCTGGGGATGTCCCGTCTGATACGTGGACAAGTGCTTCAACTCAAATCTTTAGAGTACGTTCTTGCCGCGAAAACACTTGGAGCTAGTGATAGTAGAATCATTGCAAAGCATATGGTGCCGAATACGTTAGGGTTAATTATTGTGCATACGATGTTTAGTGTACCTAGTGCTATATTCTTCGAAGCTTTCCTAAGTTTTATTGGTTTAGGAATGTCTCCGCCAAAAGCTTCATTAGGGGTATTGATCCAACAAGGATATGAATCGATACAGTTCCACCCTTACTTGGCATTGTATCCAGGTCTTATCATTTGTTTACTTCTGATTTGTTTTAACATCTTTGGCGATGGCCTTCGAGATGCATTAGATCCAAGGTTAAGAAAATAAGGGGGTGAAGCGTGTTGGAAAATATTTTAGAAATAAAAGATTTGCGAGTTTCATTTGAAACTTATGCTGGTGAGGTTCAGGCGGTACGTGGGGTTAACCTTGAATTAAAAAAAGGGGAAGCTCTTGCTATTGTAGGTGAATCAGGTTCAGGTAAATCGGTCACTTCTAAATCGATTATGCGCTTGATCCCTTCTCCTCCTGGTAAATTTAAATCAGGTGAAATTTTGTTTGAAGGTAATGATCTATTAAAGTTATCAGAGAAAAGCATGCAAAAAATGCGTGGTTCTGAGATTTCGATGATTTTCCAAGACCCCATGACTTCTCTTAACCCTACAATGACTGTGGGTAAGCAAATCATGGAAGGTCTTAAGAAACATCAAAATATGAATAAGCATGATGCCGCACAAAGGGCAGTTGAACTGCTAGAGCTTGTAGGGATTCCTAATCCTGAAGATCGTATTAAGCAATACCCACATCAATTTTCAGGCGGGATGCGCCAACGTGTGGTCATTGCCATTGCTCTTGCATGTAATCCTAAGGTTCTCATTGCAGATGAACCGACAACGGCATTAGACGTAACGATTCAAGCACAAATTCTCGATCTTATGAAAGATTTACAAAAGAAGACAAATACCTCGATCATTTTAATCACTCATGATTTAGGGGTTGTGGCCAATATGGCCCAACGTGTGGCTGTTATGTATGGAGGCAAGATAGTTGAGACAGGAAATGTAGATGAAATATTCTATTCACCTAAACACCCCTATACTTGGGGGCTATTATCTTCAATGCCAAAATTGGATAGTAAAAGTGATGAACTCATGGCGATTCCTGGAACGCCTCCGGATCTATCAAATCCGCCAAAAGGGTGTCCATTTGCAGCCCGTTGCCCACATGCAATGAAAGTCTGTACGGAGCACATGCCTGAGTACACAGAGCTTTCCGAAACGCAAAAGACTGCTTGCTGGTTGCTTGATGAAAGAGCACCGAAAGTGGAGCCACCTGAGACTATTGGTGTTGGAGGTGCTCAAAAATGACAGAATCTACAAACAGAGAAAAATTAATTGAAGTCAAGAATCTTAAAAAATATTTTAAGGTTGGTCGTAAAGCAACCTTAAAGGCAGTAGATGACGTTAGCTTTCATATTTATAAAGGTGAAACCTTTGGCCTTGTAGGTGAATCGGGTTGTGGAAAATCGACAACGGGTCGGACCTTGATTCGCTTATATGATGCTACCGAAGGTGAAGTCATTTTCGATGGTGAAAATGTTCATGGTAAGAAAAGCACTAAGGAATTAAAAGATTTAAATCGTAAAATGCAAATGATTTTCCAGGATCCTTATGCATCATTAAACCCAAGAATGACGGTTGAAGATATAATTGCTGAGGGTATCGATATTCATAACCTTGCGAAAAGCAAAAAGGAACGTAGAGATAGAGTTTTCGAACTTCTCGAAACAGTCGGTTTGAATAAAGAACACGCCAGTCGCTATCCCCATGAATTTAGTGGTGGACAAAGACAACGTATCGGTATTGCGCGTGCCCTTGCTGTTGATCCTGATTTTATCATCGCTGACGAACCGATTTCTGCCTTGGACGTTTCAATTCAAGCCCAGGTCGTTAACCTTATGCAAAAATTGCAGAGGGAACGTGGTTTAACTTATCTCTTTATTGCTCACGATCTCTCAATGGTTAAGCATATTAGTGATCGCGTTGGTGTTATGTATTTAGGGAATATGGCTGAGGTCGCATCAAGTGATGAATTATATGATAATCCATTGCACCCGTATACTCAGGCGTTATTATCAGCTATTCCGGTACCTGATCCTAACTATGAACGCAGTCGTGAACGCATCATTTTGGAGGGCGATGTCCCTAGTCCAGTAAATCCGCCAAGCGGTTGCCGTTTTAGAACGCGGTGTCCTTTAGCTACAGAGGTGTGTGCGAATGTCGTTCCACGTTGGACTGAAGCAGAGGAAGATCATTGGGTCGCTTGCCACCTTTATGATGATGAGTATAAACACGATTTTAATAAATAATCTTTAACTTGCAGAACAGATCTATAATATAAAAAGGGCCCTTTCGAAATTTCGAAGGGGTCCTTTTTATTGGCTCTATTATATATTTGAGCAAAAAGCAATTTATTGAATCTTTAATGGATAGTTGAAGGATATTCCGGCGTAACGCTTAAGCTAAGAGCAAGCATAATAGTTGATTACTGCAGGCTTATGGTGTGGATTTGAGCTTCAGGTCGCTCTCTTTCCATGGGCACGGCCTCAGCTAACTTGGGAATGGATTAATGGGTTTCCCAAGTGGATCTTCGG
>NZ_BMFV01000057.1 GCF_014639255.1 Pullulanibacillus pueri
TAGCAGGTGGTTTATTGTTTCGCACGCTATCGCGAGCTCAACTGACTAAAGTCGTAAAATAAAAAACCCTCAACACTAGGAGTGTCAAGGGTTTTGGCTATTAATAAGTATTAAGATACTGTTCTCTTTCCCAAGGGTGAACTTGTGTTCTAAACATATCCCATTCAATTTCTTTAGCCTCTAAGAAGTTGGCTAGGGCGTGTTCGCCAAGGGCTTTAGTGATGACTTCGTTCTTCTTCATCACTTCCATTGCTTCCTTAAGGTTAGATGGAAGATCTGGAATTCCAGCACTTTCACGCTCTTCTTTATCCATCACGTAGATATTGCGATCGATTGGTGCTGGTGGTGTTAAGCTATTTTTAACACCGTCAAGTCCTGACGCAAGTAAAGCTGCCATAGCGAGATAGGGGTTCGCAGATGGGTCTACACTACGCACTTCAATACGTGTGCTAAGTTTCCGTTTGGCAGGAATACGGATAAGTGGGCTCCGGTTTTTCATGGACCAAGCCACATAACATGGTGCTTCGTATCCTGGCACGAGGCGCTTATATGAGTTAACCGTTGGGTTCGTTAGAGCTGTGAAGGCTTGTGCATTTTTTAGAATACCTGCGATGAACTGCATAGCTGTTTCACTCAACTGTGATTCAGTGCTAGGATCATAGAATGCATTTTCACCATCTTTAAATAAAGACATGTTTGCATGCATGCCGTTACCGTTGACACCAAAAAGTGGTTTTGGCATGAAGGTCGCATGAAGGCCATGTTGACGTGCGATCGTTTTTACAACGAGTTTAAACGTTTGGATGTTATCCGCTGTTGTCACCGCATCTGCATACTTAAAGTCAATTTCATGTTGACCTGGAGCAACCTCATGATGAGACGCTTCAATTTCAAAGCCCATGTCTTCAAGCTCAAGAACGATATCACGACGGCAATTTTCACCAAGATCAGTAGGCGCAAGGTCAAAGTAACCGCCTTTATCGTTTAATTCTAAAGTAGGCTCACCTTTTTCATCCAGTTTGAATAGGAAAAACTCTGGCTCTGGCCCAATATTAAAATCAGTAAACCCAAGCTTATGCATTTCTTCAAGTTGTTTTTTAAGAATGCGGCGAGGATCCCCTTCAAAAGGGGTGCCATCCGGATTGTAAATATCACAGATAAGACGTGCAACCTTCCCTTTACCTGATGTCCAAGGGAAAACAACCCATGTATCAAGGTCAGGATATAAAAGCATATCCGATTCTTCAATGCGTACAAAACCTTCAATAGAAGAACCGTCAAACATCATTTCGTTATCCACTGCTTTTTGAAGTTCATCTACTGGAATCTCCACGTTTTTAATAATTCCAAGGAGATCCGTAAACTGCAAACGTACAAACTTTACATTTTGTTCTTCTGCGAATCGAAGAATGTCCTCTTTTGTGTATCGACCCATCTTTTCTCCTCCCAATCTCCATCTACATCTTAAACTCTAAATCAATGAAAAAATCTTGATAGTTCCCCTTGGATGATAGAGGTCTTCCCATGTTTCCCTGCGCTGAATAAGCCTTGCTTAAGCAATTTCCTTAATTCATCATCAGAGAGATCCGGTTTTTTATAATCCGTTTCGGGCGTCTGCGTTTCGGCCACTTCAACGGAAGCCTCATTCTCTTTCATCTGAAGAACATGTTGGATGCCAGCTAAATTAACCCCT
Source organism: Pullulanibacillus pueri (assembly GCF_014639255.1). GTDB lineage: Bacteria > Bacillota > Bacilli > Bacillales > Sporolactobacillaceae > Pullulanibacillus > Pullulanibacillus pueri. The sequence continues at coordinate 1,694 of NZ_BMFV01000057.1, forward strand.
TTGTCAAGCAACGCTTTTATTTCCAATAGTTTTTCCACATCATTAAAGGAAAATAAGCGTCGATTGCCCTTGGAGCGTTCGGGTTGAACCAATTGATGCTCTTCATAGTAGCGAATTTGTCGTGCTGTCAGCCCAGTTAGTTCACCAACAATACTCATCGAGAACAATGGCATATTTCGTCGAATGCGGTCATCCACACAAAACCCCTCCTTCCAAGTTTCTAGTTTCATTATAGTAAAGTGACAATTTCCTGTCAACAGATGTTAAGTTTTTTAACATATAAATTTTTAGTTTTTTTGGAGAATAGACACATTATTTCACCTAGATGTTTTAATGTAAGGCTTCTAGGGAAAGGACCTTGCTTTCTATTAAAAGATCAACGGCCGATAAAATCGCATATTTAACATGGGTATAGGTCAACCCGCCTTGTACAAAAACAGTATACGGAGGGCGGAGCGGCCCATCCGCTGAAAGCTCTATACTCGACCCCTGAACAAAGGTTCCTGCGGCCATAATAACAGGATCATCGTAGCCCGGCATAGGACTGGGCTCAGGTTTCACATGGGCATTAATTGGTGAAGCTGCTTGGATCGCTTGACAAAAAAGCGTCATACGCTCTGCATCATTAAATGTTACCGATTGGACAAGGTCGGTTCTTTCTTGGTGCCATTTAGGATTCGTTTCCATGCCAAGCTTTTCCATCATGGCTGAACTGAAAACAGCGCCTTTTAAAGCCTCAGCCGTGGTATGAGGCGCCATAAAAATCCCTTGATAGATGTCAGCTAAATGATGCAAGGTCGGTCCCACTTCTTTTCCAAGCCCCGGAGCCGTTAAGCGCTCAGCACAAAGATTCACCAAATCTTCACGCCCGACAATATAACCGCCCACCTTCACAAGGCCAGCGCCCGGATTTTTAATTAAAGAACCTGCAACAAGATCAGCCCCGACATGAGAAGGTTCAACCGTTTCAACAAATTCCCCATAACAATTATCAACAAATACAATAATATCAGGGTAACGTGCTTTGATGTGTTTAATGGCTTCTTCAATTTCATGAATAGTAAGTGAGGGGCGCTGATCATAGCCTCTCGAACGTTGAATCGCGAGCATTTTAACTTTGGGCGTGATGCTTTTCAAAACAGTGTCAACATCGATTTCCCCTTCACGGAGTGGCACCGTCTGACACTGGATACCAAAATCTTTGAGAGAGCCGTTCCCACCAGGTTTTAGCCCTATGACCCCATCAAGCGTGTCATAAGGCTTCCCTGTAATATAGACCAACTCATCCCCAGGACGTAACACTCCAAATAAAGCGATAGTGATCGCATGCGTCCCAGAGATGATTTGCGGACGAACTAATCCCGCCTCCGCACCAAAAATTTCAGCATAAACCGCTTCAAGCGTCTCACGTCCAAAATCATCATAGCCATAGCCTGTCGTTCCTAACAAATGGCTGTCGCTCACTCTCTGCTTTCGAAAAGCCTCTAAAACACGCCATTGGTTGACTTCAGATCTTTTTTCAATACGCCGGAGCTGCTCCTGGATTTGTAACGTGATTGATCTTTCTATAGCCTCTAAGTGCCCACCATTTTTAAATGCTTCAAACATGGTCTTCATCCATCCCTTCGTCAGGATGAAGCGCGAGTTGTTGGAAAAGCGGTGATTCCGTCCAAACATAGCCATCATATTGATGAACCTCAGATTCCTCATCCCAATGATGATCAGTAACAATCGTTTCCGTTCTTAAACGCGCGATTAAACCGCCATCGCCGGCTTCAACCTTTGTTCTATAAGGCGCAGATTGTTCAACAATTTCATCTTGAATTTTTTGTTTAATCCTTGCTAAATCAACGGCATCAAAAGCTGAGACGAGTAAAGCTCCCTTTGGAACAGTGATTTCTGCAAGGTTCTGGATTAAATCTTTTTTGTTAAAAATTAAAACGGTCGGTATCTGCTCCGCATCCAGTTCTCTAAGCAGTTTCTCCACAGTTTGAATGTGATTCATATGATCAGAATGTGAGGCATCTACCACATGGATTAAAAGATCAGCTTCTTTCACTTCCTCTAAAGTAGAACGGAAGGCGGCAACAAGGGCCGTAGGAAGATGCTGAATGAAGCCTACAGTGTCAGTCATTAGGGCATTAAGACCATCAGGGCAACGAAAGCGTCGCGTTAAAGGATCTAAGGTCGCAAACAATTTATTTTCTTCTAGGGCCTCCGCATCCGTCAATTGGTTAAACAACGTCGATTTCCCTGCGTTGGTATAACCGACAAGAGCGATTTTAAAGGCTTGATTTCTTCTTCTGCGCTCACGATATTGTTCACGGTGACGCACGACGACGGAGAGTTGTTTTTTGATCTCCCCAATACGTCTCCGGATATGGCGGCGATCGGATTCAAGCTGGGTTTCACCAGGCCCTCTTGTCCCAATTCCGCCTCCTTGTCTTGACAGGGTTAATCCTAAACCAGTTAAGCGGGGAAGTAAATAATTTAATTGGGCAAGTTCAACCTGAAGACGCCCTTCGCGTGAACGTGCGCGACTCGCAAAAATATCTAGGATCAACTGAGTGCGATCGATGACTTTCGCATCAAGTGCAAGAGCTAAATTGGATTGCTGACTCGGTGAAAGCTCATCATTAAAAATGACGCTGTCTATTTCTAATTCTTCACAAAGATGCTTTAATTCTTCAACTTTCCCCGAACCTATGTAAGTGGCCGGATCCACTTTTTGTCTTGCTTGTGTTAAAGTAGCAAGAACGTCGCCACCCGCTGTATGCGTGAGGCTCTCCAATTCTTCCATTGAATAGGAAAAGGCCTCGTCGGTCACAGCCGGATGACGACGTCCTACAAGAATCACTTTTTCCATTTAAATGTCGTCGCCTACCTTTTCTAATGTGCTATACGTTTCTACTTATAGTGTTTCTTATCTAGCGGCATTCATAACCTCTCTTTTTTTTAATGGACGCTACATTTACAGGCAGCAAGAGGCCAACTAAAGCCTTGGAATAAACTGCCTGCAAATGTCCTTATCGATGATAATGTATCCTTGATCAGTACTGTGACAAAGTGATCCCTTCTTGATTTTGATCTGACAGGTCGTATGACTTTTCCTTTCCCTCCTCAATGGTAATGTCACTTGAACGAATCGTCAACAATGAAACGCGATCAGGAACCCCTTCACGAAGCAAGCGGACAGCTTGCTGTCGAATCATTTTTTCCACTAAATTTCTAACATAACGTCCATTACTAAATGATTTTTCATGTTGATTTACTTTAAACTTTAAATGCCGCTCTAATTTTTTTCGGGCTTCAGAGGTGAATTTATATTCCTTGTTCTCAATCATTTGATCAGTGATTAATAGCAATTCATGCTCATTGTAATTGGGAAATGAGATCTGAATCGGAAAACGCGAAGGCAATCCTGGGTTCATCTCCATAAAAAAGTCCATTTCATCGGAATAGCCCGCTAAAATAAGAATAAACTCGCCTTTCTTATCTTCCATATGTTTAACAAGCGTATCGATTGCTTCCTTCCCAAAATCCTTCTCACCACCACGTGCCAATGAATAGGCCTCATCAATAAATAAAATGCCACCCTGCGCTTTTTTTATGAGTTCACGTGTTTTTTGTGCGGTCTGCCCAATATATTCACCGACGAGGTCTGCACGCTCTGCTTCAATAAGGTGTCCCTTCGAGAGAACGCCCATATCTGAAAACAATTCACCAAGTAATCGCGCAACGGTAGTTTTACCAGTACCTGGGTTTCCTTTAAATAACATATGCAGCGCCTGGGTATCGGTTTTCAAGCTATATTGTTTACGCAAGCGATTGACATAAATCCACGCATAGATTTCTTTAACTGTTTTTTTGATTTCTTCCATGCCTACAAATTGATTGAGCTTCTCTTCAATTTTTTCAAAGGAAAAATGCTTAGACCCTGAATCTTGTTTCTTTACGATGGGTTCGTCATAATCCTGCCTCGCTTGATTAAGCACAACATTAATTTGACCTTTTTGTTTAAATGTAAACGTATCGGACACTGAGCTCACCTCACTGTTCTTTGGTCCAGTATACGATGCGTGCAAGCAATATGTGATAAATGCCTAATTGTGAAATACATCACATGAGTACAACAGAACCACGATACATTGATTATATGAATGTACACCTTTATTTATTTTAAAAGGATGTTCAAAAAAACTAGAAGCAGGGCAAATAAATTTTTAAAAACAAGGGAAGAACACCCAGTCATATGAGTACGCGGAAACGAACGGCCTTGAGTGGAGATTAACACCGACTACGCTGCCCCCAAAAATAACTTGACCGTTTAGAAAATCGACTTATCACTAAGCTTTATGGCGAGCCAAAGTGGCACTCATAAGGTCTTCCGCTAACCCGATAGATTCAGATGTTATAACAAAAAACCCCCGGAAAAAGCTTCCGAGGGCTGAAACCTTATTCTTCACTTTGACTGAAATGAACAGGTCGTGCAGGGGCAAACGTTGAAATCGCATGCTTAAAGATCAATTGCTGCTTACCATCGCTTTCGATAAGAACGGTAAAATTATCAAAACCTTTAATCAAACCTTTAAGTTGGAACCCATTGAGTAAAAACACAGTAACAAAAGTATTATCTTTACGTAATTGATTTAAAAAGCTGTCCTGAATGTTAACCGATTGTTTCATGGGTGAAACCTCCTCTTATCTCTATATCTGTCTAATTCGCTATTTATTTGATTTTTCCTGCTACAAATTCAATGATTTTTAAAGCTTTTTTTGAAAATATCCTTTCAACATGGGTCATATCCACCCACTCTACCTCAATTTGATGATTAAACCACGTCAGTTGCCGTTTCGCATAACGCCGGGAATTCCTTTTGATCAGTCGAATGGCTTCCTCAATAGTGTATTCATCATTAAAAGCACCAAAGAGTTCTTTATAACCAATGGCTTGTACAGAGCCAGCACCTTGTAGACCCCTATCAAATAAGGCACGCGCTTCTTCAATGAGACCCTCGGTGACCATCTTATCCACTCTGGCATTAATTCTCTGATAGAGTTCCTCACGTGCCATCGTTAGGCCAATGACAATCGGATTGTAGAGAGAGTCCTTCATTGTAATACTATGCGCTTCAAGGGCTTTAGACTTAGGATCCCGAAGCTTTTCAAGAGTCCTGATCACTCTTCTCACATTATTCGGATGAATCGTTTCAGCAACCTCAGGATTCTTCTCTACTAATAATGCATAAAGGGCGTCATTCCCATGATCTAAAGCATATTTTTCTAACTCTGTCCTATAGACTTGATCTTCCGGTGGCGTATTAAACGTGTAATTTTTAAATAATACCGCGTTGATATATAAACCGGTACCCCCGACAAGAATCGGCAAACGTCCGCGTTCCGCAACTTCAGCTATCACCTGCCGGGCATCATGCTGAAAATCCGAGACGGTGTAAGATTCTTCTGGATCTAAAAAATCAAGTAAATGATGGGGAATGCCTTCCCTTTCTTCAAGTGTTGCCTTCGCCGTTCCAATATTCAAATCTTTATACACTTGAAAGGCGTCACCATTAATGATCTCACCGTGTAACGCCTTTGCCATCTCGACACTTAATTTTGTCTTTCCAACTGCTGTTGGGCCGATAATAACCACAAGATTTTGTTTCAAAGTATTTCACACACTTTCATCACGATCACTAGAGTTTCCCCTATTTTAGTTAAAAACGAGTAAAAACACAAGCTTAGTTAAATAGTGAGGCGATCGCATGGAAAAGTGATTTAATAAAACCGACAAGCTTATGAAAGAATCCTTTAGCTTCATCTGATTGGAGAACATCACTAAACTTATCTTTCACCGATTGCATTTGATCCCCTACTTGTTTCCAGTTAATATCTAAGTCTTGCATCTTTTTCAAAAGATCTAAGAGGCGCTGGACATCTTGATCGGATAACTTCACACCCGTTTGCTCTGCCGCATCGTTAATGACTTTCTTAATGTCATCATCGGTTTTCGGGTTAGATTCTGCCATCTTATCTTTAATCGCTGTCATAAGCTGAGCGGCTTTTTCCTTACCCATCCCATTTTCCTTTGCGAGATTAGCAGTGGTTACCATTTCTTGGTTGGCCACTTGTTTATTTGCCTCAGGAATGACATCTCCTGTTGATAATTCATAAGCTTTAATCAATCCTGTTAAACCAGCAGTACCTGAGACATCAAAAGGTGCAGTGACATAGACTTGGGCATCCTTGACCCCAGCAGTGGCTAGGGCATTAATATACATATCATTGGTTACAAAATTAATATGGTTGGTACTTGCTGAAAGTCCTGTCCCTTCCTTACCAATCGTGATCTTAGATGAGCTAATCGCTCTCGTTCCGATTTGTGCTTTCGGTAAATAGTCATCAAGATACTTATGCTCCTCGGCATTAGTGACTTCAATGATATCTGTAGAATTAGGATCGACATTCATTTCCTTTAGAATATCCTGCTTCTGTTGTTCACTCAAGTCTGCTCCTAAGGTAACAATCACATCGCCAGGTGTAGCATCTGCTTTAGCGATCATCGGAGTCAATGTGGCGGCAAAAATAAACAAGATAGAACATAAGAAGACTAAACCTCTTTTTAACATGTGCTTTCTCCTCAACTTTACTATCAATAATTTCATAACAGCTAGTAACAGCATTATCAAAGTAAAACAGTCTTTTAACTATAATAAGGGCCCCCTCAAAAGGTCAAGGGGCTTTTTTCCCTAAATTTTAATTGACCACGACTACATTACCCTCTTAAACATCTTCTCCATCTCATATGTCGTAAAGGTGATGATAACCGGTCGACCGTGGGGACAGGTAAAGGGATCTTGAGCCTCAGCCAACTGGTCGAGCAAAGCCTGAATCTCATCTTGTCGCAAATGGCGATTCGCTTTAATCGATTTTTTACACGACATCATAATGGCAAGGTCCTCACGAAGTTCTTTAATGGACACTTTGCCATCCTCAAGAATTTGATTGACGATGTCCTCGATCGTTTCTTCCTCTTTTCCTTTGGGAAACCACTGCGGATGAGACCGGACAATGTAACTGTTATGACCAAAGGCTTCAAATTCTAGCCCAATACGCCGGAGTTCTTCGAGATAGGTTTCAATGATGGCGACTTCCGATGAAGAGAACTCAAAGGTCATTGGAATCAGCAATTCTTGAACTTCATTAGCTGTTTCCGCGACTTTTTCTCGGAAAAATTCATATTTAATCCGTTCCTGTGCCGCATGTTGGTCGATGATGTACAGTCCGTTTTCATTTTGGGCCATAATGTATGTGCCATGCATCTGCCCAATAGGATACAATACCGGCATACGTCGGGAGGGTAAAGCTGTTTCCCTCTCCTCACCTACAGTTAGACTTTCAGTCGCTGGAGGAGTTTCTTCAGTGCTTGGCTCTCTTTCTTCGACAGTCCTTTGGCTTTCTGGCTGCTGATGATAAGACGACACAAACGTCTCAAAGGTTTCATTTCTCTCATCTCGTAAATCACTTGCTCTCTCATTTTCTTCTTTTGTCCAGTCTTGAAACTGAGTCTCTGTGCTCGGTGTTTCTTTGACCCATTGAGATGATTGAGACGTCTGAGGTGATGATGCAAAGTTCACTGGCGTCTTTTCACTAAAATCAATCCTTTGTTGCTCACTGACTGGCTTTTCCGCTTTTTCCTTCCGCTCAATCTGTGGGATAAGCCGCTGCTTATGAAACGTCTCTCGCACTGCTTTTTCTATCAGCTCGCAAAGTTCTTTTTCTTTACTGAGTCGGGCTTCAAGCTTCGCTGGATGGACATTGACATCGATCAGTGTCGGGTCCATTGTGATCTGGATAACAGCAATCGGATAGCGCCCAATCGGCAACAAAGTGTGATAGCCCCTAAGCACGGCATTAAAAATCGCGTAATTACGGATATACCGACCATTGATGAGAAGATAAACATATTGCCGACCCGCTCGGGTAATCTCAGGTTTTACTAGCCGCCCCTTCACTTCAAAATCTAAAGAACTGGCTTCCATATAAAAGGAATCTTTAGCTGTTCGCATACCATAAATAGCAGCCAATACTTGAGCAAAATCACCACTCCCATTGGTGCGCAAAAGACTCTTCTCATTATGAATCAATTCAAAACGCACTTCAGGATGGGCAAGAGCCAATTTATTCATCGTATCTGTAATATTTGCGAGCTCAGTATGGATCGTCTTTAAATGCTTGAGGCGTGCTGGAGTATTATAAAACAATTGCGTCACAGTGATTTCAGTTCCCCGTCTCCCGTGCGCAGAACTCGACTCAACAATTTGACCACCATGAAGAACTAGACGACGCCCTTCTCCTTTTTCTGTCGCCGTCCGCATCTCAATATGAGACACCGAAGCAATACTCGGCAACGCCTCTCCACGGAAACCGAGTGTGCGAATATGGAAAAGATCGGGTTCATCTGTAATCTTACTTGTCGCATGGCGTTCGAAGGCAATCTCACAATCATCAGGTTCAAAACCATGACCATCATCGGTTATTTTTATACTCTCAAGTCCGCCTTCTTTGACTTCAACTAAGATCTTTTTTGCAGCAGCATCAATCGCGTTTTCTACTAATTCCTTAACAATAGAAGCGGGGCGTTCAACGACTTCTCCCGCAGCTATTTTATTGGCAAGAGGTTCGCTCATTCTGTGAATCCGTCCCATATCCCCATACCTCCTACTGGTGTGATTTTGACTTTAATTTTGTTTGAATAGTATATAATTGATTCATGGCTTCCATTGGCGTCATGGCCAATAAATCAATTGCTTTTAAGTCTTTGAGTACTTCTTTTTCTTTTTTGGTAAGCTTGTCCTGCTTTTCCTCTGATGGCTCTGATGGGGCAACGAAAAAGGTTAGTTGTTCTGTACTCGTCTTCTCCTGATCGGGCACGACAGAAGTCTCATGAATAATAGGGTCAGCGTTTTGTGGGTCTGATCCTACAGGCTGGCCTCCATTCGCCGCCATCACGCCACCTTCTAAATCGGCTAAAATCACATTGGCACGAGTAATCACTTCATGTGGAAGTTCAGCAAGCTCTGCCACATGGATACCATAGCTCTTATCAGCTGCGCCCTCAAGCACTTTGTGTGAGAAGACGACCTTCCCCTCTTCCTCAATCGCTCCAACATGGACATTCCTTAAGCGTTCTAACACCTGTTCCAAGGCCGTTAACTCATGATAGTGTGTAGAAAATAGCGTCTTTGCTTTCACTTGGCTATGAATGTACTCCACTATCGCTCGGGCAATCGCGATCCCATCATAGGTCGATGTTCCTCGGCCAATTTCATCTAACAGAATAAGGCTTTGATCGGTCGCTTCGGTAATGGCTTCTTTGGCCTCGGCCATTTCAACCATAAAGGTACTCTGACCTGAAACAAGATCGTCGGCGGCACCGATACGCGTGAAAATTTGATCAAAAATTGGCAGTACAGCTTCATCCGCAGGAACAAAACACCCCATTTGCGCCATAATAGCGGAAAGCGCCACTTGACGCATCGCCGTACTTTTTCCGCCCATATTAGGTCCTGTTATCAAAAGGACATCGCATGAAGTATCCATACTTAGATCATTGGCGACAAATGTCCCGCTTGGAAGAACCTTTTCTACAACAGGATGGCGACTATTAGTTAAATGAATCGTCCGCGCGTGACTGAAGTGAGGTTTAACATAATTATTTTCATCACTCACAGTGGCAAGACTTTGCAGGACATCAATATTACTAATAATCCTAGCCAGCTTTTGCAGACGTTCGCCGTGCGCCTTAATTTTTTTACGAACCTCTTGAAACAATTCATATTCTAAATCAACCGTTTTTTCCTCGGCCTCTAGAATCATTTTCTCTTTTTCTTTCAGCTCTGGAGTCACATATCTTTCCGCATTGGTCAACGTTTGCTTCCGTTCATATCGACCTTCCGGCAAAAATTTCAAGTTAGCCTTGGTCACTTCAATATAATAGCCAAAAACCTTGTTATAGCCTATTTTTAAGGACTTAATCCCTGTGGCCACGCGCTCACTTTTCTCAAGCTCTGCAAGCCATGTCTTGCCATTTCGACTCACGTAGCGATAGTCATCTAAAGTTTGATTATAACCGTCTTTGATCATGCCGCCCTCAGTAATTGAAATAGGGGGATCTTCTATAATCGCTTGGTTAACCAAGGTATGAATATCTTCACAAGGATCAATATCCTTGACCAAGTCCTTTAGGGTTTGTTGATTCATTGACCGAAGAATCTCTTTGACTTCAGGAATTTGGGCGAGTGATTGCTTGAGTTGTATCAGTTCTCGAGCATTGACATTACCAAAAGAAATTCTACCAACAAGCCTTTCAAGATCATAAATCTCCTTTAATTTCTCACGAAGTGTTTCCCGTTCGAAAAAATGGGTGATGAAGGTCTCTACAACAGAGGATCGCTCTAAAATAGCTGCCTCATTGATTAAAGGCTTTTCAATCCACGTTTTTAATCTTCTGCCCCCCATGGCAGTCATAGTATGATCAAGAAGCCATAATAAGGAACCCTTCTTGTGATTGCCCCTAATAGTGGCGACCAATTCAAGATTTCTTCGACTCTGCTCATTTAAACGCATCGTCTCATGCACGGCATAAACCTCAAGAGGCTGAAGGTGGTCTAAAGAGCGTTTCTGCGTGCGATTTAAATAGTTTAACAGTTTACCAAATGTTCGCTGTATTGCAGGTTCTGTAGAATGAGCTAACAGGTTGCCTAGCGATGCAGGAACCTCTTCTTGGTCCTCATAGGAAAGCGCGAAAAAGGCCTGTTGCTTTAGAGTCTGCACAAAAGGCTCGTCCATTGTTGTTGACATCACAATTTCTCGGCATTCAAAGGCCAAGATTTCCTGAATGACTTGTCTCTCATTGAGGTTCGCGGTGGCCTTCGCTTCTCCCGTTGTCATATCCACAACAGCCAGGCTAAAGGTTCTATTAGACTGCATGCTAATGGCAGCTATAAAGTTATTTTGTTTTGGCTGCAAGGAGCTTTCATTCATTACCGTTCCTGGCGTGATCACCTGGATCACTTCCCGTTTGACAACCCCTTTAGCCTCTTTAGGGTCTTCAACTTGCTCACAAATCGCCACTTTATAGCCTTTTTCAATCAAACGTTGTATGTAGTGGTCGGCTGAATGATACGGTACACCACACATTGGAATCCGTTCTTTATCGCCACCGTCCCGAGAAGTCAACGTAATTTCCAGCTCTTTAACAGCTAATTTTGCGTCTTCAAAGAACATTTCATAGAAATCACCTAATCTAAAAAATAAAAATGCATCTTCGTAGTTTTTTTTGATTGATAAATATTGCTGTATCATAGGAGTGAACGCCATTTTTACTTCATCCTCTATTTTCTAACTATAGTTTTTATCTACGTTCTATATTTCTCTTATTTTCGTGTTTATTTGACACAATTATATCATAGATCTTCCCTTTATCCGAGAGACACAAAACGCCATTTTATCATAAACTATACCTATTGGGTAGCCCTTAAAACATGAAAAAAACTAGGAAGACTGTGCCTTCCTAGTTTATTCTTCAAGCTCACCCACTAAAAATTCGGAATCAAGATCTTCAAAAGCTTCATCCAGATCATCATCCCAGTCTTCTTCTAAGACACCATCTTCATCCACTTGGACTTTGACCTTAGTATCACCAACCAGTTCAACGAGGAATTCTCTTTCCACTTGAACGACAATCTTGTTACCGTTTGGGGAAATATTCGCTTCTAAGCTATTGGGCTCTTGAAGTTCATGGGCATAAACATCCATCTTATCGGAGAGTACATTTTTATCTTTAATGGTTAGCGCGATTTCGTCACGGTAGCTTACAGTTTCAGTCACAACTTCTGTCTTTGTATTGTTGCTATAAGAATACCAAGTGTTAATGTCATAAGTTCCTTCGACGACAACAACATCCTTGTTGTAGTGGGTCCGGAATTTATGATTGATGACCCAGCAGCCGAGAATGCTGGACGGCTTATGAGTAGGTGAAATCGAATGGGCTGTTTGACTAAACTTTTTTCCTTTGCCGCAAATAGCCTTGGTTATTATTTCCCTATAGTTAAAATCCGTGTCAGCCACGAGTCCATTACCTCCTTTGCTTTCTTCTCTGTCATGTTATGCAGGGCGAATAACTAGTGTGCGAGAATTTTATACGTTTTAACGGAGAGCCATTGTTAAAAAGGAGGAAGATCGTAAAATCATGCCAACATATCCACGTATCAAAATTAAAAAAGGATGACCGTTATAGGCCATCCTGGTTTCGATACTTAAGCTTCGACTAAATCAGATTGTAAGTAGTAATAGATGAGATCTCCAGTGTGGAGCAGAGAGTCTACGTGTGTGCGCTCATAGGCATGGGAAGCATCAATCCCCGGACCAATAAGACCGTGAATGATATCAAAGCCAGCACGAATCGCTGCAGAAGCGTCAGAGCCATAATACGGATAGATGTCAATTTTATACCCAATATGATGATCTTGAGCGATCTGTACCAGTTTTTTCCTTAATCCATAGTGATAAGGACCACTGGAATCCTTCGCACAAATGGATACAGTATATTCGTCTGTCGCTTGTCCATCTCCAATCGCCCCCATATCAACCGCTAAATACTCGACGGTTTCTTCAGGGATATTGGAATTGCCACCAAAGCCAATCTCTTCATTATTAGAAATTAGAAAATGAGTGGTATAAGGAAGCGTGATATTGTTTTCCTTTAGCTTTTCTGCAACATGTAAAAGTAAAGCCACACTTGCTTTATCGTCAAGATGTCTGGATTTTACAAACCCACTCTCTGTGACTTGAACCCGTGGATCAAAGGAGACAAAATCCCCCACTTGTATGCCCAGCGCTTCCGTTTCTTCTTTAGAAGTGGTTTTCTCATCAATCCGGACTTCCATATTTTCATCAGTTCGCTCTGCTTTCCCAGCATCTTTATACACATGAGTTGAGGTTTGATGAATCAGTATGGTTCCTGTGTAATGCTTGCCCTCTGCCGTCTCGATTTCACAATACTCGCCTTCTGCCATATTCCAAGGAAAGCCACCGATTTTTGTAAGTTTCAAGCGTCCATCAGACTTAATTTCTTTCACCATCGCTCCTAGCGTATCAACATGGGCCGTTAAAAACCGATGCTTCGAGTGATCCTTGCCTTCTATTGTCGCAAGCAATCCACCTTTATTCGTTTTAAATGTCGACACGCCAAGTGCCTTAAACTTTTCCTCTGTAAAAGCAACCGCTTTGCTGGCATTACCAGAGGGCCCTGGAATCGAAACAAGCTGGGTGATTAAGTCAACAATCTTTTTTTCTTCCACAATATGTACCACAACATTTCCCCCTCACGATTCAAATAAATATGTAAGTTTTTCAACTTTACTATAAATCCTACCCATATTTAACGTATTAATCAATAAGAAGACTCAGAAAGTACAGAGATGACATATTTGTTGTAAAAATTATCAAGTTTACATAATAAAATTATGGATAATCCAATTGGATGAAAAACACAACTGAAGGACCCTTCGATATAGACAGGGATCAAATCAATAGACCCAACTCTCACTATAAAACCCACAGGCAATTATCGAGGCCACTGAAAAAGTCCTCTTTACAACAAGGTGTTGTCGAGAGGTTGATTTCCGCTCCAGGTCGCTCGCTTTCCTCGGGCACGGCCTCAGCTAACTTGGGAATGGACTATTTTGTTTTCCCAAGTGGATCTTCGGACTCGTGCTGTTCCCGTAGGAGTCTCGCGCCTTTCACTCCATTCAACTGGATAGCAGAAGGTGTATTTCATTAAAAGAAGGAAAATAAACAAGGAATGCAAAAACTCTCATATTTTATTGAGGGTTTTTGCATTTTTTAATTTATAATAAAAGTAACTAAGTGAAGCGGGTGGTTACGGTGATTTCCAAACAACAGTCATTAAAGTTAAGTCCCTATATGGACCTCTACAATCTGATAGTTCCAGAGGATAACATGTTGCGTAAGATCAATGATCTTGTCGATTTTTCATTTGTGTATGATGAACTTAAGGAGAGGGATTGCTTGATCAATGATCGAAACGCTATTGACCCTATTCGCATGTTCAAATATCTATTATTAAAAACCATCCACGATCTTTCCGATGTTGATATTGTGGAACGGTCAAAATATGACATGTCCTTTAAGTATTTTTTGGACATGACACCTGAAGAAGAAGTCATTGAACCGAGCTCCTTGACTAAATTCCGAAAACTTAGGCTTAAGGATATTAACCTCTTGGATTTGCTTATTAATAAGACTGTGGAGATTGCCATTGAAAAGGGAATCATCAAGAGTAACTCCATTATTGTTGATGCCACTCATACAAAAGCCCGTTATAATCAGATGAAACCAAAAGAAGTACTTATGGAGCGTTCCAAAAAGCTAAGACAGGCCATCTATCAGGTAGATGAGTCTATGAAGGAGAAGTTTCCTACTAAGACAAAGACTGATGTACTGGAGGATGAAATAACTTACTCGCAAAATCTCATGGATGTTATCGAAAAAGAAGAAGTCCTTCTACAGTACCCAAAGGTGAAGGAAAAGCTAAGCCTATTGAAAGAGACCGTCGAAGATGACATCGAACACCTCCGGTGTTCAAAGGACCAAGATGCCAAGGTTGGCCACAAGACCGCGGACTCCTCCTTCTTTGGATATAAGACACACCTGGCAATGAGCGAAGAACGGATTATTACCGCCGCAACGATTACTACAGGAGAAAAAAATGATGGAAAGCAATTAGAGACATTAATCGAAAAGAGTGTCGAAGCCGGCATGAATGTTGAGACAGTCATTGGAGATGCTGCTTATTCAGAAAAGGGAAAATCACGTATACCAAAGAGAAAGAAAATGAAATGAGTTGCCAACTAAATCCCTCAGTTTCACTAGGTTATCGAACGAAATAAGATGAGTTCGAATTTAATAAAGACGCAGGTATGTACGTGTGTAAAGCAGGGCATATGGCTATTAGGAAAGCCCGTCAAGGCAAAAAAATGTAGCTAAAAATCAAGTTGATACTTATTATTTTGATACAGAAAGGTGCAAAAATTGCCCATTTAAAGATGGCTGTTATAAAGAGGGTTCTAAAAGTAAAACCTATTCTGTAACTATCAAATCAAATATCCATACAGAACAAGAAAAGTTCCAAGAAAGTGACTATTTCAAGGAAAAGTCCAAGGAACGGTATAAAATAGAAGCTAAGAATAGCGAATTAAAAAACAGACACGGGTACAGTGTTTCAAAATCCTCAGGTCTATTAGGTATGGAAATGCAAGGAGCCTTGGCAATATTTACAGTAAATTTGAAAAGGATATTGAAATTAATGAACTAAAAAACGGGTAAATAGACAATTAAATACCATTAAAAGACGACCAAATTCACTTCCGAATTTTGATATGCTCCCTTTTAGGTAGACAGATTAAAAAATAAAAATCTGTTCTATCTAGGGGGA
>NZ_BMFV01000058.1 GCF_014639255.1 Pullulanibacillus pueri
TGGCGTCATTTAAAAGATTTCTCTTTTTGCGCTTGGCTTTTGTTCAGTTTTAAAGGAACAATTTTTACATTTCGCTTTTAACAGCAACTCATTAAGTATAACTCTTATACCATTCAATGTCAACATCTTTTTAAAATGTTTTTTAACAAGATAAGTTGTCGATGAGTTGAAATCAATCTCTATGTTAACGCGATAAATTAAATTATAACAGAAATCGACAGTTTTTCAAGTGTTATTCCCTTCCAATTTAAACCATAATCTAAGAAACAATAACATATTTAATAATAACCATGGCTGCAACACCCGGTATTCCTAAAAATCCAGAAATAACGGTGGTTATTGTATTGATAGGTATATGGATACTCAATGCACTTCCAAATGTATTTAAAAGAAATAGGAAAAGAGCACCGATTACAAGTTTAATACACGCTTGTCCTATAAAACGTATCGGTTTAAATGATGTCCCGAATAATAATAAAAGGACAATAACACCTACGATAATTGAAACAATGATAACTGGATTCAACAAAAACCCCCCTTAGGCTTTTATACTTTAACCTATGAGGGGCTTGTATTATTTAGAACTCATTTTTTGGCTGGGAAGACTGAGTTTTTATATCGTGCTTCTTTTAATAAGAAAAGGTATTTTGCCTCTGCTAGTCGCAATTGGGAAAGTACTTCCTCAGAGGGTTCGATACTCCCCTCGATAATCCGTTTTTGATTGAGCCATTGATTTTTACAATCTGTGAGAACACGAATAAGATTTTCATCAAGTTCTTTACGTAACTTTTCTTTCCGATGAAACATCACGGATCTCTCCTTTTTTACACAACCTTAGTGTAACCCTTAAAGATGTTTATAGTGTGTAATGGACAGGCCAAAATTATTTATAAACTAAAGTTCACGTCGACCTTCGAGAGCCTTAGACAGCGTCACTTCATCGGCATATTCTAGGTCGCCACCTACAGGCAAGCCATGGGCGATTCGAGAGGTTTTCACCCCAGCAGGCTTGATTAAACGGGAAATATACATTGCTGTTGCTTCGCCCTCAATAGTAGGGTTTGTGGCTAGAATAACCTCTTGAACCTGTTCATCTTGAAGCCGTTTTATAAGTTCAGCCACCTTTATATCTTCAGGGCCAATGCCATCAACAGGAGAAATTGAACCATGAAGAACATGGTATAATCCCCGATAATCCTTCATCTTTTCCATCGCAATGACATCTTTGGGCTCTTGAACTACACAAATCGTCGTTCGATCCCGGGAAGAGTCATCACAAATATAACAAGGGTCGCGATCACTGATATTTTGACACTCCGAGCAATAGACGAGTTGGCGTTTAACATTAACCAATGCTCGACCAAAGTCCATAACGTCGTCATCTTTCATATCTATAACGAAAAAAGCCAGTCGAACCGCTGTTTTCGGCCCAATGCCTGGCAATTTCATAAAGCTATCTATCAATTTAGCTATAGGTTCAGGATACTGCATGGAAAGTTCCTCCTTAGAAAGGTAAATTCATTCCTTTGGTGAACTGACCCATGCGTGAATTTGTTAATTCATCCGCTTTCTTAAGTGCCTCATTAACAGCTGCCAAAACAAGGTCTTGAAGCATATCTACATCATCTGGATCAACAGCCTCTTCTTTGATCAGCACTTCAGTCACTTCTTTATGACCGTTACATTTTACGGTCACAACGCCGCCACCAGCAGTTCCTTCTACAAATTCATCCTTAAGTTCCTCTTGTGCCTGCATCATTTTTTTCTGCATTTTTTGCATTTGCTTCATCATGTTATTCATATTGCCCTTCATCTTGTTTCCTCCTTATTTTTAATCCTTTATTTCCAACAAATCAGGTCCCACTAATTTCTCAGCTTCAGTAATTAGCGGATTTTCCTCCTCAATTTTTCCATCTTCCTCGGAAGTTGAGGGCTCATCTGTTGTTTCCTTCTCTTTAATAAACTCTTCTCGTAGTTCTTCCCATGCCTTTATTGGAATAGGATACATTTTTTTTCGAGTACCGACAACCTCGCTGAGGATATCTTCAACCATTTGTAATACATTGCTTTTATTTTCTAATACCATCTGACAATGAAAATCATACTTGAAAGCTTGTAAAAATGCATCATTGGAGCTTGCAACTGGCTTACTTTCTAATAACCAAGCATGAGCTGCAACATGCGTCTGACGCACTCTCTCCATGACATCTGCCCAGGAAGCTCTTAATGATTTCAGATCAGACTTTGTGGCATCCTTCAAAACATGTTTCATGGCATTTAGAGGCAGAGTTAATGGCTTACCACCCGCCGAAGACCTACGCCTCTTTCCAGCCTCTGATGGTTGTTGCTCAACTATTGCCTGGGATTGGGGAACATTAGCGATCGTTTTCAATCGTTCCTCTATTTTCTCAATCCTATGAACCAGTTCATTCATTTGTTCAGAAGACTCTGTGTGCCCAGCCCCCTTTTCTTTACCAAGACTAAGACGAGAGAGTTTAACCATGGCCACTTCAAGAAACACCTTTGGATGACTCGTCCATTTCATCTCTTGTTGGGTCTGGCTGAGTTGCTGGATATATTGATATAAGGTCTCAATAGGCACCTTATTTGCGAGGTCTACAAAATGATCATCTAAACGAGAGCGATCTGCTAGTTCCTCCAATTGAGGTGAGGATTTATATAATAAAAGATCACGGCAATAAAAAATGAGATCCTCAATGAATTTCCCTGGGTCTTTCCCGCGTTCAATGAGGTCATTAATTAATTGAATGGCCTCGGTGATTTCTTGGTTTAAGAGAGCCCCTAAAAGTTTAGACAGAGTTTCTTCTGAAGCCATCCCTGTTACTTCAAGAACATCCTCAGCCTTTACCTCATCTCCACCATAAGCTGAAGCCTGATCAAGGATACTAAGTGCATCTCGCATGCCTCCCTCACTTGCTCTAGCCACGAGCATAAGGGCATCGTCATCAACTGGAATCGCTTCTTGCTGAATAATGTACTTGAGTCTTTTAATTATGGAGTCATTTGAAATTCTTTTAAAATCAAAACGTTGGCACCTTGAGACAATCGTTAAAGGAATCTTATGGGGTTCTGTCGTAGCTAAAATAAAGATGACATGTTGTGGAGGCTCTTCTAATGTTTTTAACAAAGCATTAAAGGCTCCTTGTGACAGCATATGCACTTCATCTATAATGTAGACTTTATACCGGGCAGCACTTGGAGCATATTTAACATTATCACGAATCTCGCGAATTTCATCGACACCGTTATTTGAAGCTGCATCGATTTCAATCACGTCAGAAATACTGCCGTTAGTAATCCCAATACATGTAGAACATTCATTACAAGGTTCTTTGACGGGTGCGTGTTCACAATTAATCGCTTTTGCAATGATTTTAGCTATTGTTGTCTTTCCCGTTCCTCTTGGGCCACTAAAAAGATAAGCATGAGAAAACTTTTCTTTCATTAAGGCATTCTGCAAGGTTTGGGTAATATGTTCCTGTCCTGCCATATCTTTAAACTGTTGAGGGCGCCAAACACGGTAAAGCGCTTGGTAACTCATGCAATCACAACCCATAAGCGTTTTTGTTATTCTCTATTAATTATACCTGTTCAAACATTGAAGTGAAAGTGAAGAGTAAAAACTTAATTTAATTCATGCTCATTATAAACAAAAAAACACCAGTTTCAACTAGTGTTTGATCTCTATATATGTATGTCGTGCACCTTCCGTCGATCCTGACATCATGAGCGCTTCTTAAGCAGTTGGCTCGATCCAGGCAACCCCACGGCACACGAAAGGTCTCACTTACTGCTGCTTCCTTCCGGACCTGACAGGGTTCATGAGTTTCCGTTGCGCGGGACCCGAATGTCAACACTACTTACTTAAGGCAGACCCCACAACATCAGAACCTCTAGAAGGGCTTCGGCCTCGCTATAGCGGATTGCGAGTACAGGGCACCGCTACCTCCCCGCTTAGCACGACATAACTCATTGTAACGAAAATAAGGCAAACTGTCAATGTGAGTCGGCTGCCTCATCCTTCCAGTGCTTTTGAGCCATCTTCAAGAAGTACATGAAATAGCACATTAGTTTATCGTTACTTTTAATTGTAACTCAATCTGTTGATAAACCACTTGATGCATTGACTGGTTGATTGACTCTTCCTTTTGATTTAGAGGCATTATACCACTGCAAGCAGAGAATGAATATCAGGATAACATCAATGACATCCCCACCATAATACATGAGCATTCCTCCCATTTCCGCCTCTGCTGTCGCCACGCCCACAGGTGGGTGAATATAAATATATTTTGAAAGGACCTCATGACCACTTAAAGCAATGAGACACGCGATCGCACGATACATAAAGGAACGTCTATGTGATGTTGGATCAATATAAATTATAGATGCGGTAAATAGATAGCCTGAAATGAAAATATGTAAATGAATAAAAATGTGAAGTAATATACTTTGGTACATTAAAGAATAAAATCCTGTCGTATAAAGAAACCATAACCCGCCAACATTCAGTAAAGAGGTAAAAAAGGGATCAGTAAGGAGGCCGAGTGGCCAACTTCTGAGAAACCTAGAAAGCCGCCTTGCTGTTTTTACAGGAAGTATTCTTAGAACCAGAGTCATTGGGGCAGAGAGTACAATGAAAAGGGGAGCAAGCATGCCTACAAGCAAATGTCCCAACATATGTGCTGTAAAATCTTTATGAGCCAGGTGCGCTATTGGGCCTACACCCCCCATTGTTAGGCAGAAAACCCCTAAGAACCAAAAACTCATACGAGATAACGACCAGCGTTTGAAATCACGATTTGATATAGAAGCAGCAAGGACATATAAAATCAATAATAAGATAAATGTGACAAGTAGGATACTATCAGAGAGCCCTTCCAAACCATGATGAAGGTTTTCATTATGCATTGGAGGGGTCACCTCTGAATTGTTGTGACTCTTTTCGTGTTCTGATCACCAGGACAAGACCAATGATAATCATAACACTGGCGATGGTATTCCAGACCCAATCGTAAAAAATAACATTTTCCACATAGCGGATCTGATGGATTCTCATTAATTTGTGTTGTATGATGCCGTCATACAACTGGAATCCGCCGCCTCCAAGCGTCACCCCACCCCACCATCTTTTTAACCAAAAGGACTTTTTACGTTTGAGATCAGCAAGAAGGAATAATCCCCCTATAGTCGCAAACCAACTAAAGGCATGGAATAAACCGTCCGCTACCAACCCGATGTCTAATGTCCTTTTATCATAGAAATGATGCCAATGGAGAAGTTGGTGAAAAAGCGTCTCATCAATAAAAGCTACCAGACCTAATCCGAATAGAAAACCGGACCATAGATTATAGTTCTTATAGTCAGAAGGAAATGAACGATCTAGATTATTGTTCTCTCTAACCACAGCTATTGACTCCAATCTACTTTTTTCATTTCCTCCTAATCATTCTCTGTTTAAATCGACATTATACAGGATAAATCCCGACGAGCTGTGCTTATACAAAACAAATAATAAACTTACGATAAAAATAACAAGGAGCAAAATATAAAAAATCCAATCAACAATACGTTTTTCTTTGTATGTAAGGAGTTTTGAGTCCATGAATTTAAAATAACTAAGGACAAATAAAAGCCCGAACGTCATCAGTCCACGTCCAATGACATCGTCTGAAATAATAATATACCTTATGCCAGAAACGAATATTAATAAAACCCCTATACGGCCAGTAATAATATAATAATAATGCTGCTTTTTCTTTTCTTCCATACTCCTCCTTCTCTCCTCAAGAGCTCCTTTTAAAGTCGTCTTTCATCTTAACATACATACTAGTTTGAATTCACGGACTATTTTTGTGATTATTCCACTCATATAGAATCTAAAAAACCTCCCTAGTTTTAGCCTAGAAAGGTTTTAGCATTTCTTCTATGTATTTTTACTTAAACTCATTAACACAATGTCAACGTTTCTTACAATCTATTTTTTATATTAATATGGAGGAGGCGAAGGGATTCGAACCCCCGCGACGCCAATAAGACGCCCTAGCTGATTTCGAGTCAGCCCCCTTCAGCCGGACTTGGGTACGCCTCCAAATTAAGACAAAATAAATTTTAACATAAAAGGCCCGGGTTATCAACGGGATACACTTTCTTTTATTTTTGCCTCAGCTTCCTAAAGAAATGGGTTAAACGACTCCCACAAGTTTCTGCTAATATTCCGGAGATCACTTTCGTCTGGTGATTAAACCGTGAATCCTCGAGAAGATTCATGAGTGTACCTGCGCAGCCTGCTTTTGGATCGGCTGCACCGTAAACAACCGTCTCTATTCTCGATTGTAAAATAGCCCCCGCGCACATTGGACAAGGCTCAAGCGTAACATACAATGTACAGCCGGATAACCGCCATGTCCCTAATTCGGTACTTGCCTTTTCTATCGCTAAACATTCAGCGTGAGCCATGGGCTGTTGTGAAGTTTCTCGTAAATTATAGGCTCGGGCAATAATTTCACCTTCTTTTACAATCACCGCTCCAATCGGCACTTCAAATAAAGCTTCAGCCTTATCTGCTTCTGCTAATGCCGCTTTCATATAATATTCATGATGCATCGTGTAATCCTCTATTCTTTTAGTGAGATGGTTATAGGATTTATTTTTATTTTTTCCTGATACATGAGACCTTGTATTGTAAATTGAAAGGCTTTAGAGCCATGCCATTCATCCGGATCAACAGAAAAGTCATAAACCTTTCTTCCATCGCCAAGAGTCTCTATCCCTTCATTCTCTAATGACATTATAGTTTTCCCTTTATTGTTTGTCACTTTAATCGGCGTTAGTTCTCCGTACATCTGTTTTACTTCCTCGTCTTTAATGTTTTGAGTCGGAAGATTTGTCGCATTGACAAAACGGAGTTCACTTAATTGCGGAGAATGCCGGTCTTGTTTGAATCTGATATAAAAATTCCCTTCTCTATGCGTGTTTGCAGGTTTTCCAATGTAAATCTTCCCATGAGTGAATGTCCCTACTTGTATTTCACCCTTATCCTCTTGAGAAAGAGATTCCATTTGCTTTTGTGTCACTTTAAATGTTATGGTTTGATCCTCTTTTGTCACATAGCCTGTAGGCTGGATGGTCATCGTTTTAAAATCAGGATTATAAATATCAAATTCTCCTGCAGTACCATGTGTTAAATTAAATTCGCCAAAAACAATATTTTTACTATTTTCATCGATGGGTTCAGGGATTTTCCCATCAAATTGAGTCGTTGCGTCCAACTTTACCATATGACCAGGATTCTCAACCTTATAGTTGAGCTCACCATGATCATAATATTGACGATAACTTTTAAAGGTGAGAGTCACATCATCAATCGTTAACTTTTTATTAAGTGCAAGGGTATCTATAAGATACTTTTCAAAATTAAACTGAGCGGGCACAGTAATATCTTTAATAGCAGTCTTTTTAGCCTCTCCCTTTTGATTCGTTATGAGCTGCATGCCGGCAAGTGTAAGCTTATAAATAGCATTGAGATCAGCCTTCTTAATGGCATCTTTTTCCTTATCAGTCCCATTAAATTCGAAAGGAAGCACCTGACTTTGATAGACGCGATGATCAAATGTCCTCTGTGTTAACTTTAATGGAGAAACCCCATCAGCATTAATCTCACTTTTCCCAATATCATAAGTGAAGTCTGGTCCATTTTTTCGATGAAAAATGAATTTATGAATCGTGAGCTTTGGAACGTCTTCAAGCGATCGATCTGTCTTTAAAAGTTTAAAACTGGTTAATATGTATACTCGCCCTGCTACCAGCCAGACCTTTTCGATACGGAGATCTCGTTGCATCTTAACAATAGGGATATCTTTATTAACGGTTTCAACAATATGATAGCGATCAGCATTTTTTAACGTCGGAATTTTATCATAATCCTCTTGCATGACGGCAGAAAAAGATGTTTTGACATTAAAGCTCTTTTTATCCACTACAAAATGATCCTTTTGATAGTCTTGATACTTCAAATAGCCAATAAAAAGAAGGAGTACAATCACTACAACTCCTATTTTTATCAATAGTGATGAGTGCTTCACAGCTTCTTCTCCTCTCTCACCTCTAGTATATAGAATATTTAATAAAATCTAAATAAAAAGATGGGTTGAACTAAAAAGTAAGAAGAACAAGGCGAGAGGCATGCCAGGTCCTTATAAGGAGAGAAAAAGTTTTTAACAACGGAAACCCACCTCATCCTGATAGCCAGAACTTTATGCTTTCTGATCAAAAAAAAAGAGGCTCATCGCCTCTTTCCGTATCATGACCTTCTATTCTTCAGGTTCATTTGCTATTCGAAGGACATTAATTATTTTAAAGAATAAACTCAAGACAATCGCTACAATCGTGGCCAGACCCATACCAGAGAGCGAAAGATTCCAAGCTTTGATGTTAAGCGTGGCACCACTAAGCCCTATCACAAGGACGATACAGGTTAAGATGAGATTTTGTGACCGACTATAGTCGATCTTCGCTTCTACCAACATCCGTAATCCCGAAACAGCGATAACACCATATAACAGTAAGGACACCCCACCCATAACCGGACTTGGAATTGCAGAAATAAGAGCGGCTAATTTACCGACAAAGGATAAGAGAATGGCAAAAATCGCCGCACCCCCGATGACCCAAGTGGAGTACACACGAGTAATCGCCAAGACCCCAATATTTTCACCATAGGTTGTATTTGGCGTTGAACCTACAAAACCAGACAGAATCGTTGATATCCCGTTTCCTAAGACGGATCGTCCGAGACCTGGATCCTTTGTTAACTCTTTTTCCACAATATTTCCTGTCACCACCAAATGTCCGATATGCTCGGCGAGAACAACAAAGGCCGCGGGTAAGATCACCATAATGCTCCCGATATCAAATTCAGGAGTATAAAAATGAGGGAAGGAAAACCATGCGGCTTCTTTGACTCCAGAGAAGTCAACAATACCCGCAATACCTGCAATAATGTAACCCACAACAATCCCAACAAGAATCGGAATAATCTTCAAGAATCCTCGGAACATCACCCAGCCGATAACTGTAATAATGAGCGTCAAGACAGAAACTGTAATGCTGGTCATATCAGGGTGCCAATTGGTAGTTGTTCCATCGGAAATCATCCCTGCCATCTGCGCTGCAGTTGGAACAAGTTCCAGACCAATAACCGCCACAATTGCGCCCATTGCTGCTGGTGGGAAAATGACATTTATCCAGCCGATCCCAGCATATCGAATAATGATAGCAATAATAACAAAAAGAATCCCTACAGCAATAAAGCCTCCCAGTGCCGCTGAGTACCCTTCCCCCCCTAACACATACGTCACGGGTGAGATAAAAGCAAAACTAGAACCTAAATACGCTGGGATCTTCCCTTTGGTAATAAAAAGATATAAAAGCGTTCCAATGCCGTTCATTAATAAAATCGTTGCAGGATCGACATGGAATAAAATCGGTACAAGGACTGTCGAGCCAAACATAGCAAAAAGATGCTGTAAACTCAGCGGCAAACTCTTGGCCAAAGGCGGTCGTTCGTCTACTTGTATAGCATGTTGTTTCATTACAGGTCTCCTTCCATTTCTATGTAAAAGTTTGGACAAAATATATCTTTGTTATTATAGCTTAATCTTTAACTGTTTTCGACATACTTTTTATCATTTTCACCCGTTTTTCCCCATTCTTATTGACAGCCCCCCTGTCCGTCTTTATAATACTTAAAATTCACTATTATTAATCTTAACATTATTTAGGAAAGGAGCGAGTCACCCTATGCATTATAGATTAGCTACAGAGGCCGATATAGAACTGCTTGCCGGTCTGCGTTGGGTCCATGAGTTCGAAGAGACAGAAACGCCTTTTGCTATAAGTAAAGATGACTTTATCCGTCAATGTACATCATTTTTAAAGGAGGGTTTGGCAACGAGGCAATGGGCTTATTGGATTGCTGAAGAGAAGGGTGACCTGATTGCCAACATTTTCATTCGCCGTATCCAGAAAGTGCCTAAACCTCAAAAACTCGTTGCAGAGATTGGCTATATTACAAATGTACATACGAAAATAGAGTATAGAAATAAAGGAATAGGAACAGAGCTCCTCAAAAGAGTAAAACAGTGGGCAACTGATAATAAGATTGAGTTATTATTCCTGTGGCCTAGTGAAAAATCTATCAACTATTATAAACGTCAAGGATTTTCTGCTCAAAATGACATACTAGAGCTAGAATTTTAGCTATAAATCTTTCTTAAAGTTTCACTCACACTTGGAGGTGTCTATATGATAAGGGTCGATGTCGCTTACGCTATTATTTTAGATGAAAAACAAGAGAAAATTCTGATGGTCGAAAATAATCGGGGAAATCATAATGAATGGAGCTTACCTGGTGGTGAGCGAGAAAAGGGAGAAACCTTAGAGGAAGCCGTTACCCGCGAGGTTCAAGAAGAAACCGGTCTAGCAGTAGAAGTTGGCGATGTTTTTTCTGTTAATGAGACCTTTCTTGATGAACAAACCCATGCTTTATTTATCACGATGTGGGCAAATATCACAGGTGGAACACAAGAGATTCAGCGACCAGAAGAAATCTTAGCCATAGAATGGAAAAGCCTTGAGGAAGCCGATCGACTAATGCCTTACTTTCCAAATGGCATTAGTGCCCTCATTCAAAAACATTCTAACGCCGTCTATCACTTTGAGTCTAAAGTGTAAGAAAACTTGGCAAAGAAGCGCCCAGTCCTCGCTTGGATGTTGAAAAAGTGTTTGCTAACAAATGGCAGTGTCAGCAAATGTATTCAACTAAAAAGGACACCTATAAGCGCTCAACTTATAAATTCTGATAAAAAAAGAAAAACCGAAACGCTCTGAATTAAGAGTGTTCCGGTTGTCTGTTGATTTAATCGTCATTCAAAACACCAATAAAGCGAAGAATGAACAAAAAGAGGTTGACAATATCCAAATAAATGCTGACGACGATCATCGGAATATCTCGATCTGTAAAACCATTAAGGGTTAATCGACTAAAATCATAAAGCGTATAGCCAATGAAAATGAAGATACCAAAAGCCGAATAAATGAGCTCCGCTGTCCCAGAAACAGGGAAAAAGATTTGTAAAATCCCCATAAAAAAGAGAGCAATTACCGAGATAAATAAGAAACCGCCGATGAAACGGAAGTCCCTTTTGGAAATGACCGCATAAAGAGCTGTCCCGCCAAAGGCAACCGCAGTAATAGCAGCAGCACGTAAAACAACATCGGCGCCCATCGCACTCACATAATAACTAATGGCAGGATAAAGGGTTAATCCTGAAATAAACATAAAAGCAAACATCATCATATAACCCATGGATTTACGCTTGCGGGCAAAGATCATCATGAAAATCATAACGATTTCAACAATCGCTAAAGGTAAAAATAAGGCAGGCGGTACATACTGTCCTGTAAACAAACCTACCGTCGCTACAATAAGTCCCAGAAAGAGGGCGGCAAATAGTTTGGGGTAAGGTTTATGGGAGGAACCCACAACCGATTGATTCATCATCTATTTCTTCATCCTTTCACATTCATCATCTATTCCATACTTCTAATACGATTGTATGTGTCCAAGGTTTCATCATGACACTCTTTTTTTTTGAACGAGTTCACATTAAGTCAACCTTATCATTATTATCAACATTGTTACTATTTTCAAACCCTATTGTAATTGTAAAATTTTAAAATAGATTCCCTGAGAAATTTTATAAACATGGTCACTTCATTTGACTCAAACTGAGTAACTAAATAGGTTAATGAAAAATAATAACGGATCGTTATTAATATCTGCCCTTTATGTTGTTTTTAATTATATATTCAATCAAATATAATTAAAATAATACCTCCTAGAATTTCTTCATTTGCTTAATCTTTGACAAAGGGGAGAACGTGATATGGACCAAAAGACCAAAGACCATTGGAATGCCCACTTATATGATGGAAAACATGCATTTGTTTCAAAGTATGGAAATGACTTAGTGGATTTATTAGAACCAAAGAAAGATGAACATATTCTTGATCTTGGATGTGGGACAGGAGATCTAGCTCATCGGTTACATAAACTGGGAGTCAATCTTATCGGTATTGATAAATCTGAGAATATGGTTGAACAGGCTAAAAAAAAGTATCCTTTTATAAAATTCTTAGTAAATGACGCAACTGAGCTTCATTATCAGAATGAATTTAATGCTGTCTTTTCAAATGCTACGCTCCACTGGGTAAAGCCTCCTGAATTAGCTTTAAAATGCATATATAATAGTTTAAAACCTGGGGGGAGACTCGTTGCGGAGTTTGGTGGTAAAGGCAATGTTCAAAAAATAACCAATGAAATCATTCATCAACTCAAAGATTTAGGTATTGAATATAAACCAGAACAATGTCCTTGGTATTTCCCGAGCATAGGAGAATATTCCACACTAATGGAGGAAGTTGGATTTAGGGTCACCTTTGCTCAACATTTTGATAGACCTACTCCTCTTGATGGCGAAAACGGATTAAGAAACTGGATTGATATGTTTGCAAAGAGTATGTTTGATCACACCTCTAACGATATAAAAGCAGCTCTCGTAGCTAATGTTGAAAATAATTTAAAAGATGAAATGTATAAAAATGGTACTTGGATAGCGGATTATAAAAGAATTCGTGTAGTGGGATATAAAGAAGAGTAAAACCTAAGGTCTTAGTTTGATTTTGAATAAAAGGGCAATAGGGTCATCTTTTCTTCATGATAAAAAGGAAGCCGCATTGGGCTTCCTTTTTATCATTGGTACGGAACGCGTTTTCTTGTCTGCACTTGCGTAATCAGCGTGTGCTGGTTCGCTTCCGTTTCCCCATTGACTTGGTGGAAAGCGTTTTTATAACTCGCATGTGGGGATTGAAAGACATCGGCTTTAGATTCCAAAGCAAACTTATTTCTTTGCTTCCAGTTTTTCAAGAGAATCCCTCCGATTATTTATCGTCATCATCACGTTGATTCGACATCAACATCCGTTCAATCGGATGGTCTTTCATCGTTCCATTTGCCCTTTTAGGGGAAAATTCATCTTTCGCCCGAGGCTGAATCGAGTTTTCATTTTGTACGGGGTAATGTGTACCTGCACGGTCAACCACGCTTTAACCACCTTCCTCATGGGGTAGTCTTATTATGAAAAAAAACAGCCTCTTCTATTCGAGATTTAATGACTTTTTAAAAGGACTAACTATACTTAGGGTAAGCCTCATCATTATCATCACTGCGCCGCCCCCGGGGGGCAATGTAGCTTTGCTTTGACGCTTCCCTAGCGTTTTCTTTAGCCTTTGGCAATTGTGTCTCGCGCTCATTCAACTCGTTTAATCTCTCTAAGGCTTCCGTAGAGACTAACGGCGGTGTCGTATTATTACGCGCCGCTTCCTCATTTAAACGCTCATCTTTTGCCATATGATCACCCCTTTATAATTAGTCTCTTCCTAAGGGGCTTATCTATGCGTCTATTTGCCTAATGCCACTGTTTTCTGTTTTGATTTAAATTCCCCTTTAAACGGGATCACTAGCGCCAAACCTGAAATAAAGACAACAAGGCCTGATATCAAGAAAATGAAAGACATATCCCAATGGGCTACTGCAAAAGTCCCAGCTAACATACCTACAGGAACAGTGCAAGAAGAAATCATAGATGAAAAGCTCATGACTCGACCCATTTTATCAGGGGCGATCAGCTTTTGATACGTTGTACTAATGCCGACACTCGCTAGGCAAACACCAAAACCTAACAGGCTGGCGAAGAGAATAAGAGCCCAATACTCCATAAAAATTCCCGCAATAAGAAGCGCAATGCCTTCAAGGCAAAGTCCAAATACAGCTAACCTTATTTGATTTTTAAACCACCCACTCATCATCATGCAACTTCCTAAAACAGCGCCAATAGAAATCGAAGCCTCTACCCAACCCAAACCTTGAGCCCCCGTCTCTAACACCTGGTTACAGAGATATGTGGTAAAAATATTGAGTGGCGCTAAGAAAAAGTTAATAATAACACCACCGACAAGAATAAGAAAAAGCAAGCGCCGCATCCTAAAAGTATAATGAATGCCCTCTGCAAAGCGTTTGAAAAAAGGCTGTTTTACAGTCAGAGCTTCAAGGTTCGGAATGGACATAAACAACGAAAACACGGCCGCAATAAAAAAGGAGAAAGCATTTATCATGAAGAGCGTTGAAATAGAGAGAAAGGCCATCAGTAGGCCACCAACTGCAGGCCCAGCAATATTAGAGAATTGTCGGATAAATTGAAAGGCCGAATTAGCCCTTGTTAAGTCTTTTTCTTCAACAATCAAGGGGATTGTAGCGGACAAAGCAGGTGAAAAAAACGCTCTAATAGTGGAAGTCAACATCAGACAGCTATCAATAACAACTGTGGGGACTCCCTCACTTTTAATTAAAGTGATGACCATGAGAAGACACATCAATAGACCATTTAAACCGTCAGAGGCAAATAAAAGCGTCTTTTTTATATTCTTATCAGCTAGCACACCTGCCCAAGGCATGAAAAGAATGGAAGGGAGGGTCATACAAATAACACTCATGCCAAGCGATAGCGTAGAACCCGTTTGATCCATGATATACCACATTAAGGCCACACTATAGAGACTGTCACCAAATATAGAAATGCCTTGCCCCCCAAGTAAAAGCATGAATGTTTTATTCTTCAAAATGATCATGTCACTCATCTCTTTTCATATATATTAAATAAGTGTTTCTATACAAATAAAATGTATGATCAAAAAAGAATGACCTTTTGTTAAAGGTCGGTCATTTAATCAGTAGAAATTTTTTTATTCTCTCAAGAAGTTCCTCTACTTCTTGCTTTTGAACTTCAAAATACACACGATTTTCTCTCCGTACTGACTTTACCAAACCTATAGAGGCTAAGGAAGAAAGGTGATGGGAAACCGTCGAATTAGAAAGATCCATTTTTTTGGCAAGCTCATACCCATAAAGTGGTCCCTGATTTAACAAGCGAATAATCTCGACTCTCCGCTCATCCGATAATATTTTTAATGCATCTAAGACCTTTTCCTTCTTCTCCGTTTGCACATTCAGAAGCTTTATACCATAAAGATAAATAAGAGAGTCCTTTGAATCAGAACTCAATGAACAATCCCAGTAAAACACCGAAGGAGCGAAGACCACTTCCTTTACAGACTCAATTGAACTGAGGGGTAAGGAAAAGAGTTCCATGACCTCACTTCCTAAGGCCTTGACCTCCTGGATACTGGCTTCATGCTGCCGCAAAAGGTCCTCCCATTCATCCTCCAAAAGAGAATGGAGTGTACTTAATAACTCAATACATTTTTGCTTTGTTTGCTCTTTATGTAAAAATAAATAGGTGAGCTTCCATTTTTCCTTTTCTGGTAAGGTGCTGGCTTCAATATATGCATTAACGCTTTCAAAATTTTGAATATTATAGTCTTGTTCAGAAGGGTAGCCGGTTCTAAAAAAATAGGAAAATAAAGTCGTAGCTGGCAGGGTCGTTAACTTCTCTATAAAAGCTTTAACTTGATGATATACTTTATAATCCCAAGCCATTCGAATCAGTGTTAAGCCAAAAAAACTCTCTGAATTAAAGAAGAGATCTAAATCAGCCTGCATCGTCTCAGAAAGAGTGGCCCTCTTTTGTCTCACCCATTGATCTAAGCCCTCCGGTTTTCTGGTCCCGATCATTGATTCATGGGAACACATTCGAAATCCAGCGGCCAATAATTCAAAGACAGGTGAAGAAAGATAATGCATATGTTTTATTTGCGGCATTCTCTCGCTCCTTTTACATTTGATAATAATCATAACAGACTTTCGATATAAATCAATAGCTATTTTCAATGCCATTCAATGTATTGAAAATCGAATTGGAATATATTAATAAAAATAATGGAAAATTTGTCGAAAACATCTTGATTATAGATAAATTTTTATCTATACTAAAAAAGCTTTTATATTAGATAAAGAGTAGGGGGTTAAAAAGATATGTGGTCAACAGCGCGTATTCTTCGTCTTATTACATGTATTTTAGAAGCCATTTTAGCAATTCCTATATTTGGTGGATCCGTTATTTTATTATTTTCCTATGTGCCACTTGGCATTATGCTCGTTCTTCACATTATTACGCTGATCTTTAGTACTAACACTAATGAAACAAAAGCTGGGAGTATTATTGGTATTATCACATCCGTCCTAGGATGGATCCCATTTGTGGGCTGGGCCTTACATTTGGTATCGGCCATCGTCCTTCTTATTGGTACGATCAAACCATCAAATACGAATAGTAATAATACAATCGTAGGATAAATGAAGACATTAAAAAGAGGCGACTCAGCATAATCTGGCACCTATGTCAAGGACACAATAAAAAAAGAGGTTAAGCAGCTAGAAGATGATTCCTATATTGAATAGGGGTCATCTTTTTTAAATTCCATTGATATCGATAATTGTTATAGTAAACCATATAATGATTGATTTTTGCTTTCAGTTCTTTTAAGGTTTTACAAGGTTGGTAGTCTACCTCATCTTTTAGATGACCAAATAATGACTCTTGAGGGGCATTATCCCAACAGTTCCCTCTTCGAGACATAGATTGGCCTAGACCATAT
>NZ_BMFV01000059.1 GCF_014639255.1 Pullulanibacillus pueri
GAAACAATATTGAATTAAAGAGACTCTAGACTTTTCCCAACTTATTTAGGTGCGAAGTTTGAGTAATAAGAAAAAAACCTGAATGCTTAACTTTGCAACCCTCGAAAAAACGATATATATCTCCAAGATTTCTTCAGATCCCTTTCTCGTTCTCTTTTCTAAAAAACTATGTAAACTATACAAGACACTTATTTTTCTTATGTAACAATACCCTTAAATAATTATTTTTGTTTTTTAATGCGATCTAAGTCCTTCTTAACCTCTTAATAACGGAACTTAATGGTACGTATAACTAAGTTAAACCTAACTCCCCAGTGAGATTTCTATAAAAATATAAAGTACTTAAACTGATAAAATTAATAAAATTTCCCTCTAAACAAATGTCCATTTCCCGTCGATAAATACTATAGAACAAGTAAACAGTGAGGGGAAGAGCATGGAGTTGGCGATCACTTCAAGCGCTCATGTTCAGTCAGCACAGAGTAACCGAGGTCATGCCATGACATTGACACCCGATGCAAGGTTACTAGATCAGGATCAAGGTGAGAAGCGACAGACAAAGGAAGAGCTTAAGACTGCTGTTGAACAGATCAATCAATTGATCCAACCACATCATACGGCGCTCCATTTTATTTTGCATGATAAGTTAAATCAATATTATGTTCAGGTCATTGATACAGACAACAATCAGGTGCTTAGGGAAATTCCACCGAAAAAATTCCTTGATAGGTATGCATCCACACTTCAATTATTTGGCTTTCTTGTGGATAAAAAGATTTAAGTTGAAGCAACATTGAGGTTTGTTCAGATTGGAACTCTCTATATTAATTGAGTTTTACGATAAGCATTAAAAGTGTCAGGAGGAGTTATGAATGGCAGATCCATTAAGTAGTGTATCAACGAGTTCAAGTTCAAGCGCTACAAGCGGCAATCGAATGTTCGGCTTGGCAAGTGGTTTGGATATTGATTCCATGGTTGATAAATTAATGCAAGCAGAACGTGTGCCACTGACGCAATTAGAGCAACAAAAACAATTACTGCAGTGGCAACAAGACGATTACCGAGATATGAATAGTCTACTCTTAGACTTGAGAACATCGACTTTTAACATGACGCTTCAGTCTTCTTACTTATCTCGGACAGCGACGTCAAATGATGAAAGTAAAATAACCGCTGTAGCAAGTGCTAACAGTCCGAAGACTTCTTATACAATCTCTAATGCGACGTTGGCTACGGCTGCCAATGCTCAGAGTGG
This sequence comes from Pullulanibacillus pueri, assembly GCF_014639255.1. Classification (GTDB taxonomy): domain Bacteria; phylum Bacillota; class Bacilli; order Bacillales; family Sporolactobacillaceae; genus Pullulanibacillus; species Pullulanibacillus pueri. The sequence goes on from NZ_BMFV01000059.1 coordinate 1,256, forward strand.
TAAAATTGGAAGCGACAATGACGATAATACAGCCGATATCCCCTATGATGCCACACTAAGTGTATGGGCGATGCGTGACGCACTGAATTTGTCTGATGGAACGGACGGCCAATATCAAATAAAAGATGTGACCGGTGAGGAAACAGATGTTGATAAAGACGGGACGCTTTTTCAACTTAAAAATACATTGATTGACGATACGAAAACAACTTCCGTCAATGTCAATGGCATGGACTATGATGTTTTTTATAATCAGGATGATTTTAATAACTCGGATTCCGAAAATAAAGTGTGGATTGAACCGGATTCAGGTTTAATGATGTTCAATAACACCCTGAAAAAGGGAGATAAGATCACTACTGATTATTCCTATGGGGAATTTGCTGATGGGGCTTTAAAGAGCACGATTAGCACTCCGGATGCCGATGGGAATATGCAGGATCATGATATATCGTTTGCGCCTACAGATACGATGGACCAGATGATAAGTAAGATTAATAATTCAGGTGCTAATATCACGGCGTTTTATGATGACGCGTCGCAAAAGATTTCCATTGTTAGCAATGTCACGGGAACGTACACTTCTGGCGAGGGTGAGGATAAGGATATAACCTTCGATGGTGACTTTTTGACCAACTCTTTAAAGTTAACCACAGATGGAGTTGCCAATGGTACAGATGCTAACGTAACAATCAATGGACTAGCAACCACCAGACATACTAATACTTTTACGATTAATGGCTCGACTTTTACTTTAAAAGATAAAATTGATGCTCCGGTAACAGTGACTGTTGCGGATGATACTAATGGCATTTATGATAAGATAAAAGATTGGGTCGATAAATATAACGATACGATCGCTAAGATTAATGATAAGCTAGGTGAGGAACGCTATCGTGACTACGCTCCGCTAACCGATGAACAAGAAAGTGAAATGACAGATAATCAAGTCGAGCTCTGGACGGACAAAGCGAAGAGCGGTATGCTTTCCCAAGATACAATCTTGTCGAGTGGTTTAACGAAGATGCGACAAGACTTGTATTCAAGTGTCGGTGGCGTGGACAGCGCTTTTGATCAATTAGCAGAAATCGGAATTACGACATCGAGTAATTACCAGGATAAAGGAAAGCTTGTCATCAGTGAAACGGACTTAAAAGCAGCGATTGCTTCTAATCCTGAAGCTGTGATGGATATCTTTACGCATTCAAGTGATGACTATAGTGATCAAGGGATTATGAAGCGTCTGACAGATTCCTTGGACAAAACGATGGCCGATGTTACGCAGAAGGCCGGAAAAGCAACGAGTACTTATGATCAATTTGCTCTTGGAAAGAGCATTCATGATTATGAAGATAAAATAGATGATATGCAAGATCGCCTTTCTGATTTGCAGACGCGGTATTACAATCAATTTTCAGCAATGGAGCAAGCCATTGAGCAAGCCAACCAGCAATCAGGGTATCTGACAAGCATGCTCGGAGGCTAATAAACTCCAGATAGAAAACGATAATTTCGAAGGAGGCAAGGATTATGGCAAATCCCTATCAAGCCTATCAACAAAATTCAGTCACAACAGCTACACCAGGTGAACTTACATTAATGCTTTATAATGGCTGTCTAAAGTTTATTAAACAAGGGAAATTAGCCATTGATGCAAAGGACATACAAGCTAAAAATACGAATTTACAAAAGGCACAAAATATCATTACCGAACTCATGACGACATTAAATATGGACATTGAGCTGTCAAAGAATCTTATGTCTTTATATGATTATATGAAAAGACGTTTAATCGAGGCGAATCTAAAATCAGATGTAGCGATCCTTGATGAAATCGAGGAGATGGTTACTGGCTTCCGTGATACCTGGAAACAGGCCATTCAAATAACGCGGCAACAAAATTATAAACAAGCTGCAGGACGGGTATGATGGTTTTAGAGCAGGATATCACTGTAGACGAGATCCTTAAGACGCTTTACGATAAATCCAAAGCATTAGTGCAGCTCTTGCAATCTTATGAGAAGCGAAAAGAGGATCGCAGTGCTTTTATTGAAGAGATTCAGACGCTTTTAGATGAGCGCGAGGTATTTATAAAAAGACTTCAGGCCTTTGATAGAGTAGCCTTCAATGAACACGATGAATTAAAGAAGCAATTGCTTGAACTTGAGCCAGAGATTACAGGGCAGCTTCAACGTGTTTTTCATGATATTCAAAGGGGTCGGCGGTTGATCAAAGCGAAGCAGCAGACACGCCAACGCTATCAAAATCCTTACGCCAATATGCATCAAGATGGTGCGTTTTTAGACAAACGAAAGTAAGGAGAGGAAACTATTGAAAGAAACAGATATCCTTTTTATTCGAGAATATATAGGTTTGTTAAACACTGTTGATCAGGCCTTTACGTATATAGATGAAAAGCCCCTAATCATGCAAACGAAAGCAGTACAAGCGATGATGCCTAATATTGTTTCTGCTTGGATGCAGATGGATAAAGCAAACCAACAGCTACGCATTTTAATTAGTGATGATGGGTTTAACGCCAGTATCGATGTATTTGAAAGCATTGTTGGTGATTTCGGGGAGCGGAATGATCTCTACACCCAGCACCAAGAAAAAGTGACTCACTATGTCTTAAAAAACCTCTCACCGAGTTATCATGATTGGAAACAACAAGCTGAAACAAAGCTACAACAATATGTACAAAATTAATGAAATCTCTTTGATAGAGTGTGCCCGCCTCCGTGCGGGTTTTTAGCTTTTCTAGCTTTAAAGTGTGGTAAATCTCCAAGTTTTTCAGGTTTAAAAATGGCCTGGAATGTGTAATAATAGAGTAAGGATAATGATTGATAGAGTTAAGATTATCCGAGCAAAATCATAAAGAAATCCATTGAATGGAGGGTATCCCGATTTAAGTTTTTTTGAATTTTAAGCTGCAAAAAGGGATATGAGTAAGCCGTGTCGAATAGTATGTGTGTAAGCTGTAATTCGTGTTAAGAACTTGCAAATGCATAGGAGGAGTTCCAATGAATTTTAACATTCGTGGTGAAAACTTGACGGTGACGACTTCATTAAGACAGTACGCCGAAAGGAAGATCTCCAAGCTAGAGCGGTACTTCGATTCTGAAATTCACTCAGATGTACACATCAATTTACACGTTCATAATAATGAGCAAGTGATTGAAGTGACGATACCGATGCAAGAAATGCTCTTGAGAGCCGAAGAGGCACATTCAGATTTATATGCCGCGATCGATCTTGTTGTTGAAAAACTGGAAAGACAGATCCGAAAATATAAAACGAAGGTTAACCGCAAAAACAGGCAAATGAGTGGCACGAAGAGAATGGCACAATACGCATTTCAAGGAAACACAGCTGCAATAATGGATGTAGACGATGAGGAAGAATCCAGTTTTGACATTGTGCGTACAAAGCGTTTTAATCTTAAACCAATGGATGCTGAAGAGGCCATTTTACAAATGGATATGCTCGGACACAACTTCTTCGTCTTTTCTAATTCTGAAACAGGCCTAACGAATGTTGTCTACAAAAGAAAAGACGGCAAATACGGCTTGATTGAACAAGAAAGTTAAATATCTTAAATAAGAGAATAACAACCGGTCGGCACCCTTATGCCGATCGGTTTTTTGGATAAATAAGCGGGTTTAAGTGACGCAGGAAGTAAGGTTTTAAGAGGAAAACCTTGGATTGATGAATTTTAAAGCCCTTATCCTTTAAAGAACGACTAACAGATGAAAGGGTACACTTTCTTAAGACATTGATGGGAGTATTAAGTCAGATTGAGTCCGAAGATGGGAGCACTTCGGACAGAAGAAAGAGAAATAAGCCCGAATGAGTCCGAAGATGGACGCACTTCAGACAGAAAAGAGAGAAATAAGTCAGAATGAGTCCGAAGTGGAGTGTACTTCAGACAGAAAAGAGAGAAATAAGCCCGAATGAGTCCGAAGTGGAGTGTACTTCAGACAGAAGAAAGAGAAATAAGCCAGAATGAGTCCGAAGATGAGAGCACTTCAGACAGAAAAGAGAGAAATAAGCCAGAATGAGTCCGAAGTGGAGTGTACTTTAGACAGAAGAAAGAGTATTAAGCCAGATTAAGTCCGAAGATGGACGCCCTTCAGACAGAAAAGAGAGAAATAAGCCAGAATGAGTCCGAAGATGAGAGCACTTCAGACAGAAAAGAGAGAAATAAGCCCGAATGAGTCCGAAGTGGAGTGTACTTCAGACAGAAGAAAGAGAAATAAGCCCGAATGAGTCCGAAGATGAGAGCACTTCAGACAGAAGAAAGAGAAATAAGCCAGAATAAGTCCGAAGATGGACGCACTTCAGACAGAAAAGAGAGAAATAAGCCCGAATGAGTCCGAAGATGAGAGTACTTCGGACAGAAGAAAGAGGACTAAACCAAATTGAGTCCAAATCCGATTCGACTCCACCTATTCCCATTCCCAACAACATTCGAGGCTCCGCATCTCTGTTTTTAGGCCATAAGTCATAGTCGGAGAAAATCTTCGACTATTTCCTCGGAAATAAATGACAAGTTCGACAAGGGAAAAGCTGGAAACCGTATAACCAAAAGGATGATTTTCATCTTCTAGGAGGAACGGCCCTTGATTTTTTTATGACCTTCTTTAGCACATAATTGCGACGGTTTCATAATTTTGTTAAAATAGTAGAGTGAGTCTATATACACAGTTTTAAAAATGACATACTAATGATTAAATGAGCGATTCTCTTTGAAATTGAGGGGAAATAGTAAAGAAGAAAAATGCTAAGGAACACCATTCCCCGTAAAAATGCAGGCGGATAGTCACTCCCTAAAAAAACTTTGAGAATTCTAATTGAGGGGCTAGGAAGAGAATACGGCCAGTAAATGTCCAAGCGTTTCAATGCACATAGAGTGCGAGAAGTAACGTTCACTGTCTAAAGTTACACATTATATTTGGCCAAAGCCAATTTTTGTTTTAATCATAAACGAGGTGTTTAAACATGATGGGATTACTGAAGAAAATTGTTGGAGACCCCAGTCAACGACAATTAAACAAATGGGACAAGGTGGCTAAGGAAGTTGATGCGCTCGCTGATAAGATGAAAGGTCTTAGTGACGCTGAGCTTCGTGGTAAGACCGATGAGTTTAAAGGCCGTTTGCAAAAGGGCGAAACACTCGATGACCTTCTTCCAGAAGCCTTTGCGGTTGTTCGTGAAGCCTCAACGCGTGTACTTGGAATGACTCCTTATTTTGTTCAAATTTTAGGTGCAATTGCGCTTCATAACGGAAATATTTCCGAGATGAAAACGGGGGAAGGTAAAACGCTGGTTGCGACGATGCCCCTTTATCTCAATGCCCTTGAAGGAAAAGGTGTCCATCTTGTGACCGTGAACGAATACTTGGCTGCTCGTGATGCTGAAGAGATGGGTGAGTTATTCAATTTTCTTGGTCTTTCTGTTGGTTTGAATGTCGCAGGGATGTCTCATGACGAGAAGCAAGAAGCTTATCGAGCAGATATCACTTACGGTACAAACAATGAATATGGATTTGACTATTTGCGGGATAATATGGTGCTTTATAAAGAAGAAATGGTCCAACGCGGTTTAAACTTTGCGATTATCGATGAAGTGGACTCCGTATTAATTGATGAAGCGAGAACCCCGTTGATTATTTCGGGTTCCGCTGAGAAATCGACAATCCTTTATACGCAGGCTAATCAATTTGCCCGTTTGCTAAAAGAAGGCGAAGATTACACAGTTGATTTAAAGACAAAATCGGCTCAATTGACTGAAGAAGGGATTACGAAGGCAGAGAACTTCTTCAATATCGACAACCTTTTTGATAATAAAAATGTTCAGTTAAACCATCACGTCCATCAGGCATTGAAAGCTCATGCTATTATGCATTTGGATACGGATTATGTTGTAAAGGATGGCGAAATTGTCATTGTTGACCAATTTACTGGTCGTCTAATGGCTGGACGTCGTTATAGTGAAGGACTCCACCAAGCGATTGAAGCGAAGGAAGGCTTGCAAATACAGCGTGAGTCAAAAACGTTAGCCACCATTACATTCCAGAACTATTTCCGGATGTACAATAAGCTTTCAGGGATGACCGGTACGGCTAAAACAGAGGAAGAAGAATTCCAGAGCATTTACAACATGGATGTTATTGTGATTCCGACTAACCGACCGGTAGTCAGAGATGATAGACCCGATCTTATCTTTAAATCAATGGAAGGTAAGTTTAAAGCTGTTGTTGAGGAAATCAGCCGTGCCCATCAGACTGGACAACCCGTGCTTGTTGGGACAGTCGCGGTTGAGACTTCAGAGCTTATCTCTAAACTTTTAAAGAAAAAAGGGATTCCACATAATGTGTTGAACGCAAAAAATCATGCGCGTGAAGCGGAAATCATCGAAGGTGCTGGACAGTATGGAGCGGTTACGATTGCGACAAACATGGCCGGTCGTGGAACCGATATTAAACTGGGTGAAGGGGTCAAGGAACTCGGGGGTCTCTATATTATAGGCACTGAGCGACACGAATCACGTCGTATTGACAATCAGCTCCGTGGACGTTCTGGACGTCAAGGGGATCCAGGGGTTTCTCAATTCTATCTTTCCATGGAAGACGAGCTAATGCGGCGCTTTGGTTCAGAGCGTATGCAGTCGATGATGGAACGGCTTGGCATGGGGGATGATCAACCGATTGAGAGTAAATTGGTCTCCCGTTCGGTTGAATCGGCTCAGAAACGAGTAGAAGGAAACAACTTCGATGCTCGTAAGCAGTTACTCCAATTTGATGATGTCATGCGTCAGCAGCGTGAAATTATTTATAAACAACGTTCTGAAGTGCTTGAATCTGAAAATCTTCACGATGATATCAAGGAAATGATGAAATCTGTTATTGAGCGTCATGTCCAAGCCCATACGCCTGAGAGTGAAGTTGAAGAGGATTGGAACCTCAAGGCGATTGTTGATTATATCAACAATACGTTACTGAACGAAGGGGCTCTCACTGAGGCCGATCTTAAAGGAAAAGATCCTGAAGAGATGGTAGAAGTTATTTTTGAAAAAGCACTGGCTGCTTTAGAGGCAAAAGAAGAACAATTTACGCCAGAACAAATGAGTGAATTTGAACGTGTCATCATGCTCCGTGCAGTTGATACTAAGTGGATGGATCATATCGATGCCATGGAACAACTACGTGAGGGCATTCACCTCCGTGCCTATGGTCAAGTCGATCCTTTCCGTGAATATCAATTAGAAGGCTTCCAAATGTTTGAAGAGATGGTCACCTCTATTGAAGAAGAAGTGGTCACGTACATTATGAGAGCACAAATTGAGCAAAATATGCAGCGGGAAAAAGTGGCTGAAGGTGAGGCTGTTCACCCAGGTGGCGATCAGGAAGAAAAGGTGAAAAAACTTCAACCTGTTCGTAAAGGCGAAAAAATTGGCCGCAATGCTTTATGCCCATGCGGTAGCGGAAAGAAATATAAGAACTGCCACGGGTTAAATGAATAATTAAAAAGCAAGGACTGCCCCGTCATTATACGGGGCATCCCCATGTTTAAGACAATTTTTAGAAATAAGATAGGGTGTTAAAAGGTACATGGGGGGACTCAGACATTTTATTGCCCTTTAATAGGAGTGGTTATATGGATTTAACAGAAATCAAAACCGGGCTTGAATATATGGAAGCGAAGCTCGATGAATATAGGGGGTCTCTTTGACCTCGCTAACAAAGAAGAACGTATTCAAGTTTTAGAAGAACAAATGGCGCTCCCGGGATTTTGGGACGATCAGGAAAAAGCGCAAACTGTGATTGGTGAAGTCAATGCATTAAAGGATAAAGTCAATGGCTTTAAAGAAATGGAAGAGGGCTATGAAAACCTCGCCGTCTCTTATGAGTTGTTGAAAGAAGAAGACGATCCAGAGCTTCGCGAAGACTTAGAATCAAATATGACACAGCTTCGCAAGGTATTTGATGATTTTGAGTTGGAAATGCTTTTAAATGATCCTTTGGATAAAAATAATGCGATTCTCGAGCTTCATCCAGGTGCAGGGGGGACAGAGTCTCAAGACTGGGCATCCATGTTGCTTAGAATGTACACACGCTGGGCTGAGGACCAAGGCTTTTCCGTTGAAACTGTCGATTACTTACCCGGTGATGAAGCGGGAGTCAAAAGTGTTACCTTGTTGATTAAAGGTCACAATGCTTATGGTTATTTAAAGGCTGAAAAGGGAGTTCACCGTTTAGTACGTATTTCTCCTTTTGATGCTTCCGGCCGCAGACATACTTCTTTCGTTTCCTGTGAAGTTGTTCCAGAAATGAATGATGATGTCGATATCGACATTCGAACAGAGGATTTGAAAATAGATACTTATCGTTCGAGTGGGGCTGGGGGTCAGCACGTCAACACGACGGATTCAGCCGTGCGGATCACCCACTTACCGACGAATACGATTGTGACCTGTCAATCGGAACGGTCGCAAATTAAGAACCGTGAACATGCGATGAAAATGCTGAAAGCCAAGCTCTATCAATTAGAGCTTGAGAAGCAAAAAGCAGAACTCGATGAGATTCGCGGTGAGCAAAAAGAAATCGGTTGGGGGAGCCAGATTCGCTCCTACGTCTTCCATCCTTATTCAATGGTAAAAGACCATCGTACTGGTGTTGAAATTGGAAACGTCAATAGCGTTATGGATGGAGACCTTGATCCCTTTATCGACGCCTATCTCAGACAACAACTTCATTAATCAATAATAAAACCTTAATCCGCTTTATAGGCGGGTTAAGGTTTTATTCGTAAAACACCAGAATTTATAAGTTGAATTCTTTATGAGTGTCCTTTTGGGTAAATGCAATTATTTGGATATTGAAAGAGTGGATGGTGTTGATTTCCTCTTCAGGTCGCTCGCTTTCCTCGGGCACGGCCTCAGCTAACTTGGGAAATGAATACTTTGTTTCCCAAGTGGATCTTCGGACACGTGCTGTTCCCGAAGGAGTCTCGCGCCTTCCGTTCCAATCAACTGGATTGCTGATGCTGCCTTTTGGTAAAAAAGAATTTTTTAATGCCTGAATGAATAAGGACCGGGTAGCAGCCTGGTTTTTCTTATCTTGAATCCAGATTATCTCATAAAAGAGAGAACGGGCAGAAAACGGAGGTAATCTCTGACAAATCTAAGTAGTCGACTCACAAAACAAGGATCCTACTAGCAAAAGCAGCGGTTGAACGCCCGAAAGAAAGCTGTGACTTGCAAATGCCGCCCAAAAGAAGAGCCTGACTAACAAAAGGAGGGATCTCACTCGCAAATCGAAGCCCTCAACTCACAAAAAACAGCCCCCAACTCATAAAAGCAGAGGTCGGGCGCCCGAAAGAAAGCTGTGACAATCAAATGGCGCCCAAAATAAGAGCCTGACTAACAAAAGGAAGGATCTCACTCGCAAATGGAAGCCCTCAACTCACAAAAACAGCCTTCAACTCCCAAAAGCAGAGGTCGAGCGCCCGAAAGAAAGCTGTGACAATCAAATGGCGCCCAAAAGAAGAGCCTGACTAACAAAAGGAAGGATCTCACTCGCAAATCGAAGCCCTCAACTCACAAAAAACAGCCCCCAACTCATAAAAGCAGAGGTCGGGCGCCCGAAACCAATCATTATCCACAAAACCAACCTAAAATTCACAAAAGTTTGCTTTCGTTTAGCCCTTTAAATCATTACCTCACTATCTTTCAGTTGCTTTATAGGGATGCTGTTGTCGAAATAAGTATTCCTCCTTATAATAAGTAGGGGAATTTGGATAAAGTATGAATAACACCACGGTATTTTCAGCATATGAAGTTTTGTGGTTGGTGCGAAAGTAGGTAGAGTATGAAAAGAAGACAGAGAGTGACAGATAATAAGCCGATGCGCTTAATTATTGATTATGTGTATGTATTAATTGGTTCCGCGCTTGTAGCGATTTCCTTTAATCTTTTTTTACTCCCTAATAAGGTGGCCTCTGGTGGCGTAAGTGGGATCAGTACCATTCTTCACTGGACGATAGGGATTCAGCCCTCTTATGTGCAGTGGGCGCTTAATATTCCCTTATTTATTATTGGCATTTTACTTTTGGGTTCTAGTTTTGGCTATTTCCAATATGCTCTTAAAACGTTAATTGGGACGGTATTTTTACCTTTCGTTGTATTCTTAACCTCAGATTGGCAAGCCGCGACGATGAATCCTTTATTAGGGGGCTTATTTGGAGGAATCGGTGTCGGGTTAGGGCTTGGCATTGTGTTCCGTGGCAATGCCTCAACAGGAGGAACGGATCTGGTTGCACAAATTGTACACAAGTATACGGGGATATCACTGGGGGCTTGTGTCGCTATTATCGATGGTTTAATCGTTGTGAGCTCAGCATTCGCCTTATCTTTAGAAAGTGCGTTATATGCGCTTATTGGCATGTATTTAACAGGAAAAGTAATTGACGTTGTCCAAATGGGATTCAGTAACTCTAAAATGGCACTCATTATTTCAAATGAGCAAGAAATTCTACGGCAAAAAATACTCAATGAAATTGATCGTGGGGTCACTCGCCTGGATGCTCGTGGCGGATTTACTGAAGATCATCGTCCGATTTTGCTCTGCGTTGTTTCACAAAATGAAATTACGAAGTTAAAACAAATGGTGAAATTGATTGATCCTACCGCTTTTGTGATTGTGTCTAATGCAACGGAGGTATTAGGAGAAGGGTTTAAAAATCATCGCTAACGAAGCAGGCTAAATCTTTAATTAAAAAGTGGAGTTTAAAAGGGAACTTGGCATTTAGCCAAGTTTTTTTAAAAGAAAGAATAAAAAATTCTGATCACCAAGAAGGCGCTGAGCTCCATTGGTACGGCCTTCACTATTATAGGAATAATCCACTTCTTCCATGCGAATCTTTCGTACATGTACTGTCCCGAGGACTCTAGTTTTAGGCAACCGTGAGAAAGCGGAGCTAAGGAACACGCTTTATTTAAAGTGTTGTGAGTCTCGCGTCTTTCACTTCAAGCCACTTATTCTCCGAGGGTTTATTTCGAGTATTTTAAACTCTTTCAGTCTCTAATGAGGAACAGGCGATTTTAAAAGGGGCCTTGTTTTTGTTCATCCTCGGAGGATCTTGTAGCATCATAGTTCGTTTGCTCATAAAGCTCGATTTGTCGAGGCTGATTAAAAATTATAATGCCCGGATTTAACGGGGTATCTAATGGGAGCTCAGACTCGAGATAATGGTTCGTAGGGGATTTACCTTTTTTCATGTCAACTCACCTTTCCTATTTTTATAGGGTGGATGTTGAAGGGGGAATGAGGGAGAGGAATCCTAATCCTTTCATTAGTCTATTCACCCTATCTACAAAATGTTCCAACAATTTAGGTGTTTACCCTTTCTTTTGGTTTCCGAAATCCGTTTGTTTAACTCTTATTTTCTCCTTCCTGTTGTCCCTTCATACGCTTTTGGTCTTCTTGTTTCCAAGGGGGATCCCCTTTTTGATGAAGAATCTCATTAATTCTCCAGACGGTTAGAGGAATGAGGAAAGAAACTGCTGCACAATAAAAAACTAAGTAGGAGGGCAAGCCACCAATGACGTAAAGAAACATTATTCCCTCTCCTTTCATGATGATTTAATAGGCCAAAAGCTCTTCTAGTCCTTTCTAAAAATATAAAATTTCTGGTCATCAGGGCGATGTGGATCTCCACTTCAGAACGTTCGCTTTCCTCATACCCCAAGGACTAAGGAAATAATCCTCGCAGAAAAATCGTGTTTTTACGATTTGGGTAAGATCAGTGTTCGACACACAATCGGGGTCCCCAAAAAGCGCTTTTTGCTTTTTGGGGTGGTAGTCGGGGTCACTGAAAAGTGTTCTTTGCTTATTGGAGTGGTTGTAGTGCTAGCTTCGGCGGGGTCACACGGATGTGACGGATTTAGCCGAAGTTCCTTATTTTTTCAGAACCCAACTAAGGACCTGGACCTTCCAATTTTTTGAAATTTATTTTCAACCCAGTTAGTCTCTCCCGTCTGAATCATTCTCCTTTTTTGTTCGGTTGATGGTTCCCGTGTTTCGAATAAAGATATATGTATTGACATCAATATCCACATCCTTAAAATACTTATTATTTTTCTCCCAGTTATTTTCGATTTGTTGCCACCGATCCCAATGGTGGATGCGCATGTAGTCTGAAATGCCAATAATGTCAGTTGTATATTGTTTTTGAATCAGTTGAAGAGTTTCTTGAATTTGTTTATTTAAGGATTTTTCAAAGGCTTTTTGTATATCGCTTCGGATACTTGTATCTATGAAATTGATGGATGTTCCTGTTTCTAACATGTTGCCTTCAATATTAATATCCAGTTTAAATTTAAGGTGTTGGGGATGACTAAGATCAACCGCTGTAATCTTTCTCTCCGAATTTTTGACGAGTAAGGAGATTTCGTGATTATGGTACTGCCCACTAATGGTTCCACCTTTGGCATTCGCCGTAAGAAAACTGAGTCCGGCTGTTTGTTCAGGGCTTAAGATGCCCGCTAAGTGAGTGGTATTTCCATGGAAAACCGCAGCCCCTTCTATATCAAGCGTCTCATGCTTAGTAAAAATATGTTGAATCATAAAACTTTTTTCTTGATACAAGGCTTCGTTAATGTCACCAATAAGCGTTGGAGAGATAATACGTTCATTCTGATAGGGATTGGCGGTAATTTTATCAATATATAATCCTGGAATCGTGGCACCCGGCTGTGTATTTTTTAAAATATCACTGGCTTTATCTTCAGTAATCATGATCTTTGTGGCCCGGCGCATTTCTGGTGAACGAATAAAGAAATCTAAAGCATCATCAAATTTTGGGGTCTTTGCGACATCCTTAGAAATAAGAATAACTTTTATATGTTCATAGAAGGGAGCACGATTGGTTTTAGCGGAAGCCTCACGGATAATATCCATAATGGAAGGTCCTGTGCCTACTACATTTAAAAAAGTTCCGCCACCCGCTCCGCCTTGTCCTGCTTGGGCCGATTGCCCTCCAGGGACGGCGATTTGTTCGGTGAGTAAATATTGGCCCGACTCACTTAAATCAATACCAATAGCAATCACGAAGCCACGATCTTCAATTTCGATACGGTCCCAGCAGCTTGTGAGGAAAAGAAGGCTCACGCAGCAGCATATCACTAAGGGTTTAGGCATCCTTTTTAAGATTTTTTTGGTTTGTTTGTTCACCTTTAATCCTCCTAATCAAGGAAAGGATAAGAAGTAAAGTGGGAATAACGGCGCCAAAGATAATGCTTGTAAAGGAAGCGATTTGACCGTACCTTTGAATGGAATCATAGCTTCTTGGAATCATGGCGACTAAATAAATAATAGGTGTGAAAATAAGGACAAAGTGAATTTTATCGAGCTTTGGAAAAAGACTCTTTGCAGATAAAACTGCGGCATCAAAAGCCATCGTCGCTGTCGTATAAATGGCCATGATCCAAATCGTAAAGAATAGTGCTTCAATGCGTTCAAAAAAGCCAATGTCCGTTGAAATCTCTTTCGCCATCTCAATGGCAGGATAAAGGATTTCCTGCGTGGTAACTGAGAATATGGCAATAGAAAAAAGAAAAATAAGCAGCCCCATCACTAAAGGTAGGATCATTCCTATCACCGCGGCTTTCGGAGCCTTTTGGGGTTGATTCATAAGGCTTATATAAATAAGTACAATTTCAAATCCAGCAAACGAAAGATAAGCCTTTTGGGCCCCTTGTAAGATATTCATAGGTGGAGTAACAAAAAAGGGGCGTAAGTTATTTATGTCAAAAGTGTTGAGACTCATGACGTGAACAAAGGCAACAATAAACAAAATAATAGGGAGGAACATCATATTCAGTCTTAAAATACCAACGCTTGACCCTCTCACCGCATAGACCACAACCATTAAGAAAACGAGAGAAATCACTTCTACAGGTGTTTTTATAAAGATATATAATTTCGCAATGTCTGAGATCACGCGAACCTCATACAAGCAGATCAGTAGGAAATGGCAGACGAGTAATAGAGAAAGCATGAAGGCAATGGGTTTTGCCGTGATGCTAGCAACATATTCATAGAACGTCTGCCGAGGAAAGCGGGCGGCCAGCTTGGCGCAAACATAGGTAAAAATAATGGCGAAAATACCGCCAAGAAGTATAGAAATCCAGCCATCGGCAACATAAGTGACTAAATTAACATCTCGAGGCATACTTAGGAGCCCGACACCGATCACCATCGAACAGACAGAAAAGGTGATTTCCTTTGTCCCAACCTCCCAGTCACCGTATTCGAATGACTGCATATTATTGACCTCCCTTTTTCTTTCTCCGATTTAAGCGTATTTTATCTTGGGGTTGTAACATCCTTGGACGTTCACGCAAAAACATCGTAGGGACTTTCAACACAATGTCTTTCATGTCTCTAGGAATAAGCGGCCCATAAGGAGCTGAGTAAGGAACGCCGAAACTTTTTAAGTTAACGAAATGAACGTTCACCATGATATAAACCATGATGAGACCATAGATGCCAAACAGCGCCGCCGCAAATATAATGGCAAAACGTAAAATCCGTAGTGAGATCGCCATGCTGTACGACGGAATCGAAAAGGTCGCGATCGCCGTGAGGGCAATGACGATGACCATGATCGGACTAACCACCCCTGCAGTAACCGCGGCATCCCCAATGACTAGCCCCCCAACGACCCCAACCGTTTGCCCAATAGGTTTAGGTAGTCTTAATCCGGCTTCGCGAAGAAGCTCCATTGTTATCGACATAAGAAGTGCTTCGATGGTTGCTGGAAAGGGGACCCCATCCCTTGTCGAAGCAATCGATAGCGTCAGTGCGGTCGGGATCATCCCTGGTTGATAAGAGACGAGAGAGATGTACAAACCGGGTAAAAACACGGATATAAAAGCAGCGATATACCTTAAAACCCGAATCAGTGTGGTGAGGATCCAGCGCTCATAATAGTCCTCAGGTGTATGAAAAAGCTGTCCAAAAGTCACAGGAACAATCAATGCAAACGGGGTATTATCGAGTAAAATGGTCACGCGCCCCTGCAAGAGTGCTGCCTTACAGCGATCGGGTCTTTCGGTATGTTGAATTTGTGGAAAAGGAGATAGGAAGCTATCTTCAATCCATTGTTCAATGATCCCCGTTTCCGAAACATCATCGGTATCAATCTTTTCCATTCGCCGTATAACTTCTTTTACAATTTTAGGGTTCGCGATCCCCTCGATGTACAAGATGGCGGCATCGGTCTTTGAGCGCTCACCGAGTTTCATTACGACTTTAGTCAGTTGAGCTCGCGATAGCGTGCGAAACAATAAACCACCTGCTATGCAGGTG
>NZ_BMFV01000060.1 GCF_014639255.1 Pullulanibacillus pueri
CGCCGGCCGGTAGTTTAGGCTTATAGCCTTTGTGCAAACCACCCTTTGGAAGGGTGGTTATGATTGACTTTATTCTTAAATTTGGATCACGAATGCCGCGGCGAACCAGCGTTGTGTTCATGCGAAGGTTCTCAATAAACCCTATGCGTGGCCCCCTGACAAGGGCTTCGGTAATGGGTTCTTCTAAGGAGCGCTGGGTGACTTCCATGGAACTCGCAATCAACACTTTGTCACACCCATCAACGAGAACAGCAGTATTGCCACTCAGGACTTCTAAAGTGACATCATCAAGGGTTGTTTTGACTGTGATATCATCTGCCGTCATCATGACACGATATTTCAAATCCTCAAGAATCTGATCCGGTGTGGGACGAAAGCTATTACTCTTGATGTCAAAGCTTAAAATACTGTTGACAATGTTTTCCGCGATATATTGGCCATTGGACAAGCCGTCAATACAAAAAACAGCGCAATTGGTCGTGGTTCCGCCCACTTTAAACTTTTTTAAAACTAAATCCGAAGGTGCGTTCATCATGGATTTAAAGTTTTCAATGTTTTTATCCAGGCTTTTAAAAAGTTTGTTTGTGAATTGGTTGTCCTTGTCGGAAGGTTGCTTATCTTTATTCATTTGCTTCTGCTCAGTACTTTTGTCCTTATCCATAGTCGAAAAACCCTTCTCACATCAAACACATTTTCCTTTAATGTGCTCGATTGGAAAAGATTCTATTCAAATCTTAAGTTTTCCTGAAAATAGTGCCAATCTTTTCGCTTTGAAATGAAATTGTAATAAAATAATGTCTTAACTTGTCGTTTGAAGGTGTTATAATATCAATAGTAAACATTATGGATTGACAACAACCCACAATTAGTGCGTCTGTTCGATTAATCAGTAGGTGTTTAAAAAAAAAGCTCAGCTTTTAAAGTGATCTTTTGAAGGACGCCTTCGAAAATTTTGTCGAACTTCCTCTAATTTTCCCACGGTTTTTCATAAGGATGATTTTTCCAATAGGAATCTATACTACCACGCAAAACTGATTAAGAAGGTTTTGCTCTACAGATATCATCCAAGAATTTTCACCCAAAGACAGATGAACAGAGGTAGGATGTGATCACTATGATCGAAATGCAGGATGTATGGAAGTCATATGCCAATGGCGTAATGGCTGTTAATGGAATAACTGTCAAGATTGAAAAAGGTGAGTTTGTTTATGTCGTTGGACAAAGTGGCTCTGGTAAATCCACGTTTATCAAACTCATGTATAGAGAAGAGGTCCCGAATCGAGGCAAAATTATTATTGATGGGACCGATATAACAACCATGAAAAATAAAGATGTTCCTTTTCTTCGCCGGAAATTAGGCGTCGTTTTCCAGGATTTTAAATTGCTACCGAAACTTACAGTCTATGAAAATATTGCTTTTGCATTAGAGGTGATTGAGGAAACTCCAAGGCAAATTAGAAAAAAAGTCATGGAGGTTCTCGATCTTGTTAAATTAAAGCATAAGGCTCGGTTCTTACCTTCAGAGCTTTCAGGTGGGGAACAACAGCGGGTGTCTATTGCTCGCTCTATAGTCAATAACCCTTCTGTGGTTGTGGCCGATGAGCCCACAGGAAACCTCGATCCTGAGAATGCCTGGGGGATTATGGAAGTTTTTGAACGGATCAATGATAATGGGACAACAGTCGTTATGGCGACCCACAATAAGGACATTGTTGACCGCATGAAAAAGCGCGTCATTGCTATTGAAAGTGGTATGATTGCACGCGATGATAAACGAGGTGACTTTGGTTATGAAGGCTAGAACTATAGGTCGCCATCTTAAAGAGAGTATTAAAAATTTAGGCCGTAATGGCTGGATGACTGTGGCTTCTATCAGTGCTGTGGCCGTGGCCCTCATGATAGTCGGACTCTTTCTCATGGTTATGCTGAATCTTAATAAAATGGCAGGACAAATAGAAAATGATGTTGAGGTTCGTGCCTACATTGACTTGACAGCGACGCCTCAGCAACAGGATGAGCTAAAAGAACAAATCAAACAAATTAGTGAAGTTCATTCTATTAAATACATTTCCCGTGAAGAGGGACTTAAAGAATTGATGAAGGATTTCGGTAAAGATGCGGATGTCATTAAACCTTATCAAGGTGATGATAACCCATTAAATGATGCTTTTGAAATCAAAACGCAAAAGCCTAAACAAACCGAAGCCGTTGCCAAGAAGATTGAAAAGCTAAAATATGTATCTGATGTGAGTTATGGTAAGGGGTATGTTAAGAAACTATTCAATGTTGTTGATGTGGCGCGCAATGTTGGGATTATCCTGATTTTAGGCTTGCTTTTTACATCAATATTCCTCATTGCCAATACTATTAAACTCACAATTGTAGCTCGGAGTACTGAAATTGAGATTATGAAGCTTGTAGGGGCAACAAACGCGTTTGTGCGCTGGCCTTACTTTTTAGAAGGCTTGTTTTTAGGCGTGATTGGTGCATGTATTCCTGTTGCCTTGCTACTGATTATCTATCGTCAATTGTATACCTATTTTATTCAAAACAACTTCCAAAGTTATGCTTTTATCAAGCTTATTCCTTTTGACACGATGGCCCTGTATTTAGCTGGACTGTTAATTATCATTGGCGCTGTCATCGGTGTGTGGGGAAGTCTCACCTCAGTGCGACGCTTTTTAAAAGTATAAAAGGGATCGGCAAGCTATTAGCTAAGGTTCGCATAAGAAGAAAAGGGTCTTTCGACTTATGCGTCCGCTTAGCTCTATTTTCTTTTTAAGGGGAGGAGGAGGAACATGAAGGTCAAGTGGACCAAGCCTCTAACAATGATGGGCGTTTCAATAGTCACGGCACTTGCTTTTAGTTCTTCTGGTGTTGTCCTGGCTGCAGGCAACGATTATCAAGATAAGATTAATAGTATTGAAGAAAAACAGAATAAGACTGATGATGCACTGAAAAAATCACAAGATAAACTGAATCAAACGAAAAGCAAGCAGCAAGATGTTTCCGCACAGCTTGCTGATGTTGAAAAAGATATTTCTGATATGTCCAAGAAGATTAATGAAAAACAATCAGAGGTCAATAATACTCAAGATCAAGTAGCTCAATTAAAAAAATCAATTAAAGAAACAACAGAGCGAATTAATAAGCGTGACAAAGTTTTAAAAAAACGGATCCAGACAATGTACATACATGGAGGTTCGATTGATTATATAGAAGTACTTCTCGGCTCTAAAAGTTTTAGTAATTTCATTAGTCGTGTTGCGGCACTAAAGACGCTGGCTGATCATGACAATGACATTTTGGCTGAGCAAAAAGCGGACAAAGCCAAGCTAGATCAGTCAAAAAAGCTTCAAGAACAGAAATTGAAGGAAATCAAGGCTGATCTCACTGAACTCAATGCCATGAAGCAGCAACTTGATGATCAGAAAGCGAAGCAAAAGACTTTGATGGCGAAGCTGCAGAAACAAGCAGCAGATCTCGAATCAGATGTCATAGATAAGAAGGAAGAAGCGGCTAACCTTGCGGCACAAAAAGAAGCAACGCAAAAGGCCTATGAACTATGGCAACAGCAAGAGAAAGAACGCAAGGCGGAAGAGGCAAAAAAGAAAGCTGAAGAAGCAGCGGCTAAAAAGGCAGCAGAGGCGGCCAAGAAGAGTAGCAATACACCAAGTCAACTTTCGCAAAACAGCTCTTCAAGTAGTTCGGGTTCAAGTTCCAGTTCAAGTTCCAGCTCAACGAGTCAAAGTAGTGGTGAATTAAGCTGGCCAGTTAATGGTGGATATGTCACTTCTGGCTTTGGTTATAGGAGCTATGGAGGAGGAGGATTCCACTCTGGTATTGATATAGGAAATCATGGGGCTTCTACACCTATTCATGCCGCTGCAGATGGAGTGGTCGCGAGATCGTATCTCTCTAGTTCCTATGGTGAATGTGTCATCTTGACGAGCTATATTAATGGTCAAAAAATAACGACACTTTATGCCCATATGGCATCGGGAAGTCGAACAGTAAGTACGGGGTCTGTTGTCAAAAGGGGACAAGTCCTCGGGCAAATGGGGGCAACGGGTTCTGCAGATGGTGTGCATCTTCACTTTGAAGTCTATCAAGGAGATTGGACTGCACCTCCACATCCAGGGGCTGTAAATCCGTTAAATTATCTTCCTTAAGTCTTAGAAAAAGCAGGAAGCGAAGCATATGCTTGGACAGGTCAACATATAGTATAATAATCCGTAGGGCCAAAAAGGTGAACGGATGATGTAGAAGTAAAAGCATGACATCATTATCTGGTGTTATGCTTTTCTCACTTTGCTACGGTCGCACGTGTAAACCATGGAAGCAATAGGCAAAGTGAAAGCTGATTGTACATAGGATGTTTTTTTGAGACAAGACGTTCAGTTTATAGCTGTGGAGCACCATATAAGCGGAAACTTAATACCGACAGAACGGTGTGTTCAAGAGACGGTATCAAGTTTTTTACAACGTCAGAATCTTTACTTTGTGGAAGACCTTATAAGTGCAACTAAGGCTTTCGCCATTAAGGTTTGGCGATAAGCCAAGTTTTCTAAAAAAAAGAGGTGGGCATGTATGAAGTTTAGTGGAAAAGTTGTAGCACTCCTTGTTATTGTAGCCTTGCTAGTAGGTGCATCAGGTGCTTATGGGGCAACACGTTTATTTGGATCCGATCAGAATGCGGTAACTATGGATTCTGGCACAACAGATTCAACCTCAAGCAATGCTAATTTTAAAAAGATGGAAGAAATATTCCAATTTATCAATCAAAGATATTATAAAAAAGTTGATGAGCAAACGTTAACCAATGGGGCAATCCAAGGGATGATTGAATCCCTTGATGATCCGTTTTCATCTTATATGGATCCTGATACTGCAAGTCAATTTAATGAGTCCTTATCTTCTTCCTTCCAAGGTATTGGCGCTGAAGTCCAGCTGGAGAACAATAAAGTAACCGTTGTTTCGCCTATAAAAGGGTCTCCAGCAGAAAAAGCAGGTTTGCAACCGCATGATCAGATTGTAAGTGTCAATGGTAAATCGCTTGAAGGCATGAGTCTTAATGAAGCCGTTGCTCAGATTAAAGGTAAAGAAGGCACCGTGGCTCATCTTGTCGTTGAGCGAAAAGGGGTCACTAAACCGCTTGAATTTGATATCACCCGAAAGGAAATTCCGCTGACAACAGCAAGCTCTAAAGTCTTTGATTACAAGGGTGAAAAGTTTGGTTATCTTGATATCACCTCCTTTAATGAAAGCACGAGTAAGGAATTTAGCAATGAGATTAACAAATTAGAAAAACAAAATATTAAAGGACTTGTTATTGATGTTCGCGGCAACCCTGGCGGATACTTAGATCAAGTTGAAAAAATGGCGAATGAAATTGTATCGAGTAAGAAACCAATCGTTCAAATCCAGGATCGCAATGGGAAAATTGTTGATAAATTCAATTCAACTTTAGAGCAAAAGAAACCTTATCCCATTGTTGGACTTATTGATAGTGGCAGTGCTTCGGCAGCAGAAATTCTTTCCGCAGCATTAAAAGAGGCGGGGGGCTATCCTTTAGTCGGTGTCAAATCTTTTGGTAAAGGTACTGTACAACAAGCCGTTGATATTAATGATACAGATAAGAATGGCAAAAAGGCGACAAGTGAACTTAAACTCACGATGTTTAAATGGCTAACACCTGACGGCAATTGGATTCACAAAAAGGGGATTCAGCCGACAATGAAAGTTGAACAGCCAGACTATTTCTTCACCTCACCTATGACAGTTGATAAAAAGAAACCATTGAAATATGATATGAACAATGAACAGATTGCGAATGCCCAAAAAATGCTCAAAGGCATTGGCTACAACCCGGGAAGAACAGACGGTTATTTTGACGAGGATACCCAAACCGCTGTAAGAGCCTTCCAAAAGGCAAATGATTTAACGGTTAATGGACAAATTGACAGTGAGACCGCCGGTAAAATTCAGGAAAAAGTCTTAGACGCTGTTAACGATCCAAAAAATGATCTTCAGCTTCAAGCCGCGTTTAAATTATTGGATGATCAATTAAAATAATGCTTCTTAAAATGTGGAGAACCCATGTGGTCTCCACATTTTTATTTAGGTAAAAGGAAGGAAGATATTGAGTGGTTGTCGAACTAAGAAGATTAAGAGTAAAATAAGAATGGGTCATGACTCTGATAAAGATTTGGATGAGAGATGATCCCAAGATACATAAATTACTTTATGAGATTTACCGGAGGACTCGCATATGGTACAGGATATAATTTTTACGATATTAAAAGGCATTCTTTTATTCTTTTGCAATCCGGTCCTTTACTTTCTGATTGCGGGCTTCTTTCTTTTTGGTTGGCAGCGCGTCCGTCGAGAAAGACGCTCATTCGGCATTAAAGTCTATGGGATTTTTAATAGCGTTATGGGAACCCTGCTCCCAAGTCTCATTATAGGATTAGTGGGATCTGTCATCATGATTGCTCTCGGCATCGCTCTGCCAATGGGTGTTATTGTATTGATCACCACCTGCTATTTTATTACTTTTTGCTCGGTGCAATTGCGCTTTTTATCCCCAATATTCGCTGTTGGTCTAACGGGAATCATTGCTTACGTCCTGCCTGATTTTAGTACCAATATAGGATTCTTAGATCGGTGGATAAGGGAGATTCAAGGAGCCACACTTCAAGATTTAGGCATCGTTCTGACTTTGGTTACATTATTAGAGGCCGTGAGTGTCCTTATTTGGGGAACCCGTCAAACCTCACCTCGACTTATTAATAGTAAAAGGGGAAAAAAAGTCGGTGCGCATGAGGCCTATCAGTTATGGATTGCTCCAATATTCTTTCTGGTTCCGGCTTCACACGGTATTGATGCGGTAGGTTGGTGGCCATTTTCTGAAGGCAGTTCATTCGGATTATTCCTTTTCCCTATGGGAATAGGCCTGCAGCAAATGGTGAGTCACTCACTTCCAAAACCCGCCATCAAGGCCACTGGGAAGTGGCTTTTGGTCACCGGTATAGTCATCGCCCTGGCCACGGGGGCTAGCTTTTTCATTCATTCTGACTGGTTCATTCTTGGAGCTTCCATATTTGCTCTGGTGAGTCGTTTAGCACTGATTCTTTCTCATTATCGTGACCATCATAAGAAGGCCTTTTACTTTACGAATCGAGGGAATGGATTAATGGTGGTTGGTGTCGTGCCTAACAGTCCAGCCGCAAGCATGAATGTCCTCGAGGGAGAAGTTGTCGATAAAGTCAATGGACAAGTTGTTCGCACGGAAGAACAATTTTATCGGGCCTTGCAGATCAATGGCGCCTATTGTAAATTAGACATTCTTAACTTCGACGGTGAAGTCCGGTTTGTGAAAGGTCCCCTCTATGAAAATGAGCTCCATAATATTGGGTTTCTCTTTTTAGAGCCTTCCCGAAGAGTGATGGAAAAGGCTAAATAGATTTAGGGAAAGTAATAATGAATACTTTTGAAACATGGAAAACCTTGAAGGTTCCTCCATGTTTTTTCTTTTTAGGAGAATTGTATCAGAAGGCAAATGGCAGCCATCAAAAATAAGGCGCCATGCCAAAAGCTTGAAATTCATTGGCGCCGGTGCGCTTGTGAAAGAGCCAGTTACACACAAAAGGTGCACGAAACAAAAACTACCAAAAGAGTGGATCCTCCTAGCAAATAGAGGGTTGTACTTCCAATTGAGCTTATGAATCAGCACCATTTCGAGAGAAAGCAGTAACTTCAAAAGAGCGCTAATAAGCGCCCGTTCACGTCATAAGCCAAAAGTTCCTAATCTACTAGAAACTTTAGTCCGGCGACGCCTTTTCTATTGAGAATTGCTTGGCTCCGCCAAGTCCTAATGAAGACAAATTTTTCTACCGATCTCTTTATTGCTTCGATGGCTTATACTTTCTTATTCTGTAAAAAAAGAACTTATTCACACTTTGGGGGACAAAGTGGAATAAGTCCAAAATTAAGAGAGGAACTTGTGCATAAAAGGGATAGAATACACAAGTCTAAATGAGGAGTCTAGCGCTGAAAAGCACTAGGCAATTGGAAGGATGGCGTACCGTATTAACTGGGTATACGGTACAGATAGCACAAGAAACAATGTTTATGGTTATAGAGCAAAGGGATCATGTGTCAGCAAAAACCTATGTACGAATAGGTAGACTTGGTTGCTCTACAATCAGACTTGGTGTAGAATGCAAATAACAAACGTTTGTTTGCATTTTTACTGTTTTTCGTTGATTCATGTGCTATAATGTTTACTATAATTAAATAGTGTGAAACATGCTAATAGGCAAATTCGGAATTTCGCCCCCTGAATAGTACGAATTCACTAGAAATTTGGCTTATTTTAGTAGATTTTAGTAGGATTTTAGCGTTTTTTGCGATAGAAATTGTCAATTTTATATAAAATTAAAAAATCGAGCAACGGTAGGAGGAACTATCGATGGATTTTGAGCTCATTTCAAAATATAAACCTCAGGGAGATCAACCTGAAGCGATTAAAAAATTGGTCCAAGGCGTTCAAGAGGGAAAGAAACATCAAACCTTGCTTGGAGCAACGGGAACGGGAAAAACTTTTACCATGTCGAATGTCATTCAGCAGGTGAAGAAGCCAACACTTATTATTGCCCATAATAAAACATTGGCTGGACAATTATATAGTGAATTTAAAGA
The DNA here is from genome assembly GCF_014639255.1 of Pullulanibacillus pueri. Lineage (GTDB taxonomy): Bacteria > Bacillota > Bacilli > Bacillales > Sporolactobacillaceae > Pullulanibacillus > Pullulanibacillus pueri. The sequence goes on from NZ_BMFV01000060.1 coordinate 8,704, forward strand.
GTTTTTTCCAAATAATGCCGTGGAGTATTTTGTGAGCTACTACGATTATTATCAACCAGAAGCTTATATTCCTCAATCAGATACTTTTATTGAGAAGGATGCTAGCATTAACGATGAGATTGATAAGCTTAGACACTCTGCGACGAGTTCGTTATTTGAAAGAGACGATGTCATAATCATTGCCAGTGTCTCATGTATTTACGGTTTAGGTTCACCAGAAGAATATGGTGCTCACGTCATTTCACTGCGCACGGGGATGGAAAAGGATCGAGATCAACTGATGCATGAGCTGGTGGATAACCAGTATGAACGTAATGATATTAATTTTATAAGAGGAAAATTCAGAGTGCATGGGGATATTGTCGAAATTTTCCCAGCCTCAAGAGATGAACACTGCCTACGGGTGGAGTTCTTTGGAGATGAAATAGATCGAATTACGGAGATTGATGCTCTTACAGGTGAAATTGTAGGGGTACGAGAACATGTTGCGATATTCCCAGCTTCTCACTTCGTTACGCGTGAAGAAAAAATGAAGATTGCGATTCAACGAATTAAGGAAGAACTGCAAGTCAGACTAAAGCAATTGCGTGAGGATGGGAAGCTCCTTGAAGCTCAACGTCTTGAGCAGAGGACAAATTATGATTTAGAAATGATGGAGGAGATGGGCTTTTGTTCAGGGATTGAAAACTATTCCCGCCATTTAACCTTAAGAGATGAGGGCGCAACACCCTATACCTTATTAGATTACTTCCCAAAGGACTTTTTGATCATTGTTGATGAATCGCATGTGACGATTCCACAAATTAGAGCTATGTATAACGGGGATCAGGCACGCAAAAATGTCCTTGTAGAACATGGGTTCCGCCTTCCCTCGGCTAAGGACAATCGCCCCCTTAAATTTGAGGAGTTTGAGGAGCATGTCAATCAAATCCTTTATGTTTCAGCGACACCTGGGCCATACGAGGAAGAACACTCTCCAGAAATGGTTCAACAAATCATTCGTCCGACAGGGTTATTGGATCCCACCATCGAAGTTCGACCTACAAAGGGACAAATTGATGACCTTTTGGATCAAATTCATCAGCGCGTTGAAAAGCAAGAACGCGTATTGGTGACAACCTTGACGAAGAAAATGTCGGAGGATTTAACCGATTATCTAGAAGAGGCCGGCGTTAAAGTCAGGTATCTTCATTCAGAAATCAAAACACTCGAACGGATTGAGATTATCCGTGATCTTCGTCGGGGTGTCTTTGATGTTTTAGTCGGCATTAACCTTTTGCGAGAAGGTTTGGATATTCCAGAAGTGTCGTTAGTGACGATCCTGGACGCAGATAAAGAAGGATTCCTTCGTTCTGAACGTTCACTGATTCAAACCATTGGTCGGGCTGCCCGAAATGCCAATGGTCATGTGATTATGTACGCGGACACAATAACAAAGTCTATGGACATTGCCATAAGTGAGACAAAACGCCGCCGTGAAATACAAGAAGCTTATAATGCTGAACATGGCATTACACCACAGACGATACAGAAAGATATTCATGATGTAATTAGAGCAACTCAGGTTGCCGAAATAACAGAAGACTATCAGGACACACCATCGTCCTTTAGTAAGATGACAAAAAAAGAACGCGAAAAGGCCATAGAAAATATGGAGAAAGAAATGAAGACGGCGGCGCGCGAATTGAATTTCGAGCGTGCGGCTGAATTGCGTGACATTATTTTGGAACTAAAAGCGGAAGGATGAGCAAGATATGGCTCTTGATAATATTGTTGTAAAAGGTGCTCGAGAACATAACTTGAAAAATATTGATATCACGATTCCAAGAGATAAACTCGTGGTTCTTACGGGATTATCGGGGTCCGGAAAATCTTCACTTGCCTTTGATACGATTTATGCCGAAGGGCAACGGCGTTATGTAGAATCATTGTCGGCTTATGCAAGACAATTCTTGGGACAGATGGATAAACCTGACGTGGATACGATTGAAGGATTATCCCCAGCGATTTCTATTGATCAAAAGACAACAAGCAAGAATCCACGCTCTACAGTGGGAACGGTGACCGAAATCTATGACTATTTGCGGTTACTCTATGCGCGTATTGGTCACCCCATTTGTCCGATTCACGGAGTGGAGATCACCTCACAAACAATTGAACAAATGGTCGATCGGTTATTAGATTTTCCAGAACGAACGAAAATGCAAATCTTAGCTCCAGTGATTTCCGGACGGAAGGGCGAGCATGTTAAGGTCTTAGAGTCAATTAAGAAACAAGGGTATGTTCGCGTCCGAATTGACGGGGAGCTGCGAGAAGTCGCAGAGGATATTCATCTAGAAAAAAATAAAAAACATAATATTGAAGTGGTCGTTGATCGCGTCGTCATTAAAGAAGGCGTGCGTTCAAGGCTTGCAGATTCACTGGAAACGGCTCTGCGTCTTGCTGAAGGTCGGGTTTTAGTGGATGTTATTGATGGCGAAGAAATCCTCTTCAGTGAACATCATTCATGTCCCTATTGTGGTTTTTCAATTGGAGAGCTTGAACCTCGCCTCTTTTCTTTTAATAGTCCTTTTGGAGCATGCCCAGCCTGTGATGGGATCGGCTCCACCTTAGAAGTTGATGTGGATCTGGTCATTCCTGATTGGGACCTGACTTTAAGAGAACATGCGATTGCGCCATGGGAACCAACAAGTTCACAGTATTACCCACAACTTTTGCAATCGGTTTGCGACCATTATGGCATTGATATGGACACCCCTGTTAAAAACATTCCAAAAGAGCAAATAGATATTCTTTTATATGGCAGTGGTAAGGAACGTATTCTTTTTAGATATGCTAATGATTTTGGAGAAATAAAAGAGAATAATATCTATTTTGAAGGTGTCCTCAATAATATTTCTCGTCGGTTTAAAGAAACCGGGTCAGATTTTATTCGGGAACAAATGCAAGGCTATATGAGACAAAAGGCCTGCCCAACATGTAAAGGTCAACGTCTAAAGAAGGAAGCTCTTGCTGTTTTGATAAACGGGAAAAACATCAGTGAGGTGACGGCCTATTCGATTCGTGACGTCCGTGATCTCTTTGATCAGTTAGAACTGACTGAAAAGGAACAAGCCATTTCTAGGCTTATTATTAGAGAAATTAAGGAGCGCACGGGTTTCTTGGTGAATGTCGGTTTAGATTATTTAACTTTAGGTCGTGCAGCTGGAACCTTGTCGGGTGGAGAGGCTCAGCGCATCCGTTTAGCAACACAGGTGGGCTCGCGGTTAATGGGAGTCCTGTATATTCTTGACGAACCCTCTATCGGGCTTCATCAAAGAGATAATGATCGCTTGATCGATACACTTAAAAATATGCGTGATCTCGGAAATACTTTATTGGTAGTAGAACATGATGAGGATACTATGCTGGCAGCGGATATGATTATTGATATCGGTCCAGGAGCAGGTGCGCATGGTGGGAATATAACCGCCAAAGGAACACCTGAAGAATTAATGAATGATCCGGCGTCTTTAACCGGAATGTATTTGTCAGGGAAAAAGTTTATTCCCATTCCCTCTGAGCGCCGTCAGCCCGATCAACGTAAGATTAAAATTAAAGGGGCGACAGAAAACAATCTAAAAAATGTAAATGTCGATTTCCCTCTCGGCACTTTTACGTGTGTGACTGGCGTTTCTGGATCTGGAAAAAGCACGTTGGTGAATGAGATTCTCTTTAAGGCTTTGTCACATAAGCTTCATGGGCGTAAGGATAAGCCGGGTCAACATAAGACGATCCAAGGGCTTGAGGAACTCGATCGAGTCATTGATATTGATCAATCCCCTATTGGGCGCACACCTCGTTCGAATCCAGCGACGTATACCGGTGTCTTCGATATGATCCGTGATGTTTACGCGCAAACCAATGAAGCGAAAATGAGAGGGTACAAGAAAGGGCGTTTTAGTTTTAATGTCAAAGGTGGACGCTGTGAGGCTTGTCGTGGTGATGGCATTATTAAAATTGAAATGCACTTTTTGCCCGATGTCTATGTTCCGTGTGAAGTGTGTCATGGAAAACGTTATAATAGAGAAACATTAGAAGTGACCTACAAAGGAAAAACAATTGCAGATGTTTTAGATATGACTGTTGAAGAAGCGTTGAAGTTTTTTGAAAATATTCCAAGAATTAAACGTCGTTTAGAGCCTTTACATTCTGTTGGGTTGAGTTATATCAAACTTGGTCAACCAGCAACAACTTTATCAGGCGGGGAGGCCCAAAGGGTAAAGCTGGCTTCTCAGTTGTACCGGAGAACAAAAGGCAGAGCGTTGTATATTCTCGATGAACCGACAACGGGGCTTCATGTTGATGATATCGCCCGTTTACTTGATGTTCTTCAACAGCTTGTTGAAAATGGAGATTCTGTTTTAGTCATTGAACATAACTTAGATGTCATTAAAACTGCTGATTATCTTATCGATCTTGGACCTGAAGGTGGCGATGGTGGTGGAACAATTGTGGCTACCGGAACACCAGAGGACATTACAAAAGTGAAAGACTCTTATACAGGAAAATATTTGAAACCGATCTTAGAACGAGATCGAAAGCGAATGGAAGAGCTCATTAAAAAGCAAGAACAAACGGTTTCTTGATGAATTTGTTCAAAGGGGGGCTTCCTTTAGCGTCTAAACGCGTCGTGAGGAAGGCACCCTCTGATATAAGCAAATACGGTATTCGTAAAATAGTGACTCTTGTATTAAAATAGAATGAGAAAAGTAGGATGTGATTTAAAAAGGATGGAGGTGGAAGCGTGAAGCGTCTTTATCGTTCTCGGAAAAATCGTATGCTTTCAGGTATTTTAGGTGGAATTGGTGAATTTTTTAACATAGATCCCACCATCATTCGTGTTGCCTATATTCTCTTAATGGTTTTAACAGCGTTCTTTCCATTTTTTATTTTATATTTCATCTTTTATTTTGTCATCCCGGAGGAAGATAACTATTGACTTCTGTTTTAAAAAATTGGCTGATTAATATCATCATTATTACGATTGTGCTCATGACGGTTGCCGGTTATATGAGTAGTTTTAAGTTAGATGGCGTTGGTGCTGCCATTGAGGCCAGTATTATTTTATCTTTACTGAATGCGATTATTAAGCCGCTCCTCATTATTTTGACTTTGCCAGTAACGGTCTTAACGTTTGGGTTATTTTTACTGGTCATTAACGCCTTAACATTAATGCTCACGGCTCAATTTATGGGGGATGCCTTTCAAATTTCTAGTTTCGGGTCAGCTATCCTCGCTTCTATTGTAATATCCATATTAAACCTACTAATTCAAAATTTTATCGTCAAACCTCTTTCAAAGAAATAGCCACAGTATGGCTATTTTTTTTTATTACGACTTTAGTCAGTTGAGCTCGCGATAGCGTGCGAAACAATAAACCACCTGCTATGCAGGTG
>NZ_BMFV01000061.1 GCF_014639255.1 Pullulanibacillus pueri
TATTTTTCACTTAACCAAAACAGCATTGTAAATTGTCTACAAACCCCAACATATATAATAGAGCCCTTTTTTGAGCTGACGAAGAAAGAAAAACAATATAAAAGCAAAAAGCGTCGGCATTTGCCAACGCTTTTTCATATTTATAATCATCCTTATTCTACTGTTACCGACTTGGCAAGGTTACGTGGTTTATCAACATCGCAACCGCGTTGTAGCGCAGCGTAATAAGCGATAAGCTGCATAGGTACAACGGAAACAAGTGGTGTGAGTGCGTCATGGACTTCTGGAAGGACAAGGCTGTCGCCTTCTTCATTTAAGCCTTCAAGACTGATGATACAGGCGTTGGCACCGCGAGCGACGACTTCTTTAACGTTGCTGCGGATGCTACCATTAACATGGGCTTGAGTTGCGAGTGCAAAAACAGGTGTGCCTTTTTCAATTAAGGCAATTGTCCCATGCTTAAGTTCTCCGCCAGCAAAGCCTTCCGCTTGGATATAGGATATTTCTTTAAGCTTAAGTGCCGATTCAAGGCAAACAAAGTAGTCAACCGCACGGCCAATATAGAATGCATTACGTGTATCTGCGAGGTATTCACGAGCAATATTTTCGAGAACTTCTTTTTGGTCAACCAATGCTGCCATAGCATTAGCGACAATTCCGAGTTCTTTTGTAAGATCGAAATCAAGTTCCATTCCCTTACCATTAGCAATATCCGCTGCCAAGATCGATAACACAGCCACTTGAGCGGTATAAGCCTTCGTTGATGCCACAGCGATTTCCGGACCAGCATGCAGCAGTAAAGTATGATCCGCTTCACGAGAGAGTGTTGAGCCGGCAACGTTCGTAATTGTCAATGTTCTGAAGCCAAGCTTTTTCACATGAACGAGAACGGCACGGCTATCCGCTGTTTCACCACTCTGAGAAATGAAAATAAATAATGGATTCTTAGAGAGAAGCGGCATATTATAAGAGAACTCACTCGCGATATGAACCTCAGTGGGTACACCTGAAAGATTTTCAAGCAATTGCTTACCTACTAAACCTGCATGGTAGCTTGTGCCGGCTGCCACTATATAAAGGCGATCAGAAGCGGCAATGGCTCCCCTGATATCTTCATCAATTGAGACCTGACCTTTGTCATCTTCATAGGCCATCACTATTTTACGAATAACCGCTGGCTGCTCATCAATTTCTTTGAGCATGTAGTTAGGGTAGGTGCCTTTTTCAATGTCACTAGCATCAAGCTCAGCAGTATAGGGTGCGCGATTCACTTCCTGGCCGTCGAGAGTTTCAATAGTATAACCCTCACGCTTAACGATGATCATCTCTTCGTCCATCAGTTCCACAAATTGATTGGTCACGTGAATCATGGCCATCGTATCACTGGCTACAACATTAAATCCATCGCCAACACCGACAAGCAATGGGCTCTTATTTTTAGCCACATAAATGGTGTCTGGGTCCTCACTATCAAGCATCGCAAAGGCGTAAGAGCCATGAAGAAGGGAAAGTGTTTTCCGAAAAGCCGCCTCGACTTCTTCCCCTTCATTGACAAACTTTTCGACTAATTGAACAACAGCTTCAGTGTCCGTTTCACTTCTAAGCTCGACGTCCTTCAAGTAGTCTGATTTCAGCTTATCATCATTTTCAATAACACCATTGTGAACTAAAGTAAAACGTCGTGATACACTCTGATGCGGGTGAGCATTTTCCTTATTAGGTTCACCATGAGTGGCCCAACGTGTGTGCCCTATCCCTAGCGTGCCATGTACCGATTCATCAACGGCTTTTTCAAGAATAGCAATCCGGCCCTTTTCCTTGAAAACATGCACACCATCAGAATTTTGTACAGCAATACCTGCCGAGTCATACCCGCGATACTCAAGCTTTTTTAAACCTTGTAATAAAATATCCTTTGAATCCTTAAGTCCAACATATCCTACGATTCCGCACATATCTTTTTCCCCCTGAAAAGTGGGGCAAGAAGCACGTGGGGTGTTCTTACCCCACTTGTTTTATTATGAATATGGATCACCGCAAGACTCTTGTGCAGCAGGTTGCCCCACTGTTTTGAAGTCTTAGCTTCCGGGAGTGATGTGCCCGAGAGGTATCCGCCGAATATCTCGATTAACCCTCTTCCTCGTCAACTGCCTTTATATAGATAATTAAAAAGTCCGGGGAACATTGCCGTCGAATTTTTTCGTTGCGTTGCCACTCCGCTACTCACGTACCTCATGTACGCTCCGTTACTCGTGACTGTCGCGTCTCAAACTTCTTGGCCCTGTTCGTCCTCCTTTTTTAATTCTTTTTATTAAAGCAGTCCTGGCGCTTTGTTATTCTCTTTTTGCGATCCACCTTTCTATTATTGACTAAACGTGACTCTTAAATTTTATAGAGAACTCTTCAAAATGTCAATGTCTATTCTTTAACATTATATGGAGCCCAAAAGTAAAGTGTGATGAATTATGAAAAACTCGGTTTTCAGCCCCATGCTGACAAATATGTTTACCGAGGCTCCTCATGCCTTCGTCAGATTCCTTTAGTTAGAAAAAAGGACGCGCGAAATGCCAGCCTTCTGGTTTGGAAATCAACACCGTTAGCACCAAATGGATTGGAGTGGAAGACGCGAGACTCCTTCGAAAATAGCACGCGTCCGAAGATCCATTTTTGAACACCATTCATCCATTCCAAAATGAGCTGAAGCCACTAAGGACGATCGGCTAAAAACGTCACGTCCTGTGACAACGCCGACCCTACCCACATCGTCCTGATGACCAAAAATCTTATATTTTCTTCCCTGTAGAAAAAAGGAGCGGTTCAGCCACCGCTCCTCAGGTCTTATGCCTCGTTATTCGTACCTAATTCTTCACGAACCACTTCAGCCACTTTATTCACATATTCGTCACATTCTTCTTCCGTTGGTGCCTCTGCCATAATTCTGACAAGAGATTCGGTACCTGAAGGGCGCACCAGAATCCGCCCATTCTCGCCAAGAGCGGCTTCTGCTCCTTGGATTGTCTGCGCTACTCTTGGATTTTCAGTCACTCGATGCTTGTCCACAACCTTAATATTAACAAGTTTTTGCGGGAATTTTGTGACTTCACCCGCCAATTCCGAAAGTTTTTTGCCTGTCGCCTTCATAATATTGACAAGTTGCAGACCGGAAAGCATGCCATCTCCAGTCGTTGTGTAGTTTAAGAAAATAATATGCCCCGATTGTTCGCCGCCTAAGGAATAGCCATTTGCTCGCATTTCCTCCATGACATAACGATCCCCAACAGCTGTTTTCTTGGTCTCTATGCCGACTTTATCGAGTGCTTTGTATAAGCCAATATTACTCATAACTGTTGTTACCAATGTATGCTGATTAAGTCTACCTTCTTCATTTAAATATCGAGCACAAATATAAAGGATTTGGTCACCATCAACAACTTCACCGTTCTCATCAATCGCAATCAAGCGGTCACCATCACCATCAAAAGCAAGACCAACATCGGCCCCATGAGCCTTGACATGTTCACTTAAGGTTTCAGGATGTGTCGATCCCACACCCTCATTGATATTGACTCCATTAGGGTTTGTCCCAATCGTTGTAATGTCGGCTTCAAGATCACCAAAGAGATGTGGGGCGAGGGCGGAAGTTGCCCCATGAGCACAATCCAAGGCAACGCGTAACCCACTAAAGTCCTCTTCTTCAACCGTTTGCTTTAGAAATTGCAAGTATTTCTGTGTGCCTTCAAAATAATCACTCACACTTCCAACATCGCCACCCGTTGGTCTTGGAATACTTGTCGGGTCATCCATTAACTGCTCAATTTCCTCTTCCTCTTCATCGCTTAATTTAAAGCCATCTCTTCCGAAGAATTTAATCCCATTATCCTCAACTGGATTATGTGAAGCTGAAATCATGACACCCGCTTGTGCTCCCATCGCCTTCGTTAAATAGGCTACACCAGGAGTGGAAAGGATACCGAGCCTCATGACCTCTGCACCAATTGAAAGTAGCCCTGCAATTAAAGCGGCTTCTAACATTTCCCCGGAAATTCTTGTATCACGTCCGACAAGAATTTTTGGGCGCTGACTATCCTTTGCGAGCGCAAAGCCACCTGCACTTCCTATTTTAAAGGCCAATTCGGGCGTTAATTCAGTATTTGCAATACCTCTAACACCATCTGTTCCAAAGTATTTACCCATTTCCTATCGCTCCTTTAGTTCCCTCTTGAAAGCTTCAAGCGGTCACTCTGTCTCTGAATCTTTTGCTTTTTTTCCATTTCTTATATTGATTTCTGCCTTCGAGATCTTTAATTTGTAATGAAGAAAATCTGGGACCTCAAGTTTAATTGGCACCTCATGTTTACCCGATGATAACTTAGACACATCAATCGTTGCCGTAATATCGGTTCGTCTTAATTGATTGAGGACGGACTCAGCTCCCGTTACTTCAACTTCAAGCGCCCCACTTTCTGGGTCGGTAAAGGTAGTGTCCCGGTCCTTACTTGCGATGTCATTGACCATAATAGGAATGTCCTCAATCGTTCGAGTAGTCTCTTTCCCAACATGGACCGTCACATCAATTTTGTCAGGCTCGACTCTCTCAGCATCCTTTGGTACAGGAACATCCACTTGAACCGTTTCTGTTTTGCGGAGCCCATCGACAGGGACTTCAATTTGTTTTATTTCTGAAAGACCGTCAAGGGTATCCTTTTCTCCAAAAACCTTTACAGAATCTTGTGCCACATCCATACTTTCAATCGCATAGCCATCAGAAGGCTCCCCTTTAGGTATGACAGATATCGGGACTTCTTTTGAAGGATTCTCGATCGGTATTTTCACTTTTGCTGTTGCCGGTTTTATATCTACTGTCAGTTGATTGCCATTCTTATCATAGGCATTGAGAGGCACAGTTTCATCAACTGACTTCGAGACATCTTTAAGATCAATAACCCCTTTTACAAAAGCAATCTGATTGACAATTTCTTCAGCACCAGTGACCGAAACCGTCTCTGGACTCACCTCATAATCACCGACTGAATAGCCATCAGCGATATTGGCGCGGTTTAATAAATCTACACTTACAGGAAATGTTTTCGTCAGTTTTTTCTGAATTGTCACCGTAACTGTTGATGGGATAACTTCAACATCTAAACTCGAAGAAAATCCAGAAGTTTGTATAGGGACCTCATATCTCCCAGGCTTTTTATTTTTCAAATCTACAAAAGCCTTATGCGTTCTTTGTAGCTTCGCATTGGTAATAATTTCAGATGGTCCTCTTAATCGTACTTGGACGCTAGACGGCAATCCCAAAACGATGTACTTATCATCATTGTAATTCGCCGAAAGGTCCTCATTAATCGTTTGTGTATCATTTCCATTTGATATTATATTTGAGTTATTATTTGAATCATGATCTTCCGATGTCACAATGCTAAACAAGGCGATCGCAATTAGAAGGGAGATGATTTTTATAAACCACGTATTTCTAAATAATTTATCCATTTTTCTTCCCTCTCCAGTTCCATCGTAATCCACTCGTCGATCTCACTTGAAAGAGCCAATCTTTCTCCAGTAGTTCTGTCAGTCTCTCCTCTGAAAGATTTCGATAGAGTTCACCGTTTTTGGTCAACGAAATGCCCCCTGTTTCTTCTGAAACAACAACGGTTAAACTATCGGTTACCTCACTGACACCCATAGCCGCTCTATGTCGAGTTCCTAATTCTTTAGAGATCAAGGGACTCTCCGATAACGGCAAATAACAAGCAGCGGCCGTAATTTCATTGCCCTTTAATATAACAGCCCCATCGTGTAGAGGCGTATTAGGGATAAAGATATTAATTAATAATTGCGAGCTCAAATGAGCATGCATGGGGATTCCTGTTTCTATGTATTCACTTAACCCTGTCTCTCTTTCAATCGACATTAAAGCACCAATGCGACGCTTAGCCATATAGCTTGTCGCCTTAACAATCGCTTCTATAGATTGCTTACGCTGATCTTCTTCATGGACCTCACGGGAGAAGAAGCGCCCGCGTCCGAGCTGCTCGAGTGCTCGACGGAGTTCAGGTTGAAAAATGATAATGATCGCCAGCAAGCCATAAGAAAGAGCTTCCCTCGTAATAAAATTCAATGTTCTAAGACCTAGAACATTACTCAGGAGCCAGACTACCACGATAACAATGATCCCTTTTGAAAACTGGACGGCTTTTGTCCCCCGAATCACCATTATAAGTTTATAAATTATGTATGTAACAACCAAAATATCAACAATTGATCGTAATAAGTTCAGGAAATTTATATCCGACCATGAAAACATGGCGCCCATCCTCCAAACAAGTATCAAAATATCTTTTTCAACTTATAATTATAACACAGGTAAAGATTTTATCGTAATGGAGTTCATTATTCACTAGATTTTAAAAAAAAGCAACTTTGATAGCCACGTCCACCCTTTAGATATATTAGATTATGGCTAAAGTTATAACCTTGATTGATTATTTTAAACAAGGGAACTCCCCACCCCAACCAAGGATAAGGCGACCCACCTTTTGATTAAAAAAGAGCACTTCAGCGCCATATTGCCAATGACATTGGATCCTTACTAATGGTAGAGTAACTTTTTAAAAGATAAAAAGGCCATCTCAATGGATGACCAACCCTTTTTAGAAAACTCGGCATCCGCCAAGCCTTAATGCAAACGCCGAGGTTGCACTTATAAGGTCTTCCGCTAAGTTGTAAAATCTGGCGTTACAAAAAACACAGAAGTAAAAAATCCTTTGATATGGTACCATACCCAACCTAAAATTTGATCAACCTTCTTAATGTGCCCACTTACATGTCCAGCGGATGCTAAAAGTGAATCACTATTAATCAGGACAACATCACCATCAACACGGCCTTCGATCTTAACCTTCCCGTCTTTTACGATTAAATCCCCTTTTATGGTTTGATCTTTGGGGACAATAACTGTATGATTTGCAGAATAGACGAGTTTATCATTTTGATTCTCGTCGCTTACTTCAGCTTGAAAAGTGGTTTGATTCCATAAGGAAGTGATATAACCGACCATTAATACCACAAAACACGCGGCGGCCACAATAAATGGATGCCGTTTAAACCAGCTCATTTTTGGGGAGACGCGTCTTTCTGGCAACCTTGCCATAACCTTCTGTGTAAAAAACTCCGGTACAGGCTCTTCTCCAATATTCTTTATCAAGTGTAGTGTGCTCAGTAATTCTTTGTAATGTTCCCGACAGTTAGAACATGTTTGAATATGTTCCTCTAATTCATGGCGTTCGCTTATACTCGCTTCCTCGTCTAAAACACGACCTATAAGCTTTCTCATTTCATCAGAACAAGCCATGATACTCACCTCTTTTTACTACGCTTCATGCGTTTCCTCAATGCCTCTCGTCCTCTGTGAATCCTTGTTTTTACCGTTGGAACCGGGAGATCAAGTATCTCGCTTATTTCTTTAAGGCTTAAATCCTCAATATATTTAAGAATAATGGCGGAACGGTATTTTGGAGGCAATTGATTTATTTCGTATTGAACCCATTCTTTTGTTTCTTGATCAACAACACGTTCCTCAGGAAGGGGTTCATCAATGGAAAATTGCGAGTACATTGTAAACCCATCAGTACCTGGAACTTCAGAATCAAGATAAGCCGCAGGTTTTTTGCGCCTAAGATAGTCAATGGAAAGGTTTGTCGCAATTCTATAGAGCCATGTTGAAAACTTCTTATCCAGTTCGTATCTATCAATATTTGTGTAAGCCCGCAAAAAAGCATCTTGAGCGAGGTCCTCTGCCTCTTGTGGAATGCCCACCATCCGCAAGCAAATATTGTACACTGGTTTTTTGTAAAATTCTACAATTTTAGCAAAGGCATCATGATCGCCTTTTCTTACTCTTAGGATCAGTTGCTTTACTTTGTCACTCATGTGCAAAGCCTCATTTCTATTGCTTTTCCTAATACGAATGAATTTAAAATAGGTTTCAAAAATATTTTAGCAAAGATTTCATTTGTTTGGGGACAAATTTTTATAAATAGGGATGAAAAAACAAGGGGTGTAAACAAGAGTGAAATCGGGAATAATCTATTAAAATTGAAGTGAATCTTGGAAAGGGGTTTTATAATGAGTAATCATTCAATTGAAATAGAGTTGATGCGACAAGATATTTACAAACTTGCTGAGACAAAGCCCTTAACTTCCCTTGAAATTATTCATAAAAGCCAAGAACTAGACAAACTATTAAACACCTATAAAAAAGCCGAATAGGAGTACCAGGCGAGCGTCACACCGACTGCTCATTAAAGCACTGAAAAAATACTAAAATGCATCATCGGCAAGCACGTTGATTGAAGGGGAGATCAAACAGCATCTACTTTAGACTCAGCTTGAATTCTATATTCACTTCCCTTTTGTTAATATGGGGCCGAGATAAAAGTATATAAGACAAAGGAAAAACCAAACGATTTTAAAGTCGTTCGTTTTTTCCTTTGTACATAAGTCGCTCCGTCAAAATACTTTGCTTTCCACGGGCAGGGCCTCAGCTCACCCGGGATTGAAATATGTTATCCCGAGTGGATCTTCAGCTCGTGCTATTCCCGCAGGACTAAGGAAAGCAACTAGGAGAATCATCTTCGCAGAAAAAATCGTGGTTCTTACGATTTTTTTGAGTCTACGTATTTTGACTACGCTTTATATTTGCGTCATAACACTTACTCATATTTAAAAATATGATTGTTCGTCTTTTGACTTGGCTTATTTCGTTATGTCCCGGCCTCCTTTCGTTTAGCTTCGACATTGAACTATAATAGTCTTTCACCAAAAAGGGATCCTAACAATTCAACTGCTACATCTGCTGTTTTATTTCTAATATCCAAAATTGGATTGATCTCAACAAACTCTGCGGACGTTACTAAGTCTGACTCCGATAACATTTCCATAGCAAGATGACTTTCCCTATAAGAGATTCCACCATAAACAGGTGTACCCACTCCCGGAGCATCATCAGGATCCAGACCATCTAAGTCTAAACTAAGATGGACACCGTCAGTATTTTCTTTTAAGTACTCAATGGTCTCATTCATGACCTGAGTCATTCCCAAACGATCAATTTCATGCATAGTATAAACTCGAATCCCTTTTTCCTTTATAAAGACACGTTCACCGTCATCTAAAGCACGGGCACCTATAATTACAATATTCTCTGGTTTTACTTTCGGTTGATATCCACCAATACTTGTTAAAAGTGAATGGCCATAACCTAAACTCACTGCTAGTGGCATGCCATGGATATTTCCGCTTGGAGAGGTTGCTTCTGTATTGAGATCTCCATGAGCATCATACCAAATAACACCCAAGTTCTTATAAGGCCGTGAAATCCCGGCTAACGTCCCAATAGCAATACTATGATCGCCACCCAATACCAACGGAAATCTGCCTTTTCCAACTTCACGTTTGACCATTCTATAAAGTTCATCGCTCGCTTTAGCAACCGCTTTCAAATTTTTAAGACCTTGGTGGGTTGGACGTTCGGATCTTCCTATAGAAAGATCACCACAATCCTCTACAGAGTAACCTAAAGCCTCTAATTTCTCAACAACGCCTGCGTATCGAATAGCACTTGGGCCCATGTCAACCCCGCGTCTCGATTGCCCTAGATCCATAGGTACACCGATTATGGATATCTGCTTTTTCATGATTGCCCCCCAATGTTTACTATGACTTTTAAATTTTAATCTCCTTCTATTGTCACACGCTTTTTCCTCAGTCGCAACACCCTATTTTTACTTTTCATCCCTTTGGTAATTTTCAGAGTAAAATAACGATACGAAAACTATATCAAGCGAATTGAACGAAGCTGCGTGTACAGGAACAGGAATATTAAAGATCAAGAATTAACAGTCTCGATTTTGAGAGTAAGATGATTTTTACCTTTCTCAACATGGCAAAAACCCGGCAAAGCACGGTCCTCATTCAGTTCGGCATTAAAAAGTTTTTTCACCAAAATGCTTCGTCAGTATCAAGTAGATTGGAGCGAAAGACGCGAGATTTCAAACACTTATATAGAGTGTGTTCCTTAGCGCTGCTGATTCACGGATACCTAAACTAGAGTCCTTAGGGACCACACGTGTCTGAAAACCATTTTGGGACACTAAATCGCCCATTCCAAAACGAGCTGAGACCGTGCCCCAGGAAGCGAGCGCTCTGAAGCGGGAATCCACACCGTCCTGATGACCAGAGCTTTATTTCTGTTCTTTTAAAATCAAAACGACCCGTCTACGGCTGAAAGCCTTTGTTGCTGGCCAGCCCTAACTTATCTTGGGTGGAATTCTCACTAACATATGATATGATCCATACATGCCTCTGCTTCTATTATCTCTCTACACCCTTTCTGTATCATTGTCTTAAGATCATTCCAATAAATTTTTCTCAACTTTCCATAGATGACTTGTTTCTATATTTTGGTGCGAATACTATGTGATACTTACAATCCACTTTGTATGTGCTAAACTATTTACATCAGCTGACATCCAGAGTCCCTCCTAGTCTGATAAATTTGGTCGACGAACCGAATTTTATTTTAGTACTAAAAGGGACTTTTATTAATACACCGCTTAAGCTTTTCTGAACCCTAGGGATAGCCTAGGGTTTTCCTTTTACAATAAAAACTGCCTATCAAATTTGATAGACAGTACAGTTAATATTCATTATTGTTATGGTGGAGCCTAGCGGGATCGAACCGCTGACCCCCTGCTTGCAAAGCAGGTGCTCTCCCAGCTGAGCTAAGGCCCCAATATGTAAGGTGGTGGAGGGAGGAGGATTCGAACCTCCGAACCCGTAGGGAGCGGATTTACAGTCCGCCGCGTTTAGCCACTTCGCTATCCCTCCATAATATAAACCAAATAACTCTTATTACACGTTATTTGGCTTTATGTTCACAGCATTCATTTTAAGGTTATGGTGGAGGATGCAGGGCTCGAACCTGCGACCCCCTGCTTGTAAGGCAGGTGCTCTCCCAGCTGAGCTAATCCTCCAACAAATGGTGACCCCTACGGGATTCGAACCCGTGTTACCGCCGTGAAAGGGCGATGTCTTAACCGCTTGACCAAGGGGCCATCTCGTATTGACTTCTCAATCCGACGCTTTTTATTATATCTAGACTTTCACGATTTGTAAAGGAAATAATAGAAGTAATTAAATTCTGATATTTTACTGACTATTTTTTAATATCCTTAGGGTCTTTCTTAAAGAACTTTTCAATCCTAGGAGGCGCAAGACGTAAGTATTGAACGGTAATCACAGCCGGCAATATGTATCCGACAGTTGCTTCAATAATAGCCACCATTCGCGACCATTCAAAAGGCGTAATATCCCCGTAACCTACTGAAAATAAAGTTATAGCACTAAAATATAATGTTCGAGTAAAAATATTCAACCATGCCGAATTGTAAAGCGGAGTGGGATGGTGTTCAACAATTTGCCCCAGTCCCAATACTTCTAAAATAATATAGATAAAGGTAAAGCTAATAATAATATTTCCACATAACATGAGTAACGCAATCGCATTATAAAAAATTTCCTTTTTATTCAACATAGGCATGTACCCCTTTGTACATACCTATGTTGAAAAACATTAAATTAATATAAAAACTTAATCCCTTAACGAGGGAATAGCTCTCCGGTTTGCTTCATTCGTCTAATTCTGTGTTTGACCATATTGCTCATTTTATTATTTGGGCGCATCATTTGATAAGCCGCAGCCCCTATGCCCACAGAAGCGACAATTGGCATCCAAACCTTATTACTCACTATGATCCCTCCAATTAATTTCTGGTTATCCACTATAAGTGAACATATTTAGGATAAGCACAACACACTCAAATCATGTTAGGAACCCATTACCAACATAAATCCATAAACGTTATATGAATGGCGAAAAACAAAATCAAAAAAATTTAAAATAAGTGAGTGAAAAAATCGATCTTATGAAAGACTAACTCTAAAAAGGATTTTTAAAATGATTGGCCTAATTACTGCTGTTGTTCTTTTTAATTCCCTCGCCTTTATTAAAAATAGGCGACTTAATAAAAGTCAAGTCATCCATATATGGCTTTTTACGATTGCTCTGCAATTAGTAGTCGATTCTTATATTGATTTGAAATACCATGGGTACTGGTATTTTTCAAAGGGTGTGGATTGGCCATCGCTACCTGCTATCACAATGTTAATTCCTCCAGTGAATATATTATTCCTGAATGGATATCCCTTTGGAAAACCCCGCTACAAACAAGGGCTTTATTTTTTTTGCTCCCTCTTTGCTTATTTTATATATGAACTCCTCACTTTACTTCCTGAACCTTGGGGATATTTTCATTACGGATGGTGGAATATTTGGTACTCAGCCATGGCTAACCCCATCTTGCTCATCCTGCTTTTAATTTTTTATAAATGGATATCAAAACTGACTTAGACACGTTTCATTAGATAAGATTAAATAGTAGGCATCTAAAATAGGATATCTCGAAGGATATCCTATTTTATCCCTTTATATGGTTTTCCTTCTTCGACACGTCTTCGTCGATTGTTTTGACCCTAACGGCTTGATCACGGATATACTACCATAGGGGCAAATTTGATTATGACATTTATTATTCGAACCCAAATTGTGACCGAATAGTGCCCATTCCAAAATAAACAGCAAAAAACGGGGCGTCGCATGTACGACAAACCCCGTTGTATCAACGTTTTTTATGGAGCTTCCAAACGGATTCGAACCGATGACCTCTTCCTTACCATGGAAGCGCTCTACCTACTGAGCTATGGAAGCATGGCTCCACAGGTAGGATTCGAACCTACGACCGATCGGTTAACAGCCGATTGCTCTACCACTGAGCTACTGTGGAATGTTAGAAATCACAAGTTTGAAAGCATAATTTCATAACCCAGTATTCAAAAAATCAAAATATAATGCCCGGCAACGTCCTACTCTCACAGGGGGAAGCCCCCAATTACCATCGGCGCTGAAGAGCTTAACGGCCGTGTTCGGGATGGGAACGGGTGTGACCTCTTCGCTATTGCCACCGGACAAGTATTATAATAAACATTTTTCATAAAAAAATCAATAGTTTTTTTGAAAAAAATGATTATTCCTTCAAAACTAGAAACGAAAGAAACAAAATAAAGTGGTTAAGTCCTCGACCGATTAGTATC
>NZ_BMFV01000062.1 GCF_014639255.1 Pullulanibacillus pueri
ATGCACAAAAATAGTAAAAGGTTAGTCCTTGATTATTATAATTTGGGGCTTGACTAATCGTAGGAAGGGGGCTGGGACAAAACAAAATAATGAAGACAAATACCGTACCATGCAAGTTCAAAGATTGAGTAGGAAAAGGAGAGTGTAGTCAAAATACGGAGACTTAGAAAAACCGGGCGAAAAGCATGCCCGGTCCTTATTAAAACACGGAAAAAGATTTTAATCCCAAAAGGCACCGGGAGCACCCCAGTTGTTTGGAACGCAAGGCGCGAGATTCGGAACACTTATACTCAGTGTGTTCCTCAGCACCGCTGACTCACGGGTGCCTAAACTAGGGTCCTTCGGGAACGGGGCCAGCGTGACTTTACGAGTCAACGTCGGGTGGTTCCGAAAAAGCTTACTTCGAAGCAATATTCGTAGACGCAGGAACAGGGGGCTTTTAATCATAAATACTTTGGAGCACTAAAAGCCCCACTCCAAAGTGAGCTGAGGCCGTGCCCGTGGAAAGCGAAGTCTTTTGACGGAGCGACTCGCCTCATGCTAAGTATAAAGAAAAATCCGTCCATTCAAAGATGTTCGAATTTTTCTTTGAGTGAAAGACTTCTGTCCCAGCCTCCTCATTTTTTAATCGGCTAGTACATCGTGGTAATCCTTATTTCGCTCCATTTTTATCTTGACATACGGACATTGAGGTATAATTTTTTTCTTTTCAGCTCTGGCGAAATCAATAATACGCTTGACCAGTTGTTCAGCAATGCCTTGACCACGAAGCTCTTCAGATACATACGTATGATCCACAACAAGACGATCGTCTTCCAAAGGGCGATATGTAATCTCAGCAATGTCCTTTCCGTCCCGCTCAATATAAAAGCGGTGATGTCCTTCTTTTATGTCCATCCTCATCCCTCCGTTATTGTCTTCCTTTTCTTATTATAACGAGCAATGCTAGGTTCATGCACTCCATCGATATTCAGCTTAAAAAGGTTAACTATACAAAGCAGAAATAAAAATAAATCCTAAACTTCTTATTCTAGGCCTCTGTGGCAATTTGCCAGCGAACACCAAAGGGATCCTCTAAACGGCCAAAGCTTGTCCCCCAAAACATTTTTTCAAAAGGCATGATGACCTTTCCACCCTCTGAAAGCTTGTCAAAAACGGCTTGAGCTTCGGATTCATGAGGAAATTCCAATACCAAATCAATAGGTCCACTCATTTCAGAAGAAGAATCCGCCATAAGGAATTGCTGATCACCTACTTTTAAAACGAGATGCATGACCTTTCCTTTTAAATCCTCTTTGACATTGGGCATTTCATCAAATGTCTTAACTAAAGTAATCTCACCATCTAAGGCCTTAGCATAAAAATCCGCTTGTTTACGCGCATCCCTTGAGAAAATATAAGGCGATAACTTTACCACAAAATCCACCCTTCCTATCCGTTAGTGTCTACTAGTATACCCTATTAATCTTATTTTAAGAATTACCCATTAATATAAAAGCAGCTTAAAAACAGGAGGAGTTTTCATGTCAAAGTTACGTAAATATCAATTATGGATAAGTCTAGCAACATCTCTTTTGTTATTCCTCACAGGAATAACAGGTCTGTATCTCGGATTAAATGCAAATAGCGCTAAACAAAATGCCTTTACTCCAGGACAAGGTACAAATTTTAATGGCGGAGCAGGAAGACCCAATTGGGGAGGGAACAACGCCCAAGGATCAAGTTCAGATGATAGTGGAAGTTCAAATACTGATCAAAATAACGATGGTGGGACTTTCTCTGATTCTGACCAAGCGGGTAGCGATGGCTCTACAGGACAAGACAACATGATGCCAAGGGGCAACTTCTCTGGCGGATTCCCAGGACAAACGCATCGGAGCGCCGTCCTCCAATTTCTCCAGGGGACACATAACGGGACAGATACTCGTTGGATGCTTGATGTCATCTCAGGTCTTTTAATTTTAATTGCACTCGCTGGGGGATTTACGACCATCCAAACGATGAGGAAAGACTCCTCATTAAAGACTGAATAAATACGGTCAAATCCCCTTAGTTTTACACAAGTCGCTGTTATTAAACTCAGCGGCTTTTTTACCGACTTTTGCACTCTTTAGCCTCTCATCATTGATAGTGACCCAATGCTTTTTTAAATAAGAAAAACCGGGCAGATTGCATGCCCAGTCCTCGTTTAGTTATTGAAAAAGTTTTTGTGACCAAAAGACAGCATCAACAACTCATAGATAACCCCAAATCTTACTTCTTAAAAAATGTGGATCACCCCTAAGGATTCTCCACACTCTTTAAATTACCTCTCTCCCTCACGATCTTTTAACAACGGGAAGGTCAGTATAAATTTTGTTCCAACATTCACTTCGCTTTCTACCGTAATCCTGCCTCTATGTTTATCCACAATCCATTTTGCAATCGACAAGCCAAGCCCTGTTCCCTCGTGATGTGTCCGTGAAGTATCCGCTTGGAAAAAGCGATCAAAAATTTGTGTCACATCCTTTTCACTAATGCCGATACCCGTATCTGCGACAGTAATGGTGACTGAATGATGTCCAACACTCCCTGTCAACGTAATGTGACCGTCTTCACCCGTAAACTTAATAGCATTATCAATAAGGATGACTAACAGCTGATGAAGTTTTTCTTGATCGCCCAATATTTTCATCGGTGTGTGCCCTATATTTAAAGTTAAGGTTTTTCCTTGATAGCTCACCATTTCATTAAACTGTTCGTAGATTTGCCTTAAGACCTCATTCAATAAAACCGGCTTTTTTTCTATCTCTATTTGATTGGCATCCGATCTGGCTAAGGTTAATAGGTGCGAGACCATTTTAGATAAACGGCGGGATTCATTTAATGTGATAGAGATGTCTTTAAGCTTGTCCTGTATCATCGCGCGCGGCGATTTTAAAAGCATTTCAATTCTTGATTGAATAATGGTTAATGGTGTCCGCAACTCATGGGAAGCATCAGAAACAAAGGCTTGTTGTTTATCCCAAGCCTGCTGAATCGGTTTAAGTGCTCGCCTCGCTAAAAAGTAACCTGCAGCTACGGCAACAAGACTGGCAAGAATCCAGCCGATCACTATAATCAGGAATAGGGTATGAAGAAGCTTCTTCTGCGTGTCAAGTAACCAGAATTCCACAGTGATGAATTGACCATTCGTCACCATCTCTTTAGAAATAACCCTAAAATAGACGGTCCCCTCTTCGGTTTTTATCTCTTTTTCTTCTATTTCCCCACTATGATCAGGATATAGCTTTTTGATATATTTATCTTCTATGTTACTTTGGTTTTGTATCATTTTTTTATCACTATTCCAAATCACTACGCCACTCGGCTTAAAATCATTTCTCTTGCCTAATCTCGGGTCTCCTAAAAGACTGCCTGGACCACTATGGCTCATTTGATCTGTCAGCAGGTTATCATCTGATCTATAAATAATAGCTTGCGTGTAATAATAAATAGCCGTCCCCAAAATCCCCATTAAAATAATAAAAATAAGGGCGTTCAACAGCGTTAGCCTAATTAATGTTTTTCGAAACATAAAAACGAGCTCCCCTTATTGACTGGCTAACATATAGCCTAGCCCCCTCATCGTCTGCACATCCTTATCATAACCATAAGGTTGAAGCTTCTTCCTAATTTGATGGATGTACACTTCAACAATCCCAATCGTCGTTTCGGAATCAAACCCCCACACGCGATCGTAAATTTGTTCCCGCGTTAAAATTTGTTCTACATTTTGAATCAGATACTCTAAGAGTTCATATTGCTTAATTGTAAATGAAAGGTCATCATCATTAACTGTGACGCGTTTTTTTTGAACATCAATAACAATCCCCTTATAGGTCAATGTTTTATCGAGCATAACCTTTGAACTTCGACGCAAAATAGCACTGATTCTCGCCTTTAACTCCATATTTTGAAAAGGTTTGACAATATAATCATCTGCTCCAAGATTGAGGCCCTTTACACGATCCTCTAACGCGTCCTTAGCGGTTAAAAACAACACGGGTGTATCTATATCCTGTTTTCTCATTCTTTCTACAATTTCAAAGCCATCCATTTCCGGAAGCATAACATCAAGAACAATCGCATCATAGATGTTCTGCTCTGCTAGGTAAAGCCCTTCCTCCCCGTCCATAGCTGTATCAATCGTATATTCATCCGATAAGAGCTGAACAATGGATTCCAGTAATAATTCATTATCTTCAACGACTAAAAGTTTCAAAACCTTTTATGCCTCCTCTTTATCTATGTTTACCATAAAAAATTGGAAAATGCCAAGAACGCTTGAAATAGAAAACCAAGCGTACTTTTAAAATACGCTTGATCAACCTTACATTATTCAAATCGCAAAGCTTGGATCGGATTGAGCTTCGAGGCTTTGTTTGCTGGAAAGACCCCAAATATCACGCCTACGGCCAGTGAAAATAAGAAGGAGGCAAGAATCACGGATAGAGAATAAGCCGCCACTGAACCTGTTGCTAAGGTATAAATTTTTGTGGCGAGCAACCCTAATCCAACGCCAATAATTCCTCCTAAAGCACTGAGAACAATTGCTTCAATTAAAAATTGCAAGAGAATATCCTTCCGTTTGGCGCCAATTGATTTTCTTATGCCAATCTCTTTTGTCCGCTCTGTGACAGAAACAAACATGATGTTCATAATACCAATTCCCCCTACTAATAAGGAAATACTCGCAATCCCTCCAAGAAGCATTGTCATGGTATCATTGACTGAACTCATCGTGTCCATCACATCTTGCTGATTGGCGACACTATAACTATCGGCATCTCCGAAGACCTCATAGAGATTTCTTTCAATCATTAACATCGTTCTATTAATGGTGTCTTGGCTATCCGCTTGAGCGTAGAATTGGGTAATATGGGTCGTCCCTAGAAGACGTTGCGCCGTTGAGAAAGGGATAATGACAGTATCATCACTATTTTGCCCCATGGATCCCCCCTTCGAAGCAAGGACTCCTACCACTCTATAGCTTTCTCCATTAACAAGCACTTTCTGATCGACCGGATTTTCTCTTCCGAAAAGAGTGGTTGCTGTATCACTCCCCAGTACGACGACTTTTTGTCGGTAGTCCATATCAATATCTGTTATAAAACGTCCATTCGATATGGACAGATTCCGAACATCCTCATAGGAAGCATTGGACCCTGTAAAGCTAACAGTTGACGTCGTTTTACCGTTCTTAAGGGTGACTCGTCCAGATAAAACGGGGGAAACATTTTTCACACCATCAATTTCTTTCACTTTATCGACATCATCAAGAGTAAAAGGAATATCCGTATTTGAAATGTTTACTGTCAAAAGATTGGTACCCAAATCATTAATACTTTCACTTACCGATTGACTCGACCCTTGACCAATAGAGACCAGAGTAATAACAGACGACACACCAATAATAATCCCTAACATAGTCAAAAGAGCACGCATTTTGTTTCCTTTAATATTTCTCATGGCCATCTTAATGGATGTGAAGATACTCATGTTCATTCATCCCCACTTCACTCAATTTTCCATCACTAATCCGCACCATCCGCTTTCCCATTTTGGCAACTTCGGGATCATGCGTAATCAGAATAATCGTATGTCCTTGCTGATTTAATTGCGAAAGGACCTCCATAATTTCCTTACTCGTTTGACTATCAAGAGCACCGGTAGGCTCATCGGCTAATAGAATAGGAGGTTCACCGACCAAGGCACGAGCAATGGCAACTCTTTGCTGCTGACCTCCAGAAAGTTGATGTGGAAGATGGCCGGCGCGATCGGCAATGCCTACCTTTTTCAAGCTTTCCATGGCCATTTCTCGACGCTCCTTAGCCTTAGTCCCTCTATAGATTAAAGGGAGCTCCACATTTTCTACAGCTGTCAATCGACTCAAGAGATTGAAATTTTGAAAGATAAATCCTATATTCTCGTTACGAATGGTGGCTAATTGATAATCCTTCATTTTGTCTACTGTTTGGCCTTCTAAAATGTACTCTCCACTATCGGGATGATCCAGGCAACCGATGATATTCATTAAGGTTGACTTCCCTGATCCCGAGGGACCCACTATGGAAACAAAGTCCCCCTTCTTCACTGTTATTGAAGCATGATCCAATGCGGTAACAGTGGTGTCTCCCATTTGATATTGCTTGATGAGATCACGCATATGAATAATTGCCTCTACCATCATTAATTCCCTCCTCTACTTCCAAAACTTCCACCGGAGCGGTTGCCACCCTCGAAATTACCTCCGCCAAAATTACCACCACCGAAGTTTCCTCCGCCAAAACCACCTGGTCCCATTTGATTTTGTTTTTGATCGCCATTGCTATTACCACTTTGACTCATTGTAATTTGCGGCAGTTGAACCGTTTGGCCTTCTTCAAGTCCTGATTTAATTTCTATATAATTATCATTATGTGCACCTGTTTTGACTTCAACTTGTTTTGCATTGTTATTTTCAGCTTGTCCATTAGCACTTTGATCGGTACCATTAGCGGTGGCATTACTGGATTGCTCAGGTACAAGAACATAGGCACTATCCCCATTTTTATGGATGGCATCAACCGGTACATAAAGAACATTGTCAACTTTATTCGTAATAATCTCTGCTGTCGTTGTCATTCCCGATTTCAAGTTTTTAGAACTTTTTAAACGCACCGTCACATCAAAGGTTGAAACACCATTATTCACCGTTCCTGCTTTAGCTACGGATTTTACTGTTCCTGTGTATTTTTTGTCAGGATAGGCATTCACAGTAATATTGACTGTTTGTCCCACTTTAACCTCTGGAATGTCTAATTCATCTACCGATATGACCGTGCTTAAATCTGAATAGTTCGTGAGATGTGCAACCACTTGACCTGCATTAATTCGACTGCCCTCATACACCTGAAGATCTGAAATTGTTCCCGCTGCAGGAGCCTCGAGAACGGTTCCGTCTGTATAAGAAAGAATGTCCTCCCCTTTTTTCACTGTGTCACCATTGCTGACGAGCACTTCATCCACTGTATTGCCTTCTGTTACCGTGATATCTTTATCGGTTGTTGGTGTTAGGCTTCCTGATCCCGTCACCTTAGTTTCAATCGTCCCTTTTTTCACAGTAGCCGTTCGATTGATGGCCACAATCTCCTTTGATTCCCCCTTGGTGACATACCATGTTGTTCCAGCCCCTGCGACAAGAATTAAAGCAATAATAACAATGATCCATTTCTTCATTTTCCCTACTCCTTTTATTTGATGTACTTTGTTTGCTTTTCGATAGACTAAGTATGCAAAATGTTTCTTAACTTTTTATTAATGAATGTTAAGTTCAAGGGGACAAGGGGAATAATGACTTCAATAGAAGGTAAATCTCTATAGGAGACTTTCGAATGAGGAGGCATCACGATGGATTATGAAAAACATCAAAAGGGGTATGAATTTAAGGCGACATACAGCCACCTTAATCACAGCGGACTCCTTTTTATAAGAAATGAAACTGATGGTAGCCTGGTCAGAGAGCTTCCCTTTCCCTGCCAGTTTGAGAAGATTACTGAAGAAGAAGTGCAAAAAGCCATTAATGGCTTTTTTGAACAAATAGAAGAGCGGTAATGCCTCACATAAGAAGTATCGGGCGTAGTCTAAGTTGCACTTATAAGTTCTTCCACTAAGGTATTAATTCTGGCGTAAAATAAAGACACGAGCAGCCTAAATTCCCAAACGAATTTCAGGCTGCTTTTTTCAGCCTAAAAGGTGAGTATATTTGCTTGTATTATTGTTTCATCGGTGCTATGTTGTGTGAAAATGGAGGCGATCACATGAGTATTTATAACTTTTCGGCAAAGACCATTGATGGTGTTGAGAAGTCATTAGCTGATTATAAAGGGAAAGTCTTACTCATTGTCAATACAGCCAGTAAATGTGGCTTCACCCCTCAGCTTAAGGCGCTACAGTCCCTTTATGAAAAATATCGGGATCAAGGATTTGAGATTCTTGGCTTTCCTTGTAATCAATTTATGAATCAGGATCCTGGTTCGAACGAGGACATCAAAAGCTTTTGTGAGATGAATTATGGTGTAAGCTTTCAGATGTTTGAAAAGATTGATGTGAATGGAAAGCATGCCCATCCTCTTTATCAGTATTTAACATCGGAGAAGTCCGGCTTTTTAACCCAAAAAATAAAATGGAATTTTACGAAATTCCTCATCAACAAAGAGGGCAAGGTGATTCGACGGTACGCTCCACAAACCAAACCTGAAGAATTACAGGAAGATATTACGTCTTTACTAAAGGAGTAAATCTTAACTCTTTGCAATAAAAACATGCTATAATTCTTATGTCGCAGAATTATTTAATAATTTAATAATTATTAAATTTTGGGACTGGTTAAATTCTTAAATCACTGTTATAATCGAATGAAAAATCGCCAATTGTTAGACGACATAAGAAAGGGATGCTTATTAGTGAAGCAAGTCATTGATTTTGTTAAGGCCAACTTAGAGAAGGAAAAGCAACCTGCGCATGCTTTAGGTTTTGGTAAGTATTTTACTGACCATATGTTTATGATGGATTATAATGAGGAACAGGGCTGGCATGAACCAAGGATTTTACCCTATCAGCCCTTAACAATGGAACCTTCCTCAATGGTATTCCATTATGGTCAGGCCATTTTTGAAGGCTTAAAGGCTTACAGAACCCCAGAAGGTAAAATTCAGTTGTTTCGCCCGGATAAAAATATTGAGAGACTCAATTTTTCATGTCAAAGAATGAGTATCCCTACTCTAGATGAAGCCCTTGTCTTAGATGCTATTACACAACTGGTAACGATAGAAAAAGATTGGGTCCCAAGTGAAGAAGGTACTTCCTTATATATCCGACCATTTATTATTGCTACCGAGCCTTATCTTGGCGTTAGACCTTCAAAGCGTTATAAATTTATGATTATTCTTTCTCCTGTAGGTTCTTACTATGGGGGGGATCAGCTCAAACCTGTTAAAATCCACGTTGAGGAAAACTATGTTCGTGCCGTTAAGGGTGGTGTCGGCCACGTTAAAACCTCTGGAAACTACGCAGCCAGTCTTAAGGCACAAGAAGAAGCTGAAGCCCAAGGCTATGATCAAGTTCTCTGGCTTGATGCCAAAGAAAATAAGTATGTTGAAGAAGTTGGAAGTATGAACATCTTCTTTAAAATAAATGGTGAAGTTGTCACACCTGAGTTAAATGGGAGTATTTTAGGCGGGATCACAAGAAGTTCTTGCCTTCAATTACTAGATTACTGGAACTTCCCAGTTTCCGAACGAAGGATTTCTATTGAAGAAGTCTTTGAAGCTTATTACCGTGGCGAGCTTGAAGAAGCTTTTGGAGCCGGAACCGCCGCTGTGATTTCTCCTGTTGGAGAATTAAGCTGGAACAACCAAAAGATTACCCTTCCTCCATCCGAAACGGAGACGATTGCTAAACGCTTATACGATGCGATTACAAATATTCAGTTAGGGAAAGAACCCGATCCTTTCCAATGGACTGTCGAAGTAAAATAGGCTATTAAAGTCTCTTAATATGAAGAGGCTGGGACAAAACAAAACAAAATAATGAATACAAAAACCGAACAATGCAAGTTCAAGGAAAAGGAGAGCGTAGTCAAAATACGAAGACTCCTTCGGGAATAGCAACCAGCGTTACTTCTCGAATAAACTTCGAGTTGTTCCGAGAAAGCTGACGACGAAGCGGTACGAGTAGACGCAGGAACAGGGGATTTTTATTCATAAATACTTGGGAAACCAAATTATCCATTCCCAAGTTAGCTGAGGCCGACTAAGGACGATCGACTAAAAGCGCCACGTCCTGTGACAACGTCGATCCTACCCACATCAATACCACCCCTAAAAGTAAAGAGCACTTTTCGGGGACCCCGGTGGTGGGCATGAGGAAAGCGAAGTATTTTGAGAGTGCGCTTCGCCCCATGCTAAGAATAAAGAAAAATCCGTTCATTCAAAAAAGAATGTTCGGATTTTTCTTTGAGTGAAATACTTCTGTCCCAACCTCTTTCCTACGATTAGTCAAGCCCCAAATTATAATAATCAAGGACTAACCTTTTACTATTTTTGTGCAT
>NZ_BMFV01000063.1 GCF_014639255.1 Pullulanibacillus pueri
TATAGATCAATTACCAGGAACGGGAATTGATTATTATTGTATTCAGGAAGGACTGGCTTATATATCAGATGAAAGTGGGCTGTTAATTGCGACGCCAGATACACCTTTAGTTCAGCTAGGTCCTTTAGAATATGGCCAGAGACTTGTGCATGGACAACAAACAGGTAAAGAGCCAAATCACTTATATTCATGGGCGTTAACAAATTATTGGGAGACAAATTTCAAAGCCACACTTGGAGGGTTTTATGAGTTTCGCTATATTGTAAATTGGGGTCATCAAATTGATTCTGCTGATAAAGCCATTCAACTTTGTCAAAGCTTAAACGTAGGAACAACAGCATTTAGGATCAATCCCCACGGATAGCAGCAAAAGGCAATATTCTTAAGCTTATTTTTAAATAGTCTTTAGGAGGAATATATAAAAAAACAGCAGAGATTCTGCTGTTTTTTTAAAAAGAAAAGAAAGAAATTTGGGTCATCAGGAGATGTGGATTTACGCTTCAGAACGCTCGCATTCCTCGGGCACAGAGTTTAAGGTTTCTAGTCATTTGTGGGAGCAGCAATCTTTTGTGAGGGCGTACCTTCTTATGTGTACGCGGCCATTTGCTAGTTTCACTTTTTTTCGTAGACCTTTTGGTAGTGCCTTTCAATCTAGTGTCGAATGAGTTTTGAGTAGTAAAGGTAGATATAATATCTGTTTAGCTAGACTCTTACATAAGCTTTAATAGTTGCGATGGTTTTACCATTAGATCTTCCATAGGGTCTAATGGTATAGTGCTTCACGTTTTCAGGAATGAAGAAGGTTTCGGCATAGTGAACAATAAAGGGTTCAAATGTATGGTCAGGGCTTTCAACAATGGCTTCTTCACCTTCAATGAGGTTTAATACGTTAACGCTATCATTAGTGTGGTGAAGGACCTTTGATGAGAACCAGTGTCTTCGCGTCTCAATAAATTCTCTCTCATGAAGACCTGTTTTTTCTTCAATCCAGCCTTCACCTTCTGCTACTTTTTCGATACGGTTAATCAGCTGCTTCCTGACCCATTTTTCATCTCTATCCCATTGAATCACTTTTTCGCCATGTTCTAAATGAACAGGTCGTGGCAAGCCATCTAAACCTAATCGCCCCCAATCCCATAATTTAAAAGTGAAGATATAAGGGGTTGCGCTGATTTCAAGGACCATCGCATTTTTTCCGGAACAATGGACAGTTCCTGCTGGGATTAAAAAGTGGTCGTGTTTTTTTGCAGGAAATTGATTGATATATTTTTCATCATCAAAAATAATGTCACCTTGGTTTGCGGCATGGAGCTCCTTTAACATCTCTTCTTTATTAACATCGTCTTTAACGCCTAAATAAACAGTCGCATCCTCTTTGGCATCGAGCATGTAATAACTTTCATCTTGTGTATAGTGCATTCCGAAGGTTTCTTGGATATATTCAGTCAATGGATGGACTTGTAGGCTTAAATTCTGACCATCCATAGTATCTAGAAAATCAAAGCGGATAGGAAATTCTGTACCAAATCTAGCATGAACTTTATCTCCGAGAAGTTCAATCGGATGTTGAAAGACGAGATTAATAGCAGGGACGACAATCGCCACATCGCCATAGCGAAGACGAAGGCCGTTTTCTTCAATGACGCCATCGAAACACCATGCATAGTTGTCCTCGGAGCGATCCAAATCTAAAATTTCCTTCATCCATTGGCCGCCCCAGACACCCGGAACGAAGTGAGGGATCACTCGAAAAGGTTGGTTGACCGTTTGTTTTAGCCCTTCTAAGTAACTGTGGCCATCCACCATTTTAGGGGCATTCAACTCATTAGTATCTAGTAAATAATCGATGTGATGAAACAGTCGCTTTTTATGTTTATCCGCTGCTCGCCATTCGATAAAATAGCCTCTTTTGAATTTACGCAAGGGATCTTCATCATGATTAGAACTTTTCCAGTTTGGTAATTCACTAGAGTTATAGCGTTTTTGAATTTCCCATCGTGTTAAATCAGCGTAAACGAGAAGATCTGGATCAACGACGAGCTGGGCGCCAACACCATAAATGACAACAAGACCCCTCTGTAAGCTATTGAGTTTCTCCCTTGCCTTATCTAGAGAAGCAGGGTCAAAAAAGTCATTCAGGGTACGGGTACTTAGAACACCAAAAACTCTATCGTCAGTTAAATTGGGTTCAATCAATTTATCAATGGTTTCAGTTGGATAGGTTAAATCATCAGAAAAGAGGGTCATTGTAGGTTTCATTGGAGCAATTATGTTTCTTTCTATTTCTTCATATCTCACTCCAGGATAACAGTCAATCATAACGACGGTCTTTTCTTTTTGAAGAGATTTAACTGAAACTAATAATTCATCAACAATATCAGGATAGCCCTTCCATGCAGTATTTTCAGCATTCGAAATCAATATTTCTGGATACTTTTCATAACTTGTCATTTTTTCACCTGCATTTTTATAATATTTGTTAATCTATATATCAAACAATATCATAATGTTATAACAATATCAACAGATTTAAGTATGAATGTAATGATATTCGTATTGTTAACTTAATAACAATGGAAAATGTTAAATTTGTTATGTTAAAATGAAGGATAATTTGTCATAATGTAATTACGATAGTAGACATTAGCTGCTAAATAGCTATAGTGTATTAAAAGTAGAAGGGTGAAACTTAATGGAAAAATTAAATAAGAATAAAGATGCATCTCCACTATATGCACAAATCGCAGAGGAGATTCGTAATAAAATCGAATTAGGTGTTTGGCAACCAGGGGATAAAATCCCGGCAGAATTAGAGCTTTGTGAATTTTATGATGTGAGTCGGATTACAATACGTAAAGCTATAGATGAACTGGTTCATGAGAAATTACTCCATCGCGAACGCGCTAAAGGAACCTTTGTTCTCGATCTATCTACTAAAACAGACAAACAAGAGAATTACACCTATGTGAAGAGTTTTACAAAGGAAATGGCTGAAATTGGAGAAAAGGCAGAAACATTGAAGGCAGAAATCAAATTGATTACGGCCAATAAAGAACTCGCTCGAAAATTAATGTTGAATGAAGGAGATCAAGTTCTCCAATTAAACCGGGTCAGGGGAATTAATAATAAAGGCTTTGTTTACTTTAAAACTTTCATTCCTCATGATAAGTATTTCTCACTAAACGCAAAAGATTACTATGGATCTTTTTACGAATTACTTAAAACAAAAGGAATAATTGTTAACCAGATAAAGGAATATATTGAAGCGACAAAACCAACACAGGAAGTCATGGAGAATTTAAATGTTAACGAAGACGAGCCTATTCTAAAACGTGTTCGAATAGGGAAACAGAAGAATACTCAATTCAGGGAGTATACTGAATGCCATTATATTGGTAGCCAGTATCGCTATCATATTAATTTTATCTAATTTTTTTGTAATAAAAGTATAACTTTATGGAAGACCTTATAAGTGTAACTAAGGCTTATCACATTAAGGCCTGGCGACAACCTTAGTGTGGATTACGAAAGCACGAACATCAGGCAGTGCTTAGCGAAGAGATGAAGTATAAGCCAAGTTTTCTAAAAAGATATTGATAAGTTATAAAATGTGTGATAAATTTAAAGACATAATGTTATTACATTATAATGATAAGCAGGGAGGGGAGATTTTGACAAAGTGTGTGGTGACCTTAGATATAGGGGGTACATCCATTCATACGGCGGTCGTTGTTGATGGCATTGTCCAAGAAAAAACAATGACGACATATCCCTCATTGGCAGACAGGTCTAAAAATATTGTCATCGATCACTTTACAACTATAGTTAATAATCAAATCCAAAACTTCATGGAAAGTGCTCATAGCGCTATACCTGTTTTGGGAGTTGGAATCGCGTTTCCTGGGCCTTCTGATTATGAAAAAGGTGTTTCTTATATTAAGGATTTGGATAAATATGAATCTTTATATGGTGTAAACCTAAAAGAGGAACTGTACAATTCGATAGTTAAGGATCCG
This sequence comes from Pullulanibacillus pueri, assembly GCF_014639255.1. Classification (GTDB taxonomy): domain Bacteria; phylum Bacillota; class Bacilli; order Bacillales; family Sporolactobacillaceae; genus Pullulanibacillus; species Pullulanibacillus pueri. The sequence goes on from NZ_BMFV01000063.1 coordinate 4,017, forward strand.
TTTATTAACAGACATATCTCAAAGGATTTTTCAGTTTATATGGAAAATGATGCTACATTATTTGTATTAGGTGAATTTAAAAGAAAATATAAAAGTAAAGGAGTAAAAAAAATAGCGGGCTTTACACTAGGGACGGGAATAGGATCTACTTTTATAAATGATGGATTAATAGTGAGGGGGGAGTACGGCATCCCTAAAACTGGCTTTATTTACAATGTTCCCTTTAAAGATGCGACGATTGATGATTATATATCCAAACGTGGAATACTTAAGCTCGCTAGTCAACATAACTTAGATTCGAGTCAAATAAATGTAAGCGATTTAGCTAATTCTGCAAGAAACGGTGATAACCAAGCAAAGGTCATATTTAGAGACTTTGGAGAACTTTTAGGTGAAGCTCTTTATCCATTCATTTCTTCCTTTGAACCTGAAGTTATTGTATTTGGAGGCCAAATATCAAAGAGTTTTAAGTTATTTAAATACCCGTTTTTGCAAAAGTTATCCCTTGAAAATATAAGAGTAGAGACTTCAAGCAGTGCACTCTACAGCACATTTATAGGTGCAGATAGTTTAGTAATATAAGAGGGTTTATGCATTGAAAAGGTAAATTTCAAACGCGCTATAATAGGTAGAATATCCATATAGTAAAGAGAGCAAACTGGGAATTTCAGAGGAGTTATATTCAAAACGTATAAGCCAAATAAGATGACTTATAAAGACAATGAGATTTAATTTAATCAAAGGAGACGAAAACATGAGAAAACAAATTTTGGTTTTGCTATTATGTATCTCAATCCTATTGGCTCTGGCAGCATGTGGACCTGAAGGGAAATCAACAACAAACAACGATACGGACAAAAACACCGCATCGGCACCTGGGCCATTCGGTAAGTATGATGATACAATAAGCTTTACAATCGGGCGTCAAGGTGTTGCTGGAAACACTTTGCCGAAAGGTGATACTTTAGAGAGCAATGATTATCTCAAATACGTAGAGAATAAACTAAATATTAAGATCAAGTATGATTTTTCTGTAGCTGATGCAGACGCATACAAACAGAAAGTCAATTTAGCTATTGCGAGTGGGAACATACCAGATGTCATGATTGTGAATGAACAGCAATTTAAACAATTAGAAAAAGCCGGGATGCTAGAGGATTTAAGCAGTGCATATAGCAAATATGCATCTCCGTTGATCAAAGGATACTATGATTCATTTAATGGTCGTGTCTTGGATACAGTTAAGAAAACAAGTGGTGGGAAGCTCGATGCACTACCGGATACAAATATCTTTGGACAACAGCAACTTCTCTGGTTACGTAAAGATTGGTTAGATAAGTTAAACTTGAAAGTGCCAAAGACAACTGATGAATTAATTACTGTTTTAAAAGCATTTAAAACACAAGATCCTGATGGCAATAACAAAAATGATACATTAGGGTTATTAGGGGACCCACACGTGTTTCAAATGGGAGGATTCTTTACGTTTGATCCGATTTTTAATGCCTATCACGCTTACCCAGATTCTTGGATTAAAGACTCATCTGGTTCGATTGTAAATGGATCTATTCAGCCGGAAATGAAGCAGGCATTGGCTAAGTTACAGGAAATGTATAAGCAAGGTTTAATTGATAAGGAATTCGTAACTAAAAACTTTGATAAAGATGCGGGATTAGTTGCCGATGGACAAGCCGGAGCAGTATTTGCCCCATGGTCTGGAGCATGGATGTTATCAGATGCTGTGAAAAATAATAAGAAAGCAGAATGGATACCAGTCCTTGCTCCTCTAGATGGACAGAACAAATACAATGTAATGTTGGCTGCACCCTCCGGCAGTTACCTTGTCGTGAAAAAAGGCTATGCGCATCCGGATGCTGTTGTCAAAGCCTTAAACGTAGAATACCAGGGACTACGTTTAAAGGATCCAAAGGCGGCAGATATCTACAAAGACTTAGGAGTGAGTTGGTTAAACTGGCCATTAAACTTACAATTAAATAATGAAAATGATGTCCCTGATAGCGCCAAGATATACGATAAGGCTATTCAAACAGGGGATACAAGTGATTTAACCCCTAGCCAGAAACAGACATTTCAGTCAATTAAGAATAATATTAAGTCTCCTAAATCTAGTATGGCTGATTATGGAAACTGGCTGGCCTATTATGTTGGAGCTAAAAAGCTAAGTTCAAGTAAATTGAATAGGATCGAACCTGCCTTCACTGGCACTACCAAAACAATGGATAGCAGAGGAAGTAATCTTACAAAGTTAGAAAATGAAACATTTTTGAAAATAATTACGGGTCAAGCCTCAGTAGATAGCTTTGATTCCTTTGTAAAAGAGTGGAAAAAAATAGGTGGAGACACGATTACCAAGGAAGTTAACACAGCAGTAAAATAATCTTTAGTAAAAGGATAAACAGGGTATCAAAACTATTGATACCCTGTTTAATAGACGAGGTGTAGACATGAAAAATAAAAAGTTTATATATAATTATCATCTCATGCTGTTTCCAGGGGTTATTTTACTGATTTTATTTCAAATAATTCCCATGTTTGGGATTTCTATAGCGTTTGAGGATTTCATTCCAACTAAAGGGATACTTCACTCACCCTGGGTAGGATGGGATAATTTTAAATACATGTTTAATATGCCAGATAGCTATCAAATTTTTGTGAATACCATTGTGATAGCTGTGATGAAAATCGTTGCTGGATTAATAGTTCCCTTTGTTTTTGCTCTTATTCTTAATGAGGCATTGAATCGGAAATTCAAAAGAACTGTGCAAACCATTGTGTATTTACCTCACTTCTTGTCTTGGGTTATTCTTTCGGGTATTTTGATTAATATGTTAAGTGTTAACGGCATTGTTAATGCAGTAGTACAAGCATTTGGCGGGGATCCAATTATGTTCTTAGCCAGCAACCATTGGTTTCGTCTAGTCTTAGTCACAAGTGATGTTTGGAAGGAATTTGGATTTAATACCATTATTTATCTAGCTGCACTAACCTCGATTAATACGTCGCTTTATGAAGCCGCAGCTATTGACGGTGCGGGTAGATGGAAAAGATTAACCAAAATTACGATACCACTTTTAATTCCTACTGCTGTTTTATTAACAACGTTGAGTCTAGCCAATGTGTTGAATGCAGGCTTTGAACAAATTTTAAATTTATACAACCCAATTGTATATCAGACTGGGGATGTAATTGATACTTATGTCTATCGGGCCGGGTTATTGCAGGCACAATTTGGATTAGCTACTGCATTGGGCTTGTTGAAATCCGTCATCAGTTTTATATTAATTGCCATATCATATAGACTAGCCTATAGATTTGCAAATTATCGGATATTCTAGAAAGGAGGAAGTGACTGATGGTACGTGATCGAAATCTTGCAGTAGACATCATTATCTACGGTGTTCTTACCTTAATTGCAATCCTGTGTGTGGCACCGATTCTGAATACACTTGCACTCTCCTTTAGTAGCAGGATAGCAGCTGTGTCCGGTAAAGTCTTTTTTCTCCCGGTGGACTTTAATCTAGCATCTTATCGGGAAGTGCTAAAGGATCATGCATTTTTCAGAGCGTTCGGTGTTTCTGTTGAAAGAGTTGTTCTTGGAGCAGCGATTAATTTTATTATTTCTGTTTTGATGGCATACCCGTTAAGCAAAAGTAGGAGGATATTCCCTGGACGTAATATTTATATGTGGTTATTAATATTTACTATGCTTTTCCAGGGAGGACTTATTCCATTATACATGACAATAAACACTTATGGGTTATTGGACTCAATCTGGGCGCTAGTCTTACCCACAGCAGTGCCTGTGTTTAACATTATTCTACTCGTCAATTTCTTCAAGGGGATTCCGAAGGAATTGGAGGAAGCGGCGAGTATTGATGGCGCTGGGCCATGGAAAATCTTATTTTACGTATATATCCCAACTTCAGTACCTGTTTTGGCCACAATAACTCTATTTTCAGTTGTGTTTCATTGGGATTCCTTTTTTGATGGAATGATCTACATGCAACATCCAGAGAACTGGCCACTACAGACATATATTCAGCAAGTAGTGGTCAATGCGAATCAAATGAATAATGTTACAGATCCATCAGAAATCAAACGTTTAATGGCAGTTTCCAATCAAACATTAAATGCTGCAAAAGTTTTTCTATCAATGATACCAATACTTGTTTTTTATCCCTTTTTGCAACGGTATTTTGTCTCCGGTATCGTATTGGGTTCTGTCAAAGAATAAATATAGTGATTTTGTTTGAAAATGCGGTACTTAAGAAAGAGATAAAGTAAATATGTCATGAAACTATCTTTGAAAGATTAATTAAAAAACAAAAATAGAAAAAGCGAGCTGATCAAAGAGAGGGTATGTCTTTTAAAAAATGATCACATGCTACTTAAAAAAGATTAGTCTTCATTGATAAAAGGGGCATTATTTGTTATATTGCGCATCTAATATGCAAACGTCTTCTGATTTAGAAGGCGTTTTTTGTGCGACGGGCAGTCGTACCGCCTTGACTTACGCACGGAGAATCAGTGATTAAAGGAATGTGTGAACTTATCTAATGATAAACACACAGCATCTGAATGAAAAGCTGGTTTGCATGAGAATGAAAGGGCCTCCTTGGGGTTTTCTTTTCCTGTTCGGACCATTTTTCAGGACAATGTACCTCAAAAGTATGTTGAAAGTCGTGGATTTTAGGACTATTATTGTATTCAATTGTTTATTAAATGTACACTTTCATCCACCTGATTTTTGGATAATTTAGGGGGTTGCCTATCATTTGGAGGCAAATCAGTAATCAGCTTAGAAGTTTTTAAATATCACTAGTGGCCACAAATTTATAAAAAGTAAATTGTAATTTTAATGAAATGTATTGACTATTTAGGGTTTTGAGGATACTATAGCAAATAAACATAATGTTATAACATTATGATGATTAAATCAACTTTACAACTTACTTGAGTGAGCGGTAAGTAAAATTATAATTTTAAAGGAGGGTGGGGTATTAAGTTTGTGAGCGTCTTTAATATTGAAGAATAGGATCCAGGACTTTTTCGTTAATTCTTTTTAAAAATTGTTAAGAGTTCAATTTATGAAAGCCTAATTTTTGAATTATCGATCATAAAGGTGTAACCATGAAAAGTTGAAATGGATTAATTTTATTGTGTTTAAAAATACAGGAATAAAATAAAGAAATAAAGATGCGTTAACTTTTTAATGCACTCCTAATTCCACGTTTATATCTATAATGAACATATTGATAGAAAATAATTATGGCAGAAAGGAAGAACGCAATGCAGAGACCAAAAAAGAAGTGGAAAATTCATGTTATTCATCATTCACACACAGATATTGGTTATACAGAAAGACAGGAAAGAATTGAACAGTTTCATGTTGATTATATCAGGCAAGCTATTGAAATTAGTAATAAATCTCGTTCGGGTGTGCGACCGGAATGGGAAGGTTTCAAG
>NZ_BMFV01000064.1 GCF_014639255.1 Pullulanibacillus pueri
TATTTTTCACTTAACCAAAACAGCATTGTAAATTGTCTACAAACCCCAACATATATAATAGAGCCGTTTTAAACTGGATTCTTAAATGTTTAAAGCCCCAGCATAAAAAGACGCTACAGGCTAGATGCCTATAGCGTCTCTACAAAACAGATATTAACCTTCAAGAAGAAGGGTTTCTGGATCTTCAAGCTTTTGCTTAATGCTTACAAGGAAGCGTACAGCTTCACTTCCGTCTACAATCCGGTGATCATAGGAAAGCGCAAGATACATCATTGGGCGATTTTCCATACGATCCTTATCAATAGCCACTGGACGCCATTGGATAGAATGCATCCCAAGGATACCCACTTGTGGGGCATTTAAAATTGGTGTAGACAGTAAGGATCCGAAAGTCCCTCCATTAGTGATCGTAAACGTTCCACCAGATAGATCACTTAAAGTGAGTTTGCCGTCACGCGCTTTTTTAGCAAGGTTGCCGATTTCACTTTCAATACCAGCAAAACCAAGACGATCCGCATCGCGCACAACAGGAACAACAAGACCTTCATCAGTAGAAACCGCAATACCGATGTCATAGAATTTTTTCACAAGTAACTCAGTGCCTTGAATTTCAGCATTAAGAAGTGGAAATTCTTTTAATGCGCCAACAACCGCCTTAGTAAAGAAAGACATAAATCCAAGCTTTACGTCATGCTTTTCAAGGAAAGAGTCTTTACGGCGCTTACGCAAATCCATGATCGCTGTCATATCAACTTCATTAAAAGTTGTCAACATCGCAGCCGTATGTTGTACGTCCACTAGACGATTTGCGATCGTTTGACGACGGCGTGACATTTTAATGCGCTCAACTGGTTTTGCTGGATTTTCATCTACAGATTTAGCAGCAGGCTTCTCAGCTGCTTTTGGAGCAGGCTGCGCCGCACGTTTGACATCATCGCCATGAATACGTCCTAGAGGATCATTGGTAGATACGTCTTTTAAATCTACGCCTAACTCACGCGCAAGCTTTCTGACAGCTGGAGATGCCACATAACGCTCACCATTAGCAGAAGACACTTCTTCTTTTTCAGGTACAGGCGTTGATTCTGCTACAGCTTTATTATCATCTGCCTTTGGTTCGGCTGATGGGGCTGCTGGAGCAGCTCCTGCCTCGGCATTTGGATCAAGAACAGCGATAATCTCACCGACTTCAACGGTATCGCCTTCTTCTTTTTTGAGTTCAGTGAGAACCCCTTCATCTTCAGCACTAATTTGCACGTTGACCTTATCTGTTTCTAGCTCGACAATGTCGTCACCTTTATTTACTTTATCCCCAACGTTTTTTAGCCATTTAGCGATTGTTCCCTCTGTAATGGATTCGGCTAATTCTGGTACTTTTACATCAACCATGATACGCCCTCCTCTAAAGACATTAATTTAAGTTAAAAGCTGCCGATGCAATACTTTCTTGTTCGATTTTATGAACGCCTGGTTCACCTACAGCAGTACTTGCTGCTTCAGGACGACCGACATAGTTCACATTAACACGTTTAGGAACAAGTGCACGCAATCGGGGTTCGATGAACATCCAGGCGCCCATATTCTTTGGTTCCTCTTGTACCCATACGAGTTCTTTAACATTTTTAAACTTCTTAATAATTTCCTTCAACTCTTGTTCTGGGAATGGATATAACTGTTCTACTCGAACAAGTTGAATTTTTTCTAATGTATTGTGATCTACTGACTCCGCTTTGCCTGTGAGATCGAGGCTTATTCTCCCCGAACTTAACACAATCCGTTCAACATTATCAGGATTGTCACTGAAAGCGGGTTGTTCAATGACTTCTTGGAAATGCCCATTTGTAAAGGCGCTCGCCTCTGAAGCCACGATTTGATTACGCAATAAACTCTTCGGTGTCATTAGCACAAGTGGGCGAATGCCTTCTTTTCCTAACATTGCCGCTTGACGACGTAAGAGATGGAAATACTGTGCGGCACTCGTTAAATTGGCCACCGTCCAGTTTCCTTCCGCAGCAAGCTGGAGATAGCGTTCAAGACGCGCACTAGAATGTTCAGCCCCTTGTCCCTCATAGCCATGTGGAAGTAACATAACTAAGCCGGACTTTTGTCCCCATTTTGCACGACCAGCAGAAATAAATTGATCAAAAATGGGCTGCGCTACGTTGGCAAAATCACCATACTGTGCTTCCCAGAGGACAAGTGTTTCTTCTGAAAATACATTGTAGCCGTATTCATATCCAAGCACTGCCGTTTCAGACAATGGACTATTAAAAATTGCAAATGAAGCCTTAGCCTGAGGTAACACATGTAAAGGTGAGAAGGTTTTCCCATCTTTTTCATCGTGCAACATCAAGTGACGGTGAGCAAACGTTCCGCGCTGTGCATCTTGCCCTGTGAACCGGATAGGTGTGCCCTCACTGAGTATAGTAGCAAAAGCGAGTGTTTCAGCATGACCCCAATCCACTTTGCCCCCTTCTTCAAGAGCATCCTTACGACGTGAAAGAATTCTATCAAGTTTTTTATAAACATTAAACCCTTCAGGCCATTTTAAAAGATTAGTGTTAATTTCTTTTAATTGCTCTAGGCTAACTGAAGTATTGACCGTTGGCCAGTTAGCGATGATAGTTTCAGCAGGAAACTTTGGTTCAACTTCATGATTGCCATTTTCCTTAATCTCATCGTAAATCGATTGAAGATTCTCTTGAACATTTTGTTCAAATTGACGGGCATCATCAGCAGTAATCACACCAGCATCTTCTAATTGCTTAGCGTATAATGCTCTCACCGTATCGTGAGCATGAACAAGTTCATAGAGTTTAGGCTGAGTAACTGAAGGATCATCCATTTCATTGTGACCAAACCGACGATAGCCAATAAGGTCGATCAAGAAATCCTTGCCATACTTTTCACGATATTCAAATGCAAGATTTGCCGCCGCTAAGCACGCCTCAGGATCATCTGCATTAACGTGAACGATAGGAATTTCATAACCCTTTGCAAGATCACTCGCATAACGCGTTGATCGTCCATCATTGCTTTCAGTCGTAAACCCAATGAGGTTGTTAGCAATAATATGAACCGTACCTCCGGTTGTAAATCCTGGAAGACGACTTAAGTTCAATGTTTCGGCAACAACACCCTCACCTGGAAAAGCAGCATCACCATGAACCATAATTGTGAAGGCTTTCGAAAAATCTTGATAAGGATTTCCCGCTTGCCCACGATCCTCTTGTGCTGCTCGGGCATAACCTTCAACAACAGGATCAACGACTTCAAGGTGACTTGGATTGTTAGCTAAGGTGATACGCGTTTTAACCGTTTCGCCTTCTTTAACCTCCCAATGACCGCCGAGGTGATATTTAACATCGCCAGCCCAACCCTCATTGATATAGTCATCATCATTAATTGTCGTATGCGCAAATTCGGCAAGAATTCTTTTATACGGCTTGTTGAGAACATGGGCCAATACATTTAAGCGACCTCTATGAGCCATCCCGATAATGGCATTTTCAACGCCATTTTTTACCCCTGCTTTGACAATTTGCTCAAGCATAGGAACAAGCGTATCAACACCCTCAATTGAAAAACGCTTTTGTCCGACAAAAGTTTTGTGTAAAAAGGTTTCAAACCCTTCAACATCGGTTAAACGCTTGAGAAGTTCAATACGTTCTTCGTGGGTTAAGTTCGGGTGAATTGCACCTGATTCGATTTTTTCATTAAGCCATTGATGTTCTTCTACATCATGGATATGACCAAATTCATAAGTTAAAGATTGAGTATAAATGGTCTTTAAATGATTCACCACATCTAAGGCATTGTGCACACCTTTAGGTGGGTTTTTAAGAATGACTTGAGCAGGTATCTCTATGAGATCGTTCTCGTTCAAACCATAAGTTTCAGGTTCTAACATGCGTGTATCTTTGTCCACACCATTAATAGCGTGTATATTAGCTGCTAAGTGACCGTACACCCGAATATTATCTGCGAGTTTAGCCGCTGCCACAACTTTTTCCATATCCACTGAACTTAATCCTGCTACAGTGGTATCAGAAGAGGAATTGACATCCCCAGAAGGTGGTGCTCCCCATTGGTCAAAAAGGTCTTTTAACTCTGGATCCACAGCACTTGCATCCGTGCGATAGATATCATATTGTTCTTGAATATAGCCTAGGTTAGGCCCGTAAAGTTCCTGCCATGGCGTATGACTGCCATTATTCTCCGTTGCCATGAGTGACACTCCTAACTTTTATTTTCCGAAGTATCTATAAATATTAGTACAATAAAATAAAACGATAACCAGTTTCTTTTTCTAAAAAAACGGCTGGTCTCTAGGTATAGGTTCAAAAAGGAGGACAGCCCTCAGACTTTTTTGAACTACCTCTTTAAAAATTAAAGCATCCCCCTAAGCAATCTCTCCTTTTCCGATCGAAATTAATCTCCCTAGCCATTTTAGTACAACAGACCAGCATCCTCAAGTTTCTTTTTCATTTCATCACTGTTTTTAACAAAAAATTATTTTGCTTTTCAAACTGGCCACCATTCAAAGTTGGGAATTTTTATACCTTCACAATAATTTCCCTACCCCACTATTAATAGCACAACACCATGCCCTAGCCAAGAAGAATGCCCTAGAAAAACCAAATTTATTATACTCTTTTCTTCCAAGCTAAAAACGTCAATATAAAGAGAGAGAATTCCGATAATTAGATCAAATTATTAAAAGATTTTCCCCTTATTCATCTGCCTTTTTTCTATACTTTTTCACAAGGGAAGTAGGTTTAGGGTGTGAATGCATGTGCATCATTATGTAAGTATCACTAGGGCAAACTCTTTTAAACTGAATAAACCGCTAGCACTATGGCTAACGGTCTAGAATGTTAGTCGTCTTGCGATTACAATTCTTGATGATAGCGATCTGAGGCTCTTCGCATGAGAATAAAAAATCCTATGGAAATGACGATCAGTAAAACACTTGCTCCCATCAGAATCTCTGACTTTATCAATGTTTTACCCTCAAATGGTATTAGAGACCCCATATACAAAAAAGCAGCTAAATATAAAAAAATAAAACTAAAGCGTTTATAATCGATTATTTTAGTTTTGAGTTTTTGCATCTGGTTTTGATTCACACCTCAAACCTCCCCGTCTCATTTTATCATGAGACGGGGAGGTAAAGGACTTGTAATTGTTGTTAACACGGTGGAGTTTTTCCAGTCTCTCCCCTTTAAGTGACAACCTACTCTGCGAAAACCTGACGCCACTCCTCTTTGGCTGCCAACATTTTTCTTGCTATTTCTTTTGCACCTTCTAAACTATGGTTTGCAGCCCAACCACATTGTACTGGATTACAAGCGGGAACTTCATCTGCCGTAAGTACATCATTGAGTGTCTTTTCAATCGCTTCAAGCGCTTCATCATAACTCTCATTATTTAAAATTGAAAAGTAAAAACCCGTTTGACAGCCCATAGGACCGATGTCAATGACACCCTCGATATGATTGCGAATATTTTCTGCCATCAAATGCTCGATAGAATGTAATCCCGGCATTTCCATGTGCTCTTTATTCGGTTGGCAAAACCGAATATCATATTTGTAAATTTTGTCTCCGTGGCTTCCTTCAGTAATTCCCACTAACCGTACATAAGGGGCCTTTACTTTGGTGTGATCGAGATTGAAACTTTCAACATTCATTTTTTTGGTCATTTTTATTTCAACTCCTCTAACATTGATAATATGAGTTTGCCAGAATTTGTTGCCGCTGTCTCTAAAAATTCATCAAAAGAGACACTGGCATCTTTCCCAGCAATATCTGATAGTGATCGAATAATAACAAATGGCACATGAAATTGGTAACTCACTTGAGCAATCGCTGCAGCTTCCATCTCACCGCATTGGAGCTCAGGGAATATCTGTTTTATCACCTTTACACGATCGAGATCAGACATAAAGGAATCCCCCGTGGCAATCAATCCTTCCACGACCCTAGCATCAATCATATTTTTTGCTGAATTCACGGCCACTTCCCTTAAATGTTTGTCCGCTTTAAAGGTTGCTGGCATCCCTGGAACTTGACCATAGGCATAATCAAAGGCAGTGACGTCAACATCATGATGAACAATTTCCGTTGAAATAACGATATCCCCTACATTAAGCTGCTCATTAAAACCACCTGCTGATCCCGTATTAATAATCACCTCTGGTTCGAATGCATTGATGAGAAGTGTAGTTGCCATGGCAGCATTAACCTTGCCAATACCAGATTTTAATACAATGACTTGGTGCCCTTTCAATTCTCCTGAATAAAAAAGACAACCAGCTTTCTCGTGCTCTTCTATTCCTTTAATTGAAGACTTAAGCAGTGCGACCTCTTCATCCATGGCTCCAATGATTCCAATTTTCATAGACCTAACTCCTTGTAACTGTATTATTCTCTTTCCACATTTTATGGATTATAACACTTATCCATAGATTCGTTACTATTTTATCATTAATAGACCATAAGCGCGAAGTCTACAGGTCCTCTCCCAGGACCATAATTTTGATACACTTATATGAGAAAAATCGGGCGAAATGCATGCCCGGTCCTCATTCAGTTGGGCATTAAAAAGCTTTTTTACCAAAATGCTTCTTCAGTACCAAAAGTGGATTGGAGCGGAGATCCACATCGTCCTGATGATCAGAATTATGCTTATTCTTAAAAAAGCCAAGTGCTGTTTTGCACTTAGCTTCGTTTTCCACCTTTTATTCAACTCTCTACTCTGGATCAACACTTATAGGCTTCCAGCCCTTGTCTTTTACCCACTGTAGAATCACATCATAAATCTTACCCGTTTGCTTATCCTTAACCTTTCCTAAGGATTTATCAGGTGCGCCTCCATTCCCTAACCAAATGAGTGTCATATCCTCTTCGGATATACCTGTTGCATAGGATAAAGCCTTCACTCTCTCATTCCAATCAACTGAGCCTTCATCATAATTAGTTTGGTGCGGTTCACTTTGTGTCGTCCCGATGGGTTTCCATGGTCCTTTTGGCCCACCGCCTGAATCCTCATTGCTTTGGTCATCCGAATCCGTTGCCGATGATCCATCATCGGGATTTTGCGAGGCATCATTGGGCACAACATTCTCAGAATCATCTTGGCTCTCCGTTCCCTTAGCTTCTGAATCTGATTTTGCTTTATCTTGTGTATCATCTGATTTCGCTTCATGCGATTTATTATTAGTGGATGTTGTCGATGCCTCAGTATCAGGAGAGTGAAGAATGTTAAAAAGCAGATAACCTCCTATGAGCACGATAAGAACAACCACTATTCCAATGGCCCAATTTAAAAAGCGGTCAAATCCTTTATTTTTTCTCCGCTCGCTGCGTGAAGCATAGGAATCATTTTTTTTGGGCATTTAAAATCCCCCTCTAAGTACATCTTTTTTGATAACCCATCTATTAGATTGTACCATCAATAAACAATTCGTAGTATAAAAAGTTATCTTGTCCGATCGCCAAAAAATATTTTTTAATTCGAATAAAAACAGGACCTGTCGAATAGAGTTTAAGCATAACTATTTTTTTGTCACTTTAACACTTGTTTTGCGAACAAGGAGGGATTAAGAGAGAACTGTCTAATAGTGTTATATATGTTTTTAATGGCGTCAAGCAAATTTTAAAGTGTCTTTAACAAAAATGACGCAAAACATTATTACTCAAGCATAGAGAGAGATTCTAAGCACAGTTCAAATGAATAAACGTTCTATCTTCGACTATTTGAACATCCTCTATGGCTCATAATGATCTGAAAAAGGAGTGCTGTATCATGAAAAAAATCCAATTTAATAGAGAACTTTCTCGGCTCGAAACCTTTGACACGTTTGGCTATAACAAGGAGTCCAAAGAACTCAAGATTTTCTTTGATGATGGTCATACAGAGCATTTTTCCAATATCTCAGAAGCCACCATTTTTAACTTTTTAGTTTCCGAGGATAAAGAGAACTTTTTACATAAAAATATTAGAAAACTTGGCTTATCGCCGAAACTTAATAGCGAAAGCCTTAGTTGCACTTATAAGGTCCTCCGCTAAATTATATATTCTGACG
>NZ_BMFV01000065.1 GCF_014639255.1 Pullulanibacillus pueri
TTTTTTATTAAAATCCAGAAATCGGGCATCACCATGGCGTCTTGGTGACCGTTTTTTATTAAAATCCAGAAATCGGGCATCACCATGGCGCCTTGGTGACCGTTTTTTATTAAAATCTAGAAAACGGGCATCAGCGTGGCGCCTTGGTGACCGTTTTTCATTAAAATCTAGAAAAAGGGCATCAGAAGGGCGCCTTGGTGACCGTTTTTCATTAAAATCTGGAAATCGGGCATCAGAAGGGCGTCTTGGTGACCGTTTTTCATTAAAATCCAGAAATCGGGCATCACCATGGCGTCTTGGTGACCGTTTTTTATTAAAATCTAGAAAACGGGCATCACCCTGGCGCCTTGGTGACCGTTTTTTATTAAAATCCAGAAATCGGGCATCACCATGGCGTCTTGGTGACCGTTTTTTATTAAAATCTAGAAAAAGGGCATCAGAAGGGCGTCTTGGTGACCGTTTTTCATTAAAATCTGGAAATCGGGCATCAGCGTGGCGCCTTGGTGACCGTTTTTCATTAAAATCCAGAAATCGGGCATCACCATGGCGTCTTGGTGACCGTTTTTCATTAAAATCTAGAAAAAGGGCATCACCATGGCGTCTTGGTGACCGTTTTTCATTAAAATCTAGAAAAAGGGCATCAGAAGGGCGTCTTGGTGACCGTTTTTCATTAAAATCCAGAAATCGGGCATCACCATGGCGTCTTGGTGACCGTTTTTCATTAAAATCCAGAAATCGGGCATCACCAACTCAATTGATCGAAATGAAAACCGCGAGATTCGGGACACTTATAATCAGTGTGTTTTTCAGCGCAGTTGACTCACAGGTGCCGAATCTAGAGTCCATTCCAAAATTATCTGAGACCACAAAGGACGATCGACTAACACCCTCACATCCTTATGACAGCGTCGAAGCTCGCTTTACCACCCAAAAAGTAAAGAACCCTTTTGATTATGCGTCGAACGCCTGAGCCTCCCCACATCGTGTGGGCGTTAGGAAAGCGAGGAATTTAGATCAACGTCTATTTGATGACCAACATTGCTTTCTTACTTTTAAAAAAGTGCTATGCTCCCAATAAAGGAACATAGCACTTTTTCTTTCTTATAAAACACCAAAAGGTTTATGAGGTGGACACGGCGGACATGGGATTGGAGTACAATTGACTTCCGAACAACTGGTTGTATTCATGAAAGACTCCGTGTGTGGAAAATAATGTTTATGCGTGTAATGAGTATGCTTCACATGGGTTGTATGTGAAGGATGGACATGCGGAATTACAATATTTTCAGTATAATTTTTTTGCCAATGCTGTGCGGGATCATACATCGCTGGCATTGTTTTGTTTACGGGAGGATCCGCGCAAACGATCGAAGGGGGACAGTCGGGCATCCCATGATGAAACTTTCCATGCTCATGGGGATGACATCCACAGCCGGGGTCCATCATAGGATGATGAAACTTATGATGTCCCTCAGGTTTCATGGCGTTTGGATCGTGAAAATTGCCTCCATAATTCATAGTGTTCGGGTGATTCGACATATTCATGTGGTTAGGGTGATTTGACATATTCATGTGATTAGGATGATTTGACGCATTCATGTTATTTGACAAATCGGACATTACAAATACCTCCTTAGCTGTCTAAACATTAGATACGTTAATATCCTATGCATTCCCCCATGGTTTGAAATGGACAATAACCTAAATTCTCACAAAGCCATGACATCTATTTTAAGAAGACATTTTGTTCTGATTTAAGAGTTTCTTTTGGATCGCAGCCCTCACTCTCGGTTTTGGGTCCCAGCAATCAAACTGATACTCCGGTTTTGTATCAAACCCCAATCTTGTACACATCGGATACTTCTTATTTTCCTCTGCTCGAAATCCAAAATGCTGACAGGTGGCACAATGGTGATAATGATCCACAATTTCTCTCATGCTTTTGTTTTGCTCACCCAAGCCTTCACCTCTCTCCATAATCCTTTTTAAATCTTCTCCTCGTATCCTTTTGCTTTTAGCGGTTTTGACGCGCTTCCATTTCTTCCTTTGTATAAATGATGCTCATCGGGTTCCCCCCGACAAACGCCCCCTCAGGAACATCCTTATGAACAAGTGTCCCAGCCGAAACAATGGCCCGGCGACCAATCGATACGCCTGGAAGAACGGTACAGTTTGCACCGATCATCACTTCATCACCAATAATAATGTCACCTAAACGATATTCATCGATCAGATATTCATGAGCAAGTAATGTTGAATTATAACCTATTACCGCATTTTTTCCGACCTTAATCTTCTCAGGAAACATGATATCTAACATAACCATTAAAGCAAAGGACGTTTGCTCTCCAATGTCCATGCGCAAAAACGTGCGATACAACCAATTTTTCGCTTTTAAAAAAGGCATGTAGCGTGCAATTTCGATGACGATAAAGTTTTTAACTACTTTAAAAAAAGGGACTGTCTTATAGACGTGCCACAGAGAGTTGGCGCCTTCTACTTTATAGCGGGTTGTCCGTCTCAACTGTATTCCTCCGTTATGTCCTTTTTAAGGTTTGCTGCTTCTCAGACGTTTTCATAATAATGACCTCATTGGATAAAAATACCATCATTTCACACAACAAATCTAGACTGTTTGCACAATCTCTAGCATCTCTTTCATGTCATCAATAAGGTAATCTGGCTGTGACTGACGAAGTAGGTCTGCACCTTTAATAGACCAACCTACAGCCACTGTTTTTGTCCCTGCCTTTTTGCCTGCTTCAATATCTGAGGGGCTGTCTCCAACCATGAGTGCTTCACTCGGCTGAGCATTCAGAGCCTTGAGCGCTTTAAGAACAGGCTCGGGATCAGGTTTTGCATGGACCACATCGTCTATCGTGACCACAACATCAAAATAAGGTTCTAACTTTGAAAGCTTCAGTCCAAGAGCTACTGTATCCAAGCGTTTTGTTGTCACGACCCCAAGCTTATATCCTTGACTGTGGAGTGTTTCAATCGTTGTTAAGACATTTGGATATTCTTTAACAAGCGCGTCATGCATGGCAACATTATGCTTACGATAAACGCCAACCATTTCGCCGATTTTCGCTTCATCGCTTTCCATCCGTCCAAAGCTAACCTCAAGAGGCTCTCCAATAAATTCAACAATATCCTTTTCCGTGTATTTCTGTGGATAATATTGATCCAATGTATGTAAAAATGAAGCAATAATAAGGTCATTGGTGTTAATTAACGTCCCGTCTAAATCAAATAATACTGTTTTAATCAAGATACCTGACTCCCTTTTTCATTCAATACTTCTGTTAATTTTGTTTTTCTCCATAATAAGCCCACAATCCAAGTGAAAAGAATGGCAACACCTAATCTCAGAACGACAAGAGGCCATAACGAAATGCCAAGGGGGGCAAAAATCACCGTATCCTCGACTACGGCATGACAGCTGACAAGAAAAATAAAGGACAGATAGAGACTCCGTTTATCGAGATGATCCTCTTTTACCGATTGGACCATAACACCGGCGCCATAGGTAAGCCCCAAGATAAGTCCAGAGGCTAGCGTCATAGAAGCATTACTTTGCATCCCTAAAAATTTCGTGACTGGAGCCATCCCTTTTGCAAAAACCGCCATCCAATGAAGGTCCTTCAAAATTTGAATGATCACCATTAAAGGAATAACAATGATAGCCAATTGCAAGATCCCCATAAGTGCTTTTTCAAGACCGTCCCAAAGCCACCCGAGCCAAGTTGCTGGCACACTATCCCCCGTTGATAAAAAGCCATAATCAGCTTGAGTGCTGCCTCCATGCCAAAGATGACCAATAGCCACTGCTGACGCAATCGCTAAACCAAGACGAATAAGCACGATAATCCAAACCTTCACACCGACACGGGAAGCGACACCACATTCAATAAGAAGATTATGCGAAAAGGACATCATCACCACAAGGATGAAGACACTTTTGACTGTTAAATCCATGGACAGAATAGCCCCAATTCCCGCATAAAGGTTAAGAAGGTTCCCAAAAACAAGGGGAACAGCCGCTTCTCCTGGTAATCCGAGCCACCCCATAACAGGAGAAATGCCACGAATGAGGAAGTCAAATAAAACAGTGTGACTAAGGATCGTAATGATCAGCGTCACTGGAAAAATCACTTTACCTAAGGACCATGTCGTTTCCAAGCCTTTGAAAAGCCCAGTCTTTAATGTCGTTAACATGTCTGCCTCCCCAAAATACAGTTACTATATATAAAACTTTTATATTGAACCTCGTGCCCATGTGTTAGTGGTGGTTTTCCTTTTGTAAGTGCGCCTTTTGTTTGTCGCGGCCGGTTTTTGTGAGTGGGGCGCTTCTTTCGTGCGATCGCAGCTCGATTTTGTTAGTTTAGCCCTTGTTTCGTGCGCTATTTGTTAGTTGTGGCTCGCTTTTGTGAGTGCGGTGCCTCTTCATGCGGCCGCAACGCTCCTTTGTTAGCCTCACCCTTGATACGCTGCGCTTTACATTCTATAGCGACAAACAATTCGAAGTGAACGTCTAATTTTTATTTTGGCGAAGGTTTTCGTCCAATCGATCAGAAAATTCTTGAGCGGCATTAATGCCCATACCCTTAAGTCTAAAGTTCATTGCAGCAACTTCAATGATTACCGCGATGTTACGACCTGGACGCACCGGAACCGTTAATTTAGGAATTGTTGTCCCTACCAATTGCACTCGATCCTCATCTAAACCTAAGCGGTCATACATTTTCTTTGAATCCCACGGTTCAAGATGAATAATCATTGAAATTTTTTTATAATTGCGAATCGCGCCCGCCCCAAATAAAGTCATTACATCGATAATCCCAAGTCCACGTATCTCTAATAAGTGCTGGATAAGTTCAGGAGGATTTCCGACGAGATCATTATCGCCCGTTTGACGAATCTCTACGGAATCATCGGCAACCAGTCTATGCCCTCGTTTAACAAGCTCTAACGCGGTTTCACTTTTTCCGACTCCGCTATCACCGGTCAGCAATACACCGATCCCATAAACATCAACAAGGACACCATGGACAGACGTCATGGGGGCTAATAATGTTTCTAGATAGTTGGTAATTTTACTGCTGACATGTGTTGTTTTTAAAGGCGTTTTAAGCACCGGAACGCCACTTTTCTTTGAAGCCTCTATAAGTTCTACAGGAACATCTAAGCCTCGGGACACAATCACACAAGGGGTTTCAACTGTACACAATTTCTCCATGCGGTCAACTCGTTCTTCAGAAGGGAGTGAGTTTAAAAAGGATAATTCCGTTTTCCCGAGTAACTGAATACGTTCTGCCGGATAATATGTAAAAAAACCAGCCATTTCAAGCCCTGGTCGAGAAATATCACTTGTGGATACACCGCGTTCTATTTCGTCTTCGCCACTGATTAATTCGAGATCAAATTCTTTAATCAATTGTCTTATGGTTACATGTACCATGAAAAATCCCACCTTATTTTCAGCTATTCCTTGTTCTTTGAAGTTTTCTTTATTTTATCAGTTTTACAGCCTTCTTTCATAATTATAGCCGAAAAACCGAGGAAAGCATCCTTTATTCTGTATCAAATCAAAATAAGAGGGCTCTCTAGAGCTTGCAAGTTTCTCCTTGCACCACTAGTTGAGCCCTCTATAACATTCTTTTTTCCTTTAATTCCCTTTTACTGCCTTTTCTTCAATTTTGCCGGTTCCTCTTGGATCTAAATCATCCGCAGGTTTAGGCTTACGTAGGAAGAAAGCTAAAATAAAGGCTAAAAGTGCCATGCCTGTTGCCACTAAAAAGGCATCATTTAAACCGTAAATAGTCGCTTCATTGGTCAGATGAGCAAATTGTGCTTTCATTTGTGGCCCCACTTGTTGTTCTTTTGCCATTTCAGTAAGGTGCGCCTTCGTCTGATTCGTCATCACGGTGATCAATAGGGCTGTTCCCACTGAACCCGCAACCTGACGAATCGTATTGACCATCGCCGTCCCATGTGCGTTCCAACGCTGAGGCAAGGCATTCAAACCTGCCGTCATAATCGGCATCATAAGCATGGACATCCCAAACATACGAGCAGAATACATAATGATCAAGGTTAAATAAGACATGTCGTCCGTGAGGTTGGCAAACATATAAGTCGTAATCACCGTAATGGCTAAACCAACCACCGCAAGCCAGCGCGGTCCAATCTTATCGAAAATAGCCCCTGTAATTGGCGACATAATCCCCATAAGTATCGCACCAGGTAGTAATAAGAGACCTGATTCCAAGGGCGTAAACCCTCGAATATTTTGTAAATAGATCGGGACTAGAATCATGGCTGCAAACATCGCCATCGTAATAATGATGTTGATGATTGTTGAAAGAGAGAACATCCAGTATCTAAAGACCCGAAATTCTAACATTGGGTCATCATGGACAAGTTGGCGCCAAACGAATAACAACAAAGCAACGATACCAACACCTAAAGTCACTAATACTTCGGCATTGGTCCATCCCTTATTTCCCGCTGTACTAAATCCATAAAGAATGCCACCAAATCCGATAGTAGATAATATAATGCCTAAAACGTCAGGCTTTGGAAAGGTGCGTTCAGTCACGTTTTTTAATAAAAAGATAGCCAAGATCACATCTAGAATGCCGATGGGTAAAATCATAAAGAAAAGCACACGCCATGAATAGTTTTGAACAATCCACCCTGAAAGTGTTGGCCCTATAGCAGGAGCAAAAATCATAGCAATCCCAATAACACCCATAGCCTTCCCACGCTTTTCAATGGGGAAAACTGACAAAATGACATTCGTCATCAGCGGCATAAGTATCCCTGCACCTGCTGCTTGAATGACACGTCCTGCAACAAGCGTATTAAATCCTGGCGCGACTCCACAGACCAACGTCCCTATGGAGAATAAGGTCATCGCAGTGATAAATAATTGTCTTGTGGTAAACCGCCCCATTAAATAGGCAGTAACCGGAATAAGGACCCCGTTGACAAGCATAAAGACAGTGGTCAACCATTGAGCTGTATTAGCTGTAATCTCTAATTTATTCATGATTTGCGGAAGAGCAACATTCATCAGCGTCTGGTTTAAAATCGCAACAAAGGCTCCCAATATGATGACTCCAACAATAGGGATAGGGTTAATTTGAACTTTCGCGTTATCCACGGTATTTTCATTCGTCACTTTTTACATCTCCTTCACATCTTAACTTGCTTAATACTTTCTTATGAAGCATTGTAAGATGGTTAACATCTTCCTCTGTCATCTCTAATAACTTAGATAGACGATCCATAATTAGAACATCTGTCTCTTTGTACTTTTTCTCACCCAAATCAGTCAACCGCAACGTTAATGTCCGTCTGTCAGTTTGCGAACGTTCTCTAATGATAAGTTTGGCTTTCACAAGACGATCAACAACCCCACTCATCGTGCTATTAGAACAAAAAAGAACTTCCGCTAGTTCACCAAGATTCATGTTCGGCGTTTTAAATAAAAGTGCTAACGTAAAATATTGTAATGTCGTAATCCCCACTTTAGCCGTTTGCTCCTGATTGATAAGAAAAAAAGCTTGATGGACTTCTCGATAAGGATTTAAGATTGCCGTAATTTTTTGATATTCATCCATGGACTTCACCTGTTTAATATTTCTTATACAAATCTTTTGTATACGAAACATCATATACCTATATTTTGTAAACTGTCAATAAAAACCATGAGAAAAACGGGTCTAAATTTAGCGTTTCCTTTAATCATAACCACCCTTCCAAAGGGTGGTTTGCACAAAGGCTATAAGCCTAAACTACCGGCCGGCG
>NZ_BMFV01000066.1 GCF_014639255.1 Pullulanibacillus pueri
GAAAGCGTAGTGTATTTCCGTAGCGGTGCTTATGTGTGGTGAGTTACGTCGCCATTTCCTTCAACTTTGTATTTTGCGCCCCCAGAGAATGTAACTGTCTTTTAGCAAAAAACCGCTAGACGCTTTTGTAAAGTTATAAAAAAAGCATGAAAAAACCCGAGGGCTTCTCCACACTTTTTAGACGCACTGTATAGAAATTATTTTTGACTGGCGATTTTAGCAAAAGCTTTATTTACTGCCGCTAATGTTGCTTCGATATCGTCCATGGAATGAGCTGTTGATAAAAAGATACCTTCAAATTGAGAAGGTGGCAGTGATACACCATTCTCAAGCATTGTTTGGAAATAGGTTTTAAAATAGTCTAGATTTGCTGTTTTCGCTGTCTCATAGTTAATGACGTCTTCATGAGTAAAGAAGACTCCAATCATCGAGCCCGCACGGTTCACAGCTAACGGCACTTCATATTTTTTAGCAGCCTCTAAATAGCCTTCTTCAAGGCGATCCGCTTTTTTCTGGAAGTCTTGATAATCCTCTGGCTTAAGCTGAGACAAGGTTTCATAGCCAGCAACCATCGCTAAAGGATTCCCAGAAAGCGTTCCAGCTTGATAGATCGTCCCACTTGGCGCAATCTGTTCCATGATATCACGACGGCCTCCGTAGGCACCAACAGGAAGGCCACCACCGATGACTTTTCCTAGACAAGTGAGATCTGGTGTCACTCCGAAATAACCTTGAGCACAGTTATAATCGACGCGAAATCCTGTCATTACTTCATCAAAGATTAAAAGCGTACCGTTTTGTTCGGTAATCTCACGCAAGCCCTGTAAGAAACCATCTTGCGGAGGGACGACACCCATATTTCCGGCAACCGGTTCAACAATAACGGCCGCAATATCATTGCCATAGTTTTCAAAGGCCACCTTCACGCTATCAAGATCGTTATAAGGCACCGTAATCGTATTTTTGGCAATGCCTTCGGGAACACCAGGACTATCTGGTAAACCGAGTGTAGCCACCCCAGATCCCGCTTTAATCAACAAAGAGTCGCCATGTCCATGGTAACAGCCTTCGAATTTTAAAATCTTATCTCTACCTGTAAATCCACGAGCAAGACGCAAAGCACTCATTGTTGCTTCGGTTCCAGAGTTGACCATGCGCACAACTTCAATGGAAGGCACGCGATCAATAACGAGCTCTGCAAGGGCAGTTTCTAAGAGATGAGGCGCTCCAAAGCTTGTCCCTTTTTCCGCTGTCTCCTTTAAGCGATCCACCACTTGATCATTGGCATGACCAAGAATTAGCGGCCCCCAACTTAACACATAATCAATATAAGTATTGCCATCAATATCAGTAATTCTTGATCCCTTGCCCTCTGTCATAAATACAGGATTCATGTCTACTGATTTATACGCACGGACTGGACTATTGACACCACCAGGCATGACACGTTTTGCTGCTTCGAAGGCAGCAATGGAACGATCCATCGGTTTCATCGCGCATCCTCCTTCAACCATTTTACAGCGTCTTTCGCATGGTAGGTAAGAATAAGATCACTACCTGCACGCTTCATACTAATGAGCAATTCAAGCACTGTCGCTTTCTCATCGATCCAGCCATTCTGACTGGCCGCTTTTACCATGGCATATTCACCGCTCACGTTATAAGTAACTAGCGGGAGATCATAGGTGTTTTTGAGATCTCTTAAAATATCTAAATAGGAAAGGCCTGGCTTCACCATTAAAAAGTCAGCCCCTTCTTGAACATCAGATTCTGCTTCTCTTAATGCTTCGAGACGGTTAGCAGGATCCATTTGATAGGTCTTCCGATCACCAAATTGTGGGGTGCTATCAGCTGCATCTCTAAAAGGACCATAGAAAGCCGAGGCATATTTCACAGCGTAGGACATGATCGGAATATCTTGATAACCCGCCTGGTCTAACGCTTGTCGAATCGCAGCCACGAAACCGTCCATCATATTGGAAGGTGCAATAATATCTGCCCCTGCTTCAACCTGTGATACCGCGGTTTTCGCTAAAAGTTCAAGACTCTCATCATTGACAACATCACCATCTCTAACAACTCCACAATGGCCATGGTCAGTATATTCACACAAACAAGTATCTGCAATGACCATTAATTCAGGATATTTTGCTTTGACTAAGCGTGTCGCTTCTTGAACAATCCCGTGCGTATGATAAGCGCCTGTTCCCACAGCATCTTTTTCACTTGGAACACCAAATATCATGATAGAAGGAATACCAAGTTCAACAACCTCAGCAATTTCATCCCCTAATCGATCAAGAGAAAATTGGAAGACGCCTGGCATTGAAGGAATTTCCTTTTTGATCTCTTCCCCTTCAACAGCAAAAACTGGATAAATAAAGTCATCAGCAGAAAGCGTGGTCTCTCTCACCATTCTTCTTAAGGTCGGATTTTTTCTTAACCGGCGATGACGATCAAAGTGTAATTCACTCATTGTTGTTTCCTCCTTGTTTATACATTCTCATTATGAAAATATCACTGGTAATAATGGATGATAGACTCGATAAGTGCGGAAGCGGTATACGTCTCAGGAACGATAGCAGGGTGCAATCCTTGCCGTACTACTTCTCCCGCAGTGACTTGGCCAATACAAGCGATCGCCACCCGCTCCCAAAACAGAGAACATTCCAGTGATGCTGTGAGTTCACAAAAAAAGCGAACGGCTGACGGACTTGAAAATGTTACAACATCCGCGGTATTGGCTTCTATAATTTGTTTTAAAACGGGTTTTACCTTCTCATTACATACCGTATCATACACATTCACCCGGTATGTTTCAAAACCATCTGCCTGTAATGCAATTTCCAGCTCTTGCTTGGCCATTTTTCCTAAAGGTAAAAGGACGCGCCCCTTTGCCTTTTTTTGCATGGCTGCTGCCAACATTTCGGCCGTAAAACGGGACGGGATGATGTCTGGCTGCAAACCATAGTTCTTTATAATTTGAGCTGTTTTACTTCCAACAACCGCAATGTTAAGCTGCTGAGGTAGTGTTATATTGAAAGCTTTGAGCTGTTCCATAAAAAAACGAACGCCATTGCCACTTGTCCATACAATCCAATCGAAGCTGTTTAGCTCGTGAAGCACCGCTACCGATGATGGAGTAAGCGGCAAGGATTGAAATGTCATCACAGGTGCTTGGATAACAGTGCCTCCTTGAGCCTCGATTTCAGCAGAGAAGGCTTTTGATACAGCTATTGCCCTTGTGTTAATAATCTTTAGACCTTCCAATCCACCACTCATGATTCATCAAGCTCTTTTTTCACGTCCTCTAGAATCTTGGCAGCGCCTTTGGATTTTAAATCGTTTGCTAACCGCACACCAAGCTGATCAGGATCCGTTCCTGTAAGGCTTTCCTTTACAACTGTTTGTCCATCTGGAGTTGCCACAAGACCGACCAGCTGAAGCTGATCATTTTCTAACACACAGTGGGCAGCAATGGGGACTTGACACCCTCCTTCAAGTTCTCTTAAAAAGGCTCTTTCAGCCGCTACAGTTTTAGCCGTTTCTTCATCGTGAATGTATTTTAATAAGTCAATGAGTGCGGCATCATCACGCCGACATTCAATAGCAAGAGCACCTTGTCCAACAGCAGAAACAGAAACATCGAGATCTAAGTATTCTGTGACAATGTCGTCACTCCACCCCATTCTTTTCAAGCCAGCTGCAGCTAAAATGATCGCATCATAATGACCCTCTTTAAGCTTTTGTATCCGCGTGTCAATATTACCTCTTAGTGGCTCAACCTTCAAATCAGGACGAGCAGCTATAATTTGCGCTTGGCGACGAAGACTGCTTGTCCCAACAATAGCCCCTTCAGGCAATGCGTTTAACCCTTTTCCCTCTCTAGAAATTAGGGCATCACGGTAATCCTCACGTATTGGGACACAGGCAATGGTCAGTCCCTCAGGAATGACTGCCGGCATATCCTTCATACTATGCACTGCAAAATCTATTTCCTTATCAAAGAGGGCTTGTTCAATCTCTTTAACAAATAACCCTTTCCCTCCAACTTTTGATAGCGTCACATCGAGAATGCGATCACCCTTTGTTATTATGTGTTTTAATTCAAATTCGAGTTCTGGCTGGATGGCCTTCAACTTGTCCATTATCCATTGCGTCTGAGTAAGAGCAAGCTTACTTTTTCGCGAGCCAACATTTATTTTCACATCAAACACCTCCATAAATTATCTCCTTGCCGGCTTACCACAAGTGAAAACCAGTGAGGACTTCAGACAAAAAAACATTGATGAGAACGAGAAGAAAAGCAATGATATTCCAAAAAAGTAGGGGCTTTCCGTAAAGATTCTTCCCTAATCGCAAATAAAGATAATAGCAATAAGCAATAAAGACGAGAAATGAGCCAATAATCTTTGGATCGAACCAATTCAATTGGGTAAATACGGTTGATGCACGAATGATCCCAAGAATTAAACTAATGAGCAGAAGTGGAACCCCTAAAACATTGCAATAAAAGGTCCCTTTCTCAAGACGTGTTAAACTATCAAACCGAATGAGGCGACGATCCCACTTTTTATTCTTTAATAACGTGTATTCCACTAAGTACATAAGAGATAAAATGAATGAAATCGCAAAGATAGCATAGGCAAGCAGAGCAATCGTAATATGTATCACCAGTAGGTCCGACATTAATCGTCCACCAAGAATCGGGGCCACTTGATCATTTGTTTGAAATAAGGTCAACACCATGATCGGAAAGCCGACAATATTAGCAAAAAAACCGAAAAAATGCAATTTGAAAAAGCGTGTAAGAATAAGAGATGCTGAAATAATAATCCACGAGACAAAAAACAAGGTATCCAGTGGTGTTAAAATCGGAAACACCTCTGTATGTGACACTTTAACTACAAAAATCGATAATTGTAGCATCCAAACAATAGAAAGCAACCAGAAGGCCATTCTTTGTGCCTTCCGGTTGGTTTGCAAAAAATCTATAAAAAAGCCGCACACGCAAGCGGCATATACACTGACAGTTAGATCATAGAGCCAACTCATCATTAAGGGAACTCCCCTTTATCACCATCAATGAAAACGACTATCTGAGTTATCAACTATGACCCTCCCCTCAACGTTGTGCAAAATAAAGAGAGTCATAGGACAAAACAGTACATCGCAAATACCATTTCAGTAGAAGTAAGGCACAGGCTACTTATGACACAAAAGAATTAAGAGTTCGAAGGCGCTTCTTTAAATGCCTGACGCGAGAGAGGTTGAGCAATATCAAGACTATGCTGAATGTCCTGCTCAGCCTTAACTTCATCTTCTATTCCAAATATCCCAATAAAGGTTTCTAACTTTTTACGTCCATTAGGTTCGCCACTAAATTCTTTTGCCTTTGCAATAGGATCTCGTAACAACTGATTAATAATACTCTTTGTATGCTTACTAATCACTTTGCGCTCCCGATCCGTCAAATTCGGCATTTTGCGCTCAATACTTTTCATCGTTTCAGTTTGAATCGCCAACGCCTTTTTCCGCAAAGCCGTAATCACTGGGACAACACCGAGGGTTTGCAGCCACTCGGAAAAAGCCCATAATTGTTCACTTATAAGTGTTTCAATTTGCTCAGCTTCCTGTCTTCGCTCTTCAAGGTTTGTTTGAACAATGCCTTCTAAATCATCAATATCATAAAGAAAAACACCTTCAATAGTGTTAATTTCTGGATCGATATCTCGTGGTACCGCAATGTCTATCATGAGCAATGGTCGGCCTTTACGAGCCTTAATCGCCTCCTCGACAGAGGCTTTGTTCAATACAAAGCCAGGGGCTCCTGTTGAACTTATAATGATATCAGCATCTTTTAACGTTGGCGTGAGCTCCGTCATACTCACGGCACGCCCGGAAAACTTAGCCGCCAATTCCTCTGCCTTTGCCATCGTGCGATTCAGAACAGTGACCTTGTTCACACCGTGGCTTTTCATATGTGTAGCCGCGAGTTCTCCCATTTTACCTGCACCAATAATCATGACCTGTTTTTGATCCAGTTGACCAAAAATTTTGCCGGCAAGTTCAACGGCAGCATAACTCACAGAAACTGCATTATCATTAATAGCAACTTCTGTATGAGAGCGTTTCGCTACCGTAATAGCTTCTTTAAATAACTCATTAAAAAGGGTCCCGGTAACCTTTAATTCCTGAGCCTTTAAGAACGCGTCACGAATTTGTCCCAAAATTTGAGTTTCACCAATAACAAGGGAATCAAGGCCGCAAGCCACCTTAAAAAGATGTTCGATCGCCTTTTCTTCTTCTTTTATAAAAATGTATTGCTCTAACGTATCCATATCAACTTCAAACCATTTGGAAAGAAATGCTTTTGTATAATAACGTCCAGTGTGCAATTGATCGGAGACAATATACACTTCAGTTCGATTACAGGTTGAGAGGATCACATTTTCAAATATACTTTTTTGTTGTCTTAGCTCAAGTAAGGCCTCTTCTAATGCCGTTTCTGCTATCGCATATTGTTCTCTGATTTCTACTGGAGCTGTTCGATGATTCAGCCCAACAACCAGGATGTGCATAATGTTTCAC
Source organism: Pullulanibacillus pueri (assembly GCF_014639255.1). Classification (GTDB taxonomy): domain Bacteria; phylum Bacillota; class Bacilli; order Bacillales; family Sporolactobacillaceae; genus Pullulanibacillus; species Pullulanibacillus pueri. Next base: position 6,592 of record NZ_BMFV01000066.1, read on the forward strand.
TCCGTTTTATTCAAAATACTTAGTTGATCCGTAAATAAACGAAAATACCTTTTGCGGTTATCCTTAAGCCTCCAAAAAGCCTAATCAAGGTAAGATTCATGTTCAAAAAGTCATACATCCTTCTTGAACTAATTTAGAATAATTATAACATAATCATCTTTATTTCTCATGATTCAAATGTGAAGAGTTCATGAAAGACGACGTAAAGTTCTTTCTATTATGGTACTATTAACTATAGTTTAAACCCAAAAACCCTCATTCATAACAGGGTGATTCTTGAGCCTATTAAAGTATAATGAAAGACAATCGGTTTTGCCAAATAATATGTTTGATGGGTTCTTTTATAACAGAATGATTCGAGGTGGTCCCCGAAACATGAAGAAACAAAATGTATTAACAGGTCTAATTCTCCTCGCAGTAGGGATTTATTTTTTACTCAGGACCTTTCATCTCCCTTACTTATCGACCTTTAATAGTTGGCCATCCTTCTTTATTATCATTGGCTTCGCTTTTTTCGCTTATTCTTATTTTTCCAAAGAACATGACTCCATTTTTGTCGGTGTCCTTTTATTAGGATTAGGTATTCACTTCCATTTCAAGGACCATGTCTCCTGGTGGCCAAGCGGATTACCGATGTATGGTCTCATTATCGGATTGGCTTTCCTTGCTCGCTATTTTAAAGGTCGAAAAACAGGATTAATTCCCGGCATTATTTTTACAGGACTTTCAGTCTTAGATTTCTTTTATGAACGTGTTCAGACGTTCACCTATAAAATCACTTCCTTTATTGGTAACTTGTGGCCACTAGTGCTCATTGCCCTTGGTCTCTCCTTATTATTATCAAAGAAAAAAAAGTAGCCCCTAACTCTGGCGTTAGGGGCTACTTTTTATTTAAAACTTGATGCACATTGTTTGTCGCTTTTGATATAAATTGCGACGTAACGTGTAGGTGGATTTCCGCTCCAGGTCGCTCGCTTTCCATGGGCACGGC
>NZ_BMFV01000067.1 GCF_014639255.1 Pullulanibacillus pueri
AATAATTTAGGTTTAAAAAGTGGAGGGTATCCTCAAAAGCCGTTAGGCTTTTGGGACACCCTCTTTCTTTTCTTTATTCTTAGCGTGAGGCGAATGGCTCCGTCAAAATCCTTCGCTTACCGCGGATAACAGCCTCAGCTCACTTTGGATGGACTTTCGAATGCCCAAAGGCTTAGACCACAAACCCCTTGTTCTTGCGTCTTCTACTAAACAGACTTCGTTGCCAGCTTTCTCGGAACAACTCTTAGTTTATTCGTGAGGCGTCGCAAGTCCTGTTCCCGCCGGGCTAAGGACATAAGGAAAGCGACTAAAGCATAAGCTTCGTAAAAAAATCATGGTGTTAAGACTTTTTGAGTCTCCACTTGCTGACGACGGTCTCTGTTTTCAAAAATGTCATTTTAGTTTTTACTAAGATAAAACGCCCTCACCTGAGTGACAAAGTAAAGAGATCCAGTGATGAGCAATAACCTCTTCCCTTTTATCTCTTTTTGTAAAGAAGTCAACGCGCTTTCCCAAGAATCTATCACTTCTCCTTGTATTTCATCCGGTATAAAGGGAAGTACATCCTGTGGGGCCATGGCACGTTCATTCTCAAATCCAGTCACAACGATCCGTTTAGAAATACGACCTAATGTTTTTAATATAGCCACATTATCCTTATCCTTTAGTGTCGCAAACAATGTGATCACTTCATGTTCTGGGTAGTGAGCTTGGATAGTCTGAACAAGCGCCTCCATGCCTTCAAGATTATGGGCACCATCGAGGATGGTCAGTGGCGCATCCGATAGTTTCTCAAATCGCCCCGCCCAAAACGCTTTTTCTAACCCTGACTTCATTTCATCCTCTTTAATATCAAATGCATAAAACATCTGCAAATATTCTGCTGCCATAATGGCTAAAGAAGCATTGACGACTTGATGGTGACCAGACATTGCCAGCTTTATTTTTTGATAATGGTGATGGGGCGTACGGATACTAAAACTTTCTCCTAATGTTACAGGTGAATCACTCTCTGATTTAAAGGTATGTCCATAGTGATAAACTTTCGCCTGGCATTGCCTTGCAACAGTGGCGATGACCTCAAAAGCTTCACCCTCTGCTGCTGTCACAAGTGGAACCCCTTGCTTGATAATCCCCGCTTTTTCATAAGCAATTTCTTTTAAGGTGTTGCCCAATTGCTTCATATGATCGTGCCCAATATTTGTAATAATGGTCAATAAGGGGTGGACAACATTCGTTGAATCGTAGCGACCCCCGAGCCCGACTTCAAATAAGACCAGATCACAAGGATGAACCTTAGCAAAATATACAATAGCCATAATGGTAATGACTTCAAATTCAGTAGGAGCACCGAATTCTGTTTGCTCTAAAGCTTCAACAAAAGGTTTAACTATTTCCGCTGTCTTAATCAACTCATCGTCAGCAATGGGTTTGCCGCTCGAGACAATGCGATCATTAAAAGTGCGCAAAGCAGGTGAGGTAAACATACCGACATCATAGCCTGCCTCTGTCAAAATACTATTGATATAGGAAACAGTAGACCCTTTCCCATTGGTCCCTCCCACATGGATGACTCTTAACCGCCGTTCAGGATGGTCGAGCTGTTCTAGTAACCATTCCATTCTTTCCAACCCGAGTTTTAATCCAAAGGGTAACCATTTTTTTGTCCATGCTTCGACTTCATTAAGTGTTTGAAACATTTCTTCACCTTCATTTTTCTCTCTAATCTTTTCGACTCTATCATGCCAAAAGGAGTAACAGCGTGCAAGCTATTACTCCTAGAGGGACTTACTTTTTTATGATTGAAGCTCTTTAATACGTTCTTTGACCACTCTTCGTTTCTCAAGATAATCCTTTTCTTTATCCTTTTCGGCTTGAACAACGGCCTCAGGTGCTTTATCAACAAAGCCCTTATTGCTGAGCTTCTTCTGTACTCTCTCGACTTCGCTTTCCCATTTTTTCAGTTCCGCACGGAGTCTTTCAAGCTCTTCTTCAATATTAATGAGCCCAGCAAGTGGGAAATATAACTCTGCTCCCGTTACAATAGTCGCAATCGACTGTTCAGGGGCAGTCGCGTGGACATCAATAGTCAAAGTCTCAGGATTACAGAAGCGTTCAAGAACGTCTAAATTCGCCTCTAAAATCGCTTGTTCTTTTGCTGTTTGCGGCTTAATAATGAGTTCAATTTTTTTGCTTGGAGCCACATCTTTTTCAGCACGAAGATTACGGACATTCTTAATGATACTTTGCAGCAGAGTCATCTCACGTTCAGCTTCTTGATCCGTCCACTTTGCATCGGCAACAGGCCATGTCGCTAACATAATGGTCTCACCTTCATGAGGGAGATACTGCCAAATTTCCTCTGTAACAAACGGCATAAGCGGATGGAGCAAACGCAAGGTTTGATCAAGGACATAGACGAGAATCGATTTGGTTGTCTTTTTCGCTTGTTCATTCTCGCCATAAAGCGCAAGTTTCGCCATTTCGATATACCAGTCACAGAAGTCATCCCAGATAAAGCCATACAGCTTACGGCCAGCTTCTCCAAAATCATATTCATCAAAATGCTTTGTCACTGCTTTGATGGTCGTATTGAGGCGGGAAAGAATCCAGCGATCGGCAACCGTCTTCTCACCCGTTAAATCAATATCACTTACCGTAAAGCCATCAAGATTCATAAGCAAGAATCGCGAAGCATTCCAAATCTTATTCGCAAAATTCCAGTTGGCTTCTACCTTTTCCCATTGGAAGCGCAGATCTTGACCTGCTGAAGTCCCTGTAGATAATGTATAGCGCAGCGCATCCGCACCATATTTTTCGATCACATCCATAGGATCAATACCGTTACCAAGAGATTTACTCATCTTCACCCCATCAGCATCACGAACAAGACCATGAAGTAAAACATCCTTAAATGGCTTTTGCCCCGTAAATTCAACAGACTGGAAGATCATCCGGGCCACCCAGAAAAAGATAATATCATAACCTGTGATCAAAACATTTGTGGGGAAGAAATGTTTAAAGTCTTCATTTTCAGTATCTGGCCACCCTAAAGTAGAAAACGGCCAAAGCGCTGAGCTGAACCATGTATCTAAAACATCCTCGTCCTGTTCCCAGTTTTCACTATCTTCTGGAGCTTCTTTTCCTACAAAGATCTCACCCGTTTCTTTGTGATACCAAGCAGGAATCCGATGGCCCCACCACAATTGTCTAGAGATACACCAATCACGGATATTTTCCATCCAATTTAAATACGTAGTTTCTAGACGCTCAGGAACAAAATTAACTTTATCTTCTCCCTTTTGTAGCTGAACAACCGCATCAGCCAAAGGCTGCATTTTTACAAACCATTGTGTAGATAGATAAGGCTCAACAACAGCGCCTGAGCGTTCAGAATGCCCCACGGAGTGGAAATGGTCTTCAATGTCGACCAGCACGCCTTCTGCTTTCATATCCTCTACAATTTGCTTGCGGCAATCAAAGCGATCAAGGCCTTGATATTTCCCCGCATTCTCATTCATCGTCCCGGATTCATCCATTACTAAGATGCGTTCAAGATGATGGCGATTTCCCATCTCGAAGTCATTGGGATCATGAGCTGGTGTAATTTTAACGGCGCCAGAACCAAACTCTTGATCAACATACTCATCAGCAACAATCGGGATTTCCCGACCAACAATCGGTAGAATCGCCTTTTTACCAATTAAGTGCTTATACCGCTCGTCTTCAGGGTGAACCGCTATCCCTGTATCTCCGAGCATGGTTTCTGGCCGTGTAGTTGCAATTTCGATAGACCCTGAACCGTCTGCCAATGGATAGCGCAGATGATAAAGGTGGCCTTGAATATCTTTATAAATAACCTCAATATCCGATAAGGCTGTTTTCGTTGCCGGATCCCAATTGATAATATATTCGCCACGATAGATGAGCCCTTTTTCGTATAATTTAACAAAAACCTCACGTACAGCATCAGAGAGACCCTCATCTAAAGTAAACCGTTCGCGGGAATAATCAACGGATATCCCGAGTTTTGACCACTGCTTACGGATAAATTCAGCATACTCTTCTTTCCAATCCCAAGCGACATCAAGAAACTTTTCCCGTCCTAATTCATAGCGATTCGTTCCTTGTTCTCTCAGCTTGGCATCGACTTTAGCCTGGGTCGCAATCCCGGCATGGTCCATACCTGGTAAATACAAGGCATCATAGCCTTGCATGCGCTTAAAGCGAATCAATAGATCTTGCATTGTGACATCCCACGCGTGCCCAAGATGGAGTTTTCCAGTAACATTTGGTGGCGGGATCACAATAGTGAAGGGGGTTTTTTCTGGATTTCTTTCCGCTTTAAAATAACCATTTTTCTTCCAAGTCTCATACCACTTGCTTTCTGAAGCACTTGGATCATACTTTTTGGGTAGATTGTGTTGTTCTGACATTCTACACCCTCCCTAATAAAAATTACGCAAATAAAAAAAGCCTTCTTCGTCAAAAAGGACGAAAAACGCTCCGCGGTACCACCTTTATTTGCACATTAACTGTGCACTCTTAAGCAGGATAACGGACTGTCCGGCCTCCTCTAGTTAGAAGCGTATTGCCTCTGTTCAAGTGAAGCAGCTAAGTGGGCGACCTTCTGTGCTCTTTTCCAAGGAAGCCTTTCAGCCGGTGAGCCTCCCTCTCTAATAGATCCAAACACATACTCTTCCCTTTACGCTGATATCATCATTTACAATTCAAAATGTTAATACCCATATTTTACAGATAGCCATACCTATTCGTCAAGCCTAATTTTCTCTAGTTTACCCCTCCGTTCAACGTCTTATACGTGCACACCCCTGATATTGCTCACATAAACTACATTGAGGAGGAGACTAGGCTATGTTTAATCGAAAGTGGAGGTTTAACCAGTATAATTGGCCACCATGGGTTCGCCGATTAAGAGATGGTTTGGAGATTATCATTTTACCTTTAGCGATTTTCCAAATGATTCGGACGATCTTTTTTCCGACAACCTTCGATGTCCTTGTTTTTGTCGGTTTGGGATTCCTTTATGTGCTCTTTTTAAAACGATGGCTTTAAAAGATTACTCTTCTTCTCCTGCTTCCTCATCGTTTCTTGTCTCTAGGGCCTTAATCAAATCATATCTTGTTGGCTGATAGAGATGAAAGGCTTCAAAAGCTTCAATGAACTTGAGCTCTTGCCCTCGTTTAGGATAACGCTCATATCTCATAATTAAACGATAGACCGAGGAAGGGAAATGGAGAAATGCAATCAATAAATCTTTTTCATTCTCTCGAAGTTCAAAGATCTGTTCATATAAATCAAGCTCGTGTATCAACGGACCTTGAATCTCCGTTGGTGATTCAAAAAGGGCTGCAAGATCTAGGCAAGGCGAGTCCATTGTCGCATCCTCTATGCTTATAAACATCCCACCATAAGGATCACAAATAAAATGCTCAATGGAGGGTCTTCCATGACAAAGCACTCGCCTATGCATGGAGACTTCTTTTGCCGTCTCTTTCCATTTTTCTAACGCCCTTATGGCCGTTTCCGTTTCTTGTACTAACGAATGATAATAAGCGAGGACCAATTGTTCAAAGGGAGACGGATATGTAGTATGTTCTGCCCGCTCAATAAAGGCGGTCAACCACTCTTCATGAGCACGCCATCGCTGTGTAATCACATCTGCCGCTTGATCAATTTTCTGCGGTGCCTCCATAGGTTCAAGTTCCACTGTAGAATCATGCAGGCGTGCTAAATGTTCTAATAATAGTTTTCGCTTTTCTTGATCTGAAAAAGGAATACCCTCCACCCATGGAGTAACATAGTAAAAAGCATCCCCTTCTTTTATTATAGATTCAGAAGTTTGCGCTGTTAATATCGGATATACTCTTGTTGCTGCCCCTAAGAACCTATGTTTCATCCGGTTCATGCGTTCAACTCTTGCTTGAGATGTCAATCTTTTTAATGCAAAGATACCTTCTTCGCAATAGATTTTATACACATGACCATAGCGTTCATATGATTTAGGGTGTAATTGGTAATGAAAAAGGACGCGTTTCACTGCGTCCGGTAAATGGTTTTCCACGTCGTTTCACCCGCCCATGCGAGATTGTGTCTTCTACGATGAATGAAGCTTCAAAAGATCTAACGTTTATTCACAGGGATATAAAGGATTTGCCCTTCCTCCAGTTGATCAGAGTCAAGATGATTGCGTCTGAGCAAACTGGTCACAGGAACTTGATAGCGTTCCGATATTCCCTCTAAGGAATCACCTGTTTGCACAATACACATTCTGACTTTGGAAAACTGATCCTCTTCATTCGTTAACATTTTTGTTAAGTAAAGAGCATTTTCATTTCTTTTCTTCTTTTGAACATTTGTATCTGGTTGTTCTTGTTCCTCGAGGTTATCCTCAACTTCTTCTTCATCAAAGAATGATTCTGTATCTTCGCGTATACTTTCCTCATTGGAATCTTGACTACTGTCCTCCTCAAAGGTCTCATGAGCTCGGTATAGCGGCACTAGTTCTTCTTCCTCTTCAATTTCGTTGACTTCTACATCAAAACTGGACGCTTCACTTTCAAACTCCTGTTCTTCCTCCCTCTCATCAAAAGGAAGCGAAATAAATCCGTCTTCTTCATCCTCACGGGGGGTTAACTCGACCTCTGGTTCAACACTCTGTTCCTGTGCGGTTTCCTCTTCAGGCTCTCGATAGGACTCAAAAGCTAACGCCTCTGTAGGATCAAAGGCATTTTCATTTTCCAATTCACTTTCATCAATGATTTGTCTTTGGTTCGCTTCACTATACTTTGCCTGCGGCACATCAGGATCAACTAAACCGGTGATGAGCACATCGGCCTCCAATTGAATGCAGCCAACTTCGGGTAATTCATAATCAAACGATTCAACACTTACATATAAATCATCGATATCCTCCACCCGATTCGCTGGAATCGTAATATCCACAGGAAACCTATGCTCAATATAGATTGTGCCATCATCCGTTTCTCTCAGTTCATCAACCACTCTGAAATCAGGTCGATCAACATGAGACTGATCAAGCGCTGTATCTCCAGAGTTTTCTACAGAGGTATACTCCCCACTGAGTCTAAGCGCCCCCTTGATTGAAACATAATGAGGATTTTCTTCTATTGTGATGTCCGGTTCCAATGCCATGGACAATACATCTTCTGCCTCTTGACCGTCTCTAAGCCATACAGATTCGTTAATTGAAAATTGGAGATTAGAAGACTGGGACATGCTATTCACCCTTTCCACGGTTATCATTACAGATGTATGCAACTCGTCTGCTATATATGATAAAAACCTTTTAGAGTGAGTAGAAACTTATAGAAAAGATTAAGAAGAGCACCTTATGAAAAGACTTAGGACATCTATTCACAATAGATATGATTATGATAAGAGTTCAAAACAAAAATGATGAGACTTGGCAAAACATAAAAAACATAATTGCTATAAATTGCGACGTAACGTGTAGGTGGATTTCCGCTCCAGGTCGCTCGCTTTCCATGGGCACGGC
>NZ_BMFV01000068.1 GCF_014639255.1 Pullulanibacillus pueri
ATTCTCGTCTTGATCTTCCAACGCCGAATTGTCTCTGGATTAACCTCAGGTTCAGTGAAGGAATAGTCATTTGTTTGGTATGGAACTTATAAAAAATCGCTCTTTTGGTATTGATTCTATTAGAATAAACCAAAGGTGCGATTTTTTAATTGACTTAAGAAAGATAAAATCCCCTCAAAGCTCTCTTATCATAAACCAATCAAACCAAAAAATTCTATGGGCATTATTCAATAGAAAGCGCATAATTTAGTTTTTTAAATTTATATTAAGTGTGTTTACTAAATATTTCCTAAAATAAAAAATATGTGGGTTGATTCTTGTTTAATTTACGGCAGTACCCTATTAATTCATATGCTAATCCTATTAGGTTTAGCTTGAAATAAGGGGGATTTTATTTTAAAGACAATTTTAAACTTGATTTTATATAGTTTAGTAGAAAAATACATAGGCTTTTTTACTCATTTTTATCAGTTAATAAAAAATATTATAACAACATATTGACAGCGCTTTCAGTAGAGGTTAGACTTAATAATATCTTTTTACTAAATCTTTAGTAAATTAAAAGTGTAATGAGGTCTTATTATGGCAACGATTCGTGAGATAGCTAAGAAAGCTAAAGTATCACCATCAACTGTATCAAGGGTATTAAATAATGATCAAACTCTTTCAGTTGCACAGAATACCCGAGAACGCATCTACAGAATTGCTGAGGAATTACATTATAATACCTTGAAATCAAGAAAAAGAAAAATAAATAACAAGAATATTACTGAACCTAAGATTGGTATTATTATCTGGTGTTCTTATGAAGAAGAAATAGAAGACCCTTACTTTCTTTCGATTCGTAAAGGGATCGAAAGTGCTTGTTCAAAAATGGGAATTATGGTTAACAAGCTTATTCGTTTAAATGATGAAAATACTTTTCAAATAAATGATCTTGATGGATTGATTATTATAGGAAAGGTTAGTTCAAATACTTTATTACAGGTTAAAAACGAACTAGACCATGTGGTTGTTATAAATGATTCTCCTGATATTAATTTCTTTGATTCGGTTGTTATTGATTTTGAAAGCGCAACCAAAAACGTTTTAGAACTCCTTATCTCACTTGGGCACAATAATATTGGATTTATTGGTGGAAAGGAATATGAAGCTAATTCAAAAAATGAAACAAAAGAACTAAGGCTGGAAACTTATAAAAAATTTATGCAGGAAATAAAGGGTAAAGAAGTTATTGATCATGATATTTATAGGGGGGAATTTTCGATGTCCGAGGGCTACAAACTAATGAAAAAGGCAATAAGTAAAGGACACCTACCCACTTCATTTTTTATAGCAAGTGACTCTATGGCCATAGGGGCGTTACGTGCTCTACAAGAATCTGGATTACATGTACCTAAAGATGTCTCTATCGTAGGCTTTAATGATATTCAAGTGGCCAGTTTTACAAACCCACCTTTAACAACAATTAAGGTCTTTACAGAAAAAATGGGGGAAATTGCTGTTAAATTACTTTTGGATAAATGGCAAGGTCGGGACTTTCCTTTAAAAGTAGTTGTCCCTACAAGACTGATGATAAGAGAAAGTTGCAGGGTTCTTGGTTCAGTCGATTCTTAGTTGAAAATAAGTTTTAAACGGTTGGATATTAAGGGGGTGGTCGTGGGTACCAAAGGGTTGAACGAAAGGAGAGAAAGAAACCTTCAGTTTTTAGATGAAGGCAATATGAGGTGCGCACATAAAACGTTTGTTAATGACAATTTCAAAAAAGGAAACCGTCATCAGAGAAAATACACCATGGTGCTATACCATTTTGGGAGGGTAAACTCATGAAAATCAAAAAGAGTGTTGGAAAATTAAAAAAGCGCTCAATAGTATTGAGTGGATTCTTAATCCTTTTACTTGGGCTATTGCCATTACTTCAAGCCTGTAGTAGTAGTTCGGGGTCCTCTTCGGGGAAAACAGTCTTAAAAATGACAGCATGGGGAAGTCCGGGTGAGTTGAAAGTCTATCAAAAAGGAATTGATGCCTTCGAAAAAGAGAATCCAGATATCGAGGTCAAATTAACGCCTGTTCCAAGTGATTCCTATGAACAAAAACTTATTACAGAGTTAGCTGGGGGAAATGGTCCTGATGTATTTTATGTGGGTGACCAAACCATGGCAAAGCTAATCGAGAATAAATCGATTGTTCCATTGACGGACTTTATGAATACCGATAAAAGTTATACAAAAGTCGATGATTATTCTGAAGGACTTTGGGGAGCAGCCAAACAAGGCGATGAAATATACGGCATTCCAGTGGATTGTAACCCTTATGTCATTTATTACAATAGAGGCCTGTTTAAAAAATTAGGGATTAAGAGCCCTCAGGAATATTACGATGAAGGCAAATGGAATTGGGATGCATTTAGAGAAGTTACAGACAAAATCAAGGCTGCTGGTAAATATGGCTTTGTCCAAGACAGTGGTTATGCGATGATCAATAACTGGTATTGGTCTAACGGTGGCTACGAATTTGATGACAAAGGTAACTATGTATTAGATAAAGACAAAAAAGCTCAAGAGGCACTTAAATTTGTTAATGACCTAGTTCAAGATGGTAATGCTATTTATTCAGGTTCTTTACCAGAAGGTCAGGGAGCTGATGCGTTATTCATGTCTGAACAAGTGGGTATGGTAGCTGCAGGGCATTGGTTAACGGCAACCTTTAAGGAAAATAAAAGCCTAGATTATGATTATATTTACTGGCCCTCAAATAATGGTAAGAAAGATAATCCAGTTAACATTGCAACAGCCTTCCTTTCTGTAAATGCAAAGTCAAAGCATAAAGAGGCTGCAGAAAAATTTGCAACTTTTTACACCTCTAAACAAGGACAAGAGAAACGATTAACTGGGAATAACAACGCGATTCCATCAGTTAAAGGGATCGACAATATTGTTACAAAAGACCCAGCCGTCGATCATATTGAATATTTGCTTGAAGGGCGCAAGAATGGTATTGCCAACGGTGCTCCTCAGTTATACGCTGGGCAAGTAGCTGGTTTGCAGACAGAAATGAGTGACATCTATGATTTGATGTTCCTTGGAAAACAAGATCCAGAGAAGACGATTCAACAGATCACTAAGGTTGTAAATAAAGAGATTGGCGATAAAAAATAGTATTGATGAAAAAGCTGGATATTTTAAGGTCATTCCTCTTTAGGGGAACGACCTTAAATCAAACCATCTAGAATGAAGGTGATTGTTATGAAAGATCGAAAACGCACAATGTGGGGTTATCTTTTTATCACACCTCAATTAATAGGTTTGCTCTGTTTTTCCCTCATACCCGTTATCTACGCCATTGTATTAAGTTTTATGGAATGGAATGGATTTGGGGATAAGCATTTTGTTGGTTTTGCCAATTATATTACCCAATTTAAGGATCATGTCTTTTGGAAATCAATTATTAATACACTCTACTATATGATATTGACCATTCCTGTAGGTATTGCTCTCTCTTTAATACTCGCTATTGCTTTAAATAGAATAAGGGGCAAGAATATTTACCGTGTCTTTTATTTTATGCCAGTAGTCACAAGCATGGTATCGATTGCCGTCATATGGATGTGGCTCCTTAATGGTAAGTTTGGTATTTTAAATCAACTATTATCGGTCGTTGGGATCACGGGACCCGATTGGCTAACCGATACTCAATGGGTTATGGTGTCCATTGCGATGTTAAGCATTTGGGCGAGTGTCGGTTATAATATGGTCATTTTTTTAGCGGGCCTTCAGGGGATACCTAATAGTTATTATGAAGCGGCAGAAATTGATGGCGCTAGACCTTTTCAAAAGTTTCGTTATATCACTTTTCCAATGGTATCCCCAACAACATTCTTTATTACCATAATGTCAATCATCGGTTCTTTCCAAGTCTTTGACCAAGCTTATGTTATGACAAATGGGGGACCAGCGAAGGCAAGTTATACGATTGTTTATCATATTTTTCACCAAGGATTTGAAAAATTCGATATGGGACTTGCATCCTCAGCATCAGTCATTTTATTTGTAATCATTTTGGCCTTTACCTTAATTCAATTCAAACTTCAAAAAAGGTGGGTGCATTATGAAGACTAATTTTCCAGAAACCCACGCACAACAGCATGTGGTCCTGAAGACCCGGAAAAAGAATAGAGTAAAGATCTCTCACATTATTTTACATGTTGTATTGATTTTAGGTGCTTTTATCATGGTTTTCCCATTCCTTTGGACCTTAAGCAGTTCTTTAAAGGACGTCTCACAAATCTTTGTTGTGCCTCCAAAGTGGATTCCGAGTCCTTTTGTCTGGTCGAATTTCCCTGACTCTCTGACTTCAATGCCTTTTGGACTCGCTTATTGGAATAGCTTTTATATTACTGCTGTCGTTGTTATCGTCTCTTTGTTCACGTCATCACTAGCAGCATATGCTTTTGCTAAAATCCGTTTTCGAGGTTCTAGCATCCTCTTCATGCTGTTTTTAGCAACGATGATGATTCCCAAGCAAGTTACTTTAATCCCACTTTATATTATTATGGGGAAAATTGGATGGTTGGATTCCCATCTTTCACTCATCGTGCCTGGGGCACTGTTTAATGCTTTTGCTGTTTTTTTATTACGGCAGTTTATCAAAGGCATCCCAAGGGATTTAGAGGAAGCAGCTATTATAGATGGAGCCAGTACACCTAGGATTTATTTCAGTATAATTTTACCATTGATTAAACCAGCACTGTCGGCTGTTGGTATTTTCATCTTTTTAGGATCCTGGAATAATTTCATTGAACCACTTATATTCCTAAATACTCCTGAGAAGTTTACAGTTCCATTGTTACTCAATCAGTTTAAGGGACTGCATACAGTGGATTACGGTTTGTTGATGGCTGGAACGACCATTTCAGTTATTCCTGTATTAATCATCTATATCTTTGCACAAAGAAAGATCATAGAGGGCGTAACGATTACGGGTATAAAGGGATAAATAAATCAAAGTGAAACCGTTTAAAAAAGATTGGAGAGTGGAAAATGGCTAAAATTACTTTTTTAGGTGCAGGTAGTACTGTTTTTGCAAAAAACGTTCTTGGGGATTGTATGTTCATTCCAGATATTGATTTTGAATTTGCGCTTTACGATATTGATCCTCAAAGATTAAAAGAGTCTGAGAGTATGCTAAACAACCTTAAAAGTAATATCAATCCAAGAGTTAAGATTAAAGCATACAATGATCGAAAAGAGGCATTACGTGGGGCAAAATATGTTGTAAATGCCATCCAAGTTGGTGGTTATGATCCTTGCACAATCATTGATTTTGAAGTCCCTAAGAAATATGGCTTGCGACAAACGATTGGTGATACCCTCGGAATCGGCGGGATATTCCGTTCACTAAGAACCATTCCTGCTGTTCTTGACTTTGCAAAAGATATGCAAGAAGTCTGTCCAGGTGCTTGGTTCTTAAACTATACTAATCCAATGGCAACTATTACAGGAGCAATGATCCGTTACGGTGGGATTAAAACCGTTGGACTTTGTCATAGTGTGCAAGTCTGTGCCGATCATTTATTAGATTCTCTTAATCTGGATAAAAGTAACATACAGTGGAAGATTGCGGGAATTAACCATATGGCTTGGTTACTAGAGATTACACAAAATGGGAAAGATCTTTATCCAGAAATAAAGAAGCGGGCAAAGGAGAAGCAGCAGGAAAAACATACAGATATGGTGCGTTTTGAGATGATGGAGCGTTTTGGATATTATGTCACAGAATCCTCAGAGCATAATGCTGAATACCTCCCTTATTTCATAAAAAGTCAATATCCTGAACTTATCGATCGATTTAATATTCCATTAGATGAATATCCGCGCCGTTGTATTGATCAAATTGAACGTTGGAACAAAATGCGTGATGAGGTGGTTCATAATCATTTTCTTACGCATGAAAGAACACATGAATATGGGTCCTATATTATCGAAGCAATGGAGACAGATCACCCCTTTAAAATTGGTGGGAATGTACTGAATACTGGAAGACTAATTAGCAATCTTCCAGAAAAGGCTGTAGTTGAAGTGCCGTGCCTAGTGGATAGGAATGGTGTCACCCCCACATATGTAGGGGATCTTCCCGAACAACTTGCGGCACTTAATAGAACAAATATTAATCCTCAACTATTGACTATTGAGGCTGCCGTCTCAGGGGATAGAGAGAAAGTTTATCAAGCAGCTTTTCTTGATCCTCATACTTCAAGTGAGCTTTCTCTTGATGATATTGTATCGCTCTGTGATGATCTAATTGAAGCACATGGTGATTGGTTACCACAATTTAGTGAGAAAGAAATTAAAATGTAAGGATCGATTAAAAAGGAGTAGATAGAAGATGAAAGTCACTGTATGGAATGAATTTAGACATGAAAAACAAGATGAGGAAGTCAGAGCGGTGTA
>NZ_BMFV01000069.1 GCF_014639255.1 Pullulanibacillus pueri
TAATGACTGTTAAAGAGTTAATCAAAAAACTAGAGACACTAGACCAAAATCTTGATATTTCTGTTTTTGTACACAATCATGGGCGACCCGTTTGTCATAAAAAGCCCATTGAAAATATAGAAATTGTTTTTGACCAAGATACACACAAGGCTAGTTATTCAATCGATGTTGATGTCTCTCCTACCTTTCAGATTCCTGAAGAAAGAATCATCACTGAATAGAAATAATGCTGTAGCGACCTATTAAAAGGATTTTCTATTTCTATATTGAAGTCTATAGCAAAGGAGTGGTCGCTATGGGTGACGCTATTAAAACTTATTCAACCAAAGAGGTTGCAAAGCGCCTTTTGATTGAGTCCGTTACTGTGCGAAAATACGCAGGAATGCTTGAAGAGAAGGGATATGTTTTCAAAAAAAACGATCGAGGTTGGCGAGTGTTTATAGAGGACGATATAAGGGCTATGGAACATCTATTGATGATGAAATCAAACGGTCAGTCTTTAGAAAAATCCGTCGATCATATAGCGACCTTATATCGTTCTCATTTATCCATAGCGCAACCCGATATGACGCTACAAGCTGACAATAATACCCTTTTAGAATTTATCAAACGCCAAGAAGAATTTAACCAGGCACTTCTAAAGCGCCTGGATCAACGTGATCAAAACTTAATGGCAGTCCTTCGTGAAATTCAAGAAGCTAAACAAAAGATTGCAGCTACTAAACAAAAGAAATGGTGGAAATTTTGGATTAAAGTATAAAATTAATGATTTTCTTTAAAAACATTGAAAAATGGAAAGAGCTAACGAAAAGAAAGAACACCGTCTGACACGTCGTAGAAGCCACGATATAGAGCTTGAACGATAAATATGTGTTTAACTAATCGTAAGATTATTTATGGGAGAAGTGGTTAAATTTGAATATTATACTTGAATTTCTAGAATTTCTAAACCTTGCTGTTCATATACCTCTTCTAAAAAAAGTTAATGAATCAGATATAGGTAGAAACCTAAAAACCCTAAAAAAATATCAATGGTTCCAAAATTACCTCAATAATGAAAAATATAAGGAACTAATCAAACACAATAAAGATGTTCGGAAAACTATCGGAAGATTTAATAACCATAAACTCAATAAAAGTTCCTATAACATTAAGTGTCAAAAAAAAATACACAAAGTATTACTTAACGTTTCCTATCATAAATAAAGTCAACACCAAATTAGACATCTCTTTTTACGCACATTAAAATATTTCAACCATTGCATTAGTTGGATTTTTTTGCTCCTCGACAATCATTATCATTCTTAATATCAGATGACGAATAGGGAATTTGAAAAAAACATAAATATACAAAAACCACGATTATAATTTAATCGTGGTTGATAATTAATTGCTCTTAGTTTTAAATAGTTATTTTTTATAGATTACTTTTTATTCTTCACCTTTAATTTTATATCTTATAGATTTGTAAATAATATACAAAAGATAAATTAAGTAACCTAAAGCAAAATCTAGAATTAAATGTTTAATTGATAAATCTAATTGTTTTCTAGTTATTAAATTCCATATTAAAGGAATAAGGTCAATAGTAAATGCTAGAGCACCTCCTAAGATAGAAGGAACTAATACAAATACGATGATAAAAGATTTAACTGACCTTATCATTGAACAAGTCTCCTTTAAACTATTTCTTTAACTCCGCATACAGCAACAATAAATGCAAATTTGGCTGGTAGACCGCCAGGAAGAGCAACGTGAGCAATTTTTTTAATTAAAAGTTTACTAGCTTTTTTTCCTAGAACTTTTTTTAAGTTTGTAAACAAAATTGAGGAAGCTTTCTTCCAATGATGTGATTTTAAGGCTGTTTTTACTGGTTTGGTATATGCTCGCTTTATAATATCTACCCCAACTGCACTTCCAAGAGATCCTACAAGGCATTTTCCAAAACTGTTTATACTTTTGACTTGATATTTACCCTGTTGAACTTCTTGTTGTTCAGTTTGTTGTGTTTCAATCGCTTCTTTGAGTTCTTCTAATGACCCATCATCTCCGTATTTATCTTGTAGCTTATTAATGTCTATAGCTATAATATTACCGTTTTCATCAGTTTCAGCAGCTTGAGTGTATAAAAATTCTAATTGGCTTGCCATTTCGTCAATAATTTCTTGTTCAGTCATGTTGTCGCTATTTTTTGTTACCTCTTTAGCGCTTGCCATTGGTGTAAGAATAGTAAGACTAAGTACAATTGTCGTAATCATAATTATACATTTTTTCATTCTTTTTTTCTCCCTCCAATATTTTTGTGTTTTTAAGCAAACCTCACCTCTAGTGATATTAGGTAAGTAGAGTAAAATGGTTAAATATCCATAAACCTCCTATTATGAGAATATAATACTATTAAATTACCAGGTCAATCCAATTCAGAGGGAATTTAATGAAAATATTAGAAAAATTCAGCTACACAATTTTCATACTCTGCGCAGCCGTCATAATGATTGTTAACCTTACAAACAATAATGAAACCACCAAGGATCTAGTAGGAATAATATCTTTTATTATTGTTCTTATAGTTGTTATTAACTCGATAATCTATAGAAAAAAAAGCAAAAAAAAGTAGGATGACCATCCTACTTTTTTTTGCTTTTAATTTGTTTATATATCATTTTACCCACATGTTCATTATCATGAGTCGCTTCAAAAACAACTGACTCCGAATTTATAATTTTATTTTCTAACTCATTTTTCTCTTTTTCTGTCATCGCAACTTCAATCGGTTTTATTAAACCACGAGACTGAAAAAATAGCTTTTTGTTTTTCTCTTTCGCACTTTTACCAGTCTTTGTTTCATAGCCATTTTTCATAGCTTCAATATCTTTTTCTATGTATTTTACGACGTAAGCACCGACATTATCTATATCCTCTATCGCATTGATTCTTACACCACGTTGCTCTCTTCCATTTTCCCAAACCTTAACCAATTCTTCTTGTTTAATATAAGGCAAGTTGTAAAAAAGAACATGATAGTGGATTGCACCACGAGTCTGTCGTTCTACTACACAAGTATATTTTAATCCACTCTGTTTTTTAAAAATCTTACGAGATAAACGTCTAATAAATTGCCTAAATTCACTATTAGCAATCTCATGATCAAGTATGTTTTCCTTAAACGTTAACGTCATAAATTTTGGCTTTTCTTTGCCCCATGCTCCGATATTTGCATTGATAGTTCTACGCAAGGTTTGAATGGTTCTTGAAAGTGACCGTTTCAAATTCTGCTGATCTTTTAATTCTCTCTCCGCTAGAGTCATCCCATTCTCACCAACTTCAACTCGATCACTGCTACCGCTTGCACTATTTAGACCTAAAATAACACCATTTTCGTACGAATATATTTCTGTAATGTTTCCACTAACGACGACCTTATGATATACTTTTTTCACGATAATGAATTATTCCCCTTTCCGAATGTTTTAGCGAGCACACGGATTGGGGCATTTTTTTGCCAAAAATATGTAACTATTAACGTTACTCCTAATCTATCATTTTGGTACTTAAGTGTCCATATAAATAAATCAAGTAAAGAAGAAACTCGTTTCACTCGTTTTTAAACAAAAAATCCCCCTAAAAACTTAGGGGGATTTTTTCATGTAAGAACTACCACCGACGCAATCGGTGAAGGTTCTACCTGCAATTTGAATATAACACACCTCGGAATTTCCTCAAACCCACCTAAATCGGATTTTCCGACACAGGAAGACTCGACCCCAAAACCTTGCCTTTTTGAAAAAAGGCAAACCCAAAAACTTTCGATATTCGAACCCCCAACCCCCAATCCTTTGGGGCTCCCTCGCCGGTAGGCAGGAACAAACGTGGTTTGTTCAATGCCAAGAGGGTTTGAGGTCAGTAAGTCTATCAACTCCTTAATGCTCCCTCACTCCACTGGCGTTCCGTTCAGTCCGCTTACCGTTGACAGACACCACATTCAAACTCTCTAATTCTAGTCTTTAACAAATCCTTTGTAATGCTTATCAATAATTTCGGTAACCTCTTTATCCGAAAGGACACTCTCTCTAGCAAAAACATAAAGAGCCTTTTGGATCACATCCGTTTTATTTGTTTTAATGCCTTGATTTCCTAACGTTTCAACCATTTTTTCTAAGAGTGCTGCGTGTACTTCATCAAGTCTAATATTCATTTGCTTTGTCATAACTTCCAACTCCTTAACCTCTAATTGATTAATTTTATTATAACATCGTATATACAATTTGTATATACGATGTGTATATTTTCATAATAATTTATTTCAAGGCCTTCTAACAGCCCAAATTTGCGTTTTATATGATTTAGAATGTTTTTATACCAGAATGATAGAAAAAGCTCTCAGAATTGAAATATGGGACTCAGAGGACTATTTTAGGGGTGTGTCAACGGTACCGGACCGAAGGGAGGATAAGGAGTTGATACACACGCTACACCCGAACCCTCTTGGCATGGAACAAACCACGTTTGTTCCTGCCTACCGGCGAGGGTGGGGTCAAGGGGAAGATTTCCCCTTGTGGGTTTGGGCAAAGCCCAAGGTCTTTTGCACGTTTCCAACGTGCTTCGGCTATCAGCCGAATAGCCTCGCAGAGCGCACCTTTACGTAGTAAAGTATAGTGCGCTATACTTTACATGGAAGTTATTGCCGGAAATCCTCCCGAAATGTGGTGCTAGAAAATGAGTATGTTAGTCGCCCGGATGCAGAAAATGAAAGCTGGTAATCTATCAGGAATGGAGAAACATAACAAACGGATTTTCCAGAATCATAGCAATCCCGACATCGATACCTCTCTCTCCGATCAGAACTACGACCTCATGAACCGAGAAGGAAAATACAAAGACATTGTCACTGAAATTATTGAGTCACAGAAGATAAGCCAACGAGCAACGAGAAAAGACGCAGTCTTGGTCAGTGAATGGATCATCACCAGTGACCAAGCTTTTTTTAAAAACATGGATCCAAATGAACGTGATCGGTTTTTCCAAGAAGCCACCGACTGGTTTAAAGAGCGCTATGGTGAGCAAAACCTCGCATACGCTCATGTTCACTTAGACGAAACCACTCCTCACATGCACTTGGGGGTCGTTCCTATGCGTGACGGAAAGCTACAAGCCAAAAATGTGTTTAATCGTGAGGAACTAAGACATCTCCAAGACGAACTACCCAAACATTTAAGGGAAAAGGGATTTGAGATTGATCGAGGAGCCGAGGAATCAGAAAGAAAGCATTTATCTATTCCCGAATACAAAAAAGCGATGGAATCTGTAAAAGAGCTCGACGTAGAAAGGCAGAAAAAGAGCCAAGAAATCATTAAGACTGTTTCCCAAATAGATGAACTCCAATCAGCTAAAAGCGCCTTACAGGACGAATATGAAGCTCACAAGGCCATCGTTAACGAGTTTAAACAAAGAGGAAAGGGACTTGTTGAAACGACCAAGAAACTCGTTGAAAAACCTCCTTACAAAGCACCAGAAGTTGAATCCATTTTTCAACCCGAGGTGAGCGACGATTTCCTTGGTAAAAATGTCAAAATGAAAAAAGAAGATTACAGCAAGATGATCGAGAGCCAAAATACCTCTTTAGAAAAACATAAAATATTAACTAATCGTTTTGATCTTGTCGCAGAAACATTGGAAAAGGCAAACAGAATTAATTATCAACTTTCTGCAGAACTAGAAAAAGCTAAAAAGGCTATTCCTGTTCAGACTGATGATTTTGTTTCCAAAACTGAACATGAAAAGATAAAAAGAGAATTAAAGATTTCCGAACAACGTCATGAACAAAAAGATTTTATAATTCAGCAGCAACAAGTTGAAATTAAAGATTTAAAACAGATCGTCAATCAATTTAAAATGGTTTGCATTGATTTCATCAAAGAAAAACGTCATCAAGCTTTCGACCTCATGAGTGATCTTGCTAAAAAATTGCATTTGGTCAAGGATGTAAACGAATCGATCAAGCAGGATAAAGAACGTGAACAAGAGAAGAGTCGTCACCAGGATGATTCGGAAATGGAGCTTTAATGTTTCATGAAAATTATAAAAAACAAAGTCCGTTGCAAAAAGTGTGGGAGCATTATTGAATCCAAACATACGCATGATTTTCAGCACTGTCTT
>NZ_BMFV01000070.1 GCF_014639255.1 Pullulanibacillus pueri
TATAGAACTAAAGCCGCTTAAATCCTTTTTATTATTTCCACTGTCTACTTGACAGGGGGCACTTCAGAATAAGGTCGACTTTTTTGCCGATGTTTATAGGAACATATTCAGTGAACACCCTTTGGCCTAAGTGCATAGTTCGGTTCCTTTAAAGGCTTGCTCCAAAAATAGCCTTGTTCATGGTGAATACCAATCAATGAAGTGAGCCTTGAATCTTCTTCCGTTTCAACACCCTCAAGGATTAACTGTAACCCTTCCTCTGCTGCCCATCTAGAAACAGACGCTAACAACGAGCGGCTTTCGGGGTGTTCCGACAGTGTCGATACCCACTGACGGTCCAATTTAATCCAATCAGGTTTGACTTCAACCAAACGAACAAGATCTTGTTCACCGATACCAAAATCGTCTTGTGCTAACTCAATAAGCGGGTATTTGACTTGTAGCTCCTTCCAAAAGTCCAAATCAATCGGATGAACGTGGTGCTCTAAGATTTCAAATACACATACCGTGTCAGGCAAGATCTGATAAAACCTCTCCAACCAACTGGTTATTCTCACATGATTTTGAAAGGTGTCTGCAAATACATTTAAGAATAAGCGCTTGCCGTTTGGCCAGGATACCGTTTTAAGCCTCACTAAAAGACTTTCCATGCACTCCCAATCAGCATTTTCCCGAAACTCAAAGCATTCTGCAATCCTAAAAAACATATCAGGGGCTACCGCTTCAGTTCCCCATGTTGGTCTAGCAAGTGCTTCATATCCTGTCACATTTTCTGACTGCACATCTACAATTGGCTGAAATGCCCACTCAATATTGCCGTACCATTTATAATCATGGCGCAAAGGTGCTGGTGGAAAATGAGCATGAGCCAGTTCTTGCGCCAAACCCCAATAACCAATAATTTGTCCAGATAATAAAATAGGGAAAAGTTCGCATAGCTCCCACCATTCCGTTCCATCCTCGCGCTTATTTAATAAACACCCACTCCACGGCTTACCCTGGGTTAAATTGGACCACATATGCTTATAAACAGCTTTTGGGGTTTTCTTGGCACTATTAATCCCCGGTTTATGCCCGAGCAACTCACTTAAGCTCCGGCCAACAAGGTGTTCGTAGGCTTCGTTTGCCACAATAATCCTTCCTGATTTATCTGTCAGCACAAACGGATAGTGCGTCCCACTCCACAAAGACTCGGTAATATTTTTAAGCCAAATTAACTGCGGATCCCTCTCCCTCACCAATTGCCCTTCACTCTTAGAGACTCTTGATGCTTTACAGACTCGATTTTTTCCAGATTGTTTTGCTTCTAAAAGGGCATAATCAGCCTCATTCGCTTTCTCTTCCGTAAAAGACCCATACGTCCACCCCATAGACACGCCTATCTTTAGTCCATTGCCATCAGGTAACATCTCGTATGTTCCTTGTGAAGCCAGAGTGTGTAATCGGTGAACAATCTCCTCAGGTGCACTCAAGCCTTTCATCGGCATCCAGATTTGAAATTCATCGCCACCAAAACGGGAAATGGCGTCGGAAGCGCGTAAGCCCTGAGAAATCCTAAAGACAAACGCTTTAAGCACACGGTCCCCCACCTCATGCCCCCACGTGTCATTGATCCACTTAAAATGATCGAGATCGCAAAAGATAATAATTCCCTCGCTCTCTCCCTTAGCCTTGCACTTCTCAATCCAGGTGGAAAGTCCACGGCGTGACAGCGCCTGGGTTAAAGCATCATATTGGACGGCCTCATTCGTATCCTTTTCCCAATTATCCTGAAACGAGCGATAGGCTACGTATAATCCAGACATTATCGACGTCATCAACGTCACTGCTACCCCTTTAAGGCCGCTATCAAAATATAAGCTTATCAGCAACTCCATTAAAATACTGAGAGTTAAACTGACGGCAACGCCGATGAGATTCGTATATTTTCGTAATATCAATGTGGCTATGATCACTAGAGCAATAAAAGCAACTGAATATGTGAGTACATAAGAGAATTTCCCATAGGTCCACGTGCTGATTCCGATAAGGGCTAGTAAAAAAGCAACACCAAAAGCTCTATGTTCCCACACTTTTGAGCTTAAGAAGCAGGTCGTAACGTATAAAATCCCCATGATTCCAACAGAGACCTCAAGATGAAGCACCGTACCATCGATTGCAAGTCCAATAGGGAATATAAGAATGGTAAACCAAATGGAGTACTTAGGCCAAAGCCGTTGTACGGCCAACTGTTCAAACTCTCGTGTAGAAAACAATTGAGCGGACAAAAGCCATGTCTGCCCAATTAAATTTAGGAAGAGACTATTCAAAGTTAATAACCTCCGTATCTCGAATGCCAATCGAGGCTTTATCTGTTTTAAATCAATCACCGTTTTCCTATCAATGCAACATCCAAGAAATACTCAGGATGAAATTTTCTAACACTTTCCTCTTAGAAGAGGTTTGATCTTACTTCCATTAAAAACTTCCCTATAGATTGTTTCTGTGATATTTATCACACCTCTATTCACTATGAAGGCATTTAATAATAAAGACAGGTGGAGGGGAGTGGCATCGATGGGCTCCGGTATTCTACTTTTTAACGATATGTCACGGTCGTTTTTCTGCTTGCCTGTCCACAAACGTGATACAATAAACCTACACAGAGCAAAGGAGTCGTGGAAATAGTGTCTGGATCATCTCTTACTAAAGGAAACTATCATATCGATCTTCGTGATGTTGATTTCACACAAAAGTTAAGGCTAAGTACTTTATTTAGCTACCTCCAGGATATCGCCAGTCAAGCTTCTGAGGAACTCGGCTTTGGCATTAAAACCTTGGAGAAAACATTCGGTGTTTCATGGATTTTAACGCGGATTTGCGTTGATATTATACGGATGCCTATTTGGGATGAGGAAATAACCATTGAGACCTGGCCTCTTGAACCCGGTAAAGCTGAGTTTGATCGGGATTTCTTTGTCAAAGACGCAAATGGCAATATCATTATAAAGGCTGTCTCGAAGTGGGTGATTATGGATATTAAGGAAAGAAAAATAAAGCGAAGTGACTTTATTAACATCCACTACCCAGAAAAAAGAACAGAGCGTGCTATTGAAGGGAAGTTAGCAAAACTCAAGGACTTTGGTCATTTAGAATCAGTGTATCAAAAAGTCATCGGTTATAGTGACATTGATTTCAATGGCCATCTGAATAATTCCAAATATGTCGATTACATTATGGATTGCTTTACTATTGACGAACACAAAAAACATACCATTCACACTATCGACCTTAACTTTAATCAAGAAGCATTACCTGGAGACACCATTGCTCTTTATAAAGATGTGTCGAAAAGCAATGAACAGGTTATATATATTGAAGGTATTAATCAAATGAATCATCATGTCGTTTTTAAATCCTTAATCACGATTGATTAATGGGACGTGGGACAGGTTTACTGTCCCACGTCCCACTGAAAGTTAATGTTAGAAACCCAACGGACTTGTATAGCACATTAGAAAAGGGGCCGATGACTCCTATATTCCTTTCCGGTTTATTAATGATTTTTCTTCAAACAAAAAGATGAAGCCATCTCAAATCATCCTTTTTTAGAACTTTGAGATGGCTTCTTGTATTATGGCTTTAGATTTAGCATTTAATAGCGGAATGATCCCAGATCCAATGTTCTTAAAAGAGAACCAGCGTGCTAGCCCTCCTTTGAAAGCTTTAATAGGCTACGTTATCCTTACCAGCCATTATAAGGAATGGACCGCGTTTTATTTTTTGGGACAATAAACCTGACCCTCTGTCCCGGTTTTTGGGACAGTAAACCTGTCCCCTAGTCCCGCAAGGAGTGTGAGAGTTCGGTGAAGATGACGCCGAGGGCATGGGCGCCGGCATCGGGGTACCCAAGGCTTCTTTCACCGACGGTACCTGCGCGTCCCATTCGGGCTACAATATCTTTTGTCTGCTCAGCACCCTGGACAGCGGCTGCTGCGCCTTTTTCAAATGCAGTCTTAACGCTGTCGCCATTCTTTGCACTTTCTGACCATGCATTGGCACAAGGCACTAGGGCATCGATCAGTGTCTTATCACCTACATCTGCGCCTCGACCAAAGGAACGTTCACCGATAGCTTGTATCCCTTTTACCACTGCTTGGAGCATATCAGCGAAAGCTTCGACTGTGAGCTCACACTGGTCACCTGTTGCTTTGCTTGCCGCTCGGAAGGCACCGCCCCAAATAGGTCCTGACGCCCCACCGCAATATTCCATAATCACCATGGAACATGCATCAAGAAAACGCCCAATCGTGGTCGCATCTTGTTCTAGGATGGACTTCCATTCTCGCTTAAGCTGCTTGAAGCCTTTCGCAACACTTGACCCAAAATCACCGTCACCCGCATGGGAATCTAACTTACTCAAACTTCGCAGAGTGAAATCGACAAATAAGCCTTGATATAATTGGGAAGGCCAGCGATCCAT
>NZ_BMFV01000071.1 GCF_014639255.1 Pullulanibacillus pueri
TATTTTTCACTTAACCAAAACAGCATTGTAAATTGTCTACAAACCCCAACATATATAATAGAGCCTAAAAAAACCTCGCACAAATCTGCAAGGTCTTTTAAGCCTTTATTATCGAAGGCGGTTATTCTCTTCTAACATTCCATTTTGCAGTTTGAAGTCTAAGCTGTTGTACTTGAATCTTAACCAAATATAAGCGAAGAGAAGTGGAATAATGATGACAAGGAGACAAAGGCCAACAATGGGTCCAAGCTCTAACGACACCTTTGATTCATGTTGTTTTTCGAAGTCTTTAATTTGGGATACACCTGTAACATCCCCTTCAGTTAAAATCAAGTTTTGTTCTGGGGCGTAATAAGCGTATTCTTTCCAATCCTTAAAGAATATGTAGTCTCTAACGGTTTTAAAATGCGCTACACCAATTTGAACTTGATTCACGGTAACCTCTTTGTCGCCATTTTTTACTGTAATAGGCTGATTAAGGTTAATCGTTTGAACATCGGTGATTTTAAGGGAACCTTTTTTATAGTCGTAATTTTCATCACTATATTGTTTTTGAAAGGCTTTAAACATGTCACCACTCGTAACTGTCTTCGCATAAGAGGTTCCCATTACGAATAATAAGACGACTGATAGTGCAGAAAGTAGTGCAAGGCATTTTTTCAACATATGCTTTCCCTCCCGTCCTTTATCATACCATAATTTTCTTACAAGAAAACGCTATTATTCATTTTCATCATAATATTATAATTAATTCAAGATCACAAGTATATTATGCGCTTATACCTCTTCTCTTAACCGGTCAATGTTTTCTAAAATCTGACCCTTTTCATCAAATTTAACCGCGCGATAAAACGCATCATGGTAAAAGCTAAACCACGCATTTTTCTCTATGCCTTTTGGCAGCCATATTTCTTTCTGCTTTATAGATGTCATCGGATAATCATCGTAAGCGAGCACCCAGAGAACATTGAAGTGAGCATGCGTTGGCATAAGATCAGCCATGTGGATTAAGTATTCACCACCACTTTCAATCGTTAAAACAGAATGTCCATCGCTGTGTCCACCCGTATGGTGCATGACAATCCCTTCGCTAACTTCCTGTGACTGTGTAAAGGTTCGTACCTGAGATTGAATAGGCTTCCAATTTTCTTCCCAATAGGTATTCCTAGACCGAATATTCGGTTCACGCATTTCATCCCATTCAACTTGTGACGTCCAAATACAAGCGTTTTCAAAAGTAGGGACTAAAATATCGTCCTTATATTTTGTTAATCCTAATGCATGGTCAAAATGCATATGGGTCATCAAAACTTCATCAATATCCTGTGTAGTTAATCCAAGAATTGCTAAATCATGATCCAATTTGGACTCTGAAGTCACTCCATAGTTTCGACGCTGTTTTGCCGTTAATTTATTGTTACCGATGCCTGACTCCACAAGCAAGTTTTTACCCTTTCCCTGAATTAAAATAGGATCTGTTCTCAACTCAATTTGATTCTTATCATTCACAGGATATTTTTTGGACCACAGTGGTTTGGGGACGACACCAAACATTGCACCGCCATCCATGTTGGTAACACCACCATCTAGCCACGTGAGGGTCCATTCTCCTAGCTTCAGTTGTTCCATCCCTTCATACCTCCTTGTCCCTTGCAGTAGTAAGAAACCTCACGATATTATCTAGAACTTAGCCTTTTCGAAACATTTGATGTTTTGAAAAGACTATTTCCTTATATATTATCATACTCCTCACTACTGCCCAATCTAAAGTAAAAAGATCTTAGGACAATGAAGCAAAAAAAATTTAAAAAGAAGCCTCACAACGGTAAATGGGCTGACCCTTTGCTGAGAATTTTTCTTCATATTCCGTCATAATATTCCCAGGACATTCAGAGGCATGAAGATCTAAACTTATATTGCCTAAAGTAAGACCGAATTGAGAAAAACTCTCCAAAGAATATTCGAAAAATCCCCTATTATCCGTTTTCAGGTTTAATTTGCCCTTTGTTTTTAAAACCTGACGATAATTTTGTAAAAAGCTTTTATACGTTAAACGCCGCTTTTCATGACGATTCTTCGGCCACGGATCAGAGAAATTTAGATAGAGCTCATCCACCTCATTTTCCGCAAAAAAATCGGTCAGATCATTAGCATTCTTATTTAAGAATAAAACATTAGGAAGCGGCTTGTCTAAGAGCTTTTCCAGTGCCGATACAATGATACTCTCTTCAAGCTCTATTCCAATAAAATTTATATCTGGATATTGCTCCGCCATCCCCAAAATAAACTGACCTTTTCCCGTCCCAATTTCAACATGGAGGGGTGCCGAATGATTAAATTTCTCTCGCCACTTTCCTTTATAATTCTCCGGGTCAGGAATCACTAATGCTGAATGTTCTAGTAGCTTATCCTTAGCCCATGGTTTGTTTCGAACGCGCATGACTCTTCACTCCTCAGTTTCATTCACAAAGAGCATTTTACCATGAATATAACTGCAACTAAAGATACAATCCATTCAGTCATAAGAAAACCGAGCGTAAAGCATGCCTGTCTTCATTCAGTTGGGCCAAAAAAGTGTGTGCCTCAGCGCCGCTGACTCACGGATGCTATGCGAGAGTCGTACGGGCACAGGGCAAGCGTTCTGGAGCGAAAATCCATACTGTCCTTATATTTAGGAATTTTCCTTCTGATCTTTTTAGAAAACTTGGCTTATACTTCACCGATTCACTAAGCACAACCTGATATTTAGGCATACGCTTTACACATTAATGTCGTCGTCCACTCTTAATGGCGAAAGCCTTAGTTGCACTTATAAAGGTTTCCGCTAAGTTATAAAAAAGAAAATTTCAGATCAAACTACAATAGAAACACTGGATTCATGAGTCAGTCTAAAAAGGATGTGGTGACACACATGAGCTTAACGGCAAACGATCGTTTAAACCTGATTAAGGATATTCTAAGAACTCATCATCTTGATGGTGCTGCTTCTTCTTCTGAATATCAACAATTATATCGGACAGCTCAAACACTTATAAATGATTCTAATGAACAGGTCACCAATGCCAACGAAACATTACAAGCCATCAGTGATTACAGTGCAAAAGGGATGTCTTTATCAGGCTATGATGATCATATTACCGAAAACAAAGACAATCTGAACTCATGGCTCCAAACTTTAAATCATAACCACCCTTCCAAAGGGTGGTT
Source organism: Pullulanibacillus pueri (assembly GCF_014639255.1). Classification (GTDB taxonomy): domain Bacteria; phylum Bacillota; class Bacilli; order Bacillales; family Sporolactobacillaceae; genus Pullulanibacillus; species Pullulanibacillus pueri. The sequence goes on from NZ_BMFV01000071.1 coordinate 3,208, forward strand.
TGCACAAAGGCTATAAGCCTAAACTACCGGCCGGCG
>NZ_BMFV01000072.1 GCF_014639255.1 Pullulanibacillus pueri
CGGTTATTATCAATTTCCAAACGGCCATCCTTCAAGAATGCCTCTAATTTATCCCACTGGTTACGGCAATATTTGATCGCTTGTCCGAGTGCGCTTTTAGGCAGAACACGTGGTGTTTGTTCACGAAGCCATGCTGAAAAAGCCTCCATGATAGGTTGGCTGCGTTCCAATCGCTTTTCATAGCGTTCTTCTGGACTTGCATCCTTAAGATCACGCTCAATTTCAAAAAGTTGGTTACAAAACGCCAGACCTTCCTTGGCTTTAACGGCAGAAGTGCTCGCAGATTCAGGCAGAGCCTTCAAGGCCTCGGTGAATTTACGGCGTGCATGTGCCCAACAGCCAACCAAGGTCACTCCAGTCATTCCGTTGTAACCCGCATAACCGTCTACATGCAAATAGCCTTGAAAGTTTGCCAAAAATCGACGGGGATGTTTGCTTGCACGAGTTTGCTGATAATCATACAGAACGATGGGTGAACTTTCTCGTCCAGTACGATAGAGCCAAATGTATGAAGTCGACGTCGCTGGTCGTTCAGGTTCGGAAAGAACCTGCAAGGTTGTCTCGTCCGCATGAAGAATATCTTGCTTCAAAAGATGCTCATACATTTCATTGTGAATGAGCTTGAGCCACGTATTGGCACCATACATGATCCAATTAGCCAGAGTTTGCCGGGGTATGTATAATCCGAAACGCTCTAAATGTTTCTCTTGGCGATAGAGTGGCATACTCTCCACGTATTTTTGCGTCATGGTATACGCGATTGCCGATGGTGAAGCCAAACTTCCTGGATAAACAGGCTCTGGCATGGTCGCTGTGACAATCGGCGTCTTTATTTCATTGTGCTCGCAGTGACGGCAGCTGTATACATACCGCACATGTTTCTTTATCTTTGCTTGTGCTGGAATGACTTCTATTTCCCTGCGCACTTCCGTGCTCATCTCGTGTAGGGCACCACCACAGCACGAACAAACCTGTTCCTCATCAGATAAACGATGTTCAATCGTTTCTGTAGGCAGGTTTTCAAGCATCTGTTCACGCTGACCCCGTTGTTTCTTACGCTTATAAGTAATAGTCTCAACCGTGGGCTCTTCAACAGCTAGGTCAGCTGTTGCTTCAGCTTCATTGAAAAGAGAGAGCTGATCGGGGTGAGTCTTCTCACTAGACGTCCCAAATCTACGGTGTTGGCTGAGACGAAATTGTTCCTCATACCATTTTAATTTGGCTTCTAACGCTTCTTTTTCCATTTGAAGTGTTTCGTTGCGCTCTTTGTAGTATTCAATTGTTTCTTTTGATGTCTGCGCTGTTTTTTCCATAAATAAATTATACGAAAAAGAATCCGACCTGACTAGTCGAATTCTCTATTTTTAATAGACTATTTTTATAGAATGGTTCGCGCTTTGACTTCTTGGTGTGCTTGTTTTTGTTCAATGGACAGGCCCTCAAGCAGCCAACCGAGTTGGCGTGGACTAATCGTCATGGGGGTCTCATCCTTTTCAGATGGCCAGTGGAATGTTCCTTTTTCTAATCTTCGATAATGAAGCCAAAACCCGTTATTTTCCCACTGAAGAATTTTCAGCTTGTCGCGCTTCCGGTTACAAAAGACGAATAAACAAGGGGAAAAAGGATCAAGCTCAAAGCACTCTTTCACAATAACTGCCAAACCATCAATTGATTTTCGAAGATCGGTACTACCACGTGCCAAATAGGCACGTTCAAAATGAAAATGAGTTAGCATTGATTCTGAAGCACATGGACAACATCAGATAATAAGGCCATATTGGCTCCCGGACGCACCTCAACGGAAATAGAGCGAAAGTGTATAAGTACGGATTCCTGTCCACCACCAAGGCTTTTTTGTTCATCCTTTACACTAACTGTTAGCCATTGGGTTTCAGAGGGAACTTGTTCGGGAGACGTCATTTCATTTTCAAACTTTCGAACCCAATAATACATTTGATGGCGTTTAATGTCTTGTTCTTCGCACCATTCAGCTACGCTCAATCCACTCGTTTTCCAGGTATCAAAACGCGCTTTCCACTCTATTCTTTTGTCTGTTAGACTCATCACATAACCTCCCGAAGA
>NZ_BMFV01000073.1 GCF_014639255.1 Pullulanibacillus pueri
TCTATGTCTAAGAGGGGGTACTCTGTCGAGTTTAAGTGCAAAGTACTGATTGCCTATAGGAATAGGGATTGTAGTATTAAAGACTTTTGTTCGAAGTTTAACATCGTTAAAAATACATTAATGAATTGGTTGGACTTATATGAAAATTATGGAGTAGAGGGATTAAAAGAATCTACAACCTGGAAACCATATTCTAAAGACCTTAAAGAAGCAGCTGTGAGGGATTATTTATCGGGTAAATACTCTAAAAATGAGATCGTCAAAATGTATAAAATCTCAAGTAGATCAGTACTCCATAGATGGATTAACCATTATAATAGTCTTAGAGAATTGAAGGATACGTCTAAAGGAAGGACGAGCTCTATGACTAAAGGAAGAAAAACCACTTGGGAAGAACGTTTAGACATCGTAAAGTATTGCTTAGGGAACGGAAAAGATTATCAGAAAGCTACTGAAACATATGAAGTCTCCTATCAACAAGTCTATACTTGGGTTAAGAAGTATGAAGAGGGTGGAGATGACGGCCTTAAAGATAAGCGTGGCAGAAAGAAAGAAGAAGCTGAACTAACTCCAGAAGAGAAAACTAAAATAGAGATAAAAAAGTTAGAAAGAGAAAATGAACGATTACGTGCTGAGAATTTATTCTTAAAAAAGTTAGAGGAGATCGAAAGGAGGCGAAAGTAAGCCAAATTAGATTTGAGGATAAGTATATCGCTATTCAGGAACTTCATGAGAAAGAAGAACTAAGCATTCTCTTACTTTGTGAAATCGCTGGTATCTCCAGAGCGGCTTACTATAAGTGGTTAAGTCGAACCCCTACTTTCCAAGAGCTTCTCAATGAAGCGATTATTGAAGCGATGAAAGACCTACATGAGAAAGTGGATGGGATCTTCGGTTATCGTCAAATGACACTTCACATGAATCGAAAGTTTAGTGAGCTACTCAATCACAAGAGGATCTACCGATTAATGAAAGTCGCTGGATTACGCTCTGTTATTCGCAGAAAGAAAAGACAATATAAGCGTTCTATCCCTCAACATGTCGCTGAGAACGTGTTGAATCGTGAATTTACAGCTAATAAACCTAATGAAAAGTGGGTCACTGATGTCACGGAATTTAAATACGGTTCATCAAAAAAAGCTTATTTAAGTGCGATTCGTGATCTATATGATGGGTCAATTGTCAGTTATGTTCTCGGCCATTTTAACAACAACAAACTTGTGTTTGATACGCTTGATCGAGCCACTAACCTTCTAAATCAAGAACATCCCTTAATCCATAGTGATCGTGGCTTCCAGTACACCTCATACGAATTTAAGCGAAGAATAGATAAAGCAGAGATGACTCAAAGTATGTCACGAGTGGGCAGATGTATTGATAATGGACCAATGGAATCTTTTTGGGGAACTTTAAAATCAGAGAAATACTACTTACATAAATATGAGACGTTTGAAGAGCTTTCTCAAGCGATAGATGAATATATCCATTTCTATAATCATGAAAGATATCAAAAACGACTAAACGGCTTTAGCCCTATGGAAT
>NZ_BMFV01000074.1 GCF_014639255.1 Pullulanibacillus pueri
CGATTTATATTGATGATGTAATAAAACCCTTAATCTTAAACGATCATAACGTCGGAAACCAAAGGCATTTCGTTTTATTACCTTTGTTTGATTGTTTAAGCCTTCAATAAATCCATTACTATAGCCAAAGGCAAAACTATTTAAAACTTCAACTTGCCAATTTTTAATTGTTTGAATTGCCTTCACAAACTCAGTTAATCCGGACTTTTCAACCTGATCATAAAAGGCGAATAGTCCTTTCTTTACTTCGTTTATGCTTGTTTTCCCAATCTCTTTCGCCCGATTAAACCACAACCGAAAAGATTCTTTGAGTCCATAAGCCATACGTAATTCTTCTGATAACCCAAGATACCTTTCTAGATACCAATGCTGCTTTTGAGTTAGTTTATCATAAGGCTTATAAAAAATATGTTTCATCCTTTTACACTTCTTACGATCATAAGGGTGAAATTCACCTTGGACACGTCTTCTCACTCTATCTAGAGCCCAATATATATAACGACAAAAGTGAAAACGGTCTGCTACAATAATGGGGCTATTCAATGCTTTTTTAACTGCTGATTTAAAGCTATGGCTCATGTCCATGACAACTATTTTGACCTTTGAACCTTTTTCTTTTAAATAATTCTTAACCGTTTCTACCGAACGGTTGGGTAAAATATCAAGAGGCTTACCGGTGTTTCCATCGGCAATTATAACTTGATATTTACCTTCATTGGTGTCACCTTTGTACTCATCAATCGCGATGACAGAAGGTAATTCACTTACTTCTTTTAAGGTTCCTGCTGAAATTTGATCGAAACGCCGAATAGCTGTGGTTTGTGACGTTCGAAACTGTACCGCTGTGTCTTTAAAGTTTTTCCCTTTGACTACACGTAAACCAAGTGCTTGATTCCATTCTATTGAATGTCTCTGATATCGATCTACAACCCTATTGTTCTCTAAAAAACGCTTTCCACATGAACATACATATCTTCGCTTTCTATAAAACAGATAGGAAGTTCTTTCAAACACCTTAAGGTGTTGCACCTTTTGAGTACGGTAATCATGTACCTTGTTGGTTCGCTCCCCACATACTGGGCATTTGTGTTTTTTTCTTGGGACCTCAATATAAAGATAAAAGCTACCATTAATCTCTTCTGTTTTGGTAATCTTAACGTCTTCTAATCCAGGTAAATTCATGTTAAACTGCATATACACGTAACTCCAATCCTTGTCCTTGTTTCTCGTCAATTCAAGTGTAAAGGATATAGGAGCTTACGTGTATTTTTTTGCTGTTTTTTAAAAGGTTCAAGAACACAAAGTGAAAAATAGCGAGACTCCTGCGGGAATAGCAAGCCAGGCAAGACC
>NZ_BMFV01000075.1 GCF_014639255.1 Pullulanibacillus pueri
GTGGACATGTGAAACCTTTTGGGCAGTTGAGAAATTTTTGGAACAATCTTCTGAGGAAACTCGCAATCAGTTTATACAGGCTTTAAGAAGAGGAGATATAGAACTTTCAGGGACCTACCTTAATATGACCGAATTGGCCGATTATGAGATTCTTAGTGACTTATTTGCAAAGGCCCAGACCTTTGCACAGTCAATTGACGTTCCGGTCACTTCGGCTATGACCGCTGATATCAATGGTTATAGCTGGGGGTATTCTCAAGCAATGTATGACTCGGGTATTCGAAACTTACTATCATGTGTGCATACTCATCACGGAATGTATGCAATAGGAAGAAAACAATTCCCTTTTTATTGGGAAACACCAAAAGGCGATCAATTGCTTGTATGGAATGGAGAGCACTACATGCTTGGCAACGATCTGGGACTTTCTCCTGGTGCTGTTTTATCCTATACCATTCGTGATGAATTTAATACTACACCCTATATGGAGAACCATTGGGAAATGGCTGAAACCCGTATTATGCGTTATCTTTGTCAGCTTGAAAAGGAAGAATATCCTTATGACTTTGCACTTATCAATGTCATGGGGTTATTGCGTGATAATGCTGCACCAAATGGTAAAATTATGGAGTTTATACGTCGCTGGAATGCTAAACACGGGGATCAAGTGGAAATAGAGATGACGACTTTAAGTCGATTCTTTGATCATGTCAAGAAACAAAAAGTAGAGATACCGGTTTATAAAGGGGATTGGCCAGATTGGTGGTCAGACGGTGTGGCATCAACGGCCATGGATACTCAAATTTTCCGTGATGCGCAAAGAAACTTGCGATTGGTCAAAAAACTTGACCCGAAAAATGAAATCATTGCGGAGGAAATGATTCAGAGCGCTGAATACCACCTTGCTATGTACGCAGAACATACATGGGGATATCATTCATCTGTTTATGAACCATGGCACCCTATGGTTCAGTCATTGGAGGTCCGGAAAAAGGCCTATGCTGCAAATGCGAGCCGGTTGGTGTTTACCGCGTTAGACCGTGTGTTGCATAAGAAGGGTGACGCTTTAATTGCTCCAGACAGACCGTTCAGATATAAAGTCGTCAATCCGTTCGATCATCAAGTCAAGGATATAGCCTACCTGTATTTGGATGGGTGGGAGCCTTCAATGTTCAAGAAAGGTTTAGAAATTGTTAACGAACAAACAGGGAATGTACTTCCTCATCAAATGGAACAA
>NZ_BMFV01000076.1 GCF_014639255.1 Pullulanibacillus pueri
CATCCAATATCAAGCTGTAGTAAAGCTCCATGGGGTCTTTCCGTCCTGTCGCGGGTAACCTGCATCTTCACAGGTACTATAATTTCACCGGGTCTCTTGTTGAGACAGTATCCAAGTCGTTGCACCTTTCGTGCGGGTCGGAACTTACCCGACAAGGAATTTCGCTACCTTAGGACCGTTATAGTTACGGCCGCCGTTTACTGGGGCTTCGATTCGGGGCTTCTCCCGTAAGGGATAACTCCTCCTCTTAACCTTCCAGCACCGGGCAGGTGTCAGCCCCTATACTTCACCTTTCGGTTTTGCAGAGACCTGTGTTTTTGCTAAACAGTCGCTTGGATCTTTTCACTGCGGCTTCTCCGGGCTATTCACCCAGAGGAGCACCCCTTCTCCCGAAGTTACGGGGTCATTTTGCCGAGTTCCTTAACAAGAGTTCTCCCGAGCGTCTTAGGATGCTCTCCTCGCCTACCTGTGTCGGTTTGGGGTACGGGCACCTGACGATTTGCTAGAAGCTTTTCTTGGCAGTGTAGGTGCAGGTCCTTCGGTACTTTAATTCCCTCCCCATCACTGCTCAGCCTTAAGATGGCGGGATTTGCCTCACCATCAGCCTTACAGCTTGGACGCGCATAACCAACAGCGCGCTGACCTTGCCTTCCTGCGTCACTCCATCACTCAAACACCGTCAGGTGGTACAGGAATATCCACCTGTTGTCCATCGCCTACGCCTTCCGGCCTCGGCTTAGGTCCCGACTAACCCTGAGCGGACGAACCTTCCTCAGGAACCCTTAGGCTTTCGACGGAGGGGATTCTCACCCCTCTTTTCGTTACTCATACCGGCATTCTCACTTCTAAGCGCTCCAATAGACCTTCCGGTCTACCTTCTCTGCCCTTAGAACGCTCCCCTACCATGACCATAAGTCATCCACAGCTTCGGTGATACGTTTAGCCCCGTTACATTTTCGGCGCGGCGCCACTCGACCAGTGAGCTATTACGCACTCTTTGAATGGTGGCTGCTTCTAAGCCAACATCCTGGTTGTCTAAGCAACGCCACATCCTTTGCCACTTAACGTATACTTGGGGACCTTAGCTGGTGGTCTGGGCTGTTTCCCTTTCGACGACGGATCTTATCACTCGCCGTCTGACTCCCGTAGATAAGTCGTTGGCATTCGGAG
>NZ_BMFV01000077.1 GCF_014639255.1 Pullulanibacillus pueri
CGTTAAGCTCTTCAGCGCCGATGGTAATTGGGGGCTTCCCCCTGTGAGAGTAGGACGTTGCCGGGCTTTTTAAAAAAATCATTGACAAACTAGTTGTTAACGATTATAATGATGAGTATCGGCTTAAATTACGCCGGCCTAGCTCAATTGGTAGAGCAACTGAATCGTAATCAGTAGGTTGGGGGTTCAAGTCCTCTGGCCGGCACCATGAGAGTTACATAACAACGATGTTTGTTTAAATATATTATATATATAGAAATTTATGATCATTAAATGAGCCATTAGCTCAGTCGGTAGAGCATCTGACTTTTAATCAGAGGGTCGAAGGTTCGAATCCTTCATGGCTCACCATTTCTTGCGGGTGTGGCGGAATTGGCAGACGCGCTAGACTTAGGATCTAGTGTCTTACGACGTGGGGGTTCAAGTCCCTTCACCCGCATTATATTACGCGGAAGTAGTTCAGTGGTAGAACACCACCTTGCCAAGGTGGGGGTCGCGGGTTCGAATCCCGTCTTCCGCTCCATTAATTATGCCACGCCGGGGTGGCGGAATTGGCAGACGCACAGGACTTAAAATCCTGCGGTAGGTGACTACCGTGCCGGTTCAAGTCCGGCCCTCGGCACCATGCGCCCTTAGCTCAACTGGATAGAGTGTCTGACTACGGATCAGAAGGTTGAGGGTTCGAATCCTTCAGGGCGCGCCATATTAAATTCATAAAGTTTAAACGGGAAGTGGCTCAGCTTGGTAGAGCACCTGGTTTGGGACCAGGGGGTCGCAGGTTCGAATCCTGTCTTCCCGACCATCATGGGGCCTTAGCTCAGCTGGGAGAGCACCTGCTTTGCAAGCAGGGGGTCAGCGGTTCGATCCCGCTAGGCTCCACCAAGATTCTAGTAAGAATTGTTCCTTTAAAACTGAACAAAAGCCAAGCGCAAAAAGAGAAATCTTTTAAATGACG
>NZ_BMFV01000078.1 GCF_014639255.1 Pullulanibacillus pueri
CTTGTGCGGGCCCCCGTCAATTCCTTTGAGTTTCAACCTTGCGGTCGTACTCCCCAGGCGGAGTGCTTAATGTGTTAACTTCAGCACTAAGGGTTGGACCCCCTAACACCTAGCACTCATCGTTTACGGCGTGGACTACCAGGGTATCTAATCCTGTTTGCTCCCCACGCTTTCGCGCCTCAGCGTCAGTGACAGACCAGAGAGCCGCTTTCGCCACTGGTGTTCCTCCACATCTCTACGCATTTCACCGCTACACGTGGAATTCCACTCTCCTCTTCTGCACTCAAGCTTCCCAGTTTCCAATGACCCTCCGCGGTTGAGCCGCGGGCTTTCACATCAGACTTAAGAAGCCGCCTGCGCGCGCTTTACGCCCAATAATTCCGGACAACGCTTGCCCCCTACGTATTACCGCGGCTGCTGGCACGTAGTTAGCCGGGGCTTTCTGGTTAGGTACCGTCAAGGTGCCATCATTTCCTATGGCACTTGTTCTTCTCTAACAACAGAGCTTTACGATCCGAAGACCTTCCTCGCTCACGCGGCGTTGCTCCGTCAGACTTTCGTCCATTGCGGAAGATTCCCTACTGCTGCCTCCCGTAGGAGTCTGGGCCGTGTCTCAGTCCCAGTGTGGCCGATCACCCTCTCAGGTCGGCTACGCATCGTCGCCTTGGTAGGCCGTTACCCCACCAACTAGCTAAT
>NZ_BMFV01000079.1 GCF_014639255.1 Pullulanibacillus pueri
CATTCATCAAGCTCCTCATCATAGGTCATATTTTCAATACGTCCAACTTGCTTCTTCCACGCCCTCATTTGTTCTTTATCAAAGGTGTTATATTTCACAAACGCTTCGATGCCTTGTTGTTCACAGAAAGTATAATTTTCCTCACTTCCATAGCCAGAATCAGCGATAATCGCTTGGGGTTGTTTTCTTCCGTAGGATTTTAGTAAATCGAAATGAGGTCGAAGACATCCGGGGTCACCCGCACGTTGATGTAAACTAAATCCAGTAATAAATTGATTTTCTGTTCCAATTTGGACATTATATCCCGGCTTTAATTGTCCGTTTTTCATATGATCATCTTTCATTCGCATAAAAGTGGCATCTTTATCTGTTTTGGAGTAACTGTTTCGGCCATTGAACGTTTGTTTTTGAAATTCGTATTTTTCCTTTCGAGGTAAGAGGTCCTTCTCTAGCAGTCTCTTTGCCTTTTTAACCTCGCGGTTTTTAGGTTCTTGCTGAAGACGCTTCTCTAACGCATCAATAGTCTCTTTAATTTGTTCAGCGGTGATAGGATGATGATTTAACTTCTCTTGAAACTCTAACTCTTGTTCAGCTTTTTCATCCTCGAAAATAACTTTTTCTATCCCAGCTACAATTGTACGGTAT
>NZ_BMFV01000080.1 GCF_014639255.1 Pullulanibacillus pueri
AGTCAGCAGAGGAAATCAAATCGCAGTAACCGTTGACCTACAACCAGGAGAAGAAAAAATATTTACTTTACGCGAAGCAAATAACAAGGAGGCGCTTACGACCAAAAGTGCCCGTCTCAAAGGAAATGATGGCGTCTATGATATGGACGATCTTCTAAAGCTTGATCATGATCAAGAATCAGGGTTAAAAATGACTGAGAATGGTATAGAATCTCCATATGTAAGGATTAGCTGGCAAGCGGGTAAGGGAATCATTTCATGGATTGATAAGCGGACAGGCAATAATTTGCTTAGAGAAGATCGAGAACACGCTGCTTTCACCCCTGTATATGAGATTACTCCTGCTGATGGAGAAGAACATATGGCTGAAGTTCGACGGAAAATGGGAAGGAATCGGAAGGGAATGAACGTTCAAAGAATAAGTGGGACGCTAAAAGGTGTAAAAGAGCTTTCGTGTGGACATGTGTATGGTGTTGTGGAGCTTTTGTATGAAACAGCTGGAATGAGCTATTACTCATTACTTTTAAAAGTCTATCACGATCAACCCAGAGTCGATGTATCGGTCCGGATGC
>NZ_BMFV01000081.1 GCF_014639255.1 Pullulanibacillus pueri
CATTCCAGGAATCACTGACGGAGCTGTTTCTAAGGCTTCCAATCGACGTTTATATCCGGAGCTGCGTTTGTCGATGGTTTTAGATACTCCGTTAATTTGTGAGTTCTTCGAACTCAATAATGTGAAATCTACAGGCATAAAACTATAACCATCAGACCAACCCAAAGTAAGCATTCTAAACCCTTTGTAAAAACGTTTAGTTAGGGAGAAATGGTCCATACAGCGAGTTAAAAGCTCCACTTTTTTACTTCGGTTTCGGTCAAACATGGAATCATCAATTATTAATGCCTTTGGACGTTTTGTATCCGTAAGGATACTAACTTTCTGAATGGTGCTCGCACTAAAAAAGGTTAAAAAACGACGCCAAGCAAACTTTGAGTGGTTCATAAAACGATAAACAGAATCTTTAGCTGGATACTGATCTCCTTTCTTTGATTGAAGAAGACTGAACCAACTTTTGTGATGAAAAATGAGACAAAATACAAGTTGAAACAAATACAAAGCTGAAAATCCAAATCTTTTCTTAATACCAGCTTTC
>NZ_BMFV01000082.1 GCF_014639255.1 Pullulanibacillus pueri
TTGTTATCACACTTGGTTCTAACAACCCTTTATCAGTTTGTATAGACATCGACCGTTAGGTCTTCGTTTTTACAAACCTTGTTTCATCTTGTTCTTTCGTTATCCAGTTTTCAAGGAACATTATCATTATAAATCATAAATATTTAAATAATGGTGGAGCCTAGCGGGATCGAACCGCTGACCCCCTGCTTGCAAAGCAGGTGCTCTCCCAGCTGAGCTAAGGCCCCATAAGAGATGGTGGGCCTGAGTGGACTCGAACCACCGACCTCACGCTTATCAGGCGTGCGCTCTAACCGGCTGAGCTACAGGCCCATCACTTATATATCAAGGGATTATTCCCTCAAAACTAAACAAAATAACCAAACGCTGACGCCACCAGACCATGGATGGTCAGGCTTCGACGTTGTCACACGGACGTGACGTTGTTAGTCGAAGTTCCTTCGCATGGGCTTATAATGTCCTTCACATCAGTGAAGTGACGTTTTCCTTAGAAAGGAGGTGATCCAGCCGCA
>NZ_BMFV01000083.1 GCF_014639255.1 Pullulanibacillus pueri
GAATCATGTTTCGAACAATGAGATATAAGATTCTCCTGCCCTTTGGATTTCCTCGTTTATTGATATGATCTTGTCCTGTATATTTCCCTGATTGATATCTTCGGATATCAATACCAATAAATGCGTTAACCTTTTTGTGATTCGAAAAGCGAGATATGTCACCAAACTCACCAATAAAAAGCGCCGCGCTAATATCGCCAATCCCTGGGAGGCTTATAAGTAGTTCAAACTCCGAAAGCTTTTTACTTTTCTCAATCAATTGACCAGAAATGTTTTCTTTCTCCTCCAATAGGTGAAGCAGCTGTCGTGCGTAGTATTGAACCTTTTGTGTTTGAACACTGGTCGAGGAAACAGCGGGATAGGACTCTTTTGCGTAGTCCATTATTTGACCAGCTTTTTGCTTAGCACGATTTTCCGATATCCTTTTGGTGGTACTTTTTATCAAAAGGTTTTTGATTTTTGTTTGACTTGTTTGTAAAACAAATTCTGGATGAGGAAATA